>NZ_CAXAOJ010000010.1:0-242272 GCF_963970945.1 Pseudomonas sp. RA_5y_Pfl1_P24 | reverse complement strand
TAACACTTCCCCTTGCCGGGTGTGTAGAGGACTTTCACCTCCAAGTCGTTCGGCTCACCACCACAGTGAGCTGAACAGCGCCAGTCACGGCGCTACGCGCCATGCCTGGCGCACCACAAAAAAGCCCCGTACAACGGGGCTTCATGCGCAGCGCAGCGGAACTTACTTGCCCTTCGGCCGTTTGCTCGACGCGTGACCCGCTTCATCTACAAATACTTCGGCTACCGCAATCGCTTGGCTTTCGGTGGCGAAGGCCCCGGCGACGCTGTCGCCGTGGAAATTGATCAGGTGCCAACCGTCCGCTCGCTGCGTGATCAGGTAGCCGTTTACGCCTTTTGGTTCTGACATCTATCAATCTCGTGGTGTGGTTCAAGGGCATAATGATAGCGCCAAATGTCGCAGGGACGGGCAAGTTATTCTAGGTCAGTGTTCTGATCGCAAAAGCATGCTAAAAAGGATGCAGCCCATAGAAACTCTGAGGTGCAAGCGTTTTTTGCCGTGTCGGTGGTGGCGCTCTTCACAACACCAGCGGAACTTACGCTGACATTTTTTCTCTATGATGACATCGCAACGCCAGCAGGACCCATTGTAAGGTGCCTGCGGCCTCATTAGACTGCGCCGAATTCCGTACGCACAGCCCTCTGTAAGGACCCATATGATCAAGAAATGCTTGTTCCCAGCAGCCGGTTACGGCACTCGCTTCTTGCCAGCGACCAAGGCCATGCCCAAAGAGATGCTGCCGGTGGTGAACAAGCCACTGATTCAGTACGGCGTCGAAGAGGCACTGGATGCCGGTCTGAACGAAATCTCCATTGTGACCGGCCGTGGTAAGCGCGCGCTGGAAGACCACTTTGACATCAGCTACGAGCTGGAAAACCAGATCAAAGGCACCGACAAAGAGAAATACCTGGTCGGCATTCGCAAACTGTTGGATGAGTGCTCGTTCTCCTACACCCGTCAGACTCAGATGAAAGGCCTCGGCCACGCCATCCTGACCGGCCGCCCACTGATCGGTGACGAACCTTTCGCTGTGGTACTGGCGGATGACCTGTGTGTGAACCTCGACGGCGACGGCGTGCTGACCCAGATGGTCAAGCTGTACCAGAAATACCGCTGCACCATTGTTGCGGTCATGGAAGTCGATCCATCGCAAACCAACAAATACGGCGTGATTGCCGGTGACGACATTGGCGACGGCCTGATCCGCGTTCGTGACATGGTCGAGAAGCCAGCCCCTGAAGATGCGCCGTCCAACCTGGCGATCATCGGTCGTTACATCCTGACGCCGGACATCTTCAAACTGATCGAAGAAACCGAGCCAGGCAAAGGCGGCGAGATCCAGATCACTGACGCCCTGATGAAGCAAGCCAAAGATGGTTGCGTGATTGCCTACAAGTTCAAAGGCCAGCGTTTTGACTGCGGTGGTGCTGAAGGCTACATCGAAGCCACCAACTTCTGCTTCGAGCACTTCTACAAGACCGGCAAGGCTTACTGATCCACGTTAGCCCGCCTGTTGTAAGAGAAAGCCACCTTCGGGTGGCTTTTTCGTTTTTCAGCCCCATCTAAGTCGGTATGCTGATGTCCTGCCGAGGAGAGTGAAATGGCCTACGATTTTGACCTGTATGTAATTGGCGCCGGTTCCGGCGGTGTTCGCGCAGCGCGTTTTGCCGCTGGTTTTGGTGCCAAGGTGGCCGTGGCGGAAAGCCGCTACCTGGGTGGTACCTGCGTCAACGTCGGCTGCGTGCCGAAAAAACTGTTGGTGTACGGCGCACATTTTGCCGAAGATTTCGAGCAGGCCAGCGGGTTTGGCTGGTCCTTGGGGGAGGCGAACTTTGATTGGGCGACCCTGATCGCCAATAAAGACCGTGAGATCAACCGTCTGAATGGCATCTACCGAAACCTGCTGGTCAACAGCGGCGTAACCCTGCATGAGGGGCATGCACGCTTGGTTGATCCGCATCAGGTGGAAATCAACGGTGAGCGCTTTACCGCCAAACATATTCTGATCGCCACCGGTGGCTGGCCGCAGATTCCTGAGATTCCAGGGCGTGAACACGCGATTGGCTCCAATGAGGCGTTCTTCCTCAAGGCGTTACCCAAGCGCGTGCTGGTGGTTGGCGGCGGTTATATCGCGGTTGAATTCGCCGGGATTTTCCACGGACTGGGCGCCCAGACCTCGTTACTGTATCGCGGTGACCTGTTCCTGCGCGGCTTCGACGGTTCGGTGCGCACGCACCTGAAGGAAGAGTTGACCAAGCGCGGCCTGGACCTGCAATTCAATGCCGACATCGCGCGCATCGACAAACAGCCGGATGGCAGCCTCAAAGCCACGTTGAAGGACGGTCGCGTGCTGGAGGCTGATTGCGTGTTTTACGCTACGGGTCGCCGTCCGATGCTGGACAATCTGGGGCTGGAGAACACAGGAGTCAAACTCGACAAGCGCGGTTTCGTTGAAGTGGATGATCTGTACCAGACCGCCGAAGCCTCGATCCTAGCCATCGGCGACGTGATCGGGCGCGTGCAACTGACACCGGTTGCCCTCGCCGAAGGCATGGCCGTGGCGCGCCGTCTGTTCAAGCTTGAGCAATATCGCCCGGTTGATTACGCAATGATCCCGACCGCGGTATTCAGCCTGCCAAATATCGGCACGGTTGGGCTGAGCGAAGAAGAAGCGAAAGAGAAGGGCCATAAGGTGCAGGTCTTCGAAAGCCGTTTCCGGCCGATGAAGTTGACCCTGACCGAATGTCAGGAAAAGACCCTGATGAAGTTAGTGGTCGACGCCGACACCGACAAGGTACTGGGTTGTCACATGGTCGGCCCGGATGCTGGCGAGATCGTCCAGGGGCTGGCGATTGCGCTCAAGGCGGGCGCGACCAAGCAACATTTTGATGAGACCATCGGCGTGCATCCCACGGCGGCGGAAGAGTTCGTCACCATGCGCACGCCTGTGGCGAGCTGATCAAGCGTCGGGTGTTGCCTCTGGCGCCGTTGCAATGGCGGCGGCCAGGCGCAACGCCTCAATGCTTGCTTGAGCCTTGATCAGGTCCAGTTCCAAGGTTTTGTTGGTGTGCTGGTGTTCGGTCAGCGCTTCTTGGCGTGACTGGCTCTCCAGCACGGCAACCCGTAGGCGCTCCTGAAGCAGGGTGCGCTCGCTTTCAATCAAGCTTACCTGTTCGCTCAGCTTGAGCTGCTGGGCCTGATCCTTGCGCAATTGCTCCTGCAGCGCAGCCAGCTCCTTCGCGGTTGCGCGATGTTCGATCAACAACCGCTCATTGTCGCGATGCAGCTGGGTGATCTCATCCTGGCGCACCATTGCGCTCTGCTGGGCCTGGCGCAATTCGGCTTGTGCCTGTTGCAGTTGCCCTTCGTGGCGGCGCTGTTCCTGTTCGCGCTGTTCCTTGATCGCATTGCGGTAGTGCTCGAGGGCGTCGCGGGCGTGCAGGTGCTTTTCTTCCAGCGAACGAATCTGTTCTTCCTTGTCGTTAATCCGTAGCGCGTAATCGCTGCACGCCTGGCTCAGCCCGGCGTTACGGGTTTGCTCCGTCTGCAGGCTGGTGCTGGCCGTTTGCAGCGCTGCGCTTTCTTCTGCCAGGGCCGCGGATTGGATATCGAATTGTTGCTTGAGTTGACTGTGAGCCTCCTTGAGGGCTTCGATCTGAGCGAGCAGAGCGGCTTTCTGCTGCTCGAATTGCGCCAGGGCCAGGTCGATAGGCTCCTGGGCTTTCTCCTTCAGGCGTTGAGCCAACCGCGCCACCAGTTCGCCAAGCTCGTCGTCTATCGGCGCTTCGGTGATGGTGAGGCGGGTTTCGCTTTCGTCCAACTCCTTTAAATACCGATGAATCGTGGTTTTAGAGCCCGTGTTGCCCATTTCGATGCGTACGGCGTCGATGCTGGGGTTTTCGCCGCGGGCGAGGAGCGCCAGGCGTGCTGTTTGAACTACTGCTTTATTGATGCCGCCGCGAGCCATGGGGTCTCCGTCGATTTAGTACTGTGGTACGTAGTATGTATCTACGTACTATATCATGCATTAAAACGTGTTGAAAATCATGAGTTAACAGATGGGATATTGGCGTATTATCCCGTGTCATTAGCTTTTTAATCGCGAATCCACCTGTCAGCAGTACGAATAGGCCTTCTATGAGCGATCTCGATCGTTATCTCAACGCCGCCACCCGCGACAACACCCGACGCAGTTATCGCGCAGCCATCGAGCACTTCGAAGTGAGTTGGGGCGGGTTCCTGCCTGCGACCAGCGACAGCGTGGCGCGCTACCTGGTCGCTCACGCAGGCGTGTTGGCCGTCAACACCTTGAAGCTGCGCCTGTCGGCATTGGCGCAATGGCATACGAGCCAGGGGTTTCCCGACCCAACTAAAGCGCCAGTAGTGCGCAAGGTGCTCAAGGGCATTCGTGCCGTGCACCCGGCGCAGGAGAAACAAGCCGAGCCGTTGCAGCTCAAGCATTTGGAACAGGTGGTTGCATCTCTTGAGGTCGACGCGAAAGAGGCAGCCCAGGCACAGGATCAGCCCCGGTTGCTGCGTGCCAAGCGCGACACTGCGCTGATCCTGTTGGGTTTCTGGCGGGGCTTTCGCAGCGATGAGCTGTGTCGCCTCGATATCGAGCATGTGCAGGCTACACCCGGTGCCGGCATTAGCCTTTATCTACCGCGCAGCAAAAGCGACCGCGACAACCTTGGCAAGACCTATCACACCCCGGCGCTGCTGCGTTTGTGCCCAGTGCAAGCCTACAGTGAATGGCTCAGCGCCTCGGCCCTGGTCCGTGGCCCGGTGTTTCGCGGCATTGATCGCTGGGGCAACCTGGGGGCGGAGGGGGTGCACCCCAACAGCGTGATTCCATTGTTGCGCCAGGCGCTGGAGCGCGCCGGCATCCCCGCCGAGCAATACACCAGCCACTCATTACGCCGAGGCTTTGCCACGTGGGCGCATCGCAGTGGTTGGGATTTGAAGTCGTTGATGAGTTACGTCGGCTGGAGCGACATGAAATCTGCCATGCGCTATGTTGAAGCGACGCCCTTTCTTGGCATGACCTTGGCGACACAACCGCTGCTTTGAGATTTCTTCTATTAATACAGTCACCTGATAGGGAAAACCAATCGTCAGCATGAGGTTTGCCAATGAGCCATCGTCAGAGAGAGTCGGTAGGATTCACCTCATCAACTTACTAAGCCCTTCTACAAACCCTGACGGAGAGTCAACGATGCCTATCATCAACAGCCAAGTAAAACCGTTCAAAGCGACCGCCTACAAAAACGGCAACTTCGTCGATGTGACCGACGCTGACCTGAAAGGCAAATGGTCCGTTGTGTTCTTCTACCCAGCCGACTTCACCTTCGTTTGCCCAACCGAGCTGGAAGACCTGGCTGACAACTACGCCGAATTCCAAAAGCTGGGCGTTGAGATCTACAGCGTTTCCACCGACACCCACTTTGCCCATGCTGCCTGGCACAACACCTCGCCAGCCATCGGCAAAATCCAGTACACCATGATCGGCGACCCAACCCTGACCATCTCCCGCAACTTCGACGTACTGATCGAAGAAGCTGGCCTGGCAGACCGCGGTACGTTCGTGATCAACCCAGAAGGTCAGATCAAGATCGTTGAACTGAACGACGGTGGTGTTGGCCGTGATGCTTCCGAGCTGCTGCGCAAAATCAAAGCCGCTCAGTACGTGGCTGCCCACCCGGGCGAAGTGTGCCCAGCCAAGTGGAAAGAAGGCGAGGCCACTCTGGCTCCGTCCCTGGACCTGGTCGGCAAGATCTAAGTCTGTGAAGCATCAAGGGCGGTATTCCGCACCTACCCAGTAAGCTGCAACCGCCCTCAAAAACGCCCGGGCGAGATTCGCTCGGGCGTTTTTTTATACCCAGAATTCAAGGAAATCGCCCGTATGTTGGACGCCAATCTTAAAGCTCAGTTGAAGTCATACCTGGAGCGGGTTACCCAGCCGATCGAGATCGTTGCCTCCCTCGACGACGGCGCGAAATCCCAGGAAATGCTTGCTCTTCTACAGGACGTCGTCAGCCTCACTACGCTGATTACCCTGAAAACCGATGGCGATGATGCGCGTAAGCCTTCGTTCTCCATCAACCGCCCGGGTGCCGAGATCAGCCTGCGTTTCGCCGGTATCCCCATGGGCCATGAATTCACTTCGTTGGTGTTGGCCCTGCTGCAAGTCGGTGGCCACCCGTCGAAGGCCAGTGTCGAAGTGATTGAACAGATTCGCGCCCTTAAAGGCGAGTTCAGCTTCGAAACTTACTTCTCGCTGTCGTGCCAAAACTGCCCGGACGTGGTCCAGGCGCTGAACCTGATGGCTGTGCTTAACCCGAACATCCGCCACGTCGCTATCGACGGGGCGTTGTTCCAGGCTGAAGTCGACGAACGCCAGGTTATGGCAGTGCCGAGCGTGTACCTCAATGGTGTGAACTTCGGCCAGGGCCGCATGGGCCTGGAAGAGATTCTCGCCAAGCTCGACACCAGCGGTATCGAAAAAGCCGCCGAGCAAATCAGCGCCAAAGACGCCTTTGATGTCCTTGTTGTCGGCGGTGGCCCGGCCGGTTCTGCGGCTGCGATCTACGCCGCACGTAAAGGCATTCGTACCGGCGTGGCGGCTGAGCGTTTTGGTGGGCAGGTACTGGACACCATGTCCATCGAGAACTTTATCTCGGTACAGGAAACCGAAGGCCCGAAACTGGCCAGTGCGCTTGAAGCCCATGTCCGTCAGTACGACGTGGACATCATGAACCTGCAGCGTGCCAGCAGCCTGATCCCTGCGAAAAACGCCGGTGAGTTGCATGAGATTCGCTTCGAAAGCGGTGCGACCCTCAAGTCCAAAACCGTGATCCTGGCCACCGGTGCTCGCTGGCGCGAAATGGGTGTGCCGGGTGAGCAGGAATACAAGGCTAAAGGCGTGTGTTTCTGCCCGCACTGCGATGGTCCGTTGTTCAAGGGCAAGCGTGTGGCAGTGATCGGCGGCGGTAACTCCGGCGTTGAAGCGGCCATCGACCTGGCCGGGATCGTCAGCCACGTGACCTTGCTTGAGTTCGACAGCAAGTTGCGCGCCGACGCTGTATTGCAGCGCAAGCTTTACAGCCTGCCGAACGTTGACGTGATCACCAGTGCACTGACCAGTGAAGTGAAAGGCGATGGCCAGAAAGTCACCGGTTTGGCGTACAAGGATCGCGACAGCGGCGAGTTCAAGACTATCGACCTCGAAGGTATCTTCGTACAGATCGGTTTGCTGCCCAACACCGACTGGCTCAAAGGCACCGTAGAGCTGACCCCCCGCGGTGAGATCATCGTCGATGCGCGTGGAGAGACTTCATTGCCAGGTGTGTTTGCTGCCGGCGACGTAACGACTGTGCCCTACAAGCAGATCGTGATTGCAGTGGGCGAGGGCGCCAAAGCTTCGCTGAGTGCTTTCGATCACCTGATTCGTACCTCTGCGCCAGCGTAAATTCCAGCCCGAAAATGAAAAACCCCATGAGCCATCATGGGGTTTTTTCGTTTACATCGGTGCTGGCTGAATGATCTCAACCCAGTAAGCGTCAGGGTCCTTGATGAACGCTAGGCTTTTCATGCGACCATCGCTCAGGCGCTTCTGGAAGTCACAGCCCAGGGCTTCGAAACGCTCACAGGCCGCGACGATATCCGGTACCGAGATGCAGATGTGGCCAAAGCCACGCGGGTCGGTGTTGCCGTTGTGGTAGGCGAAGTCGGCGTCGTTTTCGGTGCCGTGGTTGTGAGTCAGCTCCAGGATACCTGGGATCGACTTCATCCACTGGGTACGTTCGGCAGCGTCGGCCGGGATCTGGGATTTGTCCACCAGGGCCAGGAAATACAGGCTGAACTCGGCTTCCGGGAAGTCGCGTTTCTCAACCAGCGAAAAGCCCAGGACGCGCGTGTAGAAGTCCAGCGACTTGGTGATGTCCTTGACCCGCAGCATGGTGTGGTTGAACACAAAGTTCGTGGTGGCGGTGTCAGGTTGGGCAGTGACGCCCGGGAAAGTGTTCAGTTCGTGCAGGCTCATGGGCCCTCCAGAAAAAATGGGGCAAACGCGGCTCTAAGATGTGAGCAGGTCCTTGGCTTGCGGCTGGCATCCGTGCAGCCAGGCCATGATACGCAAGGCCTGCGCCGCGCGCCAAATGAAAAAGGCCACGCAGGCCTTGCGACCAGTGGGGCTGGGGCTCAAACTTTGGCGCTTGAACCTTGGGTGTTTTTCGCAATGATCGAACTTCGTAAACCGTTGTTGAGCGCTGTGTGTTTGCTGTTGGGCAGTCCTTTCGTACTGGCGGCCGACCCTGAGGTCCATTGGCCCAGCGGCTGGCAAATCGAAGAGGTGACGCACGATGGCGACACGCCCGGTAAACCTCGGCCTGTCTCTCGGCAACGGGCGATCAAGAACGATGAAAATGGCGCGACCTTGATGGTCATGGAGTTGACCGGCACACCGATTGACGCGGGGCACACTGTTAATCTTCAAGGTGTACTGCTGGAGATGCGCAAGTCGATTCAGAAAGATTTTGCCAAGGGCGGTTATCAAAGTGTATGCAGCAAGATGCGCCCTACAACATTGAGCCGTCTGGAAGCGCTGGAAACTACTTGTGTGATAACCGAAAACGGGCGTCACGTGCTTTCGCAAACATTGGTCGGCGCGGTTGATGCCGATAAGGCGTATGTTTTTTCATACGCGGGGCAGGCCGAAGCATACGAAGCAAGCAAGGACGAAGTCAGTTCGGTGCGCGATAGCCTGAAACTTTAAGTATGTAATGCCCATCGATCATGAACATGATGAAACGTTATTTAAGTTCGGTTTCGAGCCGCTGAAATAAAAAAGCCCCGCATAAGCGGGGCTCTTTGTTAGTGCGGTGTGATCAGCCGCGCAGCCAGGAATCTACAGTGGTGGCGCCGTACTGTTCTTTCCAGGCCTTGAGGCCACGGTGGTTGCCGCCTTTGGTTTCGATCAGCTCACCGGTGTGCGGGTTCTGGTAAACCTTGACCACGCGTGCACGGCGCTGTTTTGGTGCGGTAGCGGCAGCAGCGCTGGACTTGCCAGGGTTTGGATCAAGGATGGAAATGATGTCTCGCAGGCCTTTGCCATAGCTCTTCATCAGGGCTTGAAGCTTTTCTTCGAATTCGATTTCTTTCTTCAGGCCGGCGTCGTTCTTCAGGGATTCCAGCTGGGCAAGCTGCTCTTGAAGGGCTTTTTCTGCTGCGCGAAATTCGGCGAGTCTGGACAAAATCTGTACTCCAATAATGTTGTTGGCTGATATCAACTGCAGACAAAGCTATAAGCCAAGCGCTTTAAGGCGACCCAAGAAAGAAGTCGTCCTGCGAGTTCTGCACAGGCAGGAAAAATTGTAGTAGTTAATCCGCTGCGAGTAAATCATGTCTTTTGTCTAAATAACATTATTTCAGAGCATCGCGTGTGCGGCTATTCAATGGCTGGCCAGGGATTTAATAAATTCATCGCAGGGCAAAGGCCTTCCGAACAGATAGCCCTGCAGGAAATCCACACCTTGAGTGGCTAGATAATCACGCTGTTCAGCGGTTTCCACACCCTCCGCAACGATGCCCAAGTCGAGCTTGCCAGACAGTTCTATGATGCTGTCCAGAATATGCCGTGATAGTGCATCGGCGCCGATCATGGCGACAAAACTCTGGTCGATCTTCAAGTAGTCCACATTGAAGTTGCGCAAGTAACCCAGGCTGGAATGACCGGTGCCAAAGTCGTCGATGGCAATCATCACGCCCAGTTCATGCAGCGCGTCGAACAAGCGCCGCGTGATATCGCTGGGCTCGATCAACTCACGTTCGGTCAGTTCGAGCACCAGCGTTACCTGGCCCACGGGGAACGCGGCGAGAAACTCCCGACAGTCATCCACCAGTGCCAGGTCCTGGCAATGGCGTGAGGTGATATTTACGCCGATATGAAAGCCAGGGGTGAAGCGCGCGGCCTGCGGCGCCAGTTGCGCGGCGGTCTGACGCAACAGGGCGCGGGTCATCGGCACAATCAGGCCCGAATGCTCGGCCAGGGGGATGAACAGGTCAGGACGCACCAGGCCTTCCTTAGGGTGTTGCCAGCGCATCAACACTTCGCAGCCGGCCCACTCGCGCGTATCACCGCGCACCACTGGCTGGAAATACGGAATGAATTCATTGGCGCCCAGCGCCCGTTGCAGTTCCTGGGTCGGCGCTGAAGAGCGCTTTTGCAGCCAATGCGCCAATGCGCCCGCCAGCACGCCAAAGAACACCACCAGGCTGAACAAGGCCGCATACCGGGCCTGCATGTACCGCCACACTTCACCTGTCGGCATGCCAGCGGTGACGCGGTAGTGATAGCGATCGGATACCAATTCATGATGCGCCACCGCAAAAAAGGGTATGGCGGTGTTATGCACCTTGCCATCAGCCCCTAGCCAATTCGGGCCAACTTGCAGGACCAGGTAGGCGTAACGGCTGATCAAGCGCAGAGCGTTGGTCAGGTGATAGCCATCAATCGACGCAAAAGCGGCCTTGTCGCCGTCGACCAACCGGTAAACCAGTAGAGCGGTATTCGGCGTCACCGGGTTGCCATTCATCAGCCATAAGCGGCCGTCGACGTAGTCATCCGGATTGACCGGTGACGCGTATTTATCGCCAAACAGCGAGCTGCAATAGATATTTTTCTGCCAGGACAAGGTGGTCGCGCGCACAAACGGCCGACGCGTGACCTGTTCGCGCAGGGCCAACTGCGTACTGCTGTCACAAGGTTGCCCCGCCAAAGGCAGCAAGGCCTGGGCGGCGAGTGCGGTGTTATCGAGCATCAAGTCGAATTGGCGCAGGGCTTCCTGGGCTGTCTGGGCGGTGCTTTGCTGCAGGGTGCGTTCGGCTTGCCAGTGCAGGATGACCACCCCGAGTGCAATCGGCAGCAAGGCACTCAAGGACGTGATCAAGTAACGCGTGGCGCGTTTTCGCGGGCCGTTAACGGTCAGGGGCATGAAGTGAACGGCCTGTTGCCTGGGTCAGATTCAGTCGATGATAGTTGGCTTGGCCCAAATAAGCTCGTGGTGCCTAGCCATTTGGCCAGTAGCCAGCGCTACAGTTCCAGGCCTTGGGCAATGCGGATAAAGGCGAGGGTTGCGGGGGAAGACTGGCGCCGGTCCAGTACCGCCAGGCCCACGTGGCGTGGCACACGCGGTGACAGCGCGCACTGCACATAACGCTGGTCGCACCCCTTCGGCAAGGAGGCTTGTGCCACCACGCTCACGGCCTCACCCCGGCTGACGGTTTCCAGCGTGCTCAGCAACTGTGAGCAGCGATAGCGCACGTTTGGCGTCAGCCGCGCCTCGTTGAACAGCCGCACCACCATTTCAGTGGAGCCGGCCTCAGTCAGGGCGAACGGTTCGTTGCACAAGTCCTTGAGGCTAACCTGTTCGCACGCGGCCAGATGATGGTCGGCGGGCAGCAGCGCAACCATCTGGTCCTCGAACAGGGCGAAGGTATCAAAGCGTTCCTGTTCCAGCACCACAAAGCCAATATCGATACGGCGCTCGTCGAGCCATTGGATAACCTGCCTGTCCGGCCCTTCGTCCACATGCACTTCAATGCCTGGGTACGCCAGGCGGAACTGGCTGAGGATCTTCGGCAACAGGTGATTCGAGGCCGTCGGTCCAAAGGAACCGATGCGCAGCGTCCCGCGTTTCATGCCCCGCGCATCCGCCGCTTCCTGTTGCAAGGTGTTCGCCAGACCAAGCATTGCCCGGGCGCGTCCGAGCAATTGCGCGCCAATATCACTGAGTTCCACCTGAGCCTGGTGACGTCTGAACAACGCCACACCCAGTTCCTGTTCCAGGCCCTTGATTGCATGGGACACCGCCGACTGGCTGATACCCAGTCGGTGGGCCGCGCTGGTAAAGCCTTGCAGCTCGGCCACCTGGGAGAATATTTCGAGTTGGGTCAGGGTCATGAGTAATTACTCATTTTACGATGATGATGTATTACCAGAAGAATGGGCCAACCCTCAAGCCATTAGAGCCTCAGCCTGTGCATTTACCCCCGGATCGCATCACTTATATGAAGCTCGCTGCCGTCACCATGATTTGGGGCGGTACCTTCGTGGCCGGTCGCTACCTGGGCGCGGCGGTCGACCCTCTACTGGCGGCCAGCCTGCGGTTTCTGCTGGTCAGCCTGGCATTGCTGGTGTTCATGGGATTTGCGCGCATCCCATTGGCCCATCCAAGCCCAAGGCAGATGGGACAACTGGTGATGCTGGGTTTTTTCGGTATCTTTTTCTACAACGTGTGTTTCTTCTACGGGTTGCACTACATCAATGCGTCGCGGGCTTCATTGATCGTGGCGTTGAACCCGGCGGTGATCGGCCTGGCGTCCTGGTGGTTATTCAAGGATCGCCTGAACACCCGCAAAATCCTGGGTATCGCGTTATGCCTGACGGGCGCCGCCCTGGTCATCGTCAGTCGCAATCCTCACGTGCTGAGCGAAGCGAACAACACTTGGCGCGGGGATTTGCTGATCTTCGGGTGCGTAGTGGGGTGGGGCGTCTACTCGCTGTTTTCCCGAGGGTTGAACCAGAGCCTCGGGCCGCTACAGACGGTGACGTGGTCGATACTGTTGGGCACCCTGATGCTCACCGCGACCACGCTGATCATGGGCCGCGTCTCGGTCGAGGCGATTGGCAGCCTGCATGCCCCGCAAGTACTGAGCCTGGCGTACCTGGGCGTGCTGGGTTCGGCGCTGGCCTATATCGGCTATTACGATGGCATCCGCCAAATCGGCGCGACACGTTCCGGCGTATTTATCGCGCTTAACCCGCTGACAGCCGTGATCTCTGGCGCTTTGCTGCTGGGCGAGCCATTGACTGCGCCGATGCTGGCCGGTGGTACGGTGATCCTGCTGGGCATCTATCTGTGCAATAAACCCCTTGCACGTGCCAGGGCGTTGGGGATTTGATAAGAGTACGGACAAATACGGTTACGCTGTGTAGAATCGATTTACGCATACAAGAATATGACTTGCGCTCACGCAAGCCTCGGCCGTCAGAGACTGATGACACCATGAAGCTACTCGGCTCCCCCCTCATCTTTGGTGATTTCCTCGCCCGCAGTGTGCGAGGCCTCTCCTGTGCGCCGCCCGTGCCTCTCATCCTTGCTGGCAATTGAAACCGTCACTAAACAAGAATGATGAGGCGCCAAATCATGGCAGATCTATACGAAAACCCAATGGGCCTGATGGGCTTTGAATTCATCGAATTCGCGTCGCCGACGCCAGGCACCCTGGAGCCGATCTTCGAGATCATGGGCTTCAGCAAAGTCGCGACCCACCGTTCCAAGAACGTGCACCTGTACCGCCAGGGCGAGATCAACCTGATCCTCAACAACGAACCCAACAGCATTGCCTCGTACTTTGCGGCCGAGCACGGCCCGTCGGTGTGCGGCATGGCGTTCCGCGTCAAGGACTCGCAACAGGCCTATAACCGCGCGCTTGAGCTGGGGGCGCAGCCGATTCATATCGAAACCGGCCCGATGGAATTGAACCTGCCGGCGATCAAAGGCATTGGCGGCGCGCCGCTGTACCTCATCGACCGTTTCGGCGAAGGCAGCTCGATCTATGACATCGACTTTGTGTTTCTCGACGGTGTTGAGCGTAACCCGCAAGGCGCCGGTCTCAAGGTCATCGACCACCTGACCCACAACGTTTATCGCGGGCGCATGGCCTACTGGGCCAACTTCTACGAGAAACTGTTCAACTTCCGTGAAGCGCGCTACTTCGACATCAAGGGCGAATACACCGGCCTGACCTCCAAGGCCATGAGCGCGCCGGACGGCATGATCCGCATCCCGCTGAACGAAGAGTCGTCCAAGGGGGCCGGGCAGATCGAAGAGTTCCTGATGCAGTTCAATGGCGAAGGCATCCAGCACGTGGCGTTCCTCTCTGACGACCTGGTCAAGACCTGGGACGCATTGAAGAAGATCGGCATGCGCTTCATGACCGCGCCGCCGGACACTTACTACGAAATGCTTGAAGGCCGCTTGCCGAACCACGGCGAGCCAGTGGATCAACTGCAAGCACGCGGCATCCTGCTCGATGGTTCTTCGGTTGAGGGCGATAAGCGCCTGCTGCTGCAGATTTTCTCGGAAACCCTGATGGGCCCGGTGTTCTTCGAATTCATCCAGCGCAAGGGCGACGATGGATTTGGCGAGGGCAACTTCAAGGCGTTGTTCGAGTCGATCGAGCGCGACCAAGTACGCCGTGGTGTGTTGACCGCAGACTAAGTGTAAAAAAAGCCCGGCCGAGGATAACCTCGGCCGGGCTTTTTATTGCCTGCCAATCAGGCTCTGCGATGACGTACCAAGTGCTTGAACCCTTCAAACACCAGCACCATCACCGCCAGCCAGATCGGAATGTAGGTCAGCCATTCGCCGCCCTTGATCCCTTCGCCCAAGATCAGCGCCACACCGAGCAACAGTACCGGCTCTACGTAGCTGAGCAGCCCGAACAGGCTGAACGCCAGCAAACGACTGGCGATGATGTAGCTCACCAGCGCCGACGCACTGATCAGCCCCAGCAGTGGAATCAACGCGTACAACTTCGGGTAGGCATCCAACACCGCAAAACCTTGCTCGCCACTCTGCACAAACCACCAGGCCACCGGCAGCATCAGCGCCATATCCAGCCAGAGCCCACCCAGATGATCGGTCTTAAGGTATTTGCGCACGACGAAGTACACCGGGTAGCCGATGACCACCACCAACGTTGCCCAAGAGAAACCACCGGCCTGGTACAACTCGTTGAGCACCCCAAGGCCTGCAAAAAATACCGCGACCCGCTGCAAGTACGAAAGCTGCTCGCCCCACACCAGGCGGCCGGTCAGCACCATGGTGAGTGGCAACAGGAAGTAACCCACCGACACATCCAGGCTGCGCCCGTTCAACGGCGCCCACATGAACAGCCACAACTGCACGCCCAGCAAGGCCGAAGACACCAACACACCGGCAATCAAGCGCGGCCGGTCCGCCAACATCCGCACCAACTCCCACACCCGTCGCCATTCGCCGCTGACGATCATGAATACCGTCATGCAGGGCACGGTGAGCAACATGCGCCAGCCGAAAATTTCCAGGCCACTCAAGGGGGTCAGCAATGATGTGAAGTAATACATCACGGCAAACAACACCGAGGCCAAGACCGATAACACAACACCTTTAGACACACTGTCCTCGCGAAAACCATTGATACACAAGAGGGGGGATTTCAGGAGGGAGATTATGGTGCTTTTGGCGGGAGAGGGTTGCTCTGTTTTGGGGCGGTTTTCAGGAAAATTTCTCGCGGCGGCCCATAAATTGAGCCCGGTCTTGCAGGCGAAGCAGGTGGAATGTGGGAGCTGTCGAGCTTTAGCGGGGCAGCGAAGGGATCACCTCGATGTGCCTGATGAACCGCAGCGCCTGCATCGCAGCCTCGCTAAAGCTCGACAGCTCCAACATTTGATCTTGTGCTCACCACAAAAAGGCTCAATAGCCTAAGCGCGCGCTGCTCGGCCCGAGACGAAGTGCCCCACATCATTAAAGCCGGGGGTGGACGAATGCCCCGGCGTCACCAGCGAATCAATGAACGCTTCATCTTCCGCCGTGATCTTCACATCCAGGGCGCCTATGTAGGCATCCCACTGCGCCTCGGTGCGTGGCCCGACAATCGCCGAACTCACCGCCGAGTTGTTCAACACCCAGGCAATTGCAAACTCGATAATCCCGACGCCGCGCCCTTGGGTGTATTGCTGGATCTGCTGGGCGATGCGCAGGGACTCCACGCGCCATTCTGTTTCCAGGATGCGTTTGTCCTGGCGCGCCGCGCGGCTGCCGACCTCGGGGGCCACGTCCGGGGCATATTTGCCGCTGAGCACGCCCCGCGCCAGTGGGCTATAAGGCACCACGCCCAAACCGTAGGCCGCCGCGGCGGTGATCTGCTCGACTTCGGCCTGGCGGTTGACGATGTTGTACAGCGGCTGGCTGATCACGGGTTTGTCCACGCCCAGGCGTTCGGCCACGCGAATCACTTCGGCAATGCGCCAGCCCCGATAGTTGGACAAGCCCCAGTAACGGACCTTGCCCTGGCGGATCAGGTCGCCTATCGCCGACACCGTCACGTCCAGCGGCGTGTTGTGGTCCTCGCGGTGCAGGTAATAGATGTCGAGGTAATCAGTGTCCAGGCGCGTGAGGCTGGCTTCCAGTGCGTTGAAAATGTGCTTGCGACTCAGGCCGCTGCGGTTGGGAAGGCCGTCCGGCGGGCCGAACCCGACTTTGGACGCCACGATCCAGTCTTGACGTTGCCGGGTGATAGCTTCGCCGACGATTTCCTCGGAGCGTCCGCCCGTGTAGACGTCCGCCGTGTCAATAAAATTGATGCCCTGGTCCCAGGCCTTGTCGATGATGCGCAGCGAGTCTTCGGTGTTGGTCTGTTCGCCAAACATCATGGTGCCCAGGGTCAA
Source organism: Pseudomonas sp. RA_5y_Pfl1_P24 (assembly GCF_963970945.1). Lineage (NCBI taxonomy): Bacteria > Pseudomonadati > Pseudomonadota > Gammaproteobacteria > Pseudomonadales > Pseudomonadaceae > Pseudomonas > Pseudomonas sp. RA_5y_Pfl1_P24. The sequence goes on along the minus strand of NZ_CAXAOJ010000010.1, from coordinate 225,780 downwards.
GGCGCTGACCTTCAAACCGGATTGGCCCAATGTGCGGTAAATCATGGGTGACTCCTCAAGTCGGGAAGCGTGCCCCCTGCAATACCAGACTCAAAGGCTCTGGGACAAGCCCTCTACGCGTTTCTTCATGTGCTCAGCAAGGCCTGACAACGCACATGTAAAAAACGATGCAGTACCTTCACACGTTCCGATACTTGCAGGCGGTGGGGGCACATCAGGTTGAACGGCGTCGGTTCGCCTTGCCAATCAGGCAGCAAGGGCACCAGCCGACTAGCTTTGATGTCGCGGGCAATATCCAGATTGGCTTTGTAGGCGATGCCGTGACCGGCCAACGCCCAGCGCCGGACGATTTCGCCGTCATCGCTCAAGTAATCGCCCGTGACCTCGACCTCCTGAAGCAGCGCACCCTGGCGAAAGTACCAGGTACTGTTGGCCCGGCCCTGACGCATGTAGCGCAGCGTGTTGTGTTGCGCCAGATCGGCCGGCGTTCCGGGCGTGCCGTGGCGTGCCAGGTAATCCGGGCTGGCACAGGGGGTGCGGTGGTGATCGGGCACCACCGGCAGTGCCACGAGGCTGAAGACCAGCGTCTGGCCATGTTTGCCAAGGCGGGCGGTGGGTTGCCGGTCGGCCGGGTAGGGCAGGCCGAAGAAGTGGCGGCGGGGTATGTAGTGGCCATGGAGAACGGCTTTCTGACCGGCGCCGTCATCGACATCGACGGCCAGCTGTAAACGCCGGACAAACATGTGGCAGCAGGCAAGCCTGCTCCCACACGGACTGCATTAAGCCTTCAGGGTTCGCGTCATCCGCAACGCCAACACACTACCTGCAACAATCACCGCCGCCAGCAGGTACAGCGCCATGTCCGTAGACCCGGTGGCATCCTTCACAAACCCAACGATATAAGGGCTGAGAAAGCCAGCCATCTGGCCCATGGAGTTGATCAACGCCAACCCGCCCGCCGCCGCGCCCGCACTGAGCATGGCGGTCGGCACCGGCCAGAACATCGGCAGACCGGTGAGGGCGCCCATGGTGGCGATGGTCAGGCCGAGAATCGCAATCGCCGGGGTGGTGGCGAAATTCACCGCAATCACCAGGCCGATCGCGCCCATCAACATTGGCACCACCAAGTGCCAGCGCCGCTCTTTGCGCAGGTCCGCAGAGCGCCCCACCAGCAACATGAACACCGCCGCCAGCAGGTACGGAATGGCGCTGAGCCAGCCGATCACCAGGTTATCGCTGAAGCCCAGGCTCTTGATGATCGACGGCAGCCAGAAATTGATGGCGTACACGCCGCTCTGGATGCAGAAGTAGATCAGGCCGAACGCCCAGATCGCCGGATTCTTGAATACCTCAGCCAAGGAGTCGGTGGTGGTTTTGGGTGTGTTCGCCAGGTCGGTGGCCTGGTCGGCTTCCAGCACCGCCCGCTCGTGGGGCTTGAGCCACGTGGCGTTGGCAAAGCTGTCGCTGAGCAGGAAGTAGGCGAGGGCGCCCAGGATCACGGTCGGAATACCCTGCAACAGAAACATCCACTGCCAGCCCGCAAGACCACCTTGGCCGGCGGCGAAGTGGTTGAGGATCCAGCCGGAGAACGGGCTGCCGAGCAAGCCGGAGACCGGGATCGCCGACATGAACAGCGCCATGATCCGCCCACGGCGGAACGTCGGGAACCACTGCGAGAGGTACAGCACAACACCGGGGAAGAAGCCGGCTTCAGCTGCACCGGTAAACAGGCGCAGGGTGTAGAAATGCGTCGGCGTGGTGACGAACAGCAGGCAAGTGGACAGTGTGCCCCAGACGATCATCATCAATGCAATCCAGCGGCGCGGACCGAACCTGGTCAACGCCAGGTTGCTCGGTACGCCACACAGCACGTAGCCGATAAAGAAGATCCCGGCGCCGAGGCCGTACACGGTTTCGCTGAATTTCAAGGCATCAAGCATCTGCAATTTGGCAAAGCCAACGTTTACCCGGTCGAGGTAATTGAACAGGTAGCAGATGAAAATGAAGGGGATCAGGCGCAGGGTGATGCGTTTGTAGATGGCGTTTTTATCGTCATCGGTGGCCAGTGCGGTAGCGGCGCTCTGTGACATGGCGTTCTCTCTTTATTATGATTTTTCGCGACGCGAGGGTAACGTTGATCGCCCAAAGAGTCTCGGCCACCTGGCAGGCTGCTGTCTTTGTGCTTGCGCACAGCCAACCCTGCTTTGCGCTGTGCCTATGAACAACCCGCTTTCTAAGGAATTTAGCCCCATGTTCGAGCTGGATCATGACTTGGCGCAGAATATCGTCGATCGGACCATGGCGATTCTGCCCTACAACGTCAACGTCATGGACAGCCAGGGCCTGATTCTCGGCAGCGGTGAGCCTGAGCGTATCAACACCCGCCATGAAGGCGCGCAACTGGTGCTCGCCAATGGCCGCGTGGTGGAAATCGATGGTCAGACCGCCAAGCACCTCAAGGGCGTGCAACCGGGCATCAACCTGCCGCTGATGCACGACCAGCGCCTGATTGGCGTGCTGGGCATTACCGGCGAACCGGAAGGCCTGCGCACCTACGCCGAACTGGTGCGCATGACCGCCGAAATGTTGGTGAGCCACCGCCACCAGCAGGCCGAACAGCAATGGCGTCGTCAGCGTTGTGATGACTTGCTCGCCTTACTGTTGGCCGAAACCGGCGACTCGCCGCGCCTGGTGGATGAAGCCCAACAGTTGGGCCTAAAACCGCAGCTGGCGCGCACGCCATATCTGTTTGAGCTGGGCGCGGGGCAATCGGCAGAGGCCTTGAGTGCCTGGCTGACCTCGCGTTATCCGGACAGCTGGTGCGTCAGCTCGGCGCAATACTCATTGCTGTGGTGCCGGCCGGCGTCGGTACAGGTCGATAATCCTCGCTTGCTGGAAAAACTCGAAGGGCTGGGCTGGAATATCCTCCGTGTGGCCGTTGGCGGGCAAGCGGACGGGCTGGCTGGGTTGCGCCGCTGCTATCGACGCGTGGGTGACCTGCTCGCCTATGGTCGCGATGTATTGCCGCAGTCGCGCTTGCTGACGCTCAACCGTTATCGCCTGCCGGTGATGCTCTGGCGCCATCGAAATGATGATGCGCTCGATGAGTTGCTCAACCCGTTGCGCAAAGTCCTCGCCAAGGACAGCAACGGCCAACTGCTGGCAACGCTGCGCAGTTGGTGCGAACACGACGGGCAAAGCCAGGCCTGTGCCGATGCGCTGGGCATTCACCGCAACAGCCTGCGTTACCGCATGGAGCGCATCGCCGAACTCAGTGGTGTCGACCCGCTGACCCTCGACGGCATGCTCGCGCTCTATCTGGGCGTGCAGCTGCTGCCCCAGGCTTTGTCGCAATGAACAACAAAGCGCATCCGTACTTGTGCATTGGACTGGCGTCAGCGGCGGTGCCAACTGGCAGCATGGGCGTTATAAAAACCGGAGAAAGCCCATGAAAATCATCATCGCCCCCGACTCGTTCAAGGACAGCCTGAGTGCCGAGGGCGTCGCCCTGGCCATTGCGGCCGGGTTGGCTCAGGTCTGGCCGAATGCACAGTTGATCCAGTGCCCGATGGCGGATGGCGGTGAAGGCACGGTGGATTCGGTGCTTGCGGCCTGTAATGGCGAACTGCGTCGCCAACGCGTGAAAGGCCCGCTGGGTGGCACGGTTGAGGCGCGCTGGGGCTGGCTGGCCGATAGCCATACCGCGATCATCGAAATGGCTGAAGCCAGCGGCCTGCAGTTGGTACCGCCAGGCCAGCGCGATGCGTGCTCCAGCAGCACCTACGGCACCGGCGAACTGATCCGCGCTGCGCTGGACCTCGGCGCCCAGCGCATCATCCTGGCGATTGGCGGCAGTGCCACCAACGACGGTGGCGCCGGTGCGATGCAGGCCCTGGGTGTGCAACTGTTTGACGCTGAGGAACACGCCTTGGCGCCGGGTGGCTTGGCGCTGTCCGGTCTGGCGCAGATTAACCTTGAACAACTCGACCCACGCCTGGCCCAGGTACGCTTTGAAATTGCCGCCGACGTGAACAATCCTCTGTGCGGTCCCCAGGGGGCGTCTGCGATTTTCGGCCCGCAAAAAGGCGCCAATCCCCAGCAAGTCCAACAGCTGGACGCCGCCCTCGGTCACTTTGCCGACCACTGCGCCAAAGTGCTGCCCAAAGACGTGCGCGACGAACCCGGCAGCGGCGCCGCCGGCGGCCTGGGCTTTGCCGCCAAAGCGTTCCTGGGTGCACAGTTCCGTGCCGGCGTGGACGTGGTTGCCGACCTGGTTGGCCTGGACGCCGCCGTACGTGGCGCCGACCTGGTGATTACCGGCGAAGGCCGTTTCGACGCCCAGACCCTGCGCGGCAAGACGCCGTTCGGCGTGGCGCGGATCGCCCGGCAGCACAACGTGCCCGTTATCGTGATCGCCGGCACCTTGGGCGATGGCTACGAGCAGATGTACGCCCACGGCGTGGACGCCGCATTCGCCTTGCCTTCCGGGCCGATGAGCCTGGAGCGGGCGTGCAGTGAGGCGCCGCGCCTGTTAACCGAGCGGGCGGCAGACATCGCGCGGGTGTGGCGCACCGCTTCCCGGCACTGACGTAACGCCTCCTACATGGGATAATTCGCGTCTTTTCGACACGGAGAGTCCCCATGCTGCGCCCCGCACTCCTGGCCATGATACTGACCGGCGCCACCGCTCCAGCCTTCGCACAAGCCCCCTCGGAAACCGTGCCACTGCTGCGAGAAATCAAGGAATGGGTGGTCGGTTGCGACAACGTGCGCAACTGCCATGCCCTCAGCGCACCCAGCGGCGTTGATGAAGAGGACTACAGCTCGCTGACGTTGCACCTCTGGCACCAAACCGGTCCGCAGGGGTATCTGCGCCTGCGCTTGGATCACCGTGGTGAACCCGTGGACCTTTCCACCTTGCTGCTGGACGGTCAGCCGCTGGGCCTGGCGTTGATCCACGATTTGCACGTTGAGTTGGACGATCAGGGCGGGGATCCCGAGGTGCAGTCCTATGGGGTGATTGAGGACGCTTCGGCACGGCGCTGGTTACAGCGTTTGCGCAACGGTCAGCAACTGCAGTTGCCAGGCGATGAGCACGCGCATGTGTCATTGAGCGGGCTGAGTGCTTCGCTGTTGTTGATGGATGCGGTGCAGGGACGCGTGCATAACGTGACGGCGCTGGCCCGACCCGGTAAGGGCGCGGCCAATGAGGTGTCGCCACGCCTGCCGACGCCGGTGCTGCGCACATTTGTGTCACCGCCGCCGTTAAACGCGCAGGAGCAGGCGGGCCTGGTAGCGGTCGCGTTGAAGGCGGCCACGCCCGAGGAGGGGGACTCTGAAGCACAAGCAGGTGCCTTGACGGCGCAGCAAGCGATGACCGTGGTGAGGTACGACTGTGCGGCCTACAACTGTGAGTACGACGTCAACAGCCGCCAGCGACAAGCGCCCTACGCAGAAACGCCTCTCAATGTGCAACCGTTGCCCCTGGATGGCGCCGCGCTGCAAGGCTCGGTGTGGTATGACGAAGCCTCCGGCACCCTGAGTTATTTCTACAAGCAGCGTGGAATCGGTGATTGTGGTGGCGCAGGCTCCTGGGTGTTTGACGGCGAGCGTTTCCAGCTCAGCGAGTTTCACATCATGCCGCGCTGCACCGGGGTCGCTTCGGGGGATTGGCCAGCATTGTGGTCGACCACGCCGGCGCCCTAGCCATCGGGCAGGCTTGGCCCCTACACTGACCGGCCACGTGTTTTTCAAAGGATGAAACGCAATGCACACACCTGAACCCCATATCGTCATCCAGCGCTTCACCGAGGCCCACCTTGAAGGCGTCGCTGCGCTCTATAACGAACCGGCTGTATGCCGTCAGGTGCTGCAAATGCCTTTCCAGTCGGTCGAGGCGTGGCGTAACAAGCTGGTCCAGGACAATGAGCGCCGGCTACAGTTAGTGGCGGTGCATGGGGGTGAAGTGATCGGCCAGCTGGGTCTTGAGCAGTACCTGCGTGTCCGCCGGGCCCACGTTGGGTCCTTCGGCATGGGCGTCGCGACGGCGTGGCAGGGCAAGGGGGTTGGCTCCCTGTTGTTGACTGCCGCGTTGGACGTCGCCGACAACTGGATGAACCTGCGCCGAGTAGAACTTACCGTGTACGCCGACAACGAAGCGGCGCAAGGGCTGTACCGTAAGTTCGGCTTCGAGGTCGAAGGCGTATTGCGCGATTACGCCCTGCGCGACGGCAAACTTGTCGACACCGTGAGCATGGCGCGTCTGCGCAAGTCGGCTTAATTCCCTAAGGCAAACGCCACCGCAGCGGCTGCATGCAGCTCGGTGGTGTCCAGCAACGGCAGGTCGCTGTGTTCGGGCTTGATCAGCAGGCTGATTTCCGTGCAGCCGAGGATGATCGCCTGGGCGCCACGTGCGGCCAGGGACTCGATCACGCCTTGGTAAACCTTGCGTGACGCATCACTGATCACGCCAACACACAATTGCTCATAGATGATCCGGTGCACGGCCTGGCGCTCGTCCGCCTCAGGCACCAGCACGGTCAAACCCTGGGCGGCCAGGCGCGACGTGAGGAAATCCTGCTCCATGGTGAACGCGGTGCCGAGCAGCCCGACCGTCAGCGTGCCAGCTTCCACGGCCGCCGCGCCCGCCGCATCGGCAATATGCAGGAACGGAATCGACACCGCAGCTTCAATACGTGGCGCCACCAAATGCATAGTGTTGGTACACAGCACTACACATTCAGCACCGCCCGCCTGCAACCGGCGCGCGGCCTCTTCGAGGATCAGCGCGGCGTCGTCCCAGCGGCCGGCGTGTTGGGCCTGTTCCACTGGGCCGAAATCCACGCTGTACATCAACAGTTGCGCCGAGCGCAACGGGCCGAGCGTGTCGCGCACGCGTTGGTTGATGAGGCGGTAGTACTCGGCGCTGGACTCCCAGCTCATGCCGCCGATAAGGCCGATGGTGCGCATGCGATGCTCCTGACACGGAAAGTCGCTTCACCTTACGCATTGACGCCTGCATAGTCATACGCAGTTGTCCGCGAAATGGCCGGTGCAGTTTCACATGTTCTGGTTGACCCAGCCCGGCTTGGCCTCTTGCGGCGCCACCGCGTTGATCTGCTTGCCAGTCGCCTGCTCCACGCGCCGCGCCGCCTCCGGGTCATCGGCGAAAGGCATCAAGCTGGCGTCGTCCAGGCTCTTGTCCGACTGACCGCGCAAGCAGTACTCCACCGCGCCATACAGGCACACCACCATCAGCAAGCCCCACATATCAGGCGATCTGCGCATCAAGCTGGGCCAGTTTCAAGTCCGCGACGCGTACCGTGCGCCAGGTGTTGTAGGCCATCAACACCATCCCGGTGAGAAAGAACACGCCACCGGCAAACCGCACCACAAACCCCGGATGACTGGCCTGCAAGGCTTCGACAAACGAGTAAGTGAGGGTGCCGTCATCGTTGATGGCCCGCCACATCAGGCCCTGGGTAATGCCGTTGACCCACATCGAGGCGATGTACAGCACGGTGCCAATGGTTGCCAGCCAAAAATGCAGGTTGATCAGCGCCACGCTGTGCATCTGCTCGCGGCCGAATACCTTGGGGATCATGTGATACAGCGAGCCGAAGGTGATCATCGCCACCCAGCCCAGCGCTCCGGCGTGCACGTGGCCGATGGTCCAGTCGGTGTAGTGGGAGAGGGCGTTGACGGTCTTGATCGCCATCATCGGCCCTTCGAAGGTCGACATGCCGTAGAACGCCAGGGACAACACCAGGAAGCGCAGGATCGGGTCGGTGCGCAACTTATGCCAGGCACCCGACAACGTCATCATGCCGTTGATCATCCCGCCCCAGCTCGGCGCCAGCAGAATCAGCGACATTGCCATGCCCAAGGACTGTGCCCAGTCCGGCAGGGCGGTGTAGTGCAAATGGTGCGGCCCGGCCCAGATATACAGGGTGATCAGCGCCCAGAAGTGCACGATGGACAAGCGATAGGAGTACACCGGCCGTCCGACTTGTTTCGGTACGAAGTAATACATCATCCCCAAAAAGCCAGTCGTCAGGAAAAACCCTACGGCGTTATGCCCATACCACCACTGCACCATGGCATCCGTCGCCCCGGAATACACCGGGTATGACTTGAACCAGTCCACCGGGATCGCCAGGTGGTTGACCACGTGCAGCATGGCGATCACCAAAATGAATGCGCCGAAAAACCAGTTGCCCACATAGATGTGTTTGGTTAAGCGCCGCACCACGGTGGTGAAAAACACAATGGCATAGGCCACCCACACCACGGTCATCCACACTGCGCCGGAGAACTCGATCTCGGCGTACTCCTTGGTGGTGGTGTAGCCCAGCGGCAGGCTGATTAACATGATCACGATCACCGACTGCCAACCCCAAAAGGTAAACGCGGCGAGGCGGTCGGAAAATAACCGCACCTGGCAGGTACGCTGTACCGCGTAATAGCTGGCGGCAAACTGCGCGCTGCCGGCAAAGCCGAAGATCACCAGGCTGGTGTGCAAAGGGCGCAAGCGGCCAAAGGTGGTCCAGGGTAAATCCAGGTTCATTTCCGGCCAGACCAGTTGCGAGGCGATCCACACACCCATGGCCATGCCGACCACGCCCCAGACGATGGTGGCGATAGCGAATTGGCGGACGACTTTATAGTTATAGGCCTGTCCGATTGTTGCTGTGCTCATGCTCAGTCCTCCCACGGTTCCACGTGGCGGCACTGTAGGAAGCGTGGTTAAAACAAAACAGACTCAGAGGCACCTCATTGCAGCGGATCAGTTGCCAATATGCCTGCAGTCTGTGGCCCAGAAATTCCAAGCCCTTGGCGTCATTACGGCTCATGCCCAATGGGAATGGCGAGGTGCTGACCGTTAAGTCAGACACGCCGGCCACTGCACTTCGTTGTTTTGCCGGCGTTAGTCGCGCGGCCGGCCACCGCATCTGCCATGATTGAACTTCGCAACCTGGCTCACCGGAGGAGATCCGCAATGGACGATGTACAGCAACTGGGCGAGATGCTTCGTCATTACGCCGATAGCGAAACGCATAAAAAACAGCAGTTCGACGTGCAGTCGGCCCGCTGGGCGCAAAAACTCGACGCGTTGTTCGGGCAGATCGAGCAATGGCTGGAACCGGTGAAAACGGTGGGGTTGCTTGAAGTGCACCGTGAGCCTTACGTGGCCAGTGGCCCAAGCATCCCGGTGGAGACGTCGACCTTCAAGACCGAGAAACTGACCGTACAGATCACCGGCAAACCGGTGGAGTTCGTGCCGGATGTGATGGGGGTGGGTGGGTTGATCTCCGTCTCCGTCATGGGGTTGACTGCCGCGCGGCATGGCAGCGTTTCCCTGGTGTTGCCTGCGGATAAAAACGATTGGCTGTGGAAGAAGACCAATGGCCTTAAAGACCCGGACACGTTCGGCTTTGACGCGAACTTCCTGGCGTCGCAGTTGCAGAGCCTGATTCCTCGCGAACGCGGCTGAACGGCAGGTGATTGGAGCGGGGCTATACCTACAGCTCAATGTTCCAACGCCGACCGCCAGGAGTTCAATAATGAGATTAAGGCAAGTCATTACCGTGCTGTGTGTCGCTTCGCTTGGACTGGCGGGCTGTGCCAGCAAGATTGCGCAACCCGATGAATACGCGGGTTTTCTCTCGGACTTCAGCTAACTGAATGAAGCCCATTCGCCCTGGCCGGCTCGTTGTGGTCACAACTGCCGGCCAGTCGCTGCTACTTCAGGGGTGTCAGGGGTGGGAGCTTCCATTGGCCATTAACCGCTTCCGGCTTGGGCAGGTAAATGCGCAGTACCGCGTAGAAGGGCGCGGGCGGCGCGGGCAGCCAATTGCTCTGTTCAGCCTTCGGCGGCTCGTGGTGTTGCAGCGCCAGTGTCACGCCGCCGTCAGCGTCGCGCTTGAGGTTGGGCAGCATCCGTGAATTGATCAGGTAGCGTTTCTTGTGGTTGGGCACCAGTTGCCCGTTCTTGGCTTCATACATCGTCAGCGACCAGAACGCATCGGCCGGTGGCAGTTGGTCTTTGGCAAAGTGGACGGTGTAGCTATGACGCGCACCGTTGGCCGGTTTGCCTTCGCTATCGACGGAGTAAGTCATGTAGGTGACTTCTTCAGCCGAATTGCCGAACAAACGCTGGATAGCGCCGGCGTAGCGGTAGAGGTAGTTGTTTTTCAGGCGATCACGGCTGCCATGCAGTTCGCCACTGGTGACCTGAAGGGTGTCGAGCTTGTCTTTCTTGAATGCTGCAAACTCGGCTTTGCCATCTGCGATGCCTTGTTGCAGGGCTTTGCGTTGTTCCGCGCTGAGTTGGCTGACCTTGAAGGGCGCGCCAGGCGCGATGCCGATGGTGGCAAAGCGGGCCAGCAGGTCTTTCTCGCTGTCCTGAGGTTTGGCGTAGGCGAGCATAAAGTTCAGGTAGCGAAACAGTTGCGGGCTGTCTGTCATGGCCGCCGTGGGCTTGGGCCACTCGATCTTTGCCACCTTGGCCGGTGCGGCTTGCTTCACATAGCCGCTCAGCGGCTGCACCTTGTAGCCGTTCTGGATTTGCTTGACCTTGTTCAGGTCTTTTTCATCAAACAACTGCGTGCGGTAGAGCGCGTAGACCAGATTGCTTTCGCTGTAGATCACCCGGTCCACATCCACAGGCTGCTGGCCCTTCCAATCAGGACCCGCGACCATGTAGTGGCCGCCATGGTTGCCGGTGCTGCGAGTGCCCAGGTACGCAATGTTCTGGCTATAAAGGTCGATCAACTGCACCGAGTAATAGCGATCGTCCTCAATCCCGGGCAACGTCAGCACCATCGGCTCCCTGCGCAGGTCCATCCAGACGAAGGAATAGGGCGTGTCAGGGTTCGCCTTGGCCTGCGTGGTGTGTTTCGGGCTGAGCACTTGGGCGGAATGCCCCAGTCGGTTGATCGGCGCCTTGAAGTTGGCGCCGCCTTGATCAACAGCCTGGGTATAGAGCGTCTTGTACATCTCCACCACCGGGTAGCCATACAGGTAGGCTTCCTTGGCAATCGCCCGGGCCTCACTCGGTGTTGCCGTGAAGTCAGCCCAGGCGCCGGTACTCATGAGTATCGAGAGGCTCGCCAACAGCAGGCGCGTCGGTTTTCCAATCATGTTGTTGCGTCCTTCGTGAGTGCGTTTTGAAGAATGAGTAGGGTTGGCGCGGAGAAACGCTGAGTTTCCGGTTTTATTAGTCGAAGGTCACGTTAATCTCTGAGCATCTGACGCAAAAATGCCGCCCATGAAGGCGGCACTGAAGACAAGCCGGGATTACAGCGCAGGCAACATCGATTTGACTTTGTCGCGCAGTTGATCGATGGAAAATGGCTTGGCGATGACCTGCATGCCTGCAGACACGTCGATATTCTCGGCATAGCCGCTGGCGAACAGGATTGGCAGGGCAGGGCGCAGTTCGCGGACCTTGGTCGCCAGTTGCTTGCCATCCATGTCTGGCAGGCCAACGTCGGTCATCATCAGGTCGATCACCTGGTCAGTGTTTTGCACCAGTGCCAGCGCCTCTTCGGCATCGGCCGCCTCTACCACACTGAATTCCAACTCCTCCAAGACATCGACGATGAGCATGCGCACGATGGCATCGTCTTCGACGACAAGAATGGTGGAGGTGACTGCAGACATAATCGAATTCCCAAAAAAGGCGAGGGTTTACACGCGGCCGTTCTGACAGGCCTCTTCCTTGAGTAAGCGGGCACTCATGACAAGTTCCCGCTGGCCGTAAAAACAATGCGATAGGAAAGACTAGAGAGAATAGCGGGTTCCTTCGCAGGAATCTGTACAAAACCGTTCTAGAAAAATAGTCTTGCCCGCCACTTTGCGGCAAACTCCCGGTTTTTCCACCTTTGGCCAAGGCATTTCCATGACTCCCGCGTCGTCCGTCGATGAAAAGAGCTTTCGTAACCTCCTGAGCCGAAACGTTGCACTGCCCCTGGGTGTGGGTGTGCTCAGTGCAGTGTTTTTCGTCGTGCTGATCACCTACCTGTTGTCGGTGATCCAGTGGGTGGAACACACCGATCGGGTTATCAATAACCTGAATGAATCGTCCAAGCTGACGGTGGACCTGGAAACCGGCATGCGCGGCTTCCTGATCACCGGTGACGAGCATTTCCTCGACCCCTACGAAGTGGCCAAGCCGCGAATCCTCGCCGACCTGCACAATTTGCAGGCGCTGGTGGCGGACAATCCGCAGCAGGTGGACCGTCTCAAACGCCTGGAAGCATTGCAGGCCGAGTGGAACAACTATGCCCAGGCGATGATTGATCTGCAGCGCGCGAGCGGCGACTACCGCGGTGCGATCAAGGCCGGGCGCGGCAAGCGCCTGACTGACGAAATCCGCAAGGAATATGACGACGCGGTGGCGATGGAGCAGCAGTTCCGCATCGCCCGTAATGAAGATGTCACCCGTACAACGGTGATCAGTGTCACCCTGTACTTGGCCTTCGTGTTGGGGTTAAGCGGCTTCCTGGCTTATATCGGCCGTAAGAATCTTGTTTCATTATCAGACAGTTACAGCGAAAACCTTGCGTCGCAACAGAAGATCGCACGACGCCTGGAACGGCAAGCCTGGTTGCGCAATGGCCAGACCGAACTGGCTGAACAGGTCCTCGGCCAACTCACCGTGAACATGCTTGGCCGCAATATCCTGCAATTCTTTGCCCAGTACATGGGCTCGGCCGTGGGCGCGTTGTACGTGCGCGAAGAACACGGCGGCCTCAAGCGCGTGGCCACTTACGGTTTCTCCCGCGAGCAAGAGCAACGGGAGCAGGCCATCTACAGCGATGAAGGCATCGTCGGGCAGGCTGCCCATCTGGATCGCCTGATTCGCCTGGACGACGTGCCGGTGGATTATTTCAAAGTCAGCTCCGGCCTGGGCGAGGGCGCTACCCGCAGCGTGCTGGTGGTGCCGACCAACAATGACGAGCGGGTCAACGGGGTAGTTGAGCTGGGTTTCCTGCGCCCATTGGAAGAGCGTGACGAAGAGCTGCTGGAGCTGATCTCCAGCAATATCGGCACCTCCATCGAGACCGCTCGGTATCGTCAACGCCTGCAGGAAGTGCTGGCCGAGACCCAGCAGCTCAACGAAGAGCTGCAAGTGCAGCAGGAAGAGCTCAAGACCGCCAACGAAGAACTGGAAGAGCAGTCGCGCATCCTCAAGGAGTCCCAGGCCCACCTGGAAACCCAACAGGCCGAGCTGGAGCAGACCAACGAGCAACTGGCCGAGCAAACCGAAACCCTCGCCGAACAACGCGACGCCATGGACCGCAAGAATATCGAGCTCAACCAAGCCCAACTCGCACTGGAAGATCGCGCCGAAGAGCTGCAGCGCTCCAGCAAGTACAAATCTGAATTCCTCGCCAATATGTCCCACGAGCTGCGCACACCGCTGAACAGCTCGCTTATCCTGGCCAAGTTGCTGGCCGAGAACCCCCAGGAAAACCTCAGTGCTGAGCAGGTCAAGTTTGCCGAGTCGATCTATTCCGCCGGCAATGACTTGCTCAACCTGATCAACGACATCCTGGACATCTCCAAGGTCGAAGCCGGCAAGCTGGAAGTGCGCCCGGAAACATCCAGCGTGGCGCGCCTTGTAGACGGCCTGCGCGGGATGTTCGAGCCGCTGGCGGCTGATCGTAAACTGGGTTTCCAGGTGGACGTGCAGGAAGGTACGCCGACCCTGCTGTTTACCGACCGCCAGCGCCTGGAGCAGATCCTGAAAAACCTGCTGTCCAACGCGCTCAAGTTTACCGAGCAAGGCGAGGTCAGCCTGTCGGTGTCCCGGGCACCCGGGGAGGGCATTGCTTTCACGGTGCGCGATTCCGGCATCGGTATCGCCCCGGACCACCAGGAAAGCATCTTCGAAGCCTTCCGGCAGGCCGACGGCACCACCAACCGTCGTTATGGAGGCACCGGCCTCGGGCTGTCAATTTCCCGCGACCTGGCCACCCTGTTGGGCGGTTACATCAGTGTGACCAGCGAGCCAGGCAAGGGCAGTGTCTTTACGCTGGTAGTGCCAGGGCAGTATGTAGAGCGCGAAGCAGACGCGGCACCGATCGAACAACCACGCCAAGCAGTAGTGGTGCCTGCGCCAGTGCCGGTCAAGGTGTCACCGCTGCCGGTGGCCGATGCCAAGCAGATCCCGCGTTTCGCCGACGATCGCGACAAGGCCCCCTTCACCGCGCGCTGCATCCTCGTGGTGGAAGACGAGCCGAACTTCGCCCGCATCCTGTTCGACCTGGCCCACGAGCTTGGTTATAACTGCCTGGTGGCCCATGGCGCAGACGAAGGCTACAGCCTGGCCGAAGCGTACATCCCTGACGCGATCCTGCTGGATATGCGCCTGCCGGACCATTCCGGGCTGACCGTGCTGCAACGCCTTAAAGAACACGCCAACACCCGCCATATCCCGGTGCATGTAATTTCCGTGGAAGACCGCGTCGAGGCGGCCATGCACATGGGCGCCATCGGTTATGCCGTCAAACCCACCACCCGCGAAGAGCTCAAGGACGTCTTTGCCCGCCTGGAAGCCAAGCTGACCCAGAAGGTCAAACGCGTACTGCTGGTGGAAGACGATGACCTGCAGCGCGACAGCATTGCCCGCCTGATCGGCGACGATGACATCGAGATCACCGCCGTTGGCTTCGCCCAGGAGGCCCTCGACCTGCTGCGCAACCATGTCTACGACTGTATGATCATCGATCTCAAGCTGCCCGACATGCTCGGTAACGAGCTGCTCAAGCGCATGGCCACTGAGGATATCTGCTCGTTCCCGCCGGTGATCGTCTACACCGGGCGCAACCTGACCCGCGATGAAGAGGCCGAACTGCGCAAGTATTCGCGCTCGATCATCATCAAGGGGGCGCGCTCGCCGGAACGCCTGCTGGATGAGGTCACACTCTTTCTGCACAAAGTCGAGTCCCAGCTGTCCCATGATCGCCAAAAGATGCTCAAGACTGCGCGCAGCCGCGACAAGGTCTTCGAGGGGCGCAAGGTCCTCTTGGTGGACGACGATGTGCGCAACATCTTCGCCCTGACCAGCGCCCTGGAGCACAAGGGCGCCGTGGTGGTCATTGGGCGCAATGGCCGTGAAGCCATCGACAAACTCAACGAAGTCGAGGATATCGATCTGGTGTTGATGGACGTGATGATGCCGGAAATGGACGGTTACGAGGCTACCGCCTTAATCCGCCAGGACCCACGCTGGAAGAAGTTGCCAATCATCGCAGTGACGGCCAAGGCGATGAAGGACGATCAGGAACGCTGCCTGGCCGCCGGCTCCAACGATTACCTGGCCAAGCCGATTGACCTGGACCGCCTGTTTTCTTTGATTCGCGTGTGGCTACCGAAGATGGAACGCATTTAAGTGGAGCGACGTTTTTTGGAAACAAGCAGTGACATCGAGTTGCGCCTGTTGATTGAGGCGATTTACCTCAAGTACAGCTACGACTTTCGCGACTACTCCGGTGCGTCGGTCAAGCGCCGCGTGGCCCACGCGTTGCGCCAGTTCGACTGTGCGACCATTTCCGCCTTGCAGGAGCGTGTGCTGCACGATCCGGCGGCGTTCATGCAGTTGCTGCAATTTCTGACGATCCCGGTGAGCGAGATGTTTCGCGACCCGTCGCACTTCCTGGCGATCCGCCAGGAAGTGGTGCCGTTGCTCAAGACCTACCCGTCGATCAAGATCTGGATCGCCGGCTGCAGCACGGGCGAGGAGGTGTACTCCATGGCCATCCTGCTGCGTGAAGAGGGTTTGCTGGAGCGTACGATCATCTACGCCACGGATATCAACCCGGCGTCGCTGGATAAGGCCAAGCAAGGCATTTTCTCCCTGGAAAACGTGCGGGCCTACACGGCCAACTATCAGCAGGCGGGCGGGCAACGTTCATTTGCCGACTACTACACGGCAGCCTACGATTACGCGATCTTCGATAAGACGTTGCGCGAGAATGTCACGTTCGCCGACCACAGCCTGGCGACTGACAGTGTATTCTCAGAAACTCAATTAATTTCGTGTCGTAACGTGTTAATTTACTTCAATAAAAAGTTGCAAGATCGCGCGTTTGGATTGTTCCATGAGTCGCTGTGCCATCGCGGCTTTCTGGTGCTGGGCAGTAAGGAAACCCTGGATTTCTCCGCGTATGGCAAGCAGTTCGAGCCTCTGGTCAAACAGGAACGGATCTACCGAAAACTATGAATCAAGCGGCTGCGAGCCCGGCATCGGTCCGGGGCATAGAGGCTATCGTCATCGGTGCGTCTGCCGGTGGCGTGGAAGCCTTGCTGACGGTCTTCAGCGAATTGCCAGCGGATTTCGGCTTGCCGATCATCACCGTGCTGCACTTGCCGGATGAACGCCGCAGCCAATTGGCCGAGGTGTTCGACCGGCGTGTTGCCATGCGAGTGGTGGAGGCCCGTGACAAGGAAATGCTCGAGCCCGGTACCCTGTACTTCGCCGGGTCCGGCTACCACCTGTCGGTGGAGCAGGATCGCAGCCTGTCCCTGAGCCAGGAAGACCGTGTGCACCACTCGCGACCGGCGATTGATTTCCTGTTTGAATCGGCCGCCGATGCCTACGGCAAAGGCTTGATGGCTATCCTGTTGACCGGCGCCAACCATGACGGCGCCCGGGGCCTGGCCCATGTCAAGCAGCAAGGTGGCACGACTGTGGTGCAAGAACCCACTGAAGCTCGCATTGCTGTCATGCCCCGTGCAGCGCTGGCGCTGCACACACCCGACCACATTCTAACGTTGAGCCGGATTGGCTCACTGCTGGCTTCCCTGGAATATTCCCCATGTTAAGTACTGTCGAGGCCAAACTGCTGATCGTCGACGATCTGCCGGAAAACCTGCTGGCCCTCGAAGCGCTGATCAAGCGCGAGGACCGGCAGGTGTTCAAGGCGTTGAGCGCTGACGAGGCCTTGTCCCTGTTGCTGGAGCACGAGTTCGCCCTGGCGATTCTCGATGTGCAGATGCCCGGCATGAATGGTTTCGAGCTGGCCGAATTGATGCGCGGCACCGAAAAGACCAAGAACATCCCGATTGTGTTTGTCAGTGCTGCCGGCCGTGAGCTCAATTACGCCTTCAAGGGCTACGAAAGCGGCGCCGTGGACTTCCTGCACAAGCCGCTGGATATCCATGCGGTCAAGAGCAAGGTCAATGTGTTCGTTGACCTGTACCGCCAAAGCAAAGCAGTGAAACTTCAGGTAGAAGCGCTTGAGCGCAGCCGTCGCGAGCAAGAACTGTTGCTGTCGCGCCTGCAGGCCACACAGGCCGAGCTAGAGCAGGCGGTCCGTATGCGTGACGACTTCATGTCAATCGTCGCCCACGAAGTGCGCACGCCTCTCAATGGCCTGATCCTCGAGACCCAACTGCGCAAGATGCACCTTGCCCGGGATAACGCCGCCGCATTCACCCTGGACAAGATGCACGCCATGGTCGACCGCGACGAGCGCCAGATCCAGAGCCTGATTCGCCTGATTGAAGACATGCTCGATGTGTCGCGCATCCGTACCGGCAAGTTGTCGATACGCCCGGCGCGTTTCGACCTGGCGCAGCGTGTGAGCAACCTGGTAGAGAGCTTCGGCCCCCAAGTGGCGGCGGCGGGCTCTTCCATGGAACTGATCGTCGACGGCCCCGTGGAAGGCAACTGGGACGAGTTCCGCATCGAGCAGGTGGTCACCAATCTGCTGACCAACGCCTTGCGCTATGGGGCCAAGAGCCCGGTGGAGGTGCGCGTGTACAGCGAACACGGCGAAGCTCGCGTGGAAGTGCGTGATCACGGGATCGGTATCAGTGAAGACAACCAGAAGCGGATTTTCCAGCAGTTCGAGCGTGTGTCTGCCAGCCAAGTCGCCGCGGGCCTCGGCCTTGGGCTGTTCATTTCCGAGCAGATCGTTGCAGCCCATGGCGGCACTATCGAGGTCGAGAGCCAGATAGGCGAGGGCGCCTTGTTTCGGGTGTGTTTGCCCCTTGAGGCATTGGCATGAAATCAATCGTCACCTTGACGCAACCTCTGCGTGACCCCATGGTCGTAATTGCAGCAATTGACCGGACAAAGGCTTCCCATGAGTGAAGATGCGCAAGATGTCGTTCTGATCGTAGAGGACGACGAATCCATTATGTTTGTGCTGGGCGAGTACCTGGCCGGCCTCGGCTATCGGGTATTGAAGGCCATCGATGGGGAGCAGGCCTTCGAAATCCTGGCAACCAAGCCGCACCTGGACCTTATGGTGACCGACTACCGCCTGCCTGGTGGGATTTCCGGGGTGCAGATCGCCGAACCCGCGATGAAGCTGCGACCCGAGCTGAAAGTGATCTTCATCAGCGGTTACCCACAGGAAATTCTCGACTGCAACAGCCCCATCACACGCAACGCGCCGATCCTGGCCAAGCCGTTCGACCTGGATACGCTGCAAGCGCATATCCAGCGGTTGTTGGCTTAAGGGCACGGCGCGCGCCGCGCATTTCAGTGGTTAATGGGATAGTTTCTGCACGTTCGCATTGAGCACACTGGCGGGTGTAAACGCGAATTGCCAGCCCTGCTTTCCATCGAACCCGTCGAGGAACGCTTGAAGGCCTTTACCGTTGGCTTTATCGAGGTGGTATACCGTCATACCGCCGCTGACCTGCGGTGGGTTGCCATGGCGGATCATTGCCACGTCCAAGTCCGGACTATTGGTATTGAACAGAAATAATTCATTGTGTTTGGTCTTCTGAACATAAACCGTGTGGCCGAAATCCCCACTGTCATTGGCATGCTTGAAGTTGATAAGCCCGGACTCCTTGATGTCGGCGGCGTTGAAAGTGGTTTTCAAGTTGTCGGGCTTGATGCCCATGATGTCCAGGTAACTTGGCGAATAATTGGTGGCCGCCAAGGTATCCATCCTAGCCAGAACAGCGTCATACACCTTGGTTGAGAGTGTTCTCTCGGCTTGCCCTACGCGCAGGGCCGCCCTGTAACAGATCAAACCCTTGTTGGCCGGATGGGTATGAAGTACCTCCCAGTTCTTTTTCAACTCAAGGTGGGAGAGGCTACGGGGCACTCCGGAGGGGATAATCGGGTCTTCATACAGCGTTTTGAAGTCTGCTGAGAACACACTGTTCCTGGCCTGCCAGGCATCGTCATGATTGAAGACCTTGAACTCCAGCTTATTGGCGTCTGTGCTGTGCGTTTTATAGTGCGGCCCCAGTTTTTTGTCATGAAAAACCTTTTTCAAGCCCGCTTCCATTGCGTCTGCGCTGGGAAAGGTGGCGACGCCGAGATTCGGGTCATAAAAGTAAAAGCTCTTTTGCCCGTTTTCGATTCGGACGCCGGCCGCCATTGCATGGTTGGGCGAGTCAATCATGAGGGATTTTGATGCGGTAGCCGCGTCCAATTCCTTGACCATGTTTTGATAGGACACCTGTCGAATGGGCATGCCCGCATGGAAAGACGTTTCACCGCCGACCTGAACCTGAAGCTTGCGTAACCTCTCGATAAATCTGCGAGAAGCCGGATCAGCCGGGAAGGCAGCAGCGGTATACAGGTTTTTGATCAGCGTTTTTTCCTTGCCGTGCGCCATGGCGGTTGCCATGGCGCGCGAAAGAGCCGCGCACTGCCCGTCTGACAATTGCGCGGTCTGACTGAAATACACCACTTGAGGCACAGGCACGACGTTACCGAATCGGGGCTCTACGCTGTTTATAAAACGCGTGGAGCTGCTCTTGCCGACCCCGTAGGTGATGTCATCGTAGCGTCGGACGAGGACCCCTATCTGTTCCGCTGTCATGCCCTGTTTAGTGGCCAGACGCATAATGTCTTCAATGGATGAGGTGCTGGAGAGTTTCTCAACGATCTTCGGGTCACCCAACGTGTAGCCATCATCAAACCTGGTTTTTTCTGGGCCGCTGCGATGTTCACCGACAACGCGCTTCCATTTCTTGACCATGGCCTCATCAATGCGCTTGGTGGGGTCTGATGCTCTGGACCACGCTCCGAAATGATCCACCTCGATGCGTGCAGCCGGTAAAAAGTCTTTGAGTGGCGGACCATAAGCCTGTTGTGTAAAGGGGTTATAGGCGTACCACTTGTCTTGCTTTAGAGCCGCAGGCCCCTCCAAGAAGTCGTTGTCGAACTTGAATGTGCCGTAAGACGAAGCGTCGACGTTTTTACCGGCCTTGAGCAGTTCGTAACTGTCAGTGCTGCCGGCCAAGAGTTTGTAACCGCCGACAGCGCCTTTTTGCAGGCCTTTGAGGGGTAGGGCCACCAGATTTGCGAAGGCGTCGAGGGGGTTGAGCGTAGACATCGCTGTGCGCCCGAATACTTTCGTAAGCCTGCCCAGCGTATTCAGGGATGACACCCCCGCTTGCACGCCCTTGGCGGCTTTGGCGGCAGCGCCCAGACCGACCATGAAACCGAAGGCATCAAATGCCAAGTCGACGATTCCCGCACCGATGTCCCCGGCCTGGAAGCTTTTGATCGCTGGATACACCGGAAGAAAGTTCACGAGGAACGCGCTGGCATGCTTGTACCAAGGCAGACGCGTATCGAAGGTAGTCTGGCCCCTGGCTTGATCTTCGAATGAGCGTATATCCGCGTGGCTCATCAGGGCGTCGGCAATATAGGCGGTGCGGTCACTGTTGAAACTGTTGGGGATACCGTCGGAGGCGGTTTCATCCCTGACCGTCGCCGCGTGGTTTCCCTTTGGCAGGACCTTGGGGTACTCAGAACGTGAAAGGCCCGCTCGGTATTCCTCCACCAATGCTCCCGGAACCACGTTTTTCAAATCATCGCGCTCACTGAGCGTATTTTTCTCCAGGTTGATTTCATATACGGTAACAACGCCCTGGCGTTCGGTTCGGATCAGCAGGCCGGTCCGGTTGGTCAACGTGCGTCTTTTGGTTCCTCCGTAATTGTCAGTGCTCACCTCCACCTGTTTGAAGGTTTCAAGCGTGCCTTGCTCAATATTCTTACGCGCTTCGAGGGGCAGGGTAGCGATCAGGTGCTTCACCTGTGCGCCCATTGCCTTCTCCATCTGCGCGGCATAAACCGCAAACGCTTTGGCGAATACCACATTGATATCGGGCAGGTCCTTTACAGCGTTCAGGCGGTTAATGGGCACGCTGGGGTCGTTGGACGTCCAGCCCCGGCCAAGTGCCCCGGTGAATCCCCCGTTCATGTAAATATCCACGACCGAATGCGGGCCTACGTCATCTCGGCCCTTAGTCACCGCCTCAAGGCTCTGCTTTTCAAAGTCGATGCCTTCACCCAGTGCCTTTTTCAAGGCCCCGAGCGCCAATGCGCGACGCGTTGGCATTTCACGGGAGAACGCCTGAGACCCGGCGCTCAACTCTTCAAGTTGTGCGTTGTAGGCCTTGCGTACGCTGTCCACCTGGAGCGCGGTGTACTCATCCTTGGCGTTGACGGCGATGACGCCATTGGCGATGCCCCAATCCATGAGCGCAGCCTGTTGCGCTGAGGCCGCGACCACTCGATCTTCAACGGTAATGGGTGCCCGTTCCGCAAGATTGATCACTTGCGCATACGTCATAAGTGCAGTCGACCCCGGTGCCTTGGCTTCCAGGCGTGCCACTGCGACCTCAAGGCTGACCCAGGAGTGGGAGCCGCAGGTGACGCCGGCGGGAATGTCCTTCACCAGGTAAGCCGGCGCCCGGCGTGATAACAACAAGTAAGCGGCCACAGGAGCCAGTTCCGCAGTGGCTTTTTGCTTGCCTTCCAGATGAGCGGACAGCGCCGTCACAACCGTTGAAGGATGTTTGCCGACGTGCTCGGAATGCGCCAGGTCGAAACCGGCAACCTTATTACGACTGGGGGCGCCAGAGCGGTCCAGCAAGGTTTCCTGATCCAGGGACAATTGCAGTGCCGTCAACAGCCAATCGGCAACACTGGTTTCGCTCGAGAGGCCTGCGAATTTGGCTTCAAGTGACGTGCCCACCCGCTGCCCTTCAGCCGAGTTGATGATGCTCTCGATAACCCTGCGGGGCTGGGCCAGCGTCGATTGATCCAGGGCCAACTTGCTGGTCAATTGCCTGAATAGGCCGTATTTGGCGCCTGGCAGCATCGCAAGCGGTTGGTAACTGCTCAGCTGATCTTGATGGCTCGGTGGTAGCGGCCAGGACAGTGCGCCGCCAAGATTGCCATGCGGCGGCGACAGGGGGGTGGCGGCAGTGGTGCTGGTGGCGAGGTTGCGCAACTCAGCGAGGTTGGTGGGCATCATCCAACCATTGTCCTCAATAAAGCGCTTGAGGCTGATAGTGCTGCCAGTCTCCAAACCCTGCTCGCGAGGGTAGGACGAGTGTGGATCGATAGGCAGGGTGATGACACCCAGGATCGTTTCCAGATCATTTTTGACCCTGGCCGCGAGTTGATCTGGCGTCATGTAACCCACAGAACCGGTCGGTAATTGGGCCTTCTCCTGAGCGTCCAGATGTAAGGGGGAAAATGCAGCCAACACTCGATTAATGATCTGGTTGTTAAATGTGTGTCGGTTATTGATATCCCCCCTCTCTCGCTTTTGGTGTTCGAGCGCATCTTCGTGATTCAAGTGCGCGCTACCTTCGAAAACTTTCAGCTGCTCCAACTGCACAGCACGGTCGTTTGCAGCGTCAACGGTTGTTGGCAGGGCTTCGCCGTAAAACGCCGCCGCCTCCTTCACCTGCGCCATGTCGCCCCTGGGCGCGAATATGTAGGTTTGACCGTTCGCCAGAGCAGTAGCTGCCTGCATGATAAGCGGCCAAGACAGGGGCAATGCGTGGCTCCTGTCCCCGACGAAACTGCCGAAATACTTGGACGTCACCGACTGGCTCCGGGCACCAGCAAGAGGCTTGACCC
The DNA here is from genome assembly GCF_963970945.1 of Pseudomonas sp. RA_5y_Pfl1_P24. Lineage (NCBI taxonomy): Bacteria > Pseudomonadati > Pseudomonadota > Gammaproteobacteria > Pseudomonadales > Pseudomonadaceae > Pseudomonas > Pseudomonas sp. RA_5y_Pfl1_P24. The sequence continues at coordinate 202,916 of NZ_CAXAOJ010000010.1, read as the reverse complement.
TGAGCACTGCAAACCCCGGGGTATTGCCTTGCGGCGGGAACAATGAGATGGGTTTTGAAAGGTCGATCCGATTCTTCTGCGCCCATTCCTTGAGGTCCGGGGACTGGAGGAGGGCGCTTAGCTGTTGGCGCCATTGCCCGAACGTCGAATCAGGCGGAATCGGCCCAATCGGCTGATCGCCGATAGACCGGGGCTTATCACTGTGAGTGCGCAAGCTATTGGCATACAGTTCGGCCAGTTGATGGTCACCATCAACGCTTGGCGGCTGCACAGAAGCGTCGGTTTGCAGAGCCGACAGCGACAGGCGCGGTGCTTGGATAAGCGGGGGGGCAAGTGGGACAAAATGGGCAAGCGACGGCGTGGAGAGGTGTGCAGACAGGGTCATCAGTGCGTTCTCAGTCGGGACTGTCGAATAGGTTCGCAGCGTCGTTCTGCGAGGGTTTCCTACCTGTTTGTGTACCGAAGGAACTAAATGATTCCACGACTACCCTGCCGACCAATTACCAAGTAATGCAGGACGGGTGACAGTTGCTTGTCAGTGGTCCGTCATCTCGACTGACTGCTTGATCATCTCCCGGACCTTCGCCGTCAACAGATCAAAGGTGAACGGCTTGGTGATCAACTGCATCCCGGGATCAAGGAAACCGCCACGCACCGCCGCATGCTCGGCGTAACCGGTGATGAACAGCACCTTGAGATCCGGGCGGATCTGCCGGCCGATTTCCGCCAGTTGGCGGCCATTCATGCCGGGCAGGCCAACGTCGCTGATCATCAAGTCAATACGTTGCTCCGACTCGATGATCGGCACCGCCGTGTTGGCGTCACCCGCTTCGACATAGCCATAACCCAACTCTTTGAGTACCGCACTGACCAGCACGCGCACGGCGGGGTCGTCCTCGACAATCAGCACCGTTTCGCCCGCATTGGCGCAAGGCAGAAGCGCTGGGTCAGCCGCCACCTCGGCGACGACGTCACCGATGAACCGTGGCAGAAACAGACTGACCGTCGTGCCTTCGCCCACTTGGCTATGGATGATCACATGGCCACGCGACTGGCGGGCAAACCCGTAGATCATCGATAAACCCAGTCCCGTGCCTTGGCCGATGGGCTTGGTCGTGAAAAATGGGTCGAACACGCGGCCGATCACACTTTCCGAAATGCCACAGCCCGTGTCGCTGACGCGCAGTTCAACGTAGTCACCGGGCAGCAGGGTGCCGTAGGCGGCGGTGAATACACTATCGAGGTGGCGGTTAGTGGTCTCCACGGTCAGGCGGCCACCGTTGGGCATCGCGTCACGGGCATTGATCACCAGGTTGAGCAGGGCGTTTTCCAACTGATTGGGGTCGGCCTCGGCGGTCCACGGTTCGTGGGTGAGTTGCATGTCCAGCGTGATACTTTCGTTGATGCTGCGTTTGAGCAACTCACCCATCGAGGTCACCAGTTGGTTGATCTCCACGGGCTTGGAGTCAAGTGATTGCCGGCGCGAAAACGCTAGCAGCCGATGGGTAAGGCTCGCTGCACGGTTAGCGGAGGTCACGCCTAGATCGATGAGGCTGTCCAGGTCGTCCAATTTGCCCCGGGAAATACGCCTTCGCAGCATTTCCAGGCTGCCGATGATCCCAGTCAACATGTTGTTGAAGTCGTGCGCGATACCGCCGGTGAGCTGGCCAACGGCTTCCATTTTCTGGGATTGGCGCAGGGCTTCCTCGTTGCTTCGCAGCTGCAGGGTGCGTTCTTCGACCTGCTGCTCCAGGGTTGCCAACGTACGTTGCAGGCGCAGTTCGCTCTCACTTAAGTCAACCAGGCGGTCGCGCGCCTCATACTGCCGGCGCCGGCTGCGCACGGCAGTAGTGACCAAGCTGATCAGTGTGGAGGGGTGAAACGGTCGTTCCAGAAAGGTCACGTTGCCAAGCAAATTGCTCAGGTGAGAGGAGCCGCTTTGCTCCTTGCCGCCATGGTGAGTCATCAGCACGATGGGCAAATCGGACCAGGGCGGCTGGCGACGCAGGCATTCAAGCAACGCATTGAGGTCAACACCACGCAAGGCTTCGACGGCCACGATCAGCAGGCCGGCGCCTTGCTCCAGCGCCTCGCACAGTCGTGGCAATTCGCTGGCAATCAGGCTGCCATACCCCGCTTCTTTAAGCATCATTGACGCGAGTACGCTATCACGTCCCATCGGCGCAAGAATGATTGCTCGCTCGGATACCGGTAACTGCGTACTCACTCTGACGGGTCCACGAGCAGCGGGGCTTCACTCCCCATATAAGTCGGCACCCCGCGCAATACGCCCTGGAACGACTCGAGTGGGGCACCAACGGCCACGCCGCCCGCACCGATGCGGTACTCACGGATGGTCGACTCGTGGGTACCGGTACGTTTCTTGATCACGGAAATAGCTCGTCGGACTTTGCCGAGTGCCTCGAAGTAACGCAACAGGATCACCGTGTCTGCCAGGTAAGTAAGGTCGACGGGCGCCTGCATGTCACCGACCAGGCCGTGCTGGGCAACGGTCATGAAGGTCGCGGCACCGCGCCGGTTGAGGTAAAGCAACAGTTCGTGCATGTGCAGGATCAGCGAGTTCTCTTCCGGCATGGCGGCCTGGAAACCGTTGACGCTGTCGATCACCACCGTCTTGATGCCGCGCTCGTCCACGCAGCGCCGCACGCGATGAGAAAACTCACCCGGTGACAGCTCGGCGGCATCCACCTGCTCAATGAAAAGATTGCCGGTTGCCTGCAGTGCGGGAAGATCGATGTTCAACTGCCGCATGCGTTCGAACAGCAGGCTGAGTTCTTCATCGAAAATAAACAGTGCGGCTTTCTCTCCACGCGACACGGCGGCAGCAGCGAACAGGATCGAAATCAGCGACTTGCCAGTACCGGCTGGGCCCAGGATCAACGTGCTGGAGCCGGTCTCGATGCCGCCACCCAGCAATGCATCCAATTCGCCAATGCCGCTGGTAAGTGTTTGACGGACATAGCCGGCGCGATGTTCGGCGGCCACCAGTCGCGGGAATACGTGGATGCCATCGCCGGCAATGGTGAAGTCATGAAAGCCACCGCGGTATTTTTGCCCACGGTATTTAACCACGCGCACGCGACGCCGCTCGGCACCGTAGACGGGTGTCAGCTCTTCCAGGCGGATAACACCATGGGCAACGCTGTGTACGGTTTTATCCAGCGCTTCGGTGGTCAAGTCATCCAGCAACAGGACCGTGGCGTTATAGCGCACAAAGTAGTGCTTGATCGCCAGGATCTGCCGGCGATAGCGCAGCGAACTCTGCGCCAGCAAGCGGATCTCCGACAAACTGTCGATCACCACGCGGGTCGGCTTGACCCGTTCCACCACTTCGAAGATCTGCCGGGTCGCTTCGCCCAATTCCAGGTCGGACGAATACAACAGACTTTGTTGGTGATCAGTGTTGAGAATGCTTTCGGGCGGCGTCAGCTCGAATATGTGGATGTTGTCATCGAGGTCCCAGCCATGGGACTTGGCACCCTGGCGTAACTCGCGCTCGGTTTCCGAGAGTGTGATGTACAAGGATCGCTCGCCGCATTTGGCGCCGTCCTGAAGAAAGTGGAGGGCGACGGTGGTTTTGCCGGTCCCAGGCTCACCCTCGAGCAGGAACAAATGGCTGCGAGACAAGCCGCCGGCAAGAATGTCGTCGAGACCGACGATACCGGTGGCTGCTTTGTCACTTGATAGCGCATTGGATGTAGACAAGAAGTGCCCTCAGGTCACATACGAGTAGAGGTGCGCGGTCGTTCGAACGCGCCATATTCTCTTGACCGTTGTGTATTCCGGGGGTTCAACCGTTTCAGGAGGTTTGTGCGGTGCGTCAGCTTTCAGAACACTTTGCCGACGCGCTATAGACCCTGTTGCAGTGCCGGATCGTCGGGATTCTGCTGTTCCAGTTGCGCGAGCAGCACTTGTACGTTCTGGAGCTGGCCGCTTTCCTTCCAATAGTTGACCAGCAAAACCCGGGCTTTGCGATTGGCGGGGTGGCGTTGAATGATCTCTTCCAGTTGTCGCTGGGCGGCTTCCAGTTCCTGCTGGGCGTGCAGGGTAGTGGCGAGGTCGTAGCGGTAATCCTGATTGCCCGGTTCCAATTCCACCGCTTTGGACAGACCCAGCAGGGCATAGGTGCGCTCGCCATGGTGCAGCAGCCACATCCCCAGCGCGTGTTGCAGATACGCTGATTCCGGGTGCGCCGTCAATTGGCGCGCCAGTAACTGCCGGGACTCGTCGGTCTTGCCCTGTTTGTCCAGCAGCTCGATCTGCGCCACCACGGCTTGCAGGTTGTCTGGCTGCAGTCGCACCGCCTGTGCCAGCGCATTTTGGGCTTGCGGCAACATTGCGCTGTGTATGTACAGGCGCGCCAGTTGAATCCAGCCTTCGGCCGTTTCGGGTTGGGCCTTGAGCGCTTTCACAAACTCATCCAGCACCTGCTGCAAAGGCCCGAAGTACAGGCCCAGGGTGTCGGGGGACAGACCCAGCAGGGCGTTGGCGGCGGTGAATCGTACAGCTTGTTCGGGATCATCCAGTACCGGGCCGAGTAACAGCGTGCGCTGGCCGGTGGGCACCAGGCCGACAATGCTATGGATGGCCGCCTCGCGGACCAGCGCCGATTCGCTGCTCAGGTCTTTGTCTGCAAGCTTCAAGGCATGAGGGCTAGGGTAATTGGGCAGTTCGGCGTGCAACGCCGCGCGGCGCTCGGGCGACAGGTCCGTCCGGCCGAGTTGCTGATACAGCACACGGGCGGCTCCTGGCTCACCGTTGCGCGCCTGTTTCAGGGCTATGGAGTAACCATGGGCAATCGCAGCCGGTACGGCCACCGGGGTGGGACGGGAGAAATACCAGATCAGCACAATCGACAATAGGGCGCACAGGCCGATGATGAAGTAACGGCGAGACTTTGACATGCAGGCGTCCGAAAGCAAGGCAGGAATGCAAAGCCGTCAGCTTCGGTCAGAGCATGGCGGGTGTCAAACCCGGGAGAAACTTGCGCCCCATCGCATGTTGATCGGCGGGGGCGATGACTGGCCAAAACAGTCAGGTAGCTTGAAGGTTTTGACCATTGCCGCAGTGGCGCTCCAGAGCGACTATTCCGACAATTCGGACCGTTCAAGGAAACAATAATGCAGATTGAAAACAAAATCTTCCTGGTCAGCGGCGGCGCTTCCGGCCTCGGTGCGGCTACCGCTGAGATGCTCATTGCCGCCGGTGCCAAAGTGATGCTGGTGGACCTCAACGCCGACGCAGTGGCGGCCAAGGCCCAGCAGCTCGGCGAGAACGCCCGCAGTGCAGTGGCGGATATCAGCCAGGAAGCGGCTGCCGAAGCCGCCGTGCAGGCCACGGTTGCAGCGTTTGGCGGTTTGCATGGGCTGGTGAACTGCGCCGGTGTGGTGCGTGGCGAAAAAATCCTCGGCAAAAACGGCCCCCATGGGCTGGCAAGTTTTGCCCAAGTGATCAACGTCAACCTGATCGGCAGCTTCAACCTGCTGCGCCTGGCGGCTGCGGCCATTGCTGAAACCGAGGCGAATGCCGATGGCGAGCGCGGTGTGATCATCAATACCGCTTCCGTGGCCGCATTCGACGGGCAGATCGGCCAGGCAGCCTACGCCGCCTCCAAAGGCGCTATTGCCAGCCTGACGTTGCCTGCCGCACGTGAGCTGGCGCGCTTTGGCATTCGCGTGATGACCATCGCCCCCGGCATTTTCGAAACACCGATGATGGCCGGCATGACGCCCGAAGTGCGCGACTCCCTGGCCGCCGGCGTGCCTTTTCCGCCACGCCTGGGCAAACCCGCCGAATACGCTTCGCTGGTGCGCCACATCATTGAAAACAGCATGCTCAATGGCGAGGTGATCCGTCTCGACGGCGCCTTGCGCATGGCTGCCAAGTAAGGAGTATTCCCCATGACTGATCCCATTGTTATTGTCAGCGCCGTGCGCACGCCCATGGGCGGGTTCCAGGGCGACCTCAAGGGCCTGACCGCGCCGCAGCTGGGTTCCGCCGCGATTCGTGCCGCCGTTGAGCGTGCCGGTATCGCCAGCGACGCCGTGGATGAAGTGTTGTTTGGCTGCGTGCTGCCCGCAGGCCTCGGCCAGGCGCCCGCACGCCAGGCCGCATTGGGTGCCGGGCTGGACAAGGGCACCCGTTGCACCACCCTCAACAAGATGTGCGGCTCGGGCATGGAAGCGACGATCCTGGCCCATGATTCGCTGCTGGCCGGCAGCGTCGACGTGGTGATTGCCGGCGGCATGGAAAGCATGTCCAACGCGCCGTACCTGCTGGACCGTGCGCGTAGCGGCTACCGCATGGGACACGGTCGTGTACTTGACCATATGTTCCTCGACGGCCTCGAGGACGCCTACGACAAGGGGTGCCTGATGGGCTCCTTCGCCGAAGATTGCGCCCTGCATAACGGTTTCACCCGGGAGGCCCAGGACGCGTTCGCCATTGCCTCGCTGACACGTGCGCAAGAGGCAATCACCCATGGCAGCTTTGCTGCGGAGATCGTCCCGGTGCAAGTCACCGTGGGCAAAGAGCAGAAAACCATCCTGCATGACGAACAGCCGCCCAAGGCCAAACTGGACAAGATCAGTAGCCTCAAACCGGCGTTCCGCGAAGGAGGCACCGTCACGGCGGCCAACTCCAGCTCGATTTCCGATGGCGCGGCGGCGCTGCTGCTGATGCGCCAGTCCGACGCTGAGAAACGCGGCCTGAAGCCTCTGGCAGTGATCCATGGGCATGCGGCATTTGCCGATGAGCCGGGGCTGTTTCCGGTGGCACCGGTGGGGGCGATTCGCAAGCTAATGACCAAGACCGGCTGGAGCCTGGATGACGTCGACCTGTTCGAGATCAACGAAGCTTTTGCCGTGGTCAGCCTGGTGACCATGAGCAAACTGGAAATCCCCCACGCCAAGGTCAACATCCACGGGGGCGCGTGCGCCCTGGGCCATCCGATCGGCGCCTCAGGGGCGCGGATTTTAGTGACGCTGCTCTCGGCACTGCGCCAGAACGGCCTCAAGCGCGGCGTCGCCGCCATTTGCATCGGCGGTGGTGAAGCCACAGCCATGGCCGTCGAATGCTTGTACTAAGGACTTATCATCATGCTGGCGAATGAAGAACAACGACAGATCAGCGACGCGGCCCGGCAATTTGCCCAGGAACGTCTGAAACCCTTTGCTGCCGAATGGGACCGCGAGCACCGTTTTCCCAAAGAGGCCATCAGTGAAATGGCCGAACTCGGCTTTTTCGGCATGCTGGTGCCGGAGCAGTGGGGCGGATGCGACACCGGTTACCTGGCTTACGCCATGGCGCTGGAAGAAATCGCCGCAGGCGACGGTGCCTGCTCGACCATCATGAGCGTGCACAACTCAGTCGGTTGCGTACCGATCCTCAAATTCGGCAACGAGGAGCAGAAAGAGCGATTCCTCAAACCCCTCGCCAGCGGCGCGATGCTCGGTGCCTTTGCGCTGACCGAACCCCAGGCCGGTTCCGATGCCAGCAGCCTGAAAACCCGCGCGCGCCTGGACGGCGACCATTACGTGCTGAACGGCTGCAAACAATTCATCACGTCTGGGCAGAACGCCGGTGTAGTGATTGTATTTGCCGTGACCGACCCAACTGCCGGCAAGCGCGGGATCAGCGCGTTTATCGTGCCGACCGACTCGCCGGGCTACAGTGTGGCGCGGGTCGAAGACAAGCTCGGCCAGCATGCGTCTGACACCTGCCAGATCCTCTTTGAAAACCTGAAGGTGCCGGTCGCCAATCGACTGGGTGAGGAGGGCGAAGGCTACAAGATTGCCCTCGCCAACCTCGAAGGTGGCCGCGTGGGTATCGCCTCGCAAGCGGTCGGCATGGCGCGCGCTGCCTTCGAAGCGGCCCGCGACTATGCCCGCGAGCGCGAAAGCTTCGGCAAACCGATCATCGAACATCAGGCCGTGGCCTTTCGCCTGGCCGACATGGCCACGCAAATCGCAGTTGCCCGGCAGATGGTGCATTACGCCGCCGCCCTGCGTGACAGCGGCAAGCCAGCGCTGGTGGAAGCCTCGATGGCCAAGCTGTTTGCCTCGGAAATGGCCGAAAAAGTCTGCTCGGCCGCCTTGCAAACCCTCGGCGGTTACGGTTACCTGAGCGACTTCCCCCTGGAGCGGATCTACCGCGATGTGCGGGTCTGCCAGATTTACGAAGGCACCAGCGATATCCAGCGCATGGTCATCTCACGCAATCTTTAAGGAGCCGATACATGAGTTACGAAACCATCTTGCTCGAAGTCCAGGGCCGCGTCGGGCTGATTACCCTCAATCGTCCGCAGGCCCTGAACGCCCTGAATGCGCAACTGGTCAGCGAATTGAACCAAGCGCTGGATGGCTTGGAAGCCAACCCCGAAATCGGCTGCATCGTGCTGACGGGCTCGAAAAAGGCCTTTGCCGCCGGCGCCGATATCAAGGAAATGGCCGAGCTGACCTACCCGCAGATCTATCTGGACGACCTGTTCAGCGACAGCGATCGCGTAGCCAACCGTCGTAAACCGATCATTGCCGCGGTCAACGGCTTCGCGTTGGGCGGCGGTTGCGAACTGGCGTTGATGTGCGACTTCATCCTGGCCGGTGATAACGCCAAGTTCGGCCAGCCGGAAATCAACCTCGGCGTACTGCCAGGCATGGGCGGCACGCAGCGCCTGACCCGCGCGGTGGGCAAGGCGAAGGCCATGGAAATGTGCCTGACCGGACGCTTTATCGATGCCGTGGAAGCGGAGCGCTGTGGAATTGTCGCGCGTATCGTGCCGGCCGATGAATTGCTGGAAGAAGCGCTGAAAGTCGCCACCCTGGTTGCCGGCAAATCAGTGCCGATAAGCATGATGGTCAAGGAAAGCGTGAACCGTGCGTTTGAAGTGAGCCTGTCGGAAGGCGTGCGCTTTGAGCGCCGAGTGTTCCACGCAGCGTTTGCAACGCAGGATCAGAAGGAAGGCATGGCGGCGTTTGTGGCCAAGCGTGCGCCTGAGTTCAAAGATAAGTAACAGCTGCTAGCCTCAAGCTGCAAGCCTCAAGTAAAAACCAGCTTCCCTTTACTTGCCGCTTGCAGCTTTCAACTTGAGGCTGCTAAAGCATGTAATTCTTCAGCTCCCTGGCAATCACCATCCGCTGAATCTCGCTGGTCCCTTCGTAAATCTGCGTGATCCGCGCATCCCGGTAGTAACGCTCCACCGGGTAATCCTCCAAGTACCCATACCCGCCGTGAATCTGCATGGCTGACGAGCAGACTTTCTCCGCCATTTCCGAGGCAAACAGCTTGGCCTGGGAGGCTTCCGACAGGCATGGCTTGCCCGCGCTGCGCAGTCGAGCGGCGTGCAGGATCAGCAGGCGCGCTGCATTCAGCTGGGTTTGCATGTCCGCCAGCAAATTGGCCACGCTCTGGTGTTCGATGATTGCCTTGTCGAACTGCACCCGGTCACGGGCGTACGCCAGCGCCGCCTCAAACGCCGCACGGGCGATTCCCAATGCCTGGGCGGCGATGCCGATGCGCCCGCCTTCCAGGTTGGACAGGGCAATCGCCAGCCCCTTGCCACGCTCGCCGAGCAGGTTGGCCTCAGGCACCGTGCATTGGTTGAGGGTGACGGCGCAGGTGTCCGAAGCGCGGATACCCATCTTGTGCTCGGTGCGATCCACTACAAAGCCAGGCGTTGCCGTAGGCACCAGGAACGCTGAAATGCCTTTCTTGCCCAGCTCCGGGTCGGTCATGGCGAACACAATGGCCAGCTTGGCGCGCTTGCCGTTGCTGACGAACTGCTTGGCGCCATTGAGGACCCACTGGCCGTCACGCAGTTCGGCACGGGTGCGCAGGTTGTGGGCCTCAGAACCGGCCTGGGGTTCGGTCAGGCAGAAGCAGCCAATCGCTTGGCCGCTGGCCAGGTCCGCCAGCCAGGCTTGCTTCTGTGCATCTGTGCCGTAGTTGAGGATTGGCCCGCAACCCACTGAATTGTGGATACTCATCACTGCACCCGTGGCACCGTCTCCGGCGGAAATTTCTTCCACGGCGAGGGCGTAGGCGACGTAATCGACATACGTACCGCCCCATTCTTCCGGCACCACCATGCCCAGCAGGCCCAGTTCGCCCATCTTCGCCACCAGGGCGTCGTCGATCCAGCCGGCTTTCTCCCAGGTTTGCGCGTAGGGGGCGATTTCGCCGCGGGCAAAGTCGCGCGCCATGTCGCGGATCATCACTTGTTCTTCTGTGTATTCAATGTCTTGCATGGCTTAGTTCGCAACCTTCTTGAAGTGATGAAAGAAGCTTTCTACATGGCTGAGCGCAAGCCCATGCAGGGTTGGCGGGTTCCAGCGGGGGCTCTTGTCTTTGTCGATGATCAGGGCGCGAACACCTTCGATCAGGTCGCCGCGTTCGAACCATTGCCGGTCAAGGTGCAACTCCAGGGCAAAACATTGCTCCAGGGGCAGGCGGCGGCCGCGACGTAACATTTCCAAGGTGACGGCCATGGCCAGCGGCGAGCGGGTTTTCATCAGGTTGGCGGTGGTCAGCGCCCATTCGTGGCTATCGGCGACGGTGACTTCCTGAAGCTGCTCAACGATGCTCGGTACATCCGGCAGCGCGAAGAAGTGGTCGATGGCCGTGCGCAAAGCGGCCAGCGGTGCATCGGGCAAGTGCTGCACAGCCAGTTTGGCGAGCACGCCTTGCAGGTCTTTAAGCGGTGAGTCGTGCCATTGCAGACGATCAAGCTTCTGGTCCAGCTCGGCGAGCTTCGCGCTGTCGAGATACCAGTCTGCCAAACCGCAGTACAACGCATCGGCCGCGCGGATCTGCACCCCGGTGACGCCCAGGTATGTGCCCAGCTCGCCGGGGATACGCGAGAGGAAGTAACTGCCGCCCACGTCAGGGAAGTAACCGATTGCCACTTCCGGCATCGCCAGGCGACTGCGTTCGGTGACGACGCGCAAATCGGCGCCCTGCACCAGGCCCATGCCGCCGCCCAGGACAAACCCGTCCATCAGCGCCAGTACCGGTTTGCGGTAATGGTGAACGGCCAGGTCCAGCGCGTACTCCTCGACAAAAAAATCTTGGTGCAGGCTGTCGCCGTTCTTGAAACTGTCGTACAGGGAACGTATATCGCCGCCGGCACAAAAGGCCTTCTCGCCCGCGCCGCGCAGGACCACGGCGTGCACCTGCGGGTCATCGGCCCACGCCTGCAATTGGGACGCCAGGCGGCGCACCATGTCCAGGGTGATGGCATTCAAGCCGGCGGGGCGATTGAGGGTGAGGTGGCCGATATGGTTGCGAATCTCGGCGAGCACTACGTGCTGATGCGTATCTGCGTGGCTTGTCTCGGTTGAAACCTGAGCAGTCATTGATAACTCCCTGCTTTTATTGTTCTTTATCAAGATGTTCGCGAACGAAACATCCCTTGATCGTACCAGTGCAAATTTGCCCAGTACAACCTTCAATCATGCAGGTCGTTTTTGCATTTATGCAGCGAGTGGGCGATGGACTCAAGGCACCCGACTCGCCAGCACGTCACCAATACTGCGGCGCCTGGCGTGGGTTTCGGCTGCGTGGATCAGTTGTTCCAGCGCTGTGGGCTCCACGTCATAAAATTGCTCCATTTCGGCCAGCGCGTGTTTTAAATCGGCGGCGGTGATGGCGGGGTCTCGATCAGCGTTAGGGTGGGGCAAGAGGGTGGCCGGTGATTCAGCGGCGCCTTTGGGATAGCGCGTGCGCGTGGCATTGTTATAAGCCAATGCGCAGGCCAACAAGGCGCCGGCACCGAGTAGCACGGCGCCTAACTCATACCAACCCAGCGCTGCGGACGACGGGTCAGCCAATACCAGCGTCATGGCCAGGCCACCGGCCGGCGGGTGGAGGCAGCGCAGCCAGCACATCAGCACCACCGTGATGCCCGCCGCCAGGCAGGCGCCACCCAGGGAAGGGCCGAGAACTCGGGTCACCAGCAGGGCGACGACACCGGCGCAGAGGTAGCTGCCGATGATCGACCAGGGCTGCGCCAATGCACCCGATGACACGGCGAACAGCAACACGGCCGAAGCGCCGAGCGGGCCAAGCAGGTGCAATGCGACCTCCATGCCAAACACTTGGGCGCATAACCAGATACTGAAGAGTGTGCCCACGGCCATACCGATGGCGGCACGGCTCCATTCGGTGGGGCGGGTGTTGATTGCAGCGGGGAGCCAGCGAGCGAGCATTGAAGAGGGTCCATAAACAGCGGGCAAAAAAAAGGCTAGTCTGGTTGCCCGGAAAAGCCCTTTGAGCGTTCCAACCGTTGGGGGAAGAAACCTCTGCAGTGTGCCGACCTTGAAGAAAGGGTGCCAATGCATATTAATGAAGCTTGAGTGCAATAATAATGAATTGTAACGGCATTAATTGGGCAGAGAGCAACAGACCTTACCGAGCACGCGATTGCAGGTTTCTTCGTCCAAAAAACGTCGGTGAAGGCTTTCCTGTAGCCCCGGCTCACTGGCCAACGGCCCTTTCAATGCCACCAAGGCATCGCGCAACCCCATCAGCCGGTCCAAAGGCAGCATGGACACGTAGCCGACATGCACTTCGGCACGGGTCAGGGCAGACTTATCAAGCGAAACATGATCTGGCACGGTGTTGTCCTCTCGTCCTTGTTATGACCCATGGCCTGTGGCGGTAAATAAATACCGCTCCCAGGCGAGTTTACAGTCGGGTTTTGGGCACAGGAAAGGGAAAAGGCACCAGCCATTACGTAAAGCTACGTAGGAGTTTTCTGCACCGGGAGCGCCGGCGCAGGGGTCAAGGTTGCGCGGTTTTCGCCAGGTGCAGTAGCACGTAAGGGTTGTGGTCGAATTCACCGGCCAGGGTTGGGGTGATGGAGCGAAAGCGCGGGTCCGTCAGGCCTTCGTAGTCCGCAGCGCTCATCACCAACCAGGCGGGCCCTTGGATCGGCTTCAAGTCGGCCGCTTGCTGGGTGAACAACGGCACTTGGTCGCAGTCGACGTTGACCATGTATTTGATGGCCTTGGCGTCCTTGCCCAAACCGTGCAAAACCACCGGCGCCCGTTGTTGCATCACCTGCTCATGGACCTGAAGGGTAAAGGTGCGGGTGTCGTAGACACTGCGTTCCAGCGGTTCGACCACCAGAATATAGGTGGCCCAGACCGCCAATACGCCTGTAAACGCTGGTCCGACCGGGCGCAGCCGCGTCTTGAACAACGCCAGCAGCGACAGAACCTGCAGCCCCCCAAGCACGCCGAGCACCCAGCCAATATGGCTCATTTGTTCCGGATAGCGCGGTCTCGCGAACAGCAACCCGGCAATCAAAAGCGTCGGTAACGCCGTCCAGATACCCAGCATCAACCCGCGCAGCCAGGCGAAGAGCCGCCCGTGCGCCACGTGGAAGGGATACGCCGCAATAATCGCCGCCATGGGCAACATCGGTAGCACATAACGCGCCTTTTTGGCCTGGGGAATCGACAGGCCGAGCATCACCAGAAGCCCTGCGGCCGCGCAGTACCACACCAACTGCAACGCCGGCCCCGGGGCACGCCGCCCGCTGATCAGCATCGCCAGCAGCACCAACAGTGCCATTGGGTACGCCATGGCATAGTTGCCCAGGGAACTGGTGAAGTAATACAACACGCCACTGGAGCCTTCGCGGCCATCCATGCGTCCAAGGAACTGCATGCGGATCACGTCCTGCATGAAGCCTTCGCCGCCACTCAGCTTGGCCATCAGCAACAACAGGCCAACACACGCCCCCAGTAACGCCAGCGCGAGTAGGCCGAAGCTGAACAGCTGGCGCCATTGCCGGTTGATCAGATAGTAGCTGCACAACACGCCAGTGGGGATGACCAGGCCAATCGGCCCGCGGACGGCAAAGCCGACAATCAGCAACAGGTACAGCCAGTGCAGGCGTTTTCCCGCACCGAAGTGGTCATGGGCATAACCCAGGTAGAACACCGCCAAGGCGATCGCGGCCAGCATCTGGTCGAGGGACACCGAGCGGGTTTCGCTGATAAACGTGCTGCTTAGCAAGAGTATTGCAATGCTCAGCAGACCCCAGCGCTGGGAGTAGGGCGCCGTCAGTCGATACACCAGGGTGACGATAAACGCCGAGGCAATCGCCGTGGGCAGCCAAGCGGTAAAGCTGGTGACCTGGCCCAATGGCAAGGACAGCAGCCACGTCAGCAGTGTCGAAGTGGCCAGGTAATCTGCATAGGGCTGCCCGTAAGTGGTGGGGAAAAAGCTAGGCCCATGGCGCAACATCTCCTGGGCGAACACCACGAAGCGTGAGTCGAAGCCAATAATCGCCTGGTGCCAGCTGCCGGCGATAAACAGCAACAACGCCAGCAACCCCAAAACGAGGGATTGGCGGCGGATCGTTGGATTTAACAAGGGCGGTTGAGCTTTGTTCACGTCTCAGGCTTCCACAACCTGTGGCAGCCACTGCTGCTGGGGAATCGGCAAGTTGCACGAGTCGCCGCGGCCAATCGGGTAGTACTGGAAGCCTTTACGCGCCAGACGTTCGCCGTCGTAAAGGTTGCGACCGTCAAAGATCACCGGGGTTTTCAGGCGTTGGTGGATCAGGTCGAAGTCCGGCGCCTTGAACTGTTGCCATTCGGTGCAGACGATCAGCGCATCAGCCCCGCCCAGGGTGGACTCCGGGGTGCCCATGAGCATCAGTCGTGGGTCATCGCCGTAAAGGCGCTGGGTTTCCTGCATGGCTTCCGGGTCGAACGCACGCACATTCGCACCGGCGGCCCACAACGCTTCCATCAGCACGCGGCTTGGCGCATCACGCATGTCGTCGGTGTTGGGCTTGAACGCCAAGCCCCACAGCGCGAAGGTCTTGCCGCGCAGGTTGCCCTTGAAGTACGCGTTGACCCGCTCGAACAGCTTGCTCTTCTGGCGCTGGTTGATGGCCTCCACCGCTTCGAGCAGGTCGCTGGAGCAGTGGGCTTGCTTGGCGCTGTGGATCAGGGCGCGCATGTCTTTGGGGAAGCATGAGCCGCCGTAGCCACAACCGGGGTAGATGAAGTGGTAACCAATGCGCGAGTCGGCGCCGATGCCAAGACGCACGGCTTCGATGTCCGC
The DNA here is from genome assembly GCF_963970945.1 of Pseudomonas sp. RA_5y_Pfl1_P24. NCBI lineage: Bacteria > Pseudomonadati > Pseudomonadota > Gammaproteobacteria > Pseudomonadales > Pseudomonadaceae > Pseudomonas > Pseudomonas sp. RA_5y_Pfl1_P24. The sequence goes on along the minus strand of NZ_CAXAOJ010000010.1, from coordinate 187,817 downwards.
GCCCAAGTGTTCAGCCAGCTCGGCGATCTGGTTGATAAAGCTGATCTTGGTCGCGAGCATGCAGTTGGCGGCGTATTTGGTCAGTTCGGCGCTGCGCAGGTCCATGAAGATGATGCGGTCGTGGTTGCGATTGAACGGCGCGTACAGGTCACGCATCACATCACGCACTTCTTCGCGCTCGCAGCCGATGATGATGCGGTCCGGGCGGCGGCAGTCGGCCACGGCCGAGCCTTCCTTGAGAAATTCCGGGTTGGAGACGATATCGAACTCCAGGTGCCGGCCGGCCAGGTGCAGGGCTTTCTCGATATGCGCGCGCAGGGTGTCGCCGGTGCCGACAGGTACGGTGGACTTTTCCACCAGGATCACCGGTTCCTTGCGGTGACGCGCCACTGCATCGCCGACTGACAGCACGTATTTAAGGTCAGCCGAGCCGTCCTCATCCGAAGGCGTGCCCACGGCGATAAACAGCACTTCCCCATGCTCGACGGCCAGCTTTTCATCAAAGGTGAAATGCAGGCGCCCGCTCTCCAGGTTCTCTTTCACCATCGCCGCGAGCCCCGGCTCGAAGATGCTCACATGGCCTTGCTGCAGCAGCTTGACCTTGTTTTGATCGACGTCCATGCAGATGACATCGTGACCGACTTCGGCCAACACGGTGGCCTGCACCAGACCGACGTAACCACTACCAAATACACTGATTTTCATGGGGCATTCCTGGGACTTGTAGCGCTAGCACGACGAGAGTTGATAACCAGCACACCGAGGATGACAAGCGCCACCCCCAGGGTTTTTGAAGCGGAAAAATCTTCATTGAACACTGGCAGGCTGGCCGCCAGCAGGTACACCAGGGCGTAGCTGATGCTCAACAGCGAATAGGCGCGGCCCAGCGGCAGCTGCTTGAGCGCGCCGAGCCAGCAGAGCATCGACAGCGCATAGGCGAGGATCGCCAGCATGACGACACCCAGTGCACCGAGGTCAATGCTTGCCGTGAGCCATTCATTGGGCTGCGGCAGGCGCGTCATGCTCCAGCGCATGCCCAACTGGGCGGCACTGACCAGGCCGACGCTGCCCAAGGCCAAGGCAAAACCTTGTACCCGGCTCATACGTGGCGCCCCAACAGCACGACACCGCCGATCACCAGCGCTACACCCAGCCAGTGACGGCCGTCGATGGGCTCATGAAAGACAAACCGCGCCACCAGTGTGACCAGCACGAAATTCAGGCTGAGCATGGGGTAGGCAATGCCCACTTCAAGGCGCTGCAACACCAGTAGCCACACCAGCAGGCCCAGGCCCAGGCACACCAGCGCCGACCACAACCACGGCGAGCGTAGCTTCAACGCCCAGCCATCCGGCAGGTCGCGCCAGCTTTCCACGGCGAACTTCTGTGAGACCTGGCCCATGCACGTCAGCAGGCAGGCGGCCAATAGCAGTAGCAGGGTGATCATGGGTTCACCTGCGGGAAGATCAGAATCACGATGTTGCCTTGCTCATAGCGCTTGCCGTCACCTGGCAGCAGCGCCACTTCGGCGATTTCATCGTCACCCTTGACGCGCATCACCACGCCGACCGGACCTTTCCGGCGCGCATCACTCATCCATTGCTGGACTTGGGTGGTGTCTATCTTGTGGTCCCCGGCATCCGGGTAGGCGAGGCCGTATTTGACTTCGCCAACGGTGTTATAGAGCGTCACGTCCGGGCGTGCCAGACGCCACGACAGCGCCGACGCCGCGCCCAGGTCATTGCTCAGCAACGCGGTGGCGGGTTGCAGTTCCTGCAGGTGGTCGATGATGAATTGATCCGGGGTCTTGTTGTACACCACCGAGTGCGGCAACGCGGCCGGCAACAACGCGACCATCAACCCACTGCCAAGTATGGGGGCAGCCCACCAGCGCAATGGCTGCGCGGCCTGCAGCAAGTTGACCAGGATCCAACCGAACAGGAAGGTGAACACCAGCACCAGGCTGAGGGTTTCCTGGCCGTGCTCGTATACCGGTTTTTTCAGTTGGAACCAGCTCAGCGCCAGCAGCACCACCACGCCAATGACGAGGTTCAGCCAGCCGTTGATACGCAATGCCCGGTAGCGGCCCTGGGCCAGCTTGTCGGCCAGGGTATTGCCCATCAGCAAGGCCAGCGGCAGCAGGCACGGCATGATGTAGGAGGGCAGCTTGCCCTTGGCCAAGCTGAAAAACGCCAGGGGCATCAGCAGCCACAGCAACACAAAGCCGGTTTTCGCGCTGCGCTTGTCCAGCCACGCCTGTTTTAGGGTGGACGGCAACAGGGCGACCCACGGCAGGCTGAACGCAACCAGCAACGGCAGGTAGTACCAGAACGGCTCGGCATGCTGCGCATCGTCGCCGGCGAAGCGTTGGATATGCTCGTGCCAGAAGAAGAAGTGCCAGTAGTCCGGCTCTTGCAGGTGCACCGCCAACGCCCACGGCACGCTCACGACGATCGCCACGATCACGGCGACCACGCCGTAACCCAGCAGCTCACGCAAACGCTTCTGCCAGATCGCGTAGGGCAGGGCGATCAACACCGGCAGCAGCCAGGCCAGAAAACCCTTGGTCATAAAGCCCATGCCACAGGCCAGACCGAGTAGCGCCCAGGACCCGAGACGACCTTTACGAGTCGTGCTGTCGAAGCAAAACCACAAGGCCACGCCGGTCAGGTTCACCCAGAAGGTGAACTGCGGATCGAGGTTGGCATAGCCACCCAGGGCCGCAACGCTGACGAAACTCATGTAGAGCACGGTGCTGACCAGGGTTTTCTGCGGGTCATTCCACAAGCGACGGCTGACCAGATACACCAGCAGAATGCTCAGGCCGGTGCTCAAGGCCGACGCAAACCGCACGCCAAACAGGTTTTGCCCGAAAATCGCCTGGCCCAGCGCGATCATCCAGTAGCCCGCTGCAGGCTTCTCGAAGTAGCGAATGCCCATGAAGTGTGGCGAGGCCCAGTTGCCGGTCAACAGCATTTCCTGGCTGATCTGCGCGTAACGGGTTTCATCCGGAATCCACAGGCCGTGAGTGGCCAGCGGCAGCAGGTAAAACACGCCAAACGCCAACAGGAGCAAAGGCAGGGCCATGCGACGAATCATGCCTGCTGCACTCCGAGCCAACCTTCACGGCCACTCAAGGTGCCGCGCACCAGTTGTTGCTGGGGCAGGGTGGTCAGGTCGCTGGGCAACAAATCGCCCAGCGGCTTGAAGTCGATGCCGCGCTGTGCTGCCTGGGCGAGCAACTGGCGAAAATCATTGGCCATCAGAATCCCTTCTACTTCTGCGTGGACCGTGTAGACGTTGAGCTTCGACGCGGCAAAGCGGTCGAGAATGAACGCATTAAAGTCTTTGGCAGCCACCACCGGCCCGACGACTTCATCGAAGGTCGGCAGGTCTACCGGAATTTGTGGGGTGCCCGCGCTGCCATCGGCCAAGGTAGGACGAAACAGGCTGGTGCCCCGGCAATCGCTGTTGTAGCGAAAGTTGAACCCTTGCTTGGCTTGCACCACGCGCTCGTCGGCACGCCAACCGGCGGCGGCCGAGCAGTCGATGCGTTCGCCGAGGATATCGCTGAGGGTGTCGACGCCACGACGGATCTGTTCGACCAGCTGTGCCTCACTCCAGCGCCCGGTGTTGGCCTGCCAGCCGTGGTGATCCCAGGCGTGCAGGCCAACTTCATGCCCAGCCGCCTTGGCCTGGCGCATCAAGTGCCCCAGGTCACGGCCAATCGGTTTGCCCGGCCAGGCCGTGCCGGCCAGCAGGATATCCAGGCCATACAGGCCTACCGCATTGGAACGCAGCATCTTCCAAAGGAATTGCGGACGGATCAGGCGCCACAAGTGGCGCCCCATATTGTCCGGCCCGACACTGAAGAAGAACGTCGCTTTCACCGAGGCTTCATCCAGGGTTTCGAGCAACCGCGGCACACCTTCGCGGGTGCCTCGGTAGGTGTCGACGTCGATGCGTAGGCCTGCTTGCATTAGTGCTTATCCGCGATTTCGAGCATCGCTTCACGCAAGAAGAAGTCCAGCGTGTTGCCGATGGTTTCGCTCATCTCTACGGTCGGCTCCCAGTTCAGTAGGCGCTTGGCGTTTTCGATGCTTGGCTTGCGGTGCGCCACGTCCTGGTAACCGGTGCCGTAGAACGCCTTGCTCTCAACGTCGCGGAAACCGGCGAACGGCGGGAAGTTGCCACGCAGCGGGTGCGCTTCGAACTGACGCAGCAGCTCTTCGCCCAACTGGCGGATGCTGGCTTCGTTTTCCGGGTTGCCGATGTTGATGATCTGGCCGTTGCACGCGTCGTTGTCGTTATCAATGATGCGTGCCAGGGCTTCAATGCCGTCGGCGATGTCAGTGAAGCAGCGTTTTTGCTCGCCACCGTCGAACAGGCGGATCGGCGTGCCTTCCACCAGGTTGAGGATCAGCTGGGTGATGGCGCGGGAACTGCCGATACGTGCCGAATCAAGGCGGTCCAGGCGTGGGCCCATCCAGTTGAAGGGACGGAACAGGGTGAAGTTCAGGCCCTTGGCGCCGTAGGCCCAGATCACACGGTCCAGCAGTTGCTTGGAGACCGAGTAGATCCAGCGCTGCTTGTTGACCGGGCCCACCACCAGGTTCGAGGTGTCCTCGTCGAAGTACTGGTCCTGGCACATGCCATAGACTTCGGAGGTCGACGGGAAGATCACGCGTTTGTTGTACTTGACGCAGTAGCGCACCAGCTTGAGGTTTTCTTCGAAGTCCAGCTCGAACACGCGCAGCGGGTTGCGGGTGTATTCGATTGGGGTGGCGATGGCCACCAGCGGCAGGACCACGTCGCACTTCTTGATGTGGTACTCGATCCACTCGGTGTGGATGCTGATGTCGCCTTCCACGTAATGGAAATTCGGATGGCTGCGCAGGCGCTCGATGGCGTCGGAGCCGATGTCCAGGCCGTAGACTTCGTAACGGTCGTCACGCAGCAGACGCTCGGACAGGTGGTTACCGATAAAACCGTTCACACCCAGGATCAGCACGCGGGTACGGCGTGGCTTGCGACCGGACTCGGCGCCGCGCAGCACGGAACCGTCGACCAGGCCCAGTTCGTTGGCCAGGGACGGGCCGGCCAGGTACAGGCCGTTGTCATTGCGCTGGCCAAACTTGATCACCAGGGAGTCTTCGCCGCAGGCAATGCGCAGCGGGTTGACGCTGATCACCCGGCCCGGCGCCAGGCCTTCGTTGCCCTTGAGCACTTCGGCTTGCCACACGATCAGCTTGTGCTCGCCCACGGCGCAGAAGGCGCCCGGGTACGGTTGGGTGACGGCGCGAACCAGGTTGAAGAGTTCTTCAGCTGGTTTTTTCCATTCCAGCTTGCCATCGGCGGCGGTGCGGCGGCCGAAGTAGGTGGCCTGGCTTTCGTCCTGGGCAGTTTCAGCGAGTTTGCCGGCGGCCAATTGCGGCAAGGCATCGCGCAGCAGGTTGCTGGCAGCGTCGCGCAGTTTGGCGTGCAGGGTCAGGCCGGTGTCGCTGCGCTCGATGAGGACTTTTTGCTGGGCCAGGATCGCGCCGGCATCAGCACGCTTGACCATGCGGTGCAGGGTCACGCCGGTTTCGGTCTCGCCGTTGACCAGCACCCAGTTGGCCGGGGCACGGCCACGGTACTTGGGCAGCAAGGAGCCATGCAGGTTGAACGCACCTTTGCGCGCGGTGGCCAACAGTGGCTCGCTCAGCAGGTTGCGGTAGTAGAACGAGAAAATGTAGTCCGGGTTCAGCTTGGCGATACGCTCGATCCACAGCGGGTGGTTGGCGTCTTCCGGGGCGTGCACCGCAATACCGTTGCGCGCGCACAGTTGGGCGACGGAGCCGTAGAAGTTGTTTTCCTTCGGGTCATCGGCATGGGTGAACACGGCAGCAATTTCGTAACCGGTATTGAGCAGCGCTTCAATCCCTGCACAACCAATGTCGTGGTACGCGAATACAACAGCTTTTGAACTCATGATTGGACCTGATCAGCAGAAGTAGAGGTATGGGAAGGCACCAGGCCGTCAACGACGACCACCGGAGCCGGTGCTGCCGGCGTGTTGCGCAGCACTTTTTCGATAAAGAAGCGTGGGCGCGCACGCACGTCGCTGTACATGCGGCCCAGGTATTCACCCAAGAGCCCCATGCCGATGAACTGGCCTCCGGTGAACACGAACAACACCGCAAACAGCACGAACAAGCCATCGCCAGCCCAACCGGCACCGAACACCAGGCGCATGATGATCAGGGCGAAGGCGAACAGCATGCCAAGCGCCGCCAGGCTGAAGCCGACGATGGACAGCAGGCGCAGCGGGGTCGTGGTCATGCAGGTCAGCAGGTCGAACATCAGGCTGACCAGGCGCATGGCGCTGTATTTGGATTCGCCGTGTTCGCGCTCGGCGTGATGGACCAGGATTTCCGTGGTGTGGCGGGCAAAGCCGTTGGCCAGGATCGGGATAAAGGTGCTGCGTTCACGGCAGGCGAGCATCGCATCGACGATGGTGCGGCGATAGGCGCGCAGCATGCAGCCGTAGTCGGTCATGGCCACGCCGGTGGAACGTTGTACGGCCAGGTTGATCAGGCGCGAAGGCCAACGGCGGAACGCCGAGTCCTGGCGGTTGTTGCGCACCGTGGCAACCACGTCGTAACCCAGAGCGGCTTGTTCTACCAGGCGCGGGATTTCTTCGGGCGGGTTCTGCAGGTCGGCGTCGAGGGTAATCACCACTTCGCCTCGGCACTGCTCGAAACCGGCCATGATCGCCGCATGCTGGCCGTAGTTACGGTTGAGGATCACCGCCACCACGTTGCTGCCGTCTTCAGCGGCGGCGTCTTCCAGCAATTGGGCCGAATTGTCGCGGCTACCGTCATCCACCAGGATGATTTCGTATTCGTAGGCCAGTTGCTTGCAGGCTGCCGTCGTGCGACGCAGCAATTCAGGCAGGCTCTCTTGTTCGTTGTAGACCGGGATAACGATCGACACGCAATGAATAGGGTAGGGTTTCAAAGATTCATGACCTCGGGGTTAGAGCAACTTGGAGCGTGGAAGCAGCAGCAGTCATTGGGCAAACGCCCGGTCCGCAGATTTAAAATCAGCGCCAAAGGTGAAGCATAATCAATAGGTTAGACGATATAGCGCGGTTTGCTATGAAGTGCTGCGTTCAAGATTAAGCGTAAATATGTGGAACAGATATGAAAGGCAGATGAAAAACTCGTTTATTTGACAGGTAGACAGCTAGGGTTCAGCTTAACAACTAAGGGGCTTAGGGCTTTAGTTGGTTGGCGAAATAGGAACTGTTTCTGGTACCTGCGGTTCAACTTGGGCGCGCACGCTCAGCCACCGAATGTTAGTGAAGAATCTTCTCTGCAATGCACCCCAAGTGCCGGTAAAGTAAGCCGTCTCTTGCCAGGGTGATCGGATGAATAGCGTGCAGCTTTTACGCGGCCAGTTGCGGCCAGTGTTGATGGGGTTGTTGATGAGCGTGGCGTGTGTCACGACCGTGCAGGCCGATGACGGGGTGGCGCTCACCAGCATCGACCAGGTGCCGGAAGGTGTGGAAGTGCGTGGTAAGCAAATCGCCGCCTATACCTGGGACGATAAACAAGGCAAAAACCTGCTGGTGCTCGCCGAGCAAGTCAGCGAGCGTGACGACGACGGCACCCAGTCCGCCTTTGTGTACGCGGCCCAGTACCTGATCGACGGCAACCGCCCTAAACGCGTGTGGATGCTGTACGACGATGTGCAGCATTGCGAGTTCGACGCGTCCCTGCGCTTCGACCGGGCCGCCACCAAGGTCACCGACCTGACCGGCGACGGCATCACGCAGGCTACCGTGGGGTATTCGCGCACCTGTACCAGTGACGTCAGCCCTAACGAATTCAAGCTGATCATGCATGTCGGCAAGTCGCAGAAGTACCGTCTGCGCGGTGTCGACCGGGTTGGCGCGGCCTGGTGGGACGAAGAGGCCGGCGCCTTGCGCGGCATGCCGTTGCCCAAGGATTGCAGCGTTTCTGGGCAGCAGGCGCTGGTCAGCCAATACAAGGAACAGGGCACCGAATTGCCATTGCCGGGGTGTTATGGCGACGAGAAGGACTTTGCCAAGGCGCCGGAATCGTACCTGACGTTCATGCGCCAGCACTGGTTCGCGCTGATGCAGAAGCAGGACAGCGACTGGAGCCAGACCCTGATCCAGCCGCAGGAACCCACCGAGGAGGACGACACCGCCCAGTGACTTTGTGCCAGGGCCTGTCCTGGGTTAGACTCAGCCTTCGCCAATTCACTAAATACCTTGATTAAACAAAGGCTTGCTCGAGGTATTTAATCCAAAGGCTGATTTACTTTGACTGAGTCTATCCGCAACCCGCTGACCCTCTACCTCACCCGCTTGGCCCCCTCCAGCCAACTGACCATGCGCTACGTGCTGCAAGACGCGGCCGACCGCTTGGGCTTCGAGGACATTAACCTCGAAGACATCGACTGGCCTCTGCTGCAACCCGAACACGTCATCGCCCTGGTCGCCGCTTTGCGCGAGGATGGCTATGCTCCCAATACCTCGTCGCTTTACGTGAACGCAGTGCGTGGCGTGATGAACGAAGCCTGGCGTATGAACCTGATCAGCCAGGAACACCTGCTGCGCATGCGCACCGTCAAGGCCACACCCGGCACTCGCCTGAGCCAGGGCCGCAACCTGCGGCGCAGCTTGATCCGCGAAATGATGGAAGTCTGCGCGGCCGACCCACGCCCGCAAGGCCTGCGGGACGCGGCGGTGATCGGCATTCTGTATGGGTCCGGCATGCGCAAGTCGGAGTCGGTCAACCTCGACTTGGCGCAGATCAACTTCGAAGAGCGCAGCCTGCGGGTGATCGGCAAGGGCAACAAAGAGTTGATCAAGTACGCGCCGGACTGGGCGTTCGCGAAGTTGCAGGCGTGGCTGGCGTTTCGACGTGAGCAGCTCAAGGAGGGTGAGCAGGACGACAGCTTCCTGTTCAACCGCATTCGCCGCGGCAGCCATATCACCCGCGAGCGCATCACCAAACATGCGATTTACTACATCGCGCGCCAGCGCGGCGAGCAGGTGGGGGTGAAGATCATGCCCCATGACTTCCGTCGCTCGTTTATCACGCGCGTGATCGAGGAGCATGACCTGTCGATCGCGCAAAAACTGGCGCATCACACCAATATCCAGACCACTGCCAGCTATGACGTGCGCGATGACAATGAGCGGCGGCGGGCAGTGGATCGGTTTGATTTGTAGAACCGGTGAATGAGATCCCCTGTGGGCTCCGGGCCTGCCCACGATTCAGTTACCTCGGTATTTCTGGTGTACCGAGGTGATGCAATCGCAGGTAAGCCAGCTCCCACAAGGGTATTGGGCAGGGTTCAGAGAATGGGTTTGCCGCCGGTCACCGCGTAGCGCGAGCCGGAGATATAGCTGGCCTCATCCGAGGCCAGCAACACGTAAATCGGCGCCACTTCCACGGGCTGCCCAGGCCGACCCAGCGGCGTCTCGCTACCAAAGCTCTTCACGTCTTCATCGGTCATGGTCGCCACAATCAACGGCGTCCAGATCGGGCCGGGCGCAACGCTATTGACGCGAATCCCTTTACTGCCGAGCAATTGCGCCAGACCACCGGTGAAGTTGGCAATCGCGCCTTTGGTGGCGGCGTAAGGCATCAGCGTTGGCTTGGGCATGTCGGAGTTGACGGACGAGGTGTTGATGATCGAGCTGCCGGCCTTCATATACGGCACCGCCGCCTTGCAGAGACGAAACATCGCGGTGATGTTGATATCGAAGGTCTTGACCCATTCCTCGTCCGAGATGTCCTCGAGCGTTTCATGGCTCATCTGGAACGCAGCATTGTTGACCAACACATCGATGCGGCCGAATTGCTCTACCGTCTTGTCCACCAGCGCCTGGCAGACGCTTCGTTGCGCGATGTCGCCGGGCAGCAATAGGCACTGGCGACCGGCTTCTTCGACCCAGCGTGCTGTTTCCCTGGCGTCTTCGTGCTCGTCCAGGTAAGCGATGGCCACATCGGCGCCTTCGCGGGCAAACGCGATGGCGACCGCACGGCCGATACCGCTGTCGGCGCCGGTAATCAGGGCGATCTTGTTGGCCAAGCGACCAGACCCTTTGTAACTCTGCTCGCCGCAATCGGGGTACGGATCCATTTTTTTCTGGGCGCCGGGCACGGATTGAGCCTGCGGGGTGAAGGGCGGGCGAGGGTAGTCAGTCATTTCAATCTCCATAGATTTCCAAAAGTGCTATGGGATTAGTAATGAGCAGGCCGGCGATAGTTGTAATGGATGCCGGTTGGGCCCGACGAATGGTTTGCGCCGGGCCTGAGCCTGTCAGGCGCAGGGCGGGGCGCTTGCCTGGTGCGCGGGAAAGCGTCGCAACGTCCACAACGTCCACAACGTGGTGAGCATTGCCGCGATGGCACACAGTGCGATGCCAACCAACATCGGCGCAAATGTGGGCTTCAATAACCAGTAGTTGCGGCCGATAACATGGCCAGTGGCGCTTCAGCGGTTGGCTTTCCAACCGGCTCACCAGGCACGGGGATATTTGCATGACGATCAAATTACGCTTGATTCTGTTGATTGTGACCGGATTGGTCACTGCCTTGATCATGAGCTTTGTCAGTTACCTGGGACATAGCCGGATGGGCGACGCCGTGCAGGACAATGAAGTCAGCATGACCGTGCTGCGCAACCACATGGAAGCCGACATGATGCACGATGCCCTGCGCGCCGATGTGTTATCGGCCATGCTGGTGGGCTTGGGTAAAAGCACCAGCACCAAGGCCGAGGTCAACAGTTCGCTGCAGGAACACGCCGAGCATTTTCGCCAAGTGTTGGCGGACAACCTGAAGCTGCCGCTGGACGATACGCTCAAGGCAAACCTGGAAAAAATCCGCCCGAGCCTCGATAGCTATATAGGTGCAGGCGAGAGAATCGTCGCCCTGGCGCTGGACAATCCGGAAGCCGCTCGCGGGGAACTGGATACGTTCAACACCGCTTTCACCCGGCTTGAAGAACAAATGGCAACCCTGAGTGAACTGATTGAATCCAACACCCAACAGACCAGCGTTGGTACTCACCAGACGATCAGCAACGCCAATTTCACCCAGGGCGCCGTGTTGATCGCCAGCCTTTTATTGCTATTGGCCCAGGGCCGCTGGGTCATCCTGAGCATTATGGGCCCGCTGCAGACGGCCAGCCGCATTGCTGCGAGCATTGCCAGTGGCAACCTGAGCGAACCGATTGTCGAGCCCAGGCGCAAGGACGAAGCCAGTTCATTGATTCGCAGCCTCGCCACCATGCAGCGGGATTTGCGCGGCATGATCGAAGTGGTGCGCAGCAACGCTCATGGTGTCAATGTCATGAGCGAGCAATTGAGCCACGGCTGTCATGAAGTGGCTGGCAGCAGCCAGCAACAAAGCACAGCCGCGAGCACCATGGCCGCTGCAGCGAGTGAAATGACCGCCAGCATCGAAGAAATCACTCGTCACGCCGAGCGCGCATTGGACATGGCTAACCAGGCTGAGACCTTGTCCAAGGACGGTGGTCGGGTGATTCATCAGGTGGTCAGTGACATGGACGGTATTGCCCGTTCCGCACAGCAATCCGCCCAGGTTATCCGCACGCTGGACAAGGAGTCCGAGGCGATTTTCAGCATTATCCAGGTGATCAAAGGGATCGCCGATCAAACCAACCTGCTCGCCCTGAATGCCGCAATCGAGGCCGCACGCGCCGGTGAGCAGGGGCGTGGTTTTGCTGTCGTCGCCGATGAAGTACGCAGCCTTGCCGGACGCACCAGTGCTTCGACCCAAGAGATTGCCAGCATGGTCGGGCGTATCCAGCAAAGCACGCGGGAAGCGGTGACCAGTATGGAGGAGGGCGTAGCTCAAGTGGATAAAGGCATGGCGGTGACCGCCGAGGTGGAGCGGGCGATTCGCGAAATTCTCCAGGCCACCTTGAACACCACGGAAATGGTCAACGATATCTCCCGCACGATCGGGGAACAAAGCCTGGCCAGCAATGAAATTGCGCATCAGGTCGAGATGATTGCGGGTATGTCGGAGAGTAACAGTCGGGTCATCGCAACGACGGCGTCGACCACGGACGAGTTGTCGTCGTTGGCGGGCAAGCTGTCGCAGTCAGTTGACCGGTTTCGCTTATAAGTATTTAAGCTATTGATTTAACTCGACTAAATAGTCATTTAGTCGAGTTGGCTATGGGGGGCAGGGGACTCAAGATTGGGAGAGGGCGGACGTACGTCGTTCGGCGATGCGCTCAACGGCCTGCATACGCTTGGTGCCCCACTGACATAACGTCCCCAGCGCCGTTACCAAGGATTGCCCGAAAGGCGTCAAGGAGTAATCGACCTTGGGCGGTATCTCGTGGAAATCCACACGGGCGATGATCGCATCTTCACCCAAGTCAAAACCGCTATAGGCCGGGTTGACGTGCTGTTCGCCAATGCAGGCCAAGGGGATTTCCAGCCGATAGGATCGATCACCGAGGAATCGTTTGAGCGGACATTCGGCATCAACGTCAAAGGCACGCTGTTCACTGTGCAAAAGGCGTTACCCCTGATGAGTGCCGGCAGTTCCGTGATCCTGACCGGCTCGACCACAGGCACCATGGGCACACCTGCATTCAGCGTGTACAGCGCCACGAAAGCGGCGCTGCGTAATTTCGCCAGAAGCTAGGCGCTGGATCTGAAAGGCACGGGCATTCGCGTCAACGTGCTTTCACCAGGACCGATCTCGACACCAGGCCTGGACCTCGCGCTTTCAGGCACGGGCCAGAAGGAAGCAATCATTGACGACATGACTGCGCAGGTTCCACTGGGTCGCCTTGGTAAGCCTGAAGAAGTCGCAGCAGCAGCGTTGTACCTGGCATCGGATGAGAGCAGCTTCATGACAGGCGGTGAAATGTTTATCGATGGAGGCTTTGCTCAGGTTTGAGTCAGATAGGGGTTTTGCCTGTTGAAATCTGATGGGCACTGCCCCAGATTGCGCAATAGGATGTTACGCATAATGTATATTATGTTAAATTATGGGGTAATCCCCCCATTCCTAAAACTCACCAGAAGTAGACCTCAGAACGCCAGGTGAAGCTGAAGCGTTCGCGAAACTAGTAGAAAACCACCCCGGCCCTCCCTGAACTCCGCGTCAGACGTGACCTCCAGCGGTCTTGATGTATTTGCACAGCGCGTCAATTTTGCAAAAACCTGTAGACACCAAAACTCGAGCTACCCTGTTGTTATACATGAAGATTATCGGGTTTCAGTCCGAATTTACGCCTTGTTGCGGCGTAGCCTTTTTTTGCAAAAACTACCAGAATGGTCGAGCACGGATCTACTCCCCAAAAATAGCCTGAAAGCCCCGTATTTCATGACCTCCAGCCAAATTTTCACAAACGAAGATAAACGCCCACCTTTCATTTACTCGGAGAAACGTCGGCTGGTTCAGTCGCTGGATCGGTATCCATGCAGCCATCGCGCCTAGAAGCCTTGCTGTGCGGGGCTACGGGCTGTTTTTCTGCACTGACAGCGCCACCTCCGAAGCTACGTCAGCCCGGTAAGTACTGACGCGCTCAATCAACATCCTCACGCTAGGAGTTAGCCTAGGATTACCGCTCGACCACCTCGTGGCCACGCACGCGCTCCAGTGAATCCGGATAGTTGAGGGCTGTTTATTCAGCAACAAGTAGAAACGTCATTTTTCAATAATCTGTAGAAATGTTTATTGTTCATAAACCTGTAGAAACGTAAATTGCAAAAACCTGTAGAAATTGACTCTGATGAAATGTGATTGAGCTGCTACCGCTACAAAGAAAACCTGCTCGACACCTTTACTCATCAACAGCCCATTGCAGTTGCGATCGATGCAATATCCGATGAGTGAGCGTCACTACATAGCGATCAGCGTAAACACTCGTAAATACGCTTAAAGCACATAAGCCCGCACAATTTACCGCCGGGCACTGAAAGCCGAAAACCAACTCTGTTACCGACTGCATTTATCTGCAATGGGCCTGGCCGGCCATAGCCCAATGCTCGCTGGTACTGCGGTCGGTTAACGCGGCCGGCAGCTCCAATTTTGTCGATAAACCCTGCGTAACGCTTAGGCTGTCCCCGCCAGCGGCCAGCCAGCACCCGGAGTCCGCCCAGGCAAGCCAACCCGTAGGCCTCCCAAGCCAACCCCAACCTCCCGGCAGTCCCGGTACTCAATTTACGTCAAAAAAGAGTAATGCAGACATCCGAATTGATGCGCTCAATTAACAAGTAAACCCTGCGATAAAAACGCCTGAAAAAATTAAACCCACGATTAAATAACCTTGCCGACAATATACTTTAAAACCGAACGCCAAGACTCTAAGTTAGAAAGTCAGCGCGGCTAGTACAGCTAAAGATGTAAGTCAAGGCTTGCTGTCGAATTCTATCAACCATCTAAGCGTCATAAAATTTTAAAGAGTGGAGTTGCGCGCCAGTACGTAGAGCGATAGTATCGGGCGCTGTCAAACGATCATTCTATTAATCAGCAGATGGCGAGAGCAGGGTTGTGATACGCACCCTTCTAACTTCCAGTTACTCCCAATACTGGAAGTTTCTCGCAGAGCTAAACACTTGGTAAATCCTTCTAATGCCTCAGCTGCCACGGCCCATTTTCGAGTCCTATGAGATCTTCATTGATCAGGACTTTAGTTCGCCTGAGCCTGGCATGGTGTGCGTTCGAGTTTACTTGGACTCATTTCAGCCTGAGGTTGAGGCACACAAGGGTTACCTCGCGGCGCGCAGTTTTCTGAGGTCATTCTCGGACAACAGCTTCACGTTTACGTCTTACCGTACACATGTGGAACGATTGCTCCTATGGTCGATGCTTGTTAAGCGCAAACCTTTCAGCCAGCTCAAACGTCAAGATGCCGAGGACTATCTTGAGTTCTGCCGAAACCCGCCGTCGGACTGGATTGGCCCAATTGTTCGCGGGCGATTTGTATCCAGCAGCCACACAGAGTCAACGTGGGGCGATCTGGTTATGCCGAACGAAAAATGGAGGCCGTTCAGCCTGAAGTCTTCCAAGGCTGCTCATCGTGAGAAGGAATGCTGTGATCAGCCCCTGGATATGGCAGTCCACGCTAGCTACCGAGCGTCTCAAGGCACCATCAATCAGGTTTACTCAATCAGTAGTCGTTTCTTCGAACACCTGGTCGAAGACGGCGCCGTCGCTGCAAACCCCTTCCGGATGATCAAAAAAAAGGGGCAGAATCGCAGCACTCCACAAGAAGAAGGCGCTCATCGGGCGTTGACGCCTCTTCAATGGGACTACGTTCTGGAAACCGCTGAACAGATGGCGCTGGTCGAGCCTGACCGTCACGAGCGGACGCTGTTCATCCTAGCTACCCTCTTCGCCATGTACCTTCGCGTTTCAGATATCGTCGGCAGGCCCAATTGGCAACCGGCCATGGGCGATTTTCGACAAGACGAAGAAGGAAACTGGTGGTACCACGTCATCGGCAAAGGCAACAAAGCCGGCAAGGTTGCCGTTAGAGACGAGTACATCACCAAATACCTGAAGCGCTACCGGCGTTTTGTTGGCCTTCCAGCGCTTCCACAGTGGGAGGAAAAGACACCTCTGCTCACGACGCTGCGCGGCAGATCAGGTCTTTCAGGACGACAAGTGCGCGCCCTCCTCCAGGCTGTTTTCGATAAACCGTTGTCCCGGATGCGAGATGAAGGCCGAGAGGAGCACGAGCTGATCAGTCTTAAAGCTGCTTCCGCCCATTGGCTGAGGCATACGGCAGCAACTTTTGATGCGCCGCTGCGCAGTGCCAAGGATCTACAGTTGGACTTACGCCACAGCAACCTCAGTACGACTCAGAACGTCTACTACCACTCGCGTGACCAAGAGCGCAGTCGATCTGTCAAGAAAATCGGTATGCGTGACAGGGGGTAATCTTCGCCCGGGCAAGGTAGATACCAAGGCAGCGGCGCGGTAGAAAACGTGATTTGGCGGGGACGAGTGGGCTGCGCGAAGCGATCTTCATTGCAGGCGGATTGACCGTCATGCACAGGGAACGGGAAGCTGGGGTGATTCGAGACCAGCTTGCGCATGTTTTACCGGGACACGCCCATGACTTCAGCCAAGTCTGTGAGGCCTACAAGATCGGGTGTCGATCCAATCAGCTTAGCGTCAGGCACCGCGCGGCGGACATCGGCTAATGCGCTTTCGACTGCTTCTCTAACGTTGCTAGCCTCTCTCACGAACTCAAGACCAATTCGGCCAGATTGCCCAATGCCCACCAGTGCATCGTCACACCCCTCCTCTACCAGTTGCTCAATGAGCGCGTCGATGTCAGTGTCGCTGGTTGTTAACTGATACTTGAGAGTGAAGGTAAATTCCATCTTTATTGCTCCGAACTACGGGGATCGCTCGACTACCTTTGAGCCAGGTCGCGCTGGACTTCAGGCCCCAGTGACTGATCTGCAGTATGAAAAAACACGTCAACGTTATCAAATGACAACCTTGCAGGCGTTTGAGCATTGATCTGGTGATACGATCCCCTGCACCCATAACGGCAAGCGATACCACAATGGATCCAGGCTAATACGCCACACGGCTTGATCGTGCGCTTCCAGAGCATTAGCCGCAGGTGTGCAGTACAGGTAGGAAGCTTAAAACGTGTAGTCTCGACGGTCGTGCAAGCGTCGTGATTTACCGTCACTAAGGACAGCGAACACACTGCACGAGAGCTGCCGTAGATCAGCGCTTCAACCCCTGAGCTTG
This sequence comes from Pseudomonas sp. RA_5y_Pfl1_P24, assembly GCF_963970945.1. Lineage (NCBI taxonomy): Bacteria > Pseudomonadati > Pseudomonadota > Gammaproteobacteria > Pseudomonadales > Pseudomonadaceae > Pseudomonas > Pseudomonas sp. RA_5y_Pfl1_P24. The sequence continues at coordinate 171,027 of NZ_CAXAOJ010000010.1, read as the reverse complement.
GGTTGTAGATCATCAACACTGGACGCTACTCGCCCACGGGTATTCCCGTGTCCGTAGAACGTCCAGACAAACCTGTCATTGCCACTGCACATCATTAAAGCAGCGAGGACTATCTAAACCCACTTATGCAGCGGTGTAAGCAGCCCTCGCGACCCGGTCAATCTACCTCGTCACCCGTCACTGCCGGTTATCATATTGATCCCAGCCTTGGTCGCGCCAGCTGTCATCCACGCTGGCCCCTCCCGTGGTATCGATCAGCACTAGACCCGCCCTACCAGCTTTCGCATAGATCAGTGCTCCATGGCATAGCAGCGTGTCCCCGGCAAAGATACGCTCACCCACAGACGCCAACGAATACCGGCACTGGGCACAAGGCCTTCAAGGCATCGATACAGCGGGGCACAACTTGATCGCCCGGCAGGCTTAAGCTCTGCGCACGAGCCAGGCCCTCTGGTTCGTTCAATACCAGTACCTCAGCATCATCAAGGTAATAATCTTGCCTGGGGAGGCCTTCCTCGACCTTCAACGCGGCGAAGCTCTTGTAGCCAAGCAATGCTGCCAGGACTTCAAGGACGGGTTGGTGTTGAACAGTGTGCCCCTGCTGGGCCAAAAATTTGCGAGCCTGGAATGAAGCAGGCGTGAGGAAATCAGCCACGTTCGGTTTCCGAATGTCTGTAGGCAACGCTGAGTCGTTTTGTCGTTGCACACAGCCGGATATCCGGAAATGTCTGCAAGTATTGAGGTAGAGCTATTGGATTGCGCCCTTTTCAAGCCGACCAGAACTTAGGCGGGGTGGCCTGCTCGTAGATTAGCCCTCCCACGCTCACAAGTGCAAGAGGACAAGCTTGTGGAGTTCGCCAGAGCATGGAGCGGCGGCCCTGTTTCGAGCCACGCTACGCCACTACACATCTCCTCCACGAGAGTGCTGGTAAACCGCTACGAGGCAGCAGGCAACATTCGTCTCCGCAGGCTTATGCCTAACCGCTCACATGCTTATTTTTCGCCGCAGACGAAGGCAGCGAAGTAAGTATTTCGGTGCGACAGATTTCAAGTATTTCATCAGCGATGGATGAGTCATCCGGACACGCACGCGACAGCATGACCGCGCCAATAGCATGGGCCAACAGGTCGATCATTTTCACCCGAGCCTCTCGTTTCGTCACATCCAGTCCAGATGTGTACTTTTCCTCTAGTGCTGCAAGCGTATTTTCAACTCCACTGGCAAAGGTCGCTTTCAAATCATCTGACTGACGGGCGGCGTCCCCACACAGGGCTGCCATGGTGCAGCCCACCCCTCTCCCATCTCTGTGATCCCTCGACACGTAAAGATTCACAAAATCCGCAACGTCGAGATCGCAGGTACTAGATAAGGATTTTGCCAAGCTATTTTGAGCTGCTTCGGCCATCAAATCAGACTTGGAAGCAAAGTGTTTGTAAAACCCTCCATGAGTAAAACCGGCAGTGGCCATCAGTTCCGCCACACCCACGCCATCGTAGCCACGCTCACGAAATAGCTCTGAAGCTGTCTCCACGATATGAGCTCGATTGGCGATTGATTGCGCCTTGGTGACCTTCATTCCTTACTCCTAGGCATGGTAAACAATGCCCGGACTATACTCTGATGTCGATCACAATCAAAACAGTTGACACCTTTGATTACGATCGACATCATTAATTCCTTGCAGGTGTCATTGCCACGAATACGCAGATGGCAGTCATTGATAAACGAGAATGGAGTTGATATGCCCGAAAAGACATTGTTCGAGCCCTGCACGCTCGGCCCGCTGACACTTTCTAATAGAATCGTAATGGCACCGCTGACACGAAACCGTGCTGGGTTGGGTTTTGTGCCGAGCGAATTGGCCGCAACGTATTACAGTCAGAGAGCGTCCGCAGGACTGTTGATTTCCGAGGCTACCCAGATCTCGCAGCAAGGTCAGGGATATCAAGACACGCCTGGGATTTACACCCAGGCGCAGATGGAAGGATGGCGTGCAGTTACTGACGCCGTTCATGCGAAAGGCGGACACATCTTCATGCAGCTATGGCATGTCGGACGTGTTTCCCACGTCGACCTTCAGCAAAACGGTGCTGCTCCGGTAGCGCCTTCTGCCTTACGCCCTGCAACAAAGGTATTTGTTAACAACAGCTTCGAGGATGTATCAGAACCGCGAGCCCTCGATATCAGCGAACTGCCAGGAATTGTTAACGACTTCCGTCTGGCTGCGGCGAACGCAATTGCAGCTGGTTTCGACGGTGTAGAGATCCACGGCGCAAACGGCTATTTACTTGATCAGTTCCTCAAGGACGGCTCCAACATTCGCACGGATGCATACGGTGGCTCGATTGAAAACCGTGCTCGATTACTGCTTGAGGTCAGTGCTGCTGTCGTGGACGAGATCGGTGCTGATCGAACGGGAGTTCGTATTTCCCCAGTCTCTCCTGCCAACGGCGTTTCCAGCAGCGATCCGCAGCAACAGTTTGAGTACGTCGTCGACCAGCTCAATGCACTGAACCTGGTTTATCTGCATGTGGTTGAAGGTGCGACTGGCGGGCCACGCGACGTCGTCCCTTTCGATTTTGGTTCCCTACGCCAGCGCTTCAAAAATACCTACATTGCCAACAACGGCTACGACCTGAATCTAGCCACCTCCCAACTCAACGAAGACAAGGCTGATTTGATCGCTTTCGGACGTCCGTTTATTGGCAACCCTGATTTGGTAGAGCGACTCAAGAGCAACTCCACCTTGTCTGCATTCGATCCTACGACTCTGTATGGCGGCGGTGCAGCGGGCTATACCGACTATCCAACGCTCGCCGACTCCATCTCTGTACAAAGCTGAGACTGAATTGTCTATCGACATCCATTGAAGAGCATGAGTTTATGAGCCTCCCTGAAACTGTACTGATTACTGGCGCCTCCACTGGCATTGGCGCGACTTACGCTGAGCGTTTTGCCCGACGTGGGCACAACTTGGTTTTGGTCGCCCGTGACAAAAACCGCTTAGACGCTCTGGCCTCAAGCCTGCGCGAGCAACACGATGTTGCCATTGACGTGATCCAGGCCGACCTGATTCAAACCAGCGATTTGATGACCGTCGAAGCTCGACTACGCGATGACGCCAGCATCGGCATCCTTGTGAATAATGCGGGTGCCGCCCAATCTGGCAGCTTCGTTGATCAATCCACCGAAAACGTGGCCAACCTGGTCGCGCTCAACACCACTGCACTGGTGCGACTCGCCAGCGCAATCGCTCCACGCCTCGCAAACGCTGGCAATGGCGCGATTATCAACATTGGCTCTGTCGTGGGGCTGGCACCGGAATTCGGAATGACCGTCTACGGCGCGACCAAAGCTTTTGTTCTGTTTCTCTCGCAAGGGCTGAGCCTTGAGCTTTCGCCCAAAGGCGTCTACGTGCAAGCTGTTCTCCCTGCGGCCACGCGCACGGAAATCTGGGAACGTGCAGGCATCGACATCAACACTTTGAGCGAAATTATGGACGTGGGCGATCTGGTCGATGCCGCACTGGTCGGTTTTGATCGTCGCGAGCCGGTGACTATTCCGCCCCTACAAGAAGCCGCTCACTGGGATGCTTTGCAGACTGCTCGCCAAGCGTTGCTGTCAGAGATCCGCCAATCCGCAGTAGCCGAACGCTATAAAGCAGAGGTGTGATTTGTCATGCACCAGACGCTCATCTGCTGTTCTGAAACCAAGAGTGTTTGTTGCGCACTTTCTTTACTCACCTATCTGCCCCTGGGCACGGTGTGCACATGATCACTGAAGCCAAAACTCGTCCCACTGAATCGCAAACGCTGTACACCCGTACCGCGAACCTGTGGGTCAATGTCGAAGGAACAACATTTGCCTACCGGGACGTGGGGCCTGGTGAAGGTGCGCCACTTGTTCTGTTGAATCACTGGGGCGCAGTCTTGGATAACTTCGACCCTCGCATCGTAGATGGTTTGGCTCATAACCGACGCATCATTGCCATCGACTATCGAGGAATCGGCGCTTCTGGTGGCACTGCCCCTTTGACCGTCAGTGAAATGGCAAGCGACGCAATCGCCTTAATACGCACGCTAGGATTTCAGAAAGTCGACCTTCTGGGCTTTTCACTGGGCGGGTTCGTGGCACAGGAAATTGCATTGAAAGCCCCCGAGCTAGTGCGAAAGCTCATTCTGACCGGAACAGGGCCAGCGGGTGGCCAAGGCATCGACAAAGTGTGGTCTGTCTCGTGGCCTTTGATGCTGAAGGGGCTTATTACATTTCGCGATCCTAAGTTTTATCTTTTCTTCACTCAGTCGGCTAATGGTCAGAAAGCCGCGCACGCGTTTTTGAAGCGACTGAAGGAGCGAAAAAAAGAGCGTGATAAAGGCCCAACCCCATCAGCTTTCTTGCGACAACTCAAGGCCATCACCGCATGGGGTCGCCAGATGCCCCAAGATCTCAGTCTCATAAAGACTCCAACACTGATTGCCAACGGTGACAGCGACATCATGGTGCCCACTGTGAACTCGACTGAGTTGGCGCGACGCATCCCAAACTCGAAGCTGATTATCTACGAGGACGCTGGGCATGGCGGAATTTTTCAGTACCACGCTGACTTCGTCACCAAAGCCTTGGCATTTCTAGACTCCTGAATAAGAACCTCAAGGCAGTTAGGTATCGCCAGCTTCCACGCCCACGCTCATCTTTTAAGAGTTACATCATCATGAAAGCTTTTTTTATCGAACGATATGGTAAGAGCGGTGGACGTATCGGTGAATTGCCTGATCCGATTGTAGGCACCAACGACGTTTTGGTTCAAATAAAGGCCACAAGCGTCAATCTTCTGGACTCCAAGATCAGAACAGGAGAATTCAAACAAATTCTTCCTTACAAGTTTCCTTTGATATTGGGGAATGATTTGGCCGGCGTTGTCGTTCGCGTCGGGCCTGGTGTTCGCCAGTTCAAAGCCGGCGACGAAGTGTATGCGCGGCCTCCGCAGAATCGTATTGGGACTTTTGCCGAGTTTATTTCTGTAAATCAGAAATCTTTAGCGCTGAAACCTCGGAACGTCAGTATGGAACAAGCGGCCTCGCTACCCTTGGTAGCGCTGACGGCATGGCAGGTTCTAGTGGAATGTGCCCACTTGAAGAAGGGCCAAAAGGTGCTGATTCACGCGGGCTCGGGAGGTGTGGGGAGCATTGCTATTCAACTTGCCAAGCACCTGGGCGCTTTCGTTGCTACTACCACAAGCACGTCGAACGTTGAGTGGGTAAAAGCGCTTGGGGCAGACATAGTAATCGATTATAAAAAACAGAATTTCGAGACTGTCCTAGACGGCTACGACGTCGTACTTAACAGCCTGAATGCAGACACTCTCAAAAAATCACTGCAGTGCCTCAAGCCTGGAGGTCAGCTCATATCCATATCTGGCCCGCCGACGCCTGAGTTCGGAGAGGCGCAGGGGCTGTCTTGGGCCGTCAAGCCAATCCTACGTTTGCTTAGCCTTGGCATCCGTAGAGCGTCTCGCAAAGCCGGGGTGAAATACTCATTCGTTTTCATGCGCTCAGACGGCGCACAACTAAGTGAAATTACTGCATTGGTCGAATCGGGCGCAATCAAACCGATTATCGATAAAGTCTATCCATTCGCCTCAACCGCTGATGCACTCACGTACTTAGAACAAGGGCGATCAAAGGGAAAGGTAGTCATCACCGTCGCGTAACCCGCCCTTGGGTAAGACAGTAAATGGGACATAAAAACTTTAAAGAAAAGGGCTTGGCCGTTGTTCTAACTACTGGGGAGAAATCTCCGGAAGGGTGCATACGCCCTGAGGATGCGCTCATGAAAATCTCTGCAACCGATTTGTTGGCCAGTGCCCCTATATTGCCCAACGACGACTCAACCAATCGACAGCAAGCATTAAATGCTGACGATGAAAAACTAGAAGCGTTAAAAGGAAATGTGACGAATGCGCCACTGGAACAACCTTCGGGCGCTCGGGAGAATCCTGTTTCCAGCAGCCTCCAAAGTCCGGTCAACATTGTGTGGCGCAGTTTAATGCTCGATCCGTAACAGCTAAGTACCAACTGCTTTGATCTTGGACTCAATCAACATAGCGTTCTATGTGGAGATAGATATTAACTACAAATCGTTCGGCAGTACCGGACTCAGCGTTTCGGAACTCGCGCTCGGCACAGGCAACTTCGGCACTGGCTGGGGTTATGGAGCAGATCCCGACTCCAGCAAGGCAATGTTTAATGCTTACGCTGAAGCAGGTGGTAACTTCATTGACACGGCAGACGCTTATCAATTTGGTCAGTCCGAGGAGTTGCTCGGAACTCTACTCCAAGGACGACGCGATGAGTTCGTCCTCGCCACAAAATTTACCAACGGAGCAGCACCCAACGCTAATCGGCTCGCCACAGGTAACAGTCGTAGGGCTTTGGTGACATCGGTAGAAGCCAGCCTGAGGCGCCTGAAGACAGACCGGATAGATATCTACTGGGCGCATCACCCAGATGGTGTGACGCCGGTCGAGGAAATCGTCAGAGGCTTTGAAGATCTGGCACGTGCAGGGAAAATCCTTTACGCAGGACTCTCTAATTTCCCAGCATGGCGACTTTCCCGCGCGGTCACACTGGCCGAACTCACCAACGCGCTGCCTATTGCAGCGGCTCAGTTTGAACACAGCTTGGTGCATCGTGAGCCCGAAGCAGACCTCTTCCAGGCGTCAAACGCCCTGGGTCTCGGCATAGTCACTTGGTCTCCGTTGGGAGGCGGCATGCTGACCGGTAAATATCGCCAAGGTGAAAAAGGACGCGCCGAAGGTTTTGGTGGAAAAGTATTTCAGGCAGAAAATTCAGCACAGCGCACATTGATACTGGACACTGTTTTGGAGATTGCGAGCGAATTAGGCGTGAGTGCTAGTCAGATTGCTATTGCTTGGGCTGGCACACATGGGGCAGTACCGATCATAGGGCCACGCTCAGAGCAGCAACTTACCGATAACCTCGGTGCTTTAGACGTACGCCTTTCACACGAACAGGTTTGCAAGCTTGATGCGGTGAGTAGCTTAAGTCCCTCAGAGCCGTTGAGATCATCTCCGTATCAGTCGAATGAGACTCACGCAAAGACAGTTGCATAAGGACTTATAAAATTCAAAAAGGAGGTTCATATGGCCTCCTTTTCTGAAACTACTGGTCATTGTGGTCTGCGGACGTCGCAACAAAGGCTGCCGAGACGTCTTCTCATCGGCTGGTTGACATCAGCAATTCTGAGGCGACTTTTTTCAGCATGAAAGTTTCGCGCTGGATGGACTGCCCCATCGATGACTCCTCACGCTGCATCACGGCTTCATTGTGCGTTATGGCCTCATCCAGGTTGATCCAGACAGGCCGCATTCCATTAGCGATTTCGTGACTTTCCATTTTGACTGGCTCTAGCTGGGATGCCACTTCGCACACATAAAAATGCGACGTCATGTGCATCAGTAGGCCCAAAAGCCCCGCTTGGGCGAGATATTGAGGGCAAGGTGGGCTACATCATCCGCTTAAAAACGGGGACACTATCGCCCTAAACGCTGGAGTTCGGTAGGTGTATTCGACACGCGCTTACGACGGACGCCCATACGGATCCGGCTAGGTTGAACCTCTGTTGCCTAGATGGACTCCCAAATCTAAATCTAGGAGGAGTTTATGAGCCAAACAGCTTTAGTCGTCGGTGCCAGCGGTATCGTCGGCAGCGCCATCACTCAGTTACTCATCGACAACAAGTGGCAGGTCGCCGCGCTATCGAGGCACCCGTCGCAATCGCAAGGCGTGATCCCCGTTGCGGCAGACCTCCAAGATCCAGCTTCGCTGGAACATGCGCTCGCGGATCTGAAACCTACTCATGTGTTCATCACCACATGGTCACGGCAAGCCACGGAGGCCGAAAACATTCGCGTTAATGCCGCCATGGTACGCAACGTGCTTGCCGCCATTCGACCAGCCAAGAGCGTTGAGCACGTAGCACTGGTTACTGGCCTGAAACACTACCTCGGCCCTTTCGAAGCCTATGGTAAAGGCAGCCTTGCGCAAACCCCGTTTCGCGAAGAGCAGGCTCGTCTGAATGTCGAGAATTTCTATTACGCCCAAGAGGACGAACTTTTCGCCGCTGCTGAAAAGGACGGCTTCACCTGGAGCGTTCATCGCCCGCATACCGTCACCGGGGTTGCAGTAGGCAACGCGATGAATATGGCAACCACCCTCGCCGTCTACGCCTCGATTTGCAAACAAACCCATCGCCCTTTTGTATTTCCGGGATCAAGAGTGCAGTGGGACAGCCTCACCGATATGACGGATGCACGGCAGTTGGCGAAACAACAACTGTGGGCGGCCACCACGCCGGCTGCGGCCAACCAGGCATTCAATGTCACTAATGGCGATGTGTTTCGCTGGAAATGGATGTGGAGCCGAATTGCCGAATACTTCGACTTGCCTGCTGCCGATTATCCCGCCTCACTCTCACCTCTTGAGAAGCAAATGGCTGACGACCAAGCGGTGTGGACGCAAATAATCGCGGAGCACGGCTTGAAAGAAGCCGATATTGGTCGCCTGATATCCCCATGGCATACCGATGCAGACCTTAGTCGACCAATCGAAGTCGTCACTGATATGTCGAAAAGCCGTGCAATGGGCTTCACCGCCTACCAAGCGAGCGATCAAGCATTTTTCGACGTGTTCGACAAACTACGCGAGATGCGCTTGATACCCTATGTAGTGCCACAACGGACAGAGCACTGTGAATAGGTAAAGGCCGCAGGGTGCGGGCCATTTTTAGGGGCCCGCAGTCTTGAACCGAGCAAATTGATCCACTTTTACCAAGTTCACTGGAGCAATGCCGTGCGCAAGCGGCGCGTCTACTGAGTAATCTGAGGGAACATTGCCTTACGCGCGTCAGCATCCATCTCGGTCTTGTAACTGTGCTGAGTCTTCAGTTCTTCGGTTCGCTGTGCTGCCGGTCGAGCATTGATTTCATCAAGGAGCCGTTTTACGTTTGGAAGTTTTACCCAAGCGTCATTACCTAGGATGAACGGTACCGCGCGCGCCCAACCCCATACGGCCATGTCCACCAGCGTGTACTCACTTCCGAGCATGTAAGGCTGTTTGGCTAGATGCTCGTTGATGATCGTCCAGTGACGCCAGGCTTCGAAGGTGTAGCGGGCAACGGCGTAGTCTTTTGGCTCGGGGGCGAAGTGTTTAAAGTGAACAGCCTGTCCAGAGTAAGGGCCGATACCGGTTGCAACGAACATGAGCCAGGAATACATCTCACCTCGCGCCTTGAGATTGTCAGCAGGCAGGAACATCCCTGTCTTTTCGGCTAGATATAGCAGTATGGCGTTGCTGTCGAATACCACGTTGTCACCCTCAACCAGAGCCGGTGTCTTGGCATTCGGATTGATCTTAAGAAACGCCGGATCGTGCTGTTCACCCTTGCGCGTATCAACAGGGATGAGTTCGTACTCAAGGCCTGACTCCTCCAAGAAAAGCGCAACCTTGGCGGGGTTAGGAGACGGGTGATAGTAGAGCTTGATCATATTGACTCCGTGCAGTGGTTTTCAGTGAACATCGCTAGAGCCAAGGGAGGAAGCCCAAGGCTTTTGATTGCAATACTAATGGCGTCTGTTACACACGCGGGATCGGGATTAATCCGTGCCAAAACTCGAATGCCCAGCAACACGCTAAGCAAATGATGCGCCCCCTGCTTCACATCAATCTCAACGGAATCGACAGATTGCAGGCGGAGGGTTTGCAGGCGGCCTTCAAAAAAACGGCGAATGGACTCAAACTCTTCTGCGACGGCCTGTCGCAAATCCGTGTCTTCTGCATTTGCTTCGAGGGCAGAATTCACCAACAGACACCCACGATGAAAAGGATCGCTCAGTGTGCGATTCAACACCTCTGTGAAGAACTCGGTTATGGCCATTCCCGCGTTTGGCAGAGCCTCAAGGCGCCGAATTCGATCACGCACACTGCACTCCAGATAGTGCACGAGGGCGCGACGGTAAAGACTACGTTTGTCGCCAAACGCATTGTAAAGGCTTGGCTGGTTGAGCCCTGTACAACTGACGAGGTCTCGAGTCGAGGTTGCCTCGTAGCCTTGCGTCCAGAACGCTTCGGCAACGGCTGTTAAAACAGTCGACTCATCAAATGTACGAGGACGGGCCATGGTTTTCGCACGCATTTAAGAACTGTTGTTGACCATAGCACAGGTTTTGTATCGCTCACCACAAAACAAGTTTCACATCTCCGAGCTTCACTGACCAGAGATGCGCAAGGAAGAACTCTCGAATGGAAGCGCAAGAACTGGTCAATTTTTGATATCTGCTCGCACCCTTCCACATCATGTGAATAGGCGGCGCACGTGAACCAACCATTCAGCGCCAGGATCATCTACCGTCGCATGCAATCGGTAGACCTGTGTTTCATGGGGCTCCTTCACTGAGGTTACAAGCCTAGCTGGCTGGCGACATTGGCTACGAGACGGATAACGCCTTCGTATAGCTCGCCCTCTCGAAGCTTGATGCCGAAGGACCGGACGATACGCTCACGAAACTGGGTGTGAGAGTCCATCGCGCATTTACAGCATAGCGCCCATTGTCAGTCCGTTTCTTTCAGCATATCTTGTACAAGGGTTATACAAGAGCATTATCCATGTACAACAAAATCAGTTGGCCGCTGACGCTGTACTTTGACGGTGAATGCCCTCTGTGTACGCGCGAAATCAAGCTCCTGCGCGGGCATGCCGTAAAGGATCAACTGCTTTTCGTGGACATCAGCAACGCTGCATTCGACGCAAAGGCACTCGGGTTCACGTTCGAGCAGATGCAGTCCTCGCTGCACGCCCGCTTCGCTGATGGACGTTGGGTAACCGGCCTGGATGCCACCCTGTGGAGCTGGCGAGCCGCCGGCTTGGGGTTTTGGGCAACGCCACTGACGTGGAATGTAGTCCGTCCGCTGCTTGAATTCGGTTATCGCCTTTTCTGCCGCTTACGCCCCCATTTGGCGTGGTTACCTCACCCAGATAGTGGCAGCCGATGTGTCGATAAACGTTGCGCGGTGCCGACGTCAAAACCCGCATCAGACGATCAGTCCACGTTGAAAAAAAAGTAGACCTAGAAAGCTTCGCTTTTTCATGGCCCCGACGAAGAACCTGGGTCATGGCTGATCTGGCGAACCCTGTGCCATCTGCGTCAGATCGTCTCCTACAGCCAAGGATTGCCGACACATAAAGCGCAGCGTGGCTGCGAGGAATCAAGATGAACGCATCAACCCCATCATTAGCCGAACATTACCGTGAAATTCTCGTCGGCGTAGGCGAGAACCCTGAGCGTGAAGGATTGCTGGACACGCCCAAGCGCGCAGCCAAAGCGATGCAGTACCTGTGCAATGGCTACACAATGAGCCTGGAGGAAGTGGTCAATGGCGCATTGTTCGAATCGCAAAACGATGAAATGGTCATCGTGCGCGACATCGAACTGTATTCATTGTGTGAGCATCACATGCTGCCCTTCATCGGCAAGGCTCACGTAGCGTACATCCCTACCGGAAGGGTACTGGGCCTGTCAAAGGTGGCCCGAGTGGTGGATATGTTCGCCCGTCGCCTACAGATCCAGGAAAACCTGACCAAACAAATTGCCGACGCCATTCAGCACATCACCGATGCCGCCGGCGTGGCGGTGGTCATTGAAGCGAAGCACATGTGCATGATGATGCGGGGCGTGGAGAAACAAAATTCGGTGATGACCTCATCCGTGATGCTGGGCGCCTTTCGCGAGTCCTCCTCTACACGTCACGAGTTCCTGCAACTGATAGGGTGACTGGGTTAACACCAACAAATCGCATCAGACCGCAGGAGAGCGTAGATGAACAATCCCTTGACGATGAACTCCCTTGGTGAGGGCTATCGTGCCCTCGTAATAGGCGCCAGTGGGGCGCTCGGCTCGGCGTTTTGTGAGTTGCTCAATCAGGACCCACGGTGTGCGTATGTGCGTGAGCTGGGGCGCAACAGTGCTCCATGCCTCGACCTGGAAGATCCCGACAGTATTGCCGGTGCGGCCTCCGAATTAGCTAAAGAAGCCCCGTACCCGTTAATTTTGCATGCTGCCGGTCTACTTCATCGCGACGAAATAAAGCCTGAAAAAAGTTACTCCGCGATTGAAGCAGACGCGTTGCAGTCGGTATTTCAAGTCAACACGTTTGGGCCTGCTCTGGTTTTGCGTCACTTCCTGCCGTTGCTGGGCGCTCATGGCGCAATGGCGATGCTCTCTGCCAAGGTGGGTAGCATCGGCGATAACCGCTTGGGCGGCTGGTACGCCTATCGCGCCTCCAAGGCGGCACTGAACATGATGATTAAAACCGCCGCCATCGAACTGGCACGAACGCGGCCTCAGATCCGCTTGTTGAGTCTTCATCCCGGTACCGTCATTTCGAGTCTGTCGCACCCCTTTCGGGGTGCCTCTGACGCCAGGCCAGCAAGCATTGCAGCGCATGAGTTGTTATCTCTGATCGACCGCTTAGCGCCTGCTGACAGCGGCAATTTCTTTGCCTATAACGGAGAACGCCTTCCTTGGTAGACAGTGAGTGAACCTTGAATCTCCAGGAGCTGAATGAACGGGCCGTGGTCGAGGTTCTTTTTGAATCCGCGAAGGTTCACGATGAAAAGGCAAACCTGCAGGACGATGAGAGCATAGGTTTCTACGTACACCCCCCAGGTCACCCACAATATATTGATAAAAATCCTGTCATGCGCCCTGCTGGTCGCCTTATGAACATCTGACATCGCCCACTTGTTAAACGAGGTGCTATGTCAGATATGTTCATAAGCCACGTAATTCAATGATTCGACGAATTCGCTTGAAACTGATCCTACGCTATACGTGTCACCCAGCTACTTTTTGGATCTCAGCCACCACATGCTTCACTGCGTCTTCGATCGCACCTTCATTACGGCACATCACCCAGCCGTGATCCGCAAACGCCTGCTCGAACATCTCTGTGCATGTAACATGCTCTGCATACTTCTGGATCACTGTACCGCCCAATCCTCGCGACCGTGCAGTTGCCCTCGCCCACGAAATATCCGGCGCGGTGACAACGCCGACATGCACATCCGGTACTCGCACGTCTCGCTCCTGGTTCAACTGGAGAATCTCTGCAAACGAGACGGTGTGTCGAAACGCAGCATCGGACGGATACCAGCGATCAATCAGGATAATGCTGTCCCACGGCTGCTGAGTCAGCACGTTCCGGGATATCCAACTGCGACTGTCGGCAAAGCGCTCGCACACAGCCCATTCCAGATCCCGTGAGGGATTTCTGGCAAGTTCATTAACCAGGGCCATGGTTTCCCTTCTGTAGGGATCGCTTTTTCTCTCGCAAAGTCGGATGACTTTCTTGTTGTCCGCCCTCAGTGTTGCCGTTACGGCCTCCAACAGCGTGGTTTTGCCGGTGCCTTTGGGCCCATCCAGAGAAACAAAAAACGGAATATTCATTTGTCACACAGTTATCAGGACAAAGATGACCACTCTAACTGCATTTTCATGCTGCCCACGCACCCATGCACTTTCACAAGTAATTTTCCCACCCCCTAGGTATGCTCCGCGTCTATTGCCGATCACTGATACCGGGATGCCAGCCCAAGTCTCTGCTGCACAGTCGCAGTCTATGGAGCCGTATCCTCTCAAGGACGTTTGAAAGATGAGCACCCCCGCGCTGGACATCAGCAGCCTGACCCCCTTGCCTTACCATCAGCGTGTGGTCGATTACCTGAAAGCCCATGAACCTGTCGTGTGGGAATGGGCCTCGTCTCTGGGTGTTCAGCAGGAACATGCCCAGGATGTACGCGCGCAGTTGCTAAGAGACACGTATCGCCTGAGCCCAGAGACCCACCCGCAGGCCTATCAGGCGTGTGAGACGGCGCTGCAATGCTTGCAGATCCAGGCGCCCGCGACCCTTTATCAAGCCGGCGATGGCACGATGAATGCCAGCCTGTATTACCTGGCCGGTGAAGTGCACGTGGTGTTCTACGGGCCGGTTCTTGAGCGACTGGACGCTCAGGAGTTACTGGCGCTGCTGGGGCATGAGCTGGCCCATTACCGCTTATGGTCTGAGCACGGTGGCGACTATCTCACCGCCGAGCGGATTCTCAATCACGCCATGGCCGATATGAATACGCCTCCCAGCCTGGAACAGACCGCACGTTTATATAGCCTGCACACCGAAATCTACGCCGACCGAGGCGCGGCCCTGGTGGCTAGCGGACCGAAAGCGTCGATTACCTCGCTGGTCAAGATTCACACCGGGATTGTCAGCGTCGATGCCGCCAGTTATCTGAAGCAGGCTCAGGAACTGGATGGTAATGAGGCACAGGTCTCCCAAGGCGTTTCGCACCCGGAGACGTTTCTGCGCTCCCAGGCGGTGGACAACTGGTGGCGGCAGGTGCCGGATACCGACAATTGGCTATATGGCCGGTTGCGTGGGCCGTTGTCGCTCAATCGCTTGGATGTAACCGGCCAAGTCGAGCTGACCGCCCTCACCCGCAGGTTTATCGCCGGCTTCATCGGCACCTCTGTGCTGCAATCGGAGGTGGTGCTCAATCAGGTGCGTGGTTTCTTTCCCGACTGGAAAGACAATGAAGCGACGCTGGACCTGGGCACGCTAAATGCCGAGCTTGTCGACGCGAGCATCCACGAATACCTGCACTTCATCATGCTCGACCTGAGCCTGGTGGACCGCGACCTGCGTGATGATGCCTTGTTGCACGCGGCGCGCACCGCGAAGAAACTCGGCAGTGCCGACGACTTTATCAGCGTGCTCAAGCGCGATATCAAATTACCCAAACGTGAGCTCGACCCGATCGTTCGCGCGCTCAAAGCGGAGGTCGACACATGGACCCGATAACCCAACCCATCAACTTCACTCAATTGCTGCAGACCCATGATGGCGTCGCCGTCCCCATTGACGATGTGCTGTTCCTGGCGCTGCCGCTACTGCGCCAGGTCGCTCACTTGCATGAACTGGGACGTGTCGCCCAGCTCAGTTATCTCGATGTGCTGCAAGGGCCGGAACGCACGCTGCAACTGCGCAATCCCGAGGGCGTTACGCCACGGCTGGCGTTGGAAGCGATCAAGCAGGTGCAACCTAATCCCGAGTCGGCGCTGAATGTCGTCGGCAAGGTCCGCCTGATCCGGGATTCGGAAAGTGGTGTGGCCGTGACCGACCTGCAAGTCCAGGAAGACCCGCATGAGACGATTGATCACCCGGTTTTCCTCACTGACCTGCACAGTTGGGAGCATCGCCTCGGGCACCACGACGAAATCACCGATATTTTCCAGCTCGGCCAATTGCTGGCCTGCCTGGCGTGCGGGTTGGATTTCGCCGATATCAACGACCTCAAGGCCTTTGCCCGTCACCGCCGTAACCTGTTTCAGCTCAACGGTCGGCTCAACCCGGTGCTGGCCAATCTGATCGTCGAAATGACGGAGCTGAACCGCCATGAGCGCTCCAGGGATGTCAGTTCGCTGATTCGACGCCTGGAATCCTGGCGCGAGCAGCCGGCCAGCCTGGATGTCGAGCGTGTGTTGGCCCAGGCCGAAGGCCCGGCTTCACGGCGCACCGTGGTGCTGGAGCATCTGCGCAACCGGTTGTTTGACCTTTCACGACGCAACCGCCTGTTGTACTTCAGACCGACACAAGCCAACGTCAACTTGACCGTAGCCAGCGTCCCCTTGGTGATGCGTGTTGAAAGTATCCGGCCCGAAGCCTTGTGCACCTGGCAGCCCACCTTCGGTGGCTTCTCCGAGCAGGTGTTGAGCGGCAAATCGGTTGGCCTGCAACAATGGTTGCGGTTTGAAGACCAAACCTGGTTGCAGGCGTCGCTCGAACGCATCATCCAGGAAACCCGCCGCGACCGCGCAGAGTTCGGTTTCAGCAACCTGCGCCTGGTCGTAGCCTTCATGCGCTGGCACAACCTCAAGGACACGCCGCAAGAGCGCATCGTCACTCCCCTGCTCTGGCTACCGGTGGAACTGACTCGCAAAAAGGGCGTGCGCGACCAGTTCATGTTGCAGTGCGATGAGACCGAAGCGGAGTTCAACCCGGTACTGCGTCATCAATTGCGTCAGCTCTACAATATCCAGTTGCCGGAAACCGTTGACCTGCAAAAGACCTCCCTGGAAGCCATCCACGCCGATATTGCGCGCCAGATCAAACTGACCGAGCCCGGCGTCGAGCTGCGCCTGCAAAGCAAGCCGCAAATCGAGCTGATCCACCAGAAGGCCGTGCAGCATCTGCAGCACTTCCAGCGCCGTCGTGCCCGCCAGCGCTTGTCGACGCCTTTGGTGAAACCGGATTTCAGCTACGACCGCGAAGATTTCCGTCCGCTGGGCCTGCAATTGTTCCAGCAGAAGGTCCTGCCCAGCGAGTTGCCGCTGCGACTGGCCGTAGGCGCCAAACCCGTGCTGCGCAATCAACATCCTCAGATGGTTGCCAGCAGCGCCGAAAACAGCACCTTCGCCATGCCCGAGAACCAGGGGCATCGCTACGCCTGGGACATCGACCTCACCCAGGTAACCCTGGCCAACTTCAACTATCGCAAGATGTCGCTGGTGCGTGACTACGCACAGCTGATCGACGAGCCGGCGCAAAATGAAGCGTTTGACCGGATGTTCTCGATCGAGCCTCGAGACGTCGAAGTACAGTCCTCGGACCCGATCCCGCTGCCCGACCAGTGGAACGTGGTGGCCGGCGACGCGACGCAGAACGCCGCCGTCAGTCTGGCCAGGACCGGTCGTCACTTCATCATTCAAGGGCCTCCGGGCACCGGCAAGTCACAGACCATCACCAACCTGATCGCCGACTATGCCGCGCGGGGCCTGCGGGTGTTGTTTGTGTGTGAAAAGCGCGCGGCGTTGGACGTGGTGTTCCATCGCCTGCAACAGAGTGAACTGGGCGAATTGTGCTGCCTGATTCACGACTCCCAGACGGACAAGAAAGCCTTCGTGGGCAACCTGCGCGAGTGTTATGAGCGCTGGATTGCCGGCGATGCTCAATCGCCGCAGTTGCAAGCACGGCGCGACGCCACACTGGCCACCCTGAGCCAACAACTGGGCCTGATTGAGCGCTTTGAGCAGGCGATGGTCGGGGTGCCGGAGTCCTTGGCCTGCTCGGTGCGTGAGTTGGTCCGTCATGTGATCGAGTTGCCACCCGTTACTGCATCGCTGCCGCCCGAAGCCCTGGAGCGCCTTCCCGAATGGCGTCACTGGCAGGCACAACACGAGCTGACCGGCCGGTTGTATCAGACCATCAAGGAACGCTTCGGCCTCGACAGCTTTGCGCGTCACCCCTTCAGTCGTCTGGCCTCAGGCCTGATCGCCCACGAGCATGCCTACGGCCAGCTCAAGGCGTTTCTGGAGGAAGCCAGTGGGCTGATGGACAGCGTCGAGTCTTTCCTGGAGTCATCGTCCACCCTGCTGTCCGATGACACCCACCTGACGGATGCATGCTTGCTGACCCAGGCCGCCGAGCAACTGACCGGGGCCAACCTGGCGGCGCACCTCGACCTGCTGGAGCCTGGTTCAGCGGGTTCCCAAACGCTGCACGCCGAACAGGCCGCCTTGCAGGCACTGATCGTGCAACTGCACAACGCCAGTGAAACCACGCGCCATTGGCGCGAAAAACTTGAGCCTCAAGATACCAAAGCGGCCCTGGAGCAGGTACTGCGCCAGGAAGGTTCACTGCTGCGTTGGTTGCAACCCGCCTGGTGGCGCCTGCGTGGCGAACTTCAACGCCGCTACGACTTCAGTCAGCACGCGATTCGCCCCAGCCTGCGCAGTGTGCTCGACAACCTGGCCTGCGAACACCGCGCCACTGCCGAGCTGCACGTCGAACAGCAACGCCTGCAAAGTCGCTATGGCATCCAGGATATCGACTTGTTCGTGCACAATCTGAACGCCCTGCTACAGCAACTGAGCGCATCACCGTTGTTGCAAAAGTGGGTCGAAGGTCTGCGTGGCAACCCGAGCACCTTGCCCGGTGTACGCCAGGAAGCCAGCCTGCGCCAGCCCATAGCGCGCCTGGCCAAGCTGGTTGCCCAGCATTGCGTGTTCGACCAGGCGCCAAGCCTGGCCGAGCTGGCCGAATACCTGCGCGACCTGCGTGAAGAACTCGACGAACTGCCCGACACCCTCCCCCTGCTCAACGAGCTGCACCAGGCCGATCCCGTCTACCTTGCGGTCGTGCAGCAGTATGCTTTGCCACAGCACGCGCTGGACGGGTTGATTGCCCAGGAAAACCTGACCCGCCTGTACCGCGCCAACCCGCAGTTGGCACGCTTCGATGGCCCGGCCTTGAGCCTGGCCGCGCGTCAGGTCAGCCAGGCTGAAAGTAACCTGCTCAAGAGCAATGCTCACGTGCTCAGCGCTACGCTGCACCAGCGCTTTTTGGAGCATGTAAAGCAATCGGCGATGTCGGTGACACAATTGGACGCGCCGGCCCGCGAGTTCAAGAAAGCCTATGGCAAGGGCCGTCGCGAACTGGAACATGAGCTGGGCAAGACCATGCGCCATCGCTCCATTCGCGAAATGGCCAGTGGCGACAGCGGTCGGGTGATCAACGACCTCAAGCCCATCTGGCTGATGAGCCCGTTGTCGGTGTCCGACACCCTGCCGTTGACCCCAGACCTGTTTGATGTGGTGATTTTTGACGAAGCCAGCCAGATCCCCAGCGAGGAAGCCGTGCCAGCCCTGAGCCGCGCGCAGCAGGTGATTGTGGTGGGTGACGAGATGCAGTTGCCACCGACCAACTTCTTCTCCAGTGCCGGCGACCAGGACGATAACGACCTGATTGCCATGGAGGACGGGGAACAGATCGCAATCAACCTCGATGCCGACAGCCTGCTGAGCCAGGCCGCACGCAACTTGCCGGCGACCCTCCTGGCCTGGCACTACCGCAGCCGGCACGAAGCGTTGATCAGTTTCTCCAACGCAGCGTTCTACGAAGGGCGGCTGATCACCATTCCTGACCGGCGTATCGAGCGCCCTGCCCCAGCCCACGCTGCCCTGGACTCCACCGATGCCCAGGCGGTGATTCAGGGTGCCAACACGCTGCTCGACAGCCCGATCAGCTTTTTGAAGATGAGCGATGGCGTCTACCTCAGCCGCAGCAACCTGGCCGAAGCCCGCTACATCGCCAACCTGGTGCGTGAACTGCTGCAACGCGAGACCGGCCTGAGCCTGGGCATTGTGGCCTTTTCCGAGGCCCAGCAAGGTGCCATCGAGCAAGCCCTGGAAGACCTGGCCAGCAACGACCCGGCCTTTGCCACACGCCTTGAGCGCGAGTATCTGCGTGAAGATGCCGGGCAGTTCAATGGCCTGTTCGTCAAGAACCTGGAGAACGTCCAGGGTGATGAGCGCGATGTGATCATCCTGAGCATCTGCTACGCGCCGGGACCGAACGGCAAGATGTTGATGAACTTCGGCCCGATCAACCAGCGCGGCGGGGAAAAACGCCTTAACGTGATCTTCAGTCGTGCGCGCAAGCGCATGGCGATTGTCTCCAGCATTGAGTCCGAAGCCATCACCAACACCCACAACGATGGTGCCGCCGCACTGCGTGCGTTCCTGCAGTTCGCCCAGGCCAGTGCCAGCGGGGATGCGCCGCGCTCCCAGGGTATCCTCGCCAACCTCAATCCAGGCGCCAAGCAGTCCTTTGCCGTCAGTCTGCCCAAGGACCACCTGCGCAGTACCCTCGCCGCCGCGTTGCGCAAGCGCGGCCATTCGGTCCAGGAATATGTCGGGCGTTCACAGTTCCGCTGTGACCTGGCGATCAGCGACGCCAGCGGTGAACACTTCAGTCTGGGGGTGCTGCTGGACAGCGACACGTCGGCCGCGGCTGACGTGCGTGAGCGTTACATCTTCCGCCCGACGG
This sequence comes from Pseudomonas sp. RA_5y_Pfl1_P24, assembly GCF_963970945.1. Classification (NCBI taxonomy): domain Bacteria; kingdom Pseudomonadati; phylum Pseudomonadota; class Gammaproteobacteria; order Pseudomonadales; family Pseudomonadaceae; genus Pseudomonas; species Pseudomonas sp. RA_5y_Pfl1_P24. The sequence goes on along the minus strand of NZ_CAXAOJ010000010.1, from coordinate 151,071 downwards.
TTTTGCGCAGCTTTGGCTGGAAGATCATCGATGTGCTCAGCCATGACTGGTTGCGCGACCCGGAGGAAGTACTCAATCGCATCGAAGCGCTGCTTCGGGGTGAAGAAGCGTCTGCACTGCCGGCGCCGGAACAGGCCGTGGAAACTGTCGAGGTCGAAGCCGAGCCACCGCCCCTCCCTGAAGCGGCACCGTCAATGCGCGAGTTCACCTATGGCGAAGGCCACTCCAACAAATTCTGGCGTATCGGCGTCACGGAGGCTGAGGTGGTGGTGAGTTTCGGCCGCATCGGTACCAAGGGCCAGACTCTGATCAAATCCCTAGAGAGTCCTGAACGCGCGTTGCGCGAAGCAGAGAAGCTGATCGCGGAGAAACTGCGCAAAGGGTATCAAGAGCAGGCGCGTTCAATCTGAACGCGCTGCTGCGGCCCGACATGAACATTAATTTATGAACATTCCGATATCAGACGGGTTTTGCCGCCCGTCCGTGCTGGGCGCCTCTGAGGCTCAGCAGGCCTTCGATGCCTCGCCCAAGCGGTGGTAAGCACGGTTGAAATAAACCAGGCCCTCGTCCGCGCCGCTTTGGCGAATGGTCTGGACCTCACAGTAGAAGATACTGTGGGAGCCCACTTCATGGACCTGCACGATCCGGCAGTCGAAATTCACCAGCGCTTGCAGCATCACCGGCGCACCGCTTTCAAGCGTGGTCCAGCCTGTGACGGCAAAGCGCTCATCCATGCTCAACGTGCGGTCGGCAAAGGCACCGGACAAATGCTGATGGTCGCCGCACAGGGTGTTCACACACACTGTGCCGTTGCGCTTGAAATGCTCGTTGGAATGAGAGGAACGGTTCATGCACACCAACAGGGTGGGCGGTGAATCGGTCACGCTGCACACCGCCGAGGCGGTAAAACCGAACCGGCCTGCCACGCCATCGGTGGTGATGACCGACACGGCACCGCCCAACATGGCCATTGCATTGCGAAAGCTGCCTACGTCTACCATGATCGTTCCCCTTAGATATCCAGCACGAGTTTTTTGGATTTGGCTCGTGAACAGCACACTAGAATTTGGTCATTGCCGGCCTTTTCGTCGTCCGTGAGGTACACGTCCCGATGGTCCGGCTCGCCTTCGAGCACATCGCACAGGCAGGTACCGCACACACCCTGCTCGCAGGAAATTTCGATCTTGATGCCGACCTGCGCCAGTGCGGCGAGAATGCTCTGCCCTTCTGCCACCTGCACGGTCTTGCCGCTGCGGGCTGCCACCACTTCGAAGCTGCCACCTGAGCTGTCCACTTCCACTTGGAAATATTCCTTATGGATGTGCGTTTCGGTGTAGCCCTGGTCGCGTGCGCCCTGGATCACCCAGTCCATGAAACCTGAGGGGCCGCAGGTATACATGTGCACGCCGGCCTCGCCTTTGCCTAACACCTTGGCCAGGTCGAGCTTCTGTTCAGGCCCCTCATCATCGAAGTGAGTGAACACTTGCGCGGCAAACGATGCGTTGGCCAGCTCTGCCAGGAACGCGCTGCGGCCGCGCTCACGCCCGCAGTAATGCAGTTCGAAGGTGTTGCCCGCCGCGTGCAGTGCATAGGCCATGGCGATCATCGGTGTGATGCCGATCCCGCCACCCAGCAGCACCGAGCGACGCGCCTCGACGGCCAGCGGGAACAGATTGCGCGGTACGCTGATCTGCAACTCACGGCCTTCGAGCAGGGTGTCATGCACCCCGACCGAGCCACCACGCGAGGCCGGATCCTTGAGCACGCCGAGGCGATACAGGCTCGGATCGGCGGGGTTGCTGCACAAGGAATACTGACGTACCAGCCCCGGGCCGATATGGATCTCCACGTGCGCACCGGCGTCGAACACCGGCAGCGGCGCGCCGTCGCGACGGGTCAGGTCCAGAACGACAACGCCGTCCCCTTGCAGCTCGCGCTTGCGCACGACTACGTCCAACAGTTCTTCAGTCATGGCCGTTATTCCATGGAGTTCGCAAAGGCCGCCGTGGCGGCCGCTATCAGTCAGCGCATGAACAAGCCGCCATTCACATCCCAGGTCGCCCCGGTGGTGAAATAGGCTTCGGGCCGGGCTAACTGCACAATCAGGTCACCGAGAAAATCCGCGTCCCCCAGGCGCTGCACCGGGATATTGGCGAGCAGTCCCGGCAGGCGTTCGACCGGTATGGCTGTGCGCACCGCCGCCGACTCGATAGGGCCTGGGGCAATGGCATTGACCGTCACCCCACGCGCGGCGAACTCTTTGGCGAAGATCTTGGTCAGCGTCACGATGCCGCCTTTGCTCGCGGCATAGTGCGCGCCGGTCGCAGTGCCGCCGTTCTGGCCGGCCAGGGACGCCATGTTGATGATCCGCCCATAGCCGGTTTCGGCCATGTACGCGCCCAGCACCTGGCAGCCGAGGAACACGCTGCGCAGGTTCAGGCCTACCACGGCGTCGAATTCCTCGGGGCTGATCTGCATCAGCGGCGTGGTCTTGGTGACTGCAGCGTTATTGACCACCACGTGCAGCGCGCCGAAGCGCACCAGCACCTGGTCCAGGCCCGCTTCGAAATCGGCTTTGCTCCCGGCGTCCAGTTGCAGCGCAAGCGTGCGCTCACCCCCCGGGTCCAACTGGTGGGCGCACGCCTGTGCGGCTTCAAGGTTGAGGTCGGTGATTGCCACCGAGTACCCGGCCCGCAGGAGGCTGGCGCAGAAATGCTGCCCTAGCCCCTGCCCCGCGCCCGTCACCAATGCGATATGGCTCATGTCGGTGCTCCTCAAAGGATGTAGCCGATACCGGCAAGGGCATCGTCACTGTTGATCAGGCTGACCACTTTGCGCTGAATCCTGAAACCACCCTCGCTGCGGATCAGTTGGTAGGTAAGGTCGGCGCTGTAGAACTTCAGGCTTTCCTTGCGGAACTCACGGATGTTCTGCGCGCAGCGCACAGTCACCTGCACGCCGTCATCGGCCAACACCCGGAACCGCGACTGCATGCGCACCGTGCGCGGTTGCGGGCTGGTGGAGATCGATTCGCCGCCGGTCAGGCGCTGTACCCGTAATTCACGCATATGATGGTCGTCGTAGGCGTAGTTGAGGGTGTTCTCGAAGTCGGTTTCCTTGGGGTCGATGGGAATGATGTAGGTGCCCTTCTCGGTCCACATCTTCAGCCAACTGTCGTATTCACCGTGGTCGAGCATGTCGCCTTCCTGCCAGATGAAAGCGGTCACTTCTTGCAGTAGTTGCAGGTTCATAAGGTTCTCCACGGTCAGGCCGACATCATCTTTTTCCACTGCTGGTAGGCGGCGCGCATGCCGGTTTCTGCACTCACATCGGATACCAGGCCGTCTGCACTGGCCTGCTCGCCGGGCAAGCCACGGTTGAGCATGATCCACAGGTCGTCACCGGCGCTGGCGCCCTTCTGTACCCGCTCCCAGGCCTCGGAATCGTCCGGGGTGCCGAAACCCATCGGGCCCTGGAAGTGCTCGTGCAGACGCAGGCGATAACGGTTGGCCACGGCCGGGCCGCCGTCCATGGTGATCACCGAGTGGTGGATTTCGGTTTCGGTCACCGAGATCGGCTGCAATACCCGGAAAAACGCCATCGAGCACGCGACGTTGGGGAACAGGTTGAGGTTGAAGCCGGTACCGCCGACCGCACGCACAATACGGCGTACTTGCTGCTCCTCGATGCCTTCGTCACGCAGCTCGGCTGCCAGCCCTTCGAAACGCTCGGGGATCGGCTTGTCGAGGTCTGCCTCAAGGTCGATCAAGTCGGGAATCATCACCATCACGCTGTGACCGTTGCCCAGGTCCTCGACGTAGCCGGGCCCCTTGACGAAGTCGAACAGCGCCAGGGTTTGCTCGTCCACCGACGACAGGAAGCTCTTATGCACCAACGGGAAGTGGTAGGCGTCGGTGGTGTTTTCCAGCTGGATCTTCCAGTTGCCGGGGAAGCGGAAACGGTGCTCGCCCGGCACCTTGATGCCATAGCCGGCGCCCTGCTTCATGAACAGGTCCATCCATTTCTTCGCTGCGCCGAGATAGTCCTCAAGCGGCTCGATGTCGTCCTTGAAGGTGGCGAAGATCATGCCGGCATAGCTTTCGGTGCGCAGGCTGACCAGCGGCAGTTCGGCCTTGTCGATGCAGTCGCCGTAGCTTTCCGGGTGTGGAATGCCACGCAGCGAGCCATCGAGTGCGTAACCCCAGCCGTGGTACGGGCAGACGAAGCTGTTGGTCTTGCCTTTCTTGTGTTCGCACACGGTGGCGCCACGGTGGCGACAGCGGTTGAGCAACACGTGCACGTCTCTCTTGCGGTCACGCACCACGATCACCGGCTGCTTGCCGATATAGGTGGTCTTGTAGCTGCCGTTGTCGGGGATCTCGCTTTCGTGGGCGACCCAGATCCAGGTGCTGTAGAAAATCTTCTCCAGCTCGGCGTTGAACAATTGTGCGTCGGTGTACATCGAGGTGTGGACGCGGTCTGCCTGCACCAGGTCGGCAGGGTCGACGCCGAGGTTTACAGCGGGAATCAGCTTGCTCATGGGAGTGTCCTCGTCGGCATCAAGTGCGCTGAATAATCAGCTCGCGCCCAACCCGGGCTTCAACCTTGGTGTAGCGCCACAGCTTGTAAGGGCCATCGCCCACCGGGGTGCTACGAAACAGGTTGCACGCGGCATGCACGGTCTCGATGTCCGGCACGTCGGCCAACAGGTAGGTGGTCCAGGGGAAGCCATCGGACGGCCCGACCATGCTCTGGTCGTCATCCATATTGCCCAGCACCTTGACCCCGGCCAGGTCGTGGATACCGTTCCACATTGCACTGAACGCTGCCCACACCTGTAATTGTTCGTCGCGCGGGGCATCGAAAAAATTCTGGTTGATGCCCATGCAGAACAGCACGCGCAAGGTCTTCTTATCGCTCATTTCATTTCCTCGACGGTTAGAGGTAGCCAGGCAAAGGCTGTTTGCCGAAGAACATGGCTCCGGCATTTTGATAGGTGATGTCGCCCATGAAAGCGTGCTGGGTCACCACCTGGGCGTCGTTGACGCAGCGTGCCAGCGGGCTGTCGTTGTACACACCGCTCATGCCCGAGAGCATCTGCGCGGTGCGCGCCACATCGGCAGCGACGCGGGTGGCATGGGTCGACGACAGGCGCAGCAGGTTGGTTGCGGCCACCGGCACCGCATCGCCGGCCAGCACATAATCCCAGGCGCGGTCGATGGACTCGTAGAAGAACGCTCGCGCGGCACGCAACTCGGCTTCCGCCCGCGCAATATCGACCTGGGCCAGGGGCCGGTCGGCAATCGCCGGGGCGCCGGTGACCGAGACGCGCCCGCTGGCCATGTCCGAAAGGGCATCCAGTGCCGCGCGGGCGACGCCAAGGCCGACGACCGAAAGCACTTGGGTGGCGAACGACAGCGACGGGTAACGAAAGAACGGCTCGTCCAGGTTCGGCAGGCCGCCGCGCACGAAGGTCCACTCCTCGCAGACCCGCACGTTTTCCACCACCAGGTCATGGCTGCCGGTGCCGAGCAGGCCGACGGTGTCCCAGGTTTCGTCGATGCGTATCTCACTGCGCGGCATCACGGCAATGCGTGGCAGGCCGAAGGTGTCGCCGCTCTTCGGGGCGATGCCGACGCCGACAATGTCGGCGCCGAGGGAGCCGCTGGAGTATTTCCAGCGACCATTGACCACAAAGCCGCCTTCGACCACTTCCGCCGGTTGCGGCGGAAAGATGCCACCGGCGAATACCCGGTCAGGGCCGTCGGCATACACCTTGGCGATGCTGTCCAGCGGCAGTGCGGCAAGGTAAACCGGGCTCATGCCGAAGCTGGCAACCCAGCCGGCCGAACCGTCCGCCTGGGAAATGCGCTCGATCACCTGGCAGAACTCGGCGGGCGAACACTCCAGGCCACCAAAACGCTTGGGCACCAGCGCCCGGTAAACGCCGTGCTGTTTGAAGGACTCGATCACGTCCTGCGAAATGTGACGCTGACGGTCAAACTCACCGGCTCGGGCACGTTCACGCACATCGACAAGCAAGGCGTCGAAGGTCGGGCCACTGACAAGTGAGCTCACGGTATCGACCGCTGTTTTTTTTAGCGAATGCATACATTTACTCCGTTGTCAGGAACGGTATTGGGCTGAACAGGAAGGCAGTGTCGAGCTGGGACGGGAGACGGAACGGGGGCGATGGATCGGCATAGTGGTTACCTTTGTTTTTGTGGGTGCCGTTGGGGTGAATCTGAGCTCGATTACGTGAATTGTCAATTGATTTATCGCCTTTAAAAGCAATACTAATCACGTAATATTCTGACGAAAACTCAGATCATGTAATGTACATATCATTGTTTTTATTGATTTAAAGTTATTTTTAGCCGTCTTTATGCCATGACGTTTATTCACTAAATAATTGTGCGATTATCGGAAAGCGATATTATTTTTTAGCATCGCGCTTTCAGCGCAACGGTGAGAACGGCGCCGGCAGGTAAACCGTGGAATGCATCTGCTTGAGCTGCGGCGCCGAATCTTCAGGTGGCCAAGCGCCGTCGGCCACGGCACGGGTACGTACTTCAAGGCGCTGCTCCAGCGAGCTGTAGGGCCAGATATGCAGATAACGCGGAATCTGCCCGCTGGTGGCATAGAACGCGGCATATACCCGGGAATAATCCGCCCCGGTGCGACGCTCTACGGACTTGCACCAACCGCGCAACGTCGGTGCCAGTCCACTGGGTACCAGGTTGTATTCGCGCAATTCGTAGAACGGGCCGTGAGCCCCGGGAGGCAGCGGCTCGACGAAGGCGAAGGCGCTGTAGTCGTCCACCTGCTGGTCAAGCAGAAATTCGCCAATCGCAAACCCATCGGCCGCCAGTAGATACCGTTCGCGCTCGCGTTCGCGAGCGCCGCCATCGTCGAACCCGCGCAGGACCGCGATGCGATTCTGCTGGCCGATTTCCGACACCCAGCAGCCCATCAAATGCACGCCCTCGCCCGCTTCGCGCAAGCTCCGCTCCAGACGCGGCAAGGCTTGAGGCACGGTGCGAACACGCAGGGTAAAGGTCAACAATTCGAACAGTTTCAAGGCAATCTCCAGGGGCTACGCGCACGGCGCGACTGCCCTTGTCGGGCAGTCGCGGGAGCGTGCAAAACGGGCGGGGGGAGTGAGGGCTATTGGCGAGGCACCGGTAACTCGGCGTCGCTGTTCCAGGCCTCAACCGGGCGACTGAACAGGTTTTCGGTCTGGAAGTGCGCCATGCGCCACTGTCCGTCTTCCTCGGCAAAGCGCACGTTCAGGCGCGCGGCGTTAAGGTGGGAGGCGCCGCTGGCGAAGGTGGACGTCTGCAACATCACCCAACTGCCAAGCACGGTATCGTCCTGCACCTCGATCAGCTCGCTGGTGAGGAAGTGCACGTTGAGGGCAAAGTGCGCCGGGGTTTTCATGTAACCGGCGAACATCGCGGCAATCGCTTCGCGTCCACGATAACCACCGAAGCTCTGGGCGTACTTCGCGCCTTTGCCCTCCCACACCGCATCAAGGGTGAACAGACCGGCCAGTTCGTGCAGTGGCGTGCGTGCATCGAGTGCATCACACAGCACCATGTAGCGGTTCATGCAGGCACGGGCGCTGGCTTCGTTTTCAAAACGGCGCAGGCGTCGCTCCAGGTCCGCTCGCGGTATGGTTGCGCTCATTTCAGACCTCTCCCCCGGCGTACAGACGCTCGAGCAGGCGGCCGGCAATGGCCAGCAGTTGCTCATCGGCGCCCTTGGCCCCCACCAGTTGCAGGCCCACCGGAAGTCCTTCGGCGCTGGCCAGAGGAATGCTCAGCGCCGGGTGTCCCGACAGGTTGAACGGGCGCACGAAGGCGGTCATTCCGAGCACTGCCTGGGTGTCAGTTGCCTCGGTCAGGGTCAAGGGGAAGTCCGGCATGGTCGGCAGTACCAGCACATCGACGTGCTGCAAGGCGGCGTCGACTTCGGCCGTGAACTGCGTGCGCACCCGCTCGGCTTCGGCCAGCGCGGCCGCCGTGGTATTGCCGGCGGCGGCCAGGCGCGCAGCGATGTCGGCACCCACCTTGCCAGTTTCCAGCAAGTGACCGCACGCATCGAAGGTTTCGCGGTTGATGACCACCATGCCAGCGTCATAGGCCGCCTTGAGGCTGGGCAGCGTGAGACGTTCACCGGGTAGACGGATCACCGCGATGGCGGCCTCGATCACACGCTGTACGGCTACGCTAGTCTGCACCGTCACGATGCCCAGGCGCGGCGCATCCGGCGCCGCCACCGGCTTGAAGCTGGCGTCGATCGCCTGCATGGCGGTGACCAGCATCGGCAGGCTCGCGGCAAACGGACCGACGCAGTCGAGGCTGCTGTGCGCCGGCATTACGCCACGGCGGCTGACACGCCCGAACGTCGGCTTGAAGCCGAACACCCCACAGCAACACGCCGGGATGCGCACAGAGCCGCCAGTGTCGGTTCCCAGGGAAAAATCCGTCAGCCCGGCCGCCACGGCAGCCGCCGAACCACTGGAGGAGCCGCCCGGAATGCGCCCCGGGAAACGCGGATTGGGCGCGGTGCCGGTCCAGTGATTAATGCCCGTGGTGCCAAACGCCAGTTCATGCAGGCTGGTCTTCCCCACCAGGCGACAGCCCTTCTCCAGCAGCGCCTGCACCACATCGGCGTGGGCCGTGGCAGGTGCGGCATCCTCCAGGGCCTGGCTCGATGCTCGGGTGGGCAGGCCGGCGATATCGATGGTGTCCTTGACCATCACGGTCGGCCCATCGCCGCCAAGGGAAAGCTGTTCAATCACCAGGGTCATGTCGGGTTACCTTCATTGTGAAATGCGGAATGGGGCGCCCGATGCGCCCTTTCCTTTTTTTCACACTCACCGAATATTACGTGAATTGTCAACTAAATTTCCCAACACAAGGCAGACTGCTATCCGGGCAAAAGCCGTGCCGAATTCACGAGAAAAGTCTATGATTGCCCGCCGCCCCCCCGACATGAGCAGACCATGAGCGCACCGAAAAAACACGCAGGCCGCTACGACCCCGGCAGCGAAGACTTTCACAAAGAGGATTTCCCGTTCTACTGGCTGGCCATGGTGCATGGTCGCTACAGCCAGTACATGGAAAAGGCGCTGAAAAAAATCGGCCTGGATATCCCGCGCTGGCGGGTGTTGTTCATTCTCAAAGAGAACGGCCAATCGAGCATTTCTGAAATCTCCACCCACGCCATCGCCAAGCTCTCGACCATCACCAAGACGGTGTATCGCATGAAGGAAGACGGCCTGGTGGACACCGCGCCCTGCGAGGATGACGGCCGCGTGACGCAAGTGCGCATCACCGAACAAGGGCGCGAGGCGATTGAACGTATCCAGGTCGCCACGGGGGACGTGTTCAAGCGCAGTTTCACCGGCATGACCGAAGCGCAGATCCAGCGCCTGAACCGCATGCTCGAAACGGTGTTCGACAACCTCGGCGAACCCTAGGTCAGCGGCGCCCCAACCTGGCAGGCATAACCAATTTCCTGGCAGGCTCGAACAAGCAGCCACGCGTGCATCGGTTTCTAATGCAAAGGTCTTTCGAGCGCCCACGGGCGCGACGAATCCTTCATTGGAGCGCCACCATGCACATTGCCCTGCTGCCCTCAGTCGTTGCCTTCCTGGGTCGCGACCATTCCAACTTCATCAATGGCGCCGCGCACACCAGCGCCTCCCCCCAGCGCATCGGCGTGGTCGATCCCGGAACCGGCGAGACCGTCGCGCAGCTGCGTGACGGTCTCGCCGAGGATGTGAACCTGGCCGTCGACGGCGCCACCGCTGCCTTCAAGGGCGCCTGGGCGCAAGTCACCCCCTACCAGCGCGGCGTGCTGCTCAACCGCCTGGCCGATCTGATAGAGGCCAACGGCGAAGAGCTGGCGCAACTGGAAACCCTGAGTTCCGGCAAATCGATCAACCTGTCGCGGCATATCGAAGTGAGCCAGAGCGCCGTGTTCCTGCGCTACTTCGCCGGCTGGGCGACCAAGATCGGCGGCCAGACAATGACCCCGTCGTTCCCTTCAATGGCGGGTGAGCAGTACAGCGCCTACACCCTGCGCGAGCCGGTGGGCGTGGTGGCGGCCATTGTGCCGTGGAACTTCTCGCTTATGATCGGCGTGTGGAAACTGGGCGCCGCGCTGACCACCGGCTGCACGGTGGTGCTCAAACCCAGCGAATACACACCGCTGTCCCTGCTGCGCCTGGCGGAACTTGCGATCGAGGCGGGAATTGCGCCGGGCGTGATCAACGTGGTAAACGGGCGCGGCAAGGTGGGCCAGCAGTTGATCGAACACCCGGCCGTGCGCAAGGTGTCGTTCACCGGTTCGGTGCCCACCGGCATCGCGGTGGGCAAGGCCGCCATGGCGGCCGACCTGACCCGCGTCACCCTGGAGCTGGGCGGCAAGAATGCCGCCGCGCTGCTGGCCGATGCCAATGTCGATGACGCCGTAGCGCGCTTCGTGCAATCGGCCTATGTGCACCAGGGCCAGGTGTGCGCGGCCCCCGAGCGTTTGTTCGTGCACCGCTCCATCGTCGAGCAGGTGACGCAGAAGATGGCGGCGATGTTGTCGCAGATGGTCATAGGCTCGCCTCTGGATGAACAGGCTCAGTTCGGCCCGCTGTCGAACAAGCCGCACTTCGACAAGATCCTCGGCTTTTTCGACCGTGCCCTGCAGAGCAACCAAGTGATATGCGGTGCGCGTGCCGTGGACCGTTCCGGTTACTACGTGGAACCGACGCTGATCATCGCCAACGGCAAGGACGATCCGCTGCTGCACGAGGAAACCTTCGGCCCGGTGGTATGCGTGCTGGCGTTCGACGATGAAGAAGAACTGGTCACCTTGATGAACGACAGCCCGTTCGGCCTCACGGCCAGTATCTGGACCAACGACTTGTCCAGGGCCTTGCGCCTGATCCCGCGAATCGAGGCGGGGACGGTGTGGGTCAACATGCACACATTTGTCGACCCAAGCGTGCCATTTGGCGGGATGAAGGCGTCGGGCATGGGGCGTGAATTCGGCAGTGCGTTTATCGACGACTACACCGAGCTGAAATCCGTGATCATGCGCTATTGACCACGCCGGACCTGTGGCGAGGGAGCTTGCTCCCACGCCGCATCCAGGCTCAGTGCCCGCGGCGCCTATAGCTGCTGGGTGTCAGCCCCGTCTGATTCTTGAACGTCTTGGAAAAATGCGCCGAATCGGCGAAGCCCCAATAGCTGCCGATCTCGGTGATCGAGCGATGTGCGCAAACGGGATCGCGAAGGTCCTGTGCGGCCTTCAACAGCCGCTCACGCAGAATATAGCGGCAGACGCTGTCGCCACTCACCTCAAACAACCTGTAGAGCTGGCGGCTGGAGATGCCCAGCTCTTCGGCCAGCGACGCCGGCGACAGCCGGGGTGAGTCAAGCCGCTGCTGGATGACGGATTGCACTTCATGCAGCTGCCACCCAGGGCAATGGTCGCTCGCACGGTACTCCAACACCGAGGCCAGCAACGCAACCAACGCCCTTTGCAGACCATCACCATCCTGCGGGCAAGACCACTGAGCCAGCTCACCCGCAGCGACCTGCCGTACCAGCGTGCCGAGCAGTTGGCCACACACCCCGGTGGTCGACAGCTTGCCGAAGCGGCTACGGTCCAGCCCCTTGAGCAACTCACACGGCAACGGGATCGACACATGGGCGAACAACCCTTTGGGGGTCATTTTCACCGCGCCGGAAAAGTCCAGCAAAGCCAAGTCACCTGCGTGCAGGTCAAGCACCTGGTCGCCCAGCTCAATGACCATCGAGCCCTGCTGCTGCAATACAAGAAAACACCGGGCCGATGAGCTGCGCCCGCTTGAGCGAGCGGCCTTGGCAATCACACTGGCATTGCTGCGAATGTGGGCGACCGCCGTGGTGCCCACCAGCGTCTGTTGCATTTCCCCGATGAAAAGGCTCTGGCAATGGTCATAGCGCGTGTCGAAACGACCGCAGGTCGCGCGCACACATTCGTTCCAGGTCGACAATGTTTGACCACGCATGGGTATTCCCCCTCTTCACTCGCTCACAATCCGGACATCACGGCGGTACCCGAAGCCTGGATGCGATGGAACGCCAACTGGGCTCTCAACACCGCCGCGCCATAGATGGCCAGCACCGCCACCGAACAGGCACCCGAGAACACCAACACCGCCGAGTAGCCGAATGCCTCGATCAGAAAACCACCGATGGCCGGCCCGAATGCCGCACCGAGGGACAGGCACAGCGCGCCCAGCGCGACAAGCTTGCCCGACAGGTCGAACTCAGCCATGACGCCGAAGGTGTAAGCCAGCACGAAGCCGATCGAAAAGAGAAAGCAAATAACGCCTACCACGTAGGTCGTCAGGGAAGAAAACTGCGCCAGTGCCACCAGGCCCAGTAACTCGGCGAGGATAACCACAGCCACCGGCATGAAGCGCCCCACCTTCAGGCCGATCGCCGACGCGATGAAGCCGCCGCCGGCATTGATCAAGAAACCCAGCGCCAGCACCATGCCGATGGTGTCGGAGGCCAGGCCGGTCTTTTTCCCCATAAGCTCCAGGAATGCCCACACCGACATGATGCCGGTCAGGAAAATCAGGCTGGCCACCAGGCTCAACCATACGATGATGCGACTCTCGGCGGTCGCAATCCGCCCGGCGTTCCCTGGCACCTCCAGCTGTCGCTCGCTACGGCGCGGTACCCGGGGCAGCGGCAGGATGCCCATCACCGCCATGGCAATGGCGATGGTGATCAGCATGCCTTCAAAGCCCCACACCGGCGCCACCGCCACGGGTAGCACGATGAGCAGGAAGGCGCCCGGCACGGTCTCGATACCCAGCTTGAAACCAAACGCACGCTCAGGCTGCGAACTGTCACCGAAGATCGTCATCGCCAAGGCATACAAGGCACCTGTCCCGGCGCCCGCCAGAGCCATGATCGCCAACAGCGCTTCATAGCTAGGTTCTCGCAGCACAAACAAGATCGCGCCCACCACCAGCGCTGACGAAAGTGCCGAAATGACCCGCCAACTGAGCCGGTGAATCCACAGCAGGGACGCCAGCCCGAACGCGCCAAACCCCAGGTTCATGGCCATGGCCAGGTTGCCCAGTTGGTGCTCGCCGAGCCCGAAACGCTCGGCAAACGCGCCAAACAGCACGGGCAGCACGTTCAATAACAAGGCACCTGCACCCGAAACCAAGCCTGCACACACATAGACAGAGGTCTTATCGATCGAATTTATTTTTGTAGTTTTCATCCAGGTATCCCGGTTTTTTTAAACAGAAGCTCACGCTTACTTAACGACGGCAGTCACCGCGCTAGCGCGGGCAGGCGTGCGAAGGGTCACGCAATAAGCGACCAGCGAGCCCAGCCCGCAACACCCCACCACCCAACACATCGGCCAGGCGCTGCCATCAGCCAAATGACTGACCCACAGGCTGGCCAACGCCCCAGTGGCAAATTGCACCGAAATTCCCAGCGCCACGCTCGCGCCGGACTGGCGTGGAAACAGCATCATCAGGCTGGCCATGCAATTGGCGCCGATCAAACCGGTCACGCCCATGTACAGCACCATGCAACACACGATGCTCGCCAGCCCACCCCATTCGGTATACCCGACCAGCATCAGCGCCAGCCCTGCCCCGCTCACCAGCACCGCACCGACGCCGAGCATGCGTTGCGGCCCAAAACGACCCACCCAACGCGCGTTGATGAAGGTCACCAGGATGATGCCGAGGATGTTCAGGGCGAACAAAGCGCTGAACACCCGGGGCGAGACACCGAAATACACGACGTACACAAAAGGCGAAGCCGTGATAAAGGCGAACATGCCGCCAAACCCCAGGGACATGCACAGGATCAGCGCCATCGCCCTGGGTTGCCGGGCGATGGTCAGGTACGCCGCGAAGGCCGCCCCAACGGACGCCCCGCGATCCTGTAACGGCAGGCTTTCCTTCAGGGTCAGGGCCACCAGCAACAGGCACAGGCTGGACAGGATGAACAAGGTGGCAAAGATCGTGCGCCAACCCTGGATCAGCACCAGCCAGGTCCCGATCATCGGCGCGACCAGTGTCGCCATCATCGTCAGCACGTGCATCCACGACAGCACTTTGGCTGCCTCCGCCAGGCCTACCCTGTCCCGGGCGACGGCGCGTGCCAGCACCAGCGCGCCCGCGCCACCCAACGCCTGGAAGAAGCGCCAGGCAATCAGTTGCTCGACGCTACCGGCAAACAGGCAACCCAGGGTCGCAGTCGCGTACAGCACCAGACTGCCGAGCAGCAACGGGCGCCGGCCATAGCGGTCGGACAGCGGGCCGTAGCACAGCATGCCCAGGCACAGCCCGGCGAGAAACGCGCTGATGGTGTGCTGCACCTGCGAGGTGCTGGTCGACAAGTCATCGGCGATTTGCGGAAAACTGGGCAGGTAAGTATCAATCGAAAACGGCCCAAAGGCCGTCAGGGATGAGAGCAATACAATCAGACGTGCCCGCGGTTTCATCGGCCGGGAATCGCGAGGCCGTCAAGAAATACGATGACCAGCCGGTTGAACGTCTCGCCCTGGTCGTCGTGCACATAGTGGCTGGCGTCCGCGACTTCGGCCGTGCGCACGTGCGCATTGCTGTCGCGCATGGCTTGCAGCGTCGCCGCCGGCAAAAAGTCCGAGCGCATACCGCGAATGAACAATGTCGGACAATCTAGCGCGCGTACCGCCGGCCACAGATCGGTAGGCTCAATGCTCAGGCGCGCCTCGGCGATGCCTTGTTGATCGTGGCGCCAGGTGATCGCGCCCGCGCTGTCCTTCATCGAGTGCGCCAGCCGCGACGTCAGGCCCTGCGCCGACAAGCCAGGACGCGACGCCTGCCAGAACGCACGGGCGGCGTCCCAATTGTCGAAACGCAACGGGGTTTGGTTCATCTCGCGACGAATGCGCGCAGCACCGTCGCCCTGGCTGGAGGAACCAGGCCCGATGTCTTCGATGATCAGGCCAATCAAGCGCCCCGGCTGCTGCCGTGCGTATTCCAATGCGTTGGCGCCCCCCAGCGAGTGGCCCAGCAACACGAACCGCTGCAAGCCGACATAGGCGACCAAGTCCTGCAGGTCTTCCACATAGGACTGCGTGTGATAACTGTCGGCCGGTGCCCAGTCACTCAGCCCGCGTCCGCGCTGGTCCAGGGCATAGATGCAATAGCCATCGCCCAGCGCTTCTACCAGCGACTCCCAGGTCTGGGCGTAAGCGCGCAAACCATGCAGCAGCACCAGCGGCACGCCGCCCGGCTTGCCCCAGCGTAGAAAATGCAGACGCAAGCCTGCGCGATTGGTGAAAAAAATGCTGTCTGGGGACATTGCCTGGTTCCGCCGCTCAGTAAAGGATAAACACCGTTTTTCTGGGACTGTTGCGGTGCATGTGATCTAGAAACGATCAAACCGATAAGGGCTCGGGTCGATGATCGGGGTATGCCCGCTGACGATATCGGCGGCCAAGTGGCCCGCCGCCGGCGAGGTGCCGAAGCCGTGCCCGGAGAAACCGGTGGCCACGGTCAGGCCGGGGATTTGCGCGACCGGACCAATCACCGGATTAGAATCCGGGGTGACGTCGATCGTACCGGCCCAGGCCTGGGCAATCCTGGCGTGTTCGAACACCGGCCAGGCCGCCTTGAGGTTGTTCATCGCATCGTTATTGAGCCGCGGGTTGACCGCCGGGTCCTGTACGCGCACGCGTTCGAACGGGCTGACACTGTCGGCCGACCAACGTCGCGAAAGCACCAGGTCATTGAAGAAATACGTGCCCAGTGACACGTTCAATACGCTGCGCTGCGCGCGAAACTGCGGCATGTATTGCCTGGCCAGCAACAGGTGATCGAGGGTCAGGAAAGCATCCAGTTTACCGCGCTGGGTGATGATGAAGCCGCCGTCCTTGTGCTTGCGAAACGAAAAGTCCGGCGCGCCCACGGCAATCTCGGTGGGGCCCTGCATCGGATGGGTGCGCAACACCGAACAGGTCAGGGCCAGGGTCGGCAACGACACCCCGAGGTTGCCCAGGAAGCGTCGCGACCACATGCCGCCAGCCAGTAACACCTGGTCGCAGCGAATCTCGCCTTTTTCAGTGACCACGCCGCTGACTTTGCCAGCGGACATCTGCAGCGTACGCACTGCACACTGCTCGATGATCACCACGCCCAGGGCCATGGCGGCCTTGGCGATCGCGCTGCTGGCCAGGGTCGGTTCGGCGCGCGCGTCGGAGGGTGTGTAGATGCCGCCGGCCCACTCACCGGCGCCGCCCGGCACTTTTTGTGCGATTTCGCGGTTGCTCAGCAGCCGAGAATCCAGTGACAGGTGCTCGACCGATTTGAGCCAACCTTCATGCATCGCCATTTGCGCCTCGTTGCGGGCGACGAACATGATGCCTTCCTGGCGATAGCCCACATCCGCACCGACGCGATCGGGCATTTGCGCCCATAAGCGGTCAGCGGCCAGGGCCAGCGGAATATCGTGGGCGTGACGACTGGTCTTGCGTACCCAGCCCAGGTTGCGTGAGGACTGCTCGCCGGCGATACGGCCTTTTTCCAGGACCACCACCGGGATATTGCGTTCGGCCAGTGTCAGTGCGGCAGTCAAGCCAATGATGCCGCCGCCGATGATGACGACGGCGGTCGTGGAGGGAAATTCGGTGGACGTATTCACGGGCGCAATAGTCGGGGCCATGATCAAGACTCGCAAAACAATAGAGTTCGGCCACGCGAGGACGCGGCCGCATAATGGGTCACTGCGACAGGCGAATCACTTCGACCTGGGCCTTGGAGGCGTTGCGATACGCCGTCACTTCCAGCTCCACCTTGTATACCGTCGAACCCAGCGGCGGGCAGGTGACGGTACTGGCTGGGTCGACACCACGGAACTTCTCGCCGATCAGGCCCATCACCGCTGGCACGTCCTTGGGGTCCTGGATAAATACCCGCGAGCACACCACATCGGCCAGGCTTGCATCGACGGCGGCCAGCGCGGTTTCGATGTTGGCGAATACCTGATGCGTCTGCTCAAGGATGTCCTCCGGGATCAGTTTCGTCTGCGGGTGGCGCCCGGCGGTATTGGACACATAGATCCAGTTGTCCACCATCACCAGGCGCGAATAGCTGGCCTGGTCTTCAAAGGGTGAGCCGGTCTTGAGCTTGATGATTTTGGTCATGTCGTAAGTCTCGTCAGTGGGTTAAAGGATGGCTTAGCGCAGGACGGGGGTTTCCCACAGGTTAAGCTTCACGCCGATGCCTTTTTCCACGGCATTGCGATACACCACGGTGCCCCAGGCCACGTCTTCCACAGGCATGCCGCCCACCGACATGATGATGATCTCTTTATCATTGCGACGGCCCTGGGCATCACCGGCGACGATCTTGCCAATGTCTTCGAGCTCTTCGGGCTGCATCGTGCCTTCGGCGATCATGTCCATGAACCGCACACCGATGACCGGCACGCAGTGGTGCGCAGGCTTGGGCAATTCTTCGAACCAGGCTTCGTAGAGGCCGGTGTTGTCCAGCACCTTGCGCACGTCGGCGCGCTCCATCCCCTCGTCCAACGAGCAGGATGCCGGCATGGCCATGAAGCAACCCGGCTTGACCCACTCGCGCTTCACAATTGGGTAGTTTTTGGGGTCACCTGTCTCACCGGAGCTACAATAAGTAACAAGGTCGGAACCACGGACCACCTCTTCGAGGCTGTCGACCACGGTGATCGTGGTCACCTGTGGGTAGGTGTCTTTCACCCAGCCAATAAAATCATTCAGGCTTTTCTCGCCACGACCCTTGATCTTCAAGGTATCGATATGCGGGCAAACGGCGATGAAAGCGGCGAGCGTGGTCTTGCCCATCACGCCAGGGCCGAGCAGGCCGACCACTTTCGAGTCCTTGCGGGCCAAGTGCCGTGCGCCCACGCCGGGGATCGCACCGGTGCGATACGCCGACAGCAGGTTGGCAGACATATGCGCCAACGGTGCGCCGGTGTCGGGGTCGTTGAGGGTGAACATCAGGATCGAACGTGGCAGGCCTTTTTCGCGGTTGGCGATATTGGAGCCGTACCATTTGACGCCTGCGGTGCAGAAGCTGCCGCCCAGGTAGGCCGGCATTGCCATCATGCGGCGGTCAGCGGTGGGCTTGGGCATGTTCGGGAAAGGCGAATCCTTCGGAAACACCACCATCGCGCCGTGAGAATCGTTGTTTGGTCCGGCCATGCGGTAGTCACCGCTATAGAGCAGGCCGAACATCTCCTCCATGGTATTCACACAGGCAAGCATGTCGGTTACGCCTGCGCGGATCATGTCCTGCTCGGACAGATAGATGAAGTCAATTTTTGTGGTAGTGGACATTATTATTCTCGACGGAAGATGAAGTCGCTGCGGTAGGCGCTGCTCCCACGCTATCGAGGTCGAGTATCAGTGAGTGTTTCAGGGCGGTATTGTAAATTTCGGACATCAAGCTTCGTCTCCGTCCGCAGAGTTGGCGCGATAAATGCGTGAATATTCCCGCATATCCCACGCCAAGGTCCGGCCATGCCCAACCTGTGTTCACCGCCGCTGCGGCAAACCGCTTACGAACAACCCTGGTTCGTACTCAACTCTTCACGGTATTCGGTAATGCCCTCCGAGCACCCGGCGATTTCGCATTTCTACGCCTTCGATGTCGCTCACTCGGCGGATCTGCTGGCGGTGCCGGACGGCTGCGTGGATATCGTGTTCGACTGTGACGCCACGCGCCCAAGTGTGAGGATTTGTGGTACCCCGCTGGAGGCGCAGCAGGTCGAACTGCTGCAGGGTCATCATTACTTCGGCGTGCGCTTTGCGCCGGGGGTTATCCCAGGTTTCATCAACGTTGTGGCCGAGGACCTGACCGAACAGGAATGGGATCTGCTGGAAGTGTCTACGTTTGCCCAGCGCATTTTCGAAAGCATCGTCCAGGCCCCGCAGTTGCAGGAGCAGATAAAGCTGTTCAGCGATTACCTGGCCCCGCGCCTCATCGGCCGAAGCTCCAAACTCACGACCATGGTCATCCAACAGGCGCTTGCGCATCGCGGTGACCTGCGTATCCAGCAACTGGAAGAACTCAGCGGGTACACCAGCCGCACGATTCATCGCCAGTTCAGCCAGGACACCGGCCTGTCGCCCAAGACGTTCTGCCGGATCATTCGCTGCCAGGCGGCGCTGGAAACCCTGAACACCCGGCACGATGTGTCGTTCTCAGACCTGGCCCTGGACCTGGGCTTTTCCGATCAGTCGCATTTCCTGCGCGACTTCAAGAAGCTGGTCAGTACGACGCCCTGCGATTACCAGCGCAAAATGCTGCAGAGCGCCTACGCCGAGCGCATCCGCTTCGCCTGAGTGCCCTCCCCCAGTTGCGCGAAAAAATAGTTCAGCGAAAAATTAATTCCCCTCTCCATCATTTCTCCATAAAACCTTCGCCGAACGTGCATGCTTGCGGTGCATCATTCAATCCGTTGCTAAAAAGCACTGCACCCATCGAGCAGACCATGACTGAACCACTCCTTGCATCGCCCTCCAACCAGGCGCTGGTGCTGATCGCCGAAGACGAGCCGGAAATCGCCGACATCCTCACGGCCTACCTCAAGCGTGCAGGTTTTCGTACCGCCCATGCGCAGGATGGGCATCGTGCGCTCGAACTGCATCAACTGCTCAAGCCAGACCTGGTGCTGCTCGATGTGATGATGCCCAAGCTGGATGGCTGGATGGTGCTGGCGGAGTTGCGTCATCGCGGTATCACGCCGGTGATCATGCTGACTGCACACGACCAGGACATGGACAAACTCATGGGCCTGCGCATTGGTGCGGACGACTACATCGTCAAACCCTTCAACCCGGCAGAAGTCATCGCCAGGATCCAGGCCGTGCTGCGCCGCTGCAGCGATCAAGGCCGTGGCGCCGACCACCGGGTGCTGCGCGTCGACGCCTTTGAAATCGACATCGACAGCCATGAGGTGAACGTACACATCGGCACGCAAAAACTGCCGTTGCACCTGACGGTGACCGAATTCAAGTTGCTCGCACAGCTGGCCAAGGCGCCACGCCGCGTGTTCAGCCGTGCCGAACTGCTGGTGCTCTGCTCGCCGGAGAGCGACAGCCTGGAGCGAACCGTCGACAGCCATATCAGCAAGTTGCGTCGCAAGATCGAAGACCTTGGCCTGCATGGCGTACCGGCCAGCATCCGTGGCGTCGGCTACCGGTTTGGGAGCCAGGCATGAAAGTCGCCAACAGTTTGAGCCGGCAGATTATCGTGTCGATGTCGGCCGTGGTGATGTGCGTGATCGCGCTTGCGCTGGTCGGCTCCTACATCTTCTATGCATTGCTCTGGACCTTTTCGCCGCCGACGGAGTTGGAGATGCAGTCGGATGAGTGGCTGCCCAGCAGCGTGGAATGGGTGTGGATGGGCTTGATTACCTGCGTCAGCCTGGGCGTCGGCGTGGCGGTGGCCGTCAAATTGTCCAAACGTATTCTGACACCGCTCAACTCGGTTGCCGTGAGCCTGCGCAGCCTGGCCGACGGTGACCTGGATGCCCGCGCCGTGGCGCCTGATCTTTCCCTGGGCGAAGCGGCCCTGTTGGTGGATGACTTCAATAGCATGGCGAACCGACTCAAACGCATGGCCGAGGAACAAGCCTTCTGGAATGCCGCGATTGCCCATGAACTGCGCACCCCGCTGACCATCCTGCGCGGTCGTTTGCAGGGGCTGGCCGAGGGCGTATTCGAACCGGACACCGCACAGTTCTATAGCCTTCTGGGCCAGGTCGAAGGCTTGACCCGCCTGGTCGAAGACCTTCGCGTGGTCGGCATGGGCGACAACGGCCACCTGGAATTGGCGCTCAAGGAGGTGGAGCTGGCCGATGCACTGGAGGCTGAAGCGCGCTTGTTCGAGCCCAGCCTGAACAGCGCCGGTTTTGCGCTGCAATTAAACCTGCGCAAGGGCCCGGTGTACTGCGACCCCGATCGCATCTGCCAGGCTTTGCTCGCGCTGCTGGACAATATTCGCCAGCACGCCACACCGGGCACCGTCAGCATTGAACTGGGCGGTGACGAGCGAGGCCACTTCCTGAGGGTCGCGGATGACGGTCCAGGGGTCGACGCAGCATTCGCCACACACATTTTCGATGCGTTTCAGCGTGGCGAAAGCTCACGCTCGCGTGCCCAAGGCGGCAGTGGGCTGGGCCTGGCCGTGGTGCGGGCAATTGCCCTCGCCCATGGCGGCGCAGTGACCTGTCGAACAGCGATAAACAGCGGCACGGTGTTTGAACTGAGTTTGCCATGCGGCGCCTTGTTTACTACTCAAGCCTGACAATCAATCAACAATTAATACCCTCTAAGGTGATGGCATGCGTCTCTCTATTGGCCTGTTCAAGAGAGCAATAAAATATCGCCACTTTGCCTTACTGGACATACACGGACGTTGCGTTGCTTTCATGAGTTGCGAAGGGATTCCTGCCAAGGGTGAATGGGTGGAAGTCAACGAAGTCAATCTCGCCTGGCTCAGCCAAACGCTGCCAGGCCAGGAGCGCCGGGGCCGCGAATAGCCGCATCGCCTGCCGCCTGTCTCTGATGTTTAACATTATTACGTGGATAACTGTTATGCCGACACAGCCTTCAGTTCGGAACACTATCGACCTTAAACAAGTGGAAGCGTCACTGACGCTCTACACGTTTAAATTGAGAAAGTTGCAACGTTTCTGGATTCCCCTGCAGAAGTACGCGCCGCAGTGTGTATTGGCGTTGTGGCTGATCGGCGTGTGCGTGTCTTTAGTGACGCTGTCGTATTACCACTGGCTGGTCATCGCCCCCGCTATTTGTCTGTTGATCACCGTGGAAATCATTATCGAAGAAGTACAGATCGATCTTTTATTGATGACCGATGAAGCGCGATATCTGCTCGATGTCACCCGTGGCCTCTATCAGCGCACTACGCGCGCCGCAGGCGCCCCATGCAGCCCGTAACGCCGCCGATTCTGCTCGAAGAGAGTAAAAAACTGGGTCAGCAATCCGCCAGCCAGACCCTCAAGGCGATCGCCAAAGCCTATCCCGGCAAACTGTTCGGCACCTTGTCGCTGGTCGCGTTGGAGAATGCTTTGCTGCTGGCCTACCCGTTGTTCGCCGGGTTTGCCGTCGACTCGATCATCCGTGGCGATGTCGGCAGTGCCGTGTGGTACGCCGCCGTAGTCCTCGGTTTCTGGGTGGTCGGCGCGGCTCGCCGGGCCCTGGATACGCGCACGTTCACGCGCATCTATGCCGACCTCGCGGTGCCGGTGATTCTCAACCAGCGCCTGCAACGCCACAGCACCTCCAGGGCGGCGGCGCGAGTGGTACTGGCGCGGGATTTCGTCGATTTTTTCGAAAAGCATGTGCCCACCATCGCCACTGCGCTGGTGTCGGTTGTCGGCGCGGCGGGCATGCTGTTGGTGATCGAGCCCTGGGTCGGCCTGGCCTGCCTGCTCGCACTGCTGCTGTGCGTTACCCTTATGCCGGGCTTCGCGCGGCGCAACCAGCGCTTGCATGAGCGCTTGAACAACCGCCTGGAAAAGGAAATCGGTCTGGTGGAAAAAGTCGGCGCCAACACCCTGCGCCGTCACTACCACGTGCTGTCGCGATTGCGAATCGGGCTGTCCGACCGCGAGGCCGTCGCCTTCCTGTCCATTGGCTTGCTGGCGGCGCTGCTGTTCGTGGTTGCCATCAGCCAACTGGCCTTGGCGCCGCAGGTAAAGGCCGGGCATATCTATGCGGTGATGACCTACTTGTGGACCTTCGTCAGTTGCCTGGATGAAGCGCCGTCGACGATCGACCAACTGGCGCGGCTCAAGGATATCGGCAAGCGCGTGGACCCGGGGCTGGCTTAAAGCCTTGGCAGATGGGCGATGCACGTTGCACCCCTGTGTGTTTCCTTGCGTCATCCTGGCAACGTTGAAGATCTTCCCGCATTGGCGCGCGCTCTGTCGTGTCAGTACGACGCTCGGCGCGTTTCGGACGGCGATTCGCCGAACAACTCACGGTAATGCGTGGCGAAATGGCTCAGGTGAAAAAAGCCCATCGCCACGGCAATCTCACCGATGTTTTTCTCGCTCGCAGGGGTTGCGATCAACTGTCGCCTGACGGCGTTGAGGCGCAAATTGCGCAGGTACTCGACCGGTCGCATATCGGTGACGGCCTGGAAACTATTTTGCAGGGTCCTGCGACTGACGTGCAGCTGCTCACACAGATCAAGAATGCTCAACGGCGTATCGCCGCTGGCAATGATCAATTCCTGGCTGCGCCGGACCAGGTAGGCACTGACGGCGAAATTGCCACGTCGGCAACGCACCTCGTCGCTGGCGTGGCTGAACAGATCGAGGAACGCGCCAAGCAATTCGTCTTCCAGCATCTTTTCCGAGGCCGGGTTTATAGCGCCTGCATGTTCCAAAAAGTGACGAAACAGCGGTTGGATGCGCTGGCGAATGCGCAACAGTAACGTTTCATCCACGCTGAGCGCAGACACGCTGGTCAAGCGTTTGAGCTGGTCGTTGGAGAGTTCGAAGGCGGCCAGTTTGGCAAAGCGCACGGCATCGACATTGAGTGCGAAAAAGTGCGTGCCTTGCGGCGCATGCAACACGAACTCTTCGCCGTCACGCAACAGCACCACGCTTTGCGCGCTCACCTGCTGGCCTTGAACCACCGGCGGGCTGCCCAGTGACATGGCCGCACACAAGCGACCCTTGGGCGAGCGGCCATGCTGCACCACACGTTTATCCAGCACCTCCTGGAATATCTGGAAACGATCGCCGGACAACTGCCACAGTTCGCTGGTCAGGCAACCGCGACCGAGCTGGTCATAGACCTGCTGCCAACCCTGGATCGAGCCGGCGTGCTGTTGAGAGTCATTGAAGGTACGGACTTCGGCGAGCATATGCGTGATTCCTCGGCGGCCAGATTGTTTTTTTTGGCCTGAAGGCGGGCTCAGTCATCCATAACAGTCGCTGGCGATTGCGCAGGCACGAGGCCTGTGCGGAAATCCAAAGCCAGTTCCGTGCCAAGCATGCGCAAACGATAAGCGCCCGGTTGTATACCCAGCGGTGCCAGCAACGCACCGGACAACACGACCTGCCCGACGCCCACGGGATGACCGTCCGCGAGCAGACGCCGCACCAGCCAGCACAGGTTGAACAGAGGGCTGTCTTCGCGCGCCTGGGTATCACCGCTGCCGAGCAATGCGCCCTCATGCTCCAGGCGATACGCCACGCAGGCATGCCGCACCGCATCGAACGGCACGCGCGGCCCGACACAGTAAAGCCCTGCGGCGGCATTATCGGCCAGGAACGCGCCAAGCCCGAAAGCCCAGCCCTGCCAGCGGCAGTCGGCGATTTCGAAGGCCGGGGCCACCTCGGCAATTGCCGCAAGAATCTCCTCGTCACGGTAATCGCCTGGCGCCAGGGGCCGCCCGAACACCAGCGCCAGTTCAACCTCCAGCTTGGGCTGGATCAGCCGCGCGAACGACACCGTGCTGCCCGGCTCGACTGCCATGGCCGACGTGAGCGCGCCATACACTGGTTCATCAAGGCCAAAACGCGCCTGCGCCGCCCGGCCGGCAAAGGCCACCTTCCAACCGCTCAGGCGCTCACCACCTGCCAGGCGCTGTGCCAGGCCCTGGCGCAACAGCGTGTAACCTTGCTGCTTGTCCAGCGCCTCGGGCGGCAACGGTGCAATGGCGCGCGCGCTATGCCCGGCCTCGTGCAGTTGAACGAGCAACTCGTCAGCGCCACTCATGACAGTTGCTCCGCCAGCTTGCGCAGCACGCCGTCAAGCCGCTCAGGCGTGGTGATGGCGGCGACGAAGCGGTCCGGACGCACTACAACGATGCAGTCACGCACCTTGGAGAACCATTCGCCCAGGCGGTTATCCACGTCCTCCACACTCAATGCATCATTGGCTGTCAAGGGCTGGTTACGCCCAACGCCGCTGCGCGAACGATTGACCTGGATGAAACGTGTATCCCAGCGCGTCCAATACTCGGCCATCGCCTCACTGAGATGCTCACGCGGGTTCACGCGATAACCCAGCACGGCATAACCATTGCCGAGCACCTCGTCCAGGCGCCGACGCTGGCCCTGGTCGTCTTCGATATTCGGCTGGATGAACAACTGCCCGACCAGATCATCCTCACGCAACTCGGCCCGCTCGTGATACACCAGCCCCTTGGTGATGGTGGCCTTGGGTTTGAACTTGAATTCCAGCAAGTGCGAGCGCAGGTTATCCACGCTGTTGACCGCCTGGAACAGCCAGTCGCGTACGCCGGCCATCAGCGGGTTAGTCAAGCCGAGGACCGCACCCATGTTGTCGGCCAGCGCCACCAGTTCGGTCGCGTGACCACGCCGCTCCTGGTCGTAGGTAGCGAGGATCGACGGCGCCGCGCGGCCCTGGATGATCGCTGCCAGTTTCCAGGCCACGTTGGCCACGTCGCGCAGGCCCGAGTTGAGACCCTGCCCGGCCCACGGCGGGGAGATATGCGCGGCGTCGCCCACCAGTGCCACACGCCCTTCGACAAAGCGCGCGGCGACCCGCGAGTGGTGGGTATAGGCTCGGATGCGGATGATGGTGAGGTTGTTCACGGCATCGCCGATATGCCCGTGGATCAGTTTGCGAATCGTCGCCTCTTCGCACATTTTCGCTTCGTCCTCGCCCTCCATCAGCATGAATTCCCAGCGTCGCTGCTGGTAAGGCAGGTAGATGCACACGAAGGGCCGCTGCGGGTCGGCATGCAGCGCTGTGTAAGGCGCATCAAGTGTGTCGTTGGCGGTGTCGACCACCACCCACTTGCGCGGATGGGTCAGCCCGAGCAGTTCGATGCCGAGCTTTTTGCGCACGGTGGAGCGTCCGCCGTCGGCACCGATCACATAGTCAGCCTGGAGCTGGTAGATCTCGCCGTCGGCATCGCGCACCTGCAGGGTCACACCCTCGGCATCCTGATCGAGTTCCAGCAATTCGTGGCCCTGACGCAACTCAACGCTGGCATGCTGGCCGAGGTGTTCACGCAGGGTACCTTCGAGCAACTGCTGCATGAAGATATTGCGCATCGGCCAGCCGTAATGCGCAGTGCTTGGCTTGACCTCGGCGAAGCACACGCCGCGCGCATTGTAATAGCGCAGCGGTACGTCGCAGATCATGTCGCGCACCGCCAGCTCGGCGATGCCGATGCCCTGCAGCACACGCAACGCCTCATCGTCCATGCCTACTGCACGGGGATAAGGCAGGATGCCGTCGGCCAGCTCAAGGACGACGCAGTCGACACCGTACATTCCCATAGAGTGCGCGGCCGTAATGCCGTTGGGGCCCCCGCCCACGATGACAACTTGGGTCTTCTCCTGCTTCATCGCTATTCACCGCTTTTCTTGTTGTGGTTTGAGTCCAGCACCGCTTGATCCTGCGCGTTTATCAGTGCAGACCGTCAAGGCCTTTTACGTCTTCGGCTTTCAGCCCGCCCAACCGCGCATGCAGGCGTCCGCGTGTAGCGAAGGCCCAGATCACGACGATCTCATCCGGCGAAGGGCCGTCGCCGAAGGTCACCGAGAAACTGTCGTAGTGCGAACGCACGTACAGGGCGTCCTTGTGCGCCAGCGGCACGTCGATGGTCGAACCTGGGCCACCTCGCTTGCCGGTGGACGGCACCCACGACTGGCCACCGCCCAGGGCGACGCGAATCGGATCGGCGGCCGGGTTGGTCAGAAACGCATTACCGTGCTCGTACTCGCCTGCGCTGCCCACCAGAATGGCCTTGCCGTAACTTTCAATCTGACGCGAGCCGGCCAGGGCCTGGATACGTCGGCCGAATTCTTCGCCCAACAGCGGGGACGGCTCGATCAATTGCGAAAGGTCTTCGCTGTAGCGGCCGGCATACGGGTTGGCGATCACCGCAGCGATGGCGTATTTGAACACCGGTTTGCCATCGGCCAACTGGCCGGTTTCATTGGCCAGCGTCTCTTCAACGAAGCTGTACCACTTGCGGATGTGATAGCTGGCGAAATTTGCGGTTTTCATCGGGTCTGCCTCTGTTCAAAGGGGGTCGAGTGGGTCAAGCGTGATGTTGCGACTCGGCGCACCGGCGGCCTTGAAGCGGGCCTTGCCGCACGCGTCGTCATGCTCGGTTTCGAGAAAAAATTCCATGCGATTGCAATCGGGATCGTTGAAATACAGGCCGTTGCCGATTTCATGATCGGTAATTTTCACCACCTCGACGCCCTTCTTCAGCAGCATGCCGTAGAGCTGGCGCAAGGTGGTCATGTCACCGGCGATTTCCAATCCGTAGTGCTGCAGCCCCAGCCCGCCCTGGTGGGCGCCGGGTTCTGCGCGAAGCAACGCGATGTCGTGATGCTTGGTGCCAAACGCCATCATCACCCAGCTCTCGCCACGGGCACTTTCGTGCATGCCCAGAATGTCGGCGTACCAGCGTGCCGACACATCAGGATCACTCACCCAGAGCGATAAGTGAGTTCGAAGGATTTCGACTTTCATCACTGTTTACCTCAGTTTTTCTTGACGATGGATTGATGCCCGGCCTTGATTTGCGCCACGGCAGGCGTCCACAGCACATCGGCGATCTCGCTGAATTCGCGCCAGTGCTTCTGCCAGCCATCACCGCCGTTGTCGGACGTAAACAAGTGCCCATACTTGGTCCCCGCCACAATCTGGCGCGGGTTGGCCGGGTTAAAGGCAATCGCCCAGACGCAGGAATTGGGTTGCTGCGGCAACGGCAGCACGTTCCAGCTGAGTGCAGCATCACGGGAGACGAGGATCTTGCTGGTGGTGCCCGGCGTACCATCGGAAATGCTCAGGTACAGCTCGTCCTGCGTGCCCAGCGGCGCATTCATGGCGCGCAAGTAGTAAAGGCCGAAGGCTTCGCGACCGACAATGCCGGTCCAGGTCAGACCCTCGTCCAGGCTGCGGTAGACCGCATTCACGCAGACCACCACGATGACTTTTTCGCCGTGATTGGGCAGTACCACAATGTTGTGGATGTCCGAGTTGTAGTCCCACAGCAGCCGGTCGTCGACACGGGTCCAACTGTCGCCGCCGTCACGGGAATGGAACAACCCGCCCTCCTCCAGGCCGAACCACAGCTGCTTGCGGTCGGTAGGGTCATAGGCGAAGGCCAGCAGCCGTGGACGACTGACACCGTCGCAGAACTCGGGAATTTCCACCGGGGCGCGATCCCAGCTCAGGCCGCCGTCCAGGGTGCGCCACAACACGGCACGCGAAGGCGCGCCGGTGCCGACGAAAATCCGTTGTGCATCCTGCGGATCAACCGCAACTTTCCACACGGTCTGCCCGTTGAAAGGCGAATCGATGCGCTGCCAATGCCCACCGGTATCGTGGCTCACACACAAGCCCACATCGGTACCGGCATAGATCCGCTCGGGCGTGTCGGGGTGCAGGCTCAAGGATCGGGTGATCGCATCGAACTCCAGGTCCTGCCCCAGGCCAAGGCGATGCCAGGTCTTGCCATCGTCGGCGCTGCGGATCACCGCTTGCCCGACGGTGGCGACCAAAAGGGTTCCACTACTCATCTGTGATACTCCTCAGATATAGATGCCACGGGTCAAACCGCCGTCGATGCCGATGGATTCACCGGTCACCGCAGCAGCTTTCGGCGACGCCAGGAAGCCAATCAGCCAGCCCATTTCAATCGGTGCGAGGGTACGGCGAATCGGCGTCGCGTCGATGTAGGCCTGCTCGACCTGCTCGGCGGTCTTGCCCTGCTTGACTGCTTCGCGCTCGTACAGCTCCTGGATATGCGGGGTATCGACGACGCCGGGGTGAATCAGGTTGACCGTGATGCCTGAAGGGCCGAGCTGGTCGGACAGGGTCTTGGTCATGTGCGCGATCGCCAGGTTGCGCATGCCCGAGAGCACTTTGCTGCTGCGCCCGGTGAGGCCGCCGATGTTGATGATGCGACCGAAACCGCCCGCCTTCATGTGCGGGGTCACGGCCTTGGCGCACCGGAAGTAGCCGATCACCTTGGTGTTGAGGTCCGACAGCAGTTCATCATCGCCGGCGTGTTCGATGTCATTGCGCACCACACCCGACGGCGCTGCGGCACCGTTGACCAGGATGTCGATACGGCCGAAGTGCTTGTGCGCCGCCTCGACCATCTCCGACACGGCCTTCATGTCATTGGTGTCACAGAACAGCGGCAGTACTTCATTGCCGGTCTGTGCGCTGATCTCTTCGGCCGCCAGTTGCAGGAACGCCATGCGCCGCGCGCAGATCACCACCTTGCAGCCTTCCTCGGAGAGAAAACGTGCGACTTCCTTGCCGATGCCCATACCGCCGCCGGTGACGATGGCCACGCGGCCTTTCAATTCCAGATCCATAGCAATTACCTCGTGTGATTATTCAGTTCAGGCCAGATCGACAAACACGCTTTTGGTCTCGGTGTAGGCGTCGATCACGTTCTTGCCCATTTCCCGGCCCCAGCCGGATTGTTTGTAGCCACCAAACGGCGAAGACGGATCGACCACGTTCCAACAGTTGATCCAGACCGAACCGGCCTTGAGCTGCGCGGCCACGCGGTGCGCCGAGCGCAGGTCGCGGGTCCACAGGCCGGCGGCGAGTCCATACGGCGAATCGTTGGCGCGCAGCACCAGATCGTCGATGTCGGTCCAGCTCATGACGGTGAGTACCGGGCCAAAGATTTCTTCGCGAGCTACGCAAGCCCGCTCGGCACGGTCGAGGAATACGCTCGGTTCAATGAAATGCCCATGCTTGAGGTGCTCGGGACGGCCGCCGCCGCAGATCAGTTCGGCGCCCTCTTCCTGGCCCCGTTGCAGGTAGCCCTTGACGGTGCTCAGTTGCCGCGCGGACACCAGCGGGCCCATGCTGCTGGCGGGGTCCAGGCCATTGCCAAGTACATGGGCGGCGGCATGGCGCTGGAGTTCTTCGAGTACCTGGTCGAGCACGCTGGCATGCACATAGAGGCGCGAGCCGGCCGTACACACCTGGCCCTGGTTGTAGAAAATCCCATCGGCGGCGCCCTTGGCGGCGCGCACGATGTCGGCGTCGGGCAGGATGATGTTCGGCGACTTGCCGCCCAGTTCCAGCGAGACCTTTTTCATGTTGCTGGTGGCCGCCTGTGCGATCAGGCGCCCGACCTGGGTCGAGCCGGTAAAGGCGATCTTATCCACGTCCGGGTGCTGTGCCAGCGGTGCGCCGGTGTCGGCGCCCAGGCCGGTAATCAGGTTGACGACGCCGGCAGGAAAGCCTGCGGCCTCGATCAGTTGCACCAGGCGGATCGCGATCAGCGGCGTTTGCTCGGCGGGCTTGAGCACCGCCACGCAACCGGTGGCCAACGCCGGGCCGAGCTTCCACACGCACATGGTCAGCGGGAAGTTCCACGGCACGATCAGCGCGCAGACACCGACCGGCTCGCGCAAGGTGTAGTTGAGCATTGGCGCGCCGCTTGCCGGTGATACAGGCAGCGTGCTGCCTTCGATCTTGGTGGGCCAGCCGGCGAAGTAGCGAATGATATTCGCCGCGCTGGCCGCTTCACCGCGGGCGTTGGCGATCGGCTTGCCGTTCTCCAGGGTGATCAGTTGCGCGAGTTCCTCGCGGTGCTGGTCCAACAGATCGGCCAGGCGAAACAGCAACAAGCCGCGCTGCGCCGGGGACTGCAAGGCCCAGGCGCCGGTAAAGGCTGCGCGCGCGGCCGCGACAGCCGCGTTCACATCGCGTTCATCGCCTTGGGCGACTTCGGTCAGGGTCTGTTCGGTGGCCGGGTTTTCCACGGCAAAGCGACGACCGCTGGCGGCGTCCTGCCAGGTACCGCCGATGAACAGGCGACCGGGCTGCGCCAGGAAGGCCTGGACGGCAGGTAATAATTCGAGCTGATGCATAGTCGACTCCTTCACAGCGCCATTTCGATCAGGCAAGGACCACGGTCAGCCTTGGCATTGGCCAGCGCCCGTTGCAGTTCGGCATTGGTCTGCACCGTGCAGGCCGGGACCCCGTAACCTTTGGCCAAGGCCTTCCAGTCAATACGCGGGCTGTCGAGCACGGTCAGGCGCAGGGCTTGCGGGTCCATTTCAGTCATGCCGAAGCGACGCAGCTCGTTTTGCAAAATCGCGTAGCGATGGTTGGCGGCAATCAGGATCACCACCGGCAACTGCTCGCGGGCGATGCTCCACAGGGTTTGGATGGTGTACTGGGCACTGCCGTCCGATTGCAGACAAAACACGCTATTGCCGCGTTCTGCCAAGGCTGCACCGAACCCCACCGGAATCCCCTGGCCAATCGCGCCACCTGTATTGGTCAATACCCGATGACGCGCGGCGCGGGCGGAAGCGGTAAAGAACGGGTAGCCGCAGGTGCCGCCCTCGACCGAGACAATGCTGTCATGAGGCAGTGACGCGGCCAGCACTTGGCCGATGGATTGCGGTGTCAGCTCGGCATGGCCGGGCGGCAGTTCGATACCCTGCGGGGTCGGTACATACGCCGGCGCATTCAGGGCATCGGCCAACGCCGCCAGCGCGCCGGCGACGTCGTCACCGACTTCGGCCAACGTCAGCAGACGCTCACGTTCAGCGAGGCGCGACGGGATGCCTTCGTAGCCAAAATAACTGATGGGCTCCGGCACGCCTGCGCATACGACAAGGTCGTACTGCTCAAGAATTTCAATCGCCACTTCCGGGAAATACGGCAGGCGATCCAGGTCCGGCAAGCCACCGCCACGGTAGCTCAGGCGCGGAAAGGTCTCGGCAAACAGGCGCACACCGGGCAGTTGCGCCAGGCGCCCCGCTGCTTCGAGGCCCGCGACCGACAAGCCCTCATCGCCGACGATAAACACCAGGCGCTGACCGTCACGCAGTGCCTGCGCCACGGTTTCGACCCGGTCACCGGCAAATCGGCGCACCGGCGCGCGCAACGGGTTGAACACACCGTCATGCTTCACCGCGTGGGCTTGCAGGTCCATGGGCAGAATCAAACTGGCGATCTGACCTTTGGCCTGCCAGGCCGCACTCACCGCTTCCTGCAAGTCTTCACCGATACCCGCCGCCGTGCGCGAGGTGCGCACCCAACCAGAGACGGTGCCGGCCAAGGCCTGGATGTCACTCGCCAAGGGCGGATCGTAGTTTACATGCCAGGAGGCGTGGTCGCCGATGACGTTAACGATGGGTGTATTGGCCCGACGCGCGTTATGCAGGTTGGCGATGCCATTGGCAAAGCCTGGGCCCAGGTGCGTCAGGGTCATCGCCGGTTTGCCGGCGATGCGGCCATAGCCGTCCGCCGCACCGGTACATACCCCTTCGAACAACGACAACACCGGCTTGAGGGCAGGTGCGCTGGCCATGGCCGCCACCAGCGGAATCTCGGTGGTGCCCGGGTTGGCAAAGCAGTACTCGATACCGCTTGCCGCTGCCGCATTTACTATCAGTTGCGCGCCATTCATTGTCAGCCCTCTCGCTTGAGCGTTTTCTTTGGTGAGATTTATCACACACAGGAACACTTCAAACAAGTTATTTCTACTTAAAATCTCTTATTTTGAGATTTAAGTGATATTTAAATCCGAAAAGCTTAGTGTGTCGACCTGCAGGGTCGGGCTTGCTCGTGAATGTGGTTTGTCAGTAATTTCCATCACTGGCCCACCGCTTTCGCGAGCAAGCCCGCTCCCACATTGGATCTGCGCTGTTTTCGCCTATAGTGCTTACCCGCGTGCCATCCCTTCTCTAGGAACGAAATGAGCAGCCTGAGTAAATTGCTGAATGTCCTGGACCTGTTCGGTCCAGCGACGTTGAAGATCGACCCGGACACCATCGCC
This sequence comes from Pseudomonas sp. RA_5y_Pfl1_P24, assembly GCF_963970945.1. Classification (NCBI taxonomy): domain Bacteria; kingdom Pseudomonadati; phylum Pseudomonadota; class Gammaproteobacteria; order Pseudomonadales; family Pseudomonadaceae; genus Pseudomonas; species Pseudomonas sp. RA_5y_Pfl1_P24. The sequence continues at coordinate 118,214 of NZ_CAXAOJ010000010.1, read as the reverse complement.
GAGCGCATGGGCCTGTCGCGCGCCACCGCGTATCGCTATGTCAAGGAGTTGTGCGACGCCGGCCTGCTGACCCGTGTGGATGCCGGCCACTACGGCCTGGGGCCGCGCGTGATCGAGCTGGACTGGATGATGCGCCAGTACGACCCCATCCTTCTGGCGGGGCGCGAGCTGATGCACGAGCTGTCGGCGCAGACCGGCTTGGCGGTGTTCGCCAGCGTCTTCTACGACGGGCGCATCATCAACACCTACATCGCCGAACCCACCGACACGTATCACTTCTCCTTCGGGCGCGGGCATCCGCTGCCCTTTTTTCGCGGCGCGCAGTCCAAGGTATTGATCGCCTTCCAGAAAGGTCGACGCCTGCAGCGCCTGTTCGAAGAGCATATGGCCAGCGACCCGGACAGCCCCTACGACTGGGCCAGCTTTGCCAAGGCCACAAAGAAGATTCGCAAGGATGGGTACTGCATGACCCACGATGAACTCAACCTCGGCCTGACTGGTATCGCCGCGCCCATCATCCAGCCAGATATCGACGAGGTGATCGGCAGCCTGTCCGCCGTCGGCAGCACCCAGAGCTTCAAGCTGCTGCGTCAGGAAACCGTGATTGAAATGGTCATGGACACCACCCGCCGGATTGCCGAGAACCTGCGCAATCCGCCGGGCGCCGCCGCGTCCTGAGGTTCAGGCGCGACCGCAGCAGTGGTGGGCTAGAACGGCACGGCGATGGTCAACTGGCTGTAAACGTTGGTGCCGTCGCCGGCGACCTGGTTGCCCCCGGTGGTGGCGTCCTGCTTGGGCTTATAGAGGCCGATCAGCGGCGTGACGATCAGGTGCGGGTTGACGGCCCACTCGGCGTATACATCCAGCTCCCGAGCATTGAGGTTCAGCGCATTGCTCTTGCGTACGGTGTCGAAGTCGAAGTACAGCGCACCCAGGGTCAGGTTTTCCAGAGGCGTGGCCTTGAGGGCCACGTGCTGGATGCTGGTGTTGCTGTTGAACGGCCCGGCATAGTTGCCCGCGACTTCGCCTTGCAGCCAGGTGCCATAGCCGGTGCTCAAGCCGGTGAACAGCGAATCCCACTGCTGTGAGTAGCGGGTGTAGCGGTAGCTGACCTTCGGCGTCCAGGCGACATCGGCAAAGGTGTAGCCAGCTTCGCCGTACCAGGCTTTTTCGGGGCCGGTGTTCTTGTCCTGCCAGGCATACTCGAACGCCAGGCTGACATTCGGCAGGCCTGCGTCGCCTTCGCCGCGCACGCTGTAGACATTCATGCCCTTGCGCTGGCGCTGAAAATCACTGGACCAGCGTTCGTTCACATCGATGCCATGCACCCAGGTCAAGCCCAGTGTGCCGGGTTTGGTGGTGTAATCCAGAGTACCGGCGGCCACTTCGGTTTCAGCCTGGGCGCGGTTATCGGACTTGAGCCACAGCAGACTGCCGTGCAGGCCATCCTTGCCGCCCAGACGCAGGAATGCGGTTTGATCGAAGGCGTGCCGCGCGGCCAGATAATACGCACCGCCACGGTTCAACGTGCCATTGGCCGGGCCCTTGCCCAGGTTCGGCCCGTCGTCGTTGATCAGGAAGCCACTGCCGAGCTTGACCACCTGGCGACCGCCGGAAATATCCACGCCGTCCTTGCCCAGGGCCGGAAACAGGTCGCCTGAGCGCCAACCCAGGTACGCATCTTCGATTTTGGTGGTGCGTTCGCTGCCCAGCGTATTACCGGCCGGGTCGCCGTCACCCCAGGTCGCGGAACTGACCAGCGCGAAGGCGCCATAGGCGGTGCCATGGCCGGCCAGGGACTGGTCGCCACTCAAGCCATACTTGATGAAACCTTCGCGCCAGGTGGAACCGCCCGACGTGCCGTCATAGTTTTTGCGGCTGTTGAATATGCCGAACACGGCCGTCATGTCGGCATTCAGATGCCGGCTCTCATCGCTGTACAACTCATAGGCCTGGGCCTGGCTGATGGCGCAAAGCGTCAACGTACAGGCCAACGTACCGCTGAGAAATGACGTGGAGGGATACCGCATGATCGAAGCTCCTTGGTGTGCGCCTTTGAGAGGCTGTCTTAGTTGTCGAGGCGTGATTCGGCTGCGCGCTTGTTGACGAACAGCAACTGCTGGCCGGTGAATTCCAGTAACCCTTCAAGGCCGAACTCGACGCCAAACCCAGACATCTTGCTGCCGCCGAACGGCGTGTTCGGCTGAATGCGCGCGTGGCAGTTGACCCAGGCCACGCCACTCTCCAGACGGCTGGCCAATGCCTGCGCCTGTTCCACGTCCGGGCCCCAGACCGAACCGCCCAGGCCCATGTCGCCGGCATTGGCGCGGCGCAACACATCCTCGACATCCTGATAAGCGATCAGCGGCAATACCGGCCCGAACTGTTCCTCGTCGACCAGACGCTGGCCATCGCGCACATCCGCCACCAGCGTGGGCGGGTAGAAGAACCCGGGGCGATCCAGGCGTGCGCCGCCACACAACACACGCGCACCGTGTGCCCGCGCATCGGCAATCAGCGCGTCCACCAGTTGCAGTTGATCAAGGTTCTGCACCGGGCCGAAGTTGACGCCGGGCTCCAGCCCATTACCGACCACCTGGCGCTCGGCAATCCGCGTCAGGGCCTCGGCAAACGCCTGGTACTGGGATTCGTGAATGTACAAGCGCTTGAGTGCGGCGCAGGTCTGGCCCATGTTGAGGAAGGCGGCCTGGAAGATCTCTTCGGCCACCTCCTCCACCGACGTACCCGGCAATACAATCGCCGCGTCGTTGCCGCCCAGTTCCAGGGTCAGGCGCTTGAGGTTGGTGGCGGCCCCGCGCATGACGCTCTGGCCGGTGGCTGTGGAGCCGGTGAATACAATCTTCTGGATCCCCGGGTGCGACGTGATCGCGCTGCCGAAACCCTGCTCGCCAGTCACGCAGTTGATTACACCGTGGGGCACATGGCGCCCGATGATTTCGACCAGGCGCAACGTGCTCAGCGGCGTCAGGCTCGATGGCTTGCTGATCACGCAGTTACCCGCGCGCAGCGCCGGCATGATGTGCCATACGGCGATCATGAACGGCCAGTTCCACGGCGTGATGGACGCCACCACACCCAACGGTTTGCGGTGCAGTTCGATGCGCTGGGTCGGGGTTTCTTCCACCAGCTCCACGGCGATCTCCTGCCCGGCAGCGTAGCGGGTCCAGGCGGCGGCGCCCATGACTTCGGAAAACGCCAGCTCAAGCGGTTTGCCTTGTTCCTGCACGATCAGCCGGGCCAGTGCATCAGCGTCTTTTTCGATCGCATCGGCAATCGCATTGAGGTGCTCACAGCGCTGCCCATGGGTACTGTGGCGCCAGGTCTTGAAAGCGGCCTGAGCGGCGGCCACCGCCTCGTCCAACTGGGACAGCGAGCCGGCCGGGCATTGTGCGAATGCGGCGCCGGTCGCCGGATTGATCACGTCAAACTGGCCGTTTTCACCGGCAACCGAAACGCCGTTGATGAGCATCTTGTAATGGTGCATATGCAATTTCCTTTAACGCAGACGAGCCCTACCGCAGAACGGCAGCGAACAATTCACAGGAGAGAGGTTTCGAACCAGGCCTTAGAGCTTGTGGCTGCCCAGGGCCAGGAACCGCTGCGGCGACACCTTGCGCAGGCGCGCGGCGAGATACAGGCCGCCCAGAAGGGCTGCGGGAATCACCGCGCACAAGCTGTAGGACAAGAGTTGGCTGGCCCCCGTCAGCACATCGAAATGCGCCACCGCCAGTACCAGCACGCACAGCAATGCCAGGCACGACAATACCGGCAGAATGCGCCCGCGCAGCGGGCCGACCTTGAGTTCGGGGTGCCGATGGAAATACACGCAGATCGCGAACGAGGTCATCGCCATCAGCAGGATCACGCACAGGGTTGCCAGGTTGGAGAACCAGGCGAACAGTTGCAGGATTGGGTCGGCGTCCATCGCGGCGAAGATCAATACCACCACGGCCGCGATCAGGCTCTGCAAGGCAGACCCCATGTGCGGGCTCTGGTGCACGCGGTGGGTGGTGCCCAGCACGCTGTGCAGCAAGCCGTCACGGCCGATGGCGTAGAAGTAGCGCGCCGCCGCGTTATGGAACGCCAACAGCCCGGCGTAGATGCTGACCATGAACAGCACGCGAATGATCTGGGTCAGGTGCGGGCCGACGAAGTGATCGGACATGCCGTAGATAAAGGTGGTGGGGTCTTGCATGGCTTGCAGCATCGGCACGATCTTGTCCGCGCCCACACCCACTACCATCGACCACACCGACAGCGCATAGAACCCGCCGATCAGCAGCACCGAACTGTAGGTGGCGATCGGGATGGTGCGCTGGGGGTCTTTCGCTTCTTCCCCGTAGATGGTGGTGGCCTCGAAGCCGATGAAGGCGGCGAAGCAGAACAGCAGGCCAATGGACGGAGTGCCGCTGAACACATGCTGACGGGTGAACGAGTCGAGATTGACGCCGCTGTCACCCCCGGTTTTCAGAATGGCAAAGTCGAGGATCAGGATCGCTAGGTATTCGGCGATCACCACCAACGACAGTACCCGTGCCGAGAGGTCGATCTTGCGATAGCCGAGAAACGCGATGCTGGCCATCGCCATCAGCGAATAGGACCACCAGGGCAATATCACACCCGCCACGCTCTCCATGGTGCCGGCGACCACGCCACCGAACATGCCATACAGGGCGATCTGCAAGATGTTGTAGGCGAACATCGCCAGCACTGCCGCCGAGCCGCCGGCCAGGCCGCCCAGGCCACGGGAGGTGAAGGCGTAGAAACCGCCGGCGTTGGTGACATGGCGGGACATGGTGGTGTAACCCACCGAGAACGCCAACAGCACCAGCAAGGCCAGCAGCAGTAACGCTGGGGTGCCGGCACCGTTGCCCAGCATGATGCCGATCGGGAAACCACCGGCAATCACACTGAGCGGGCTTGCCGCCGAAATCACGAAAAAGATGATGAAGCCGACACCCAGGGCGCCACGCTTGAGCTCCGTAGAGCTGTTGACCGGGAGAGTTACGCTCATGTTATTGACCTTATTGTATGAGGCAGTCGCTGTGGGGTGGCCCCGATCCAGGCGCTATCGGTGCCGGGTAGCGCTTTTATTCTTGAGGTTGCACGCTGGATTCGATCCTATGCCCGCCCACATAACCCTCGCTATCCCAAATCGGTAACATCGCGGCCAGCGCCCCAAAACAGGTCAGGGCCGACTTATTCCCCCGCCGATTTGGGATAACGGCGCGGGTGCGCGCTCGTGCATGCTAGGTTCACCCGCCCTATGCCTGGCTGACCTGAAGTTGCCGGCGTAGGCCATTCAATTATCGAGCCCACCCTATGCCCTCCAAACGCCGCTGGCTGATCCTTGTCATTATCTCCAGCGATTGTTGCTCATCGTCATTGATAGGGCCGTGCTGTACACCGCCTTGCCCGACCTGACCCCGATCCCGCTGACGTTCAGCGAAGAGCGCGAACAGGCCATGGCATTTAGTATCTGGTCGTTTGTGGCCTCCGGCGGGGCGGCGCTCGGCCCAGTCGTGAGCGGCTTGCTGCTGGAGCTGCCGCTGTTCGGCATACCGCGATAATCACTGAATTACCGAACCGGCCTTGTTAAAACCCGAGACCGGGCGATATAGGACATACCAATAAGAAGTCAGTGGCCCAGGCCAACTGATGGTCAACAAGCACGCTGTTCACCTGCGAGATACTCCGATGCTCGACGCCCTCTCCATCCGTTTGAAAATCATCCTGCTGTCCGGCTTGTGCCTTCTGGGCGTCATCGGCCTTATCGTCAGCCTGAACCTCTATCAGAGCAACCAGAACAACCGGTTGATCAGTGCGTCCAGCAGCAAGATGCTGACCGAGAGTGGCGAGACGCTACTGCTGGCCAAGGCCGCCGAGCAGACGGGGAACCTGCAGCGGGTCTTCGGCAACAGCCTGCTGCTCATTACCGCCCTGTCCGACCAGGCGGCCCATTTGCGCAACATGGCCGCCCAGCGAGGCTTGCCGGCCGCGACGTTGCGTGAGGAGCTGAACCAGAGTCTCAAGGCAACCTTCGAGCGCAATCCGCAGATACTCGGGCTGTGGCTGGTTTTCGAGCCGAACGCGCTGGAGGGTCAAGACAGCGCATTCGCCAACGACGCCGCGCGCGCCTCCAACGAAACCGGGCGCTTCGCCAGTGCCTGGAACCGGGGCGCTGGCGAAGCGGTGAACATCCTGATTCCCGAAAGCGATTTGCAGAAGACCGAACTCAGCATCAGCGGCACCCCCTATAACAGTTGGTACACCTGCCCGCGAGACACCCGGCGCACCTGCCTGATGGCGCCTTATGCCGACACCCAGGCCGGGCAAGTACAACTGATGACCACGCTGTCGATGCCGTTGATTGCCGATGGCAAGGTGATCGGTGCCCTGGGTGTGGACCTCGCACTCGGTGCCCTGCAAGCAGCGGCAAGCGATGCCCAGCGCATGCTGTTCAACGGTTCGGGAAGCATGCTGATTGTGTCCGACAGCGGCGTGCTCGCGGCCTACAGTAAGGATGCCGGCCAGGTTGCCAAGCCGCTCAGCGTCACATTGGGTAAGGAAAGCAAGGCGATACTCGCGGCATTGACGCAAAAAAAACCGCTGGTGCTGGCCCAGGATGATTTGATCCGCGCCGTCTACCCCGTCGCGCCTATCCCCGACGCGCCAGCTTGGGGAGTGGTCATTGATTTGCCCAAACAGGTATTGCTGGCTGACTCGGTAGCGCTTCAGACCTTGCTTGACCAGACCCAAACCCGCGACACGCTAGAGTCATTGCTGGTGGCCATCGGCGCCGGGCTGCTGGGCCTGCTGCTCATCTGGTTCACTGCCTCCGGGGTGACGCGCCCAATCAACAGTGTCGCGCAGATGCTCAAGGCGATTGCCAGCGGCGACGGCGACCTGACCCAACGCCTGCACTACCGCAAGAAAGATGAACTGGGCGAACTGGTGAACGGGTTCAACCGTTTCCTCGACAAACTGCAGCCCACCGTCGCGCAGATCAAGCAGAGCATTACCGATGCGCGCGGCACCGCCGACCAGTCTTCGGAAATTGCGCGGCTGACCAGTGAAGGGATGCAGGTGCAATTTCGCGAGATCGATCAACTGGCAACCGCCTCCAACGAAATGAGCGCCACCGCCCATGAAGTCGCCCATAGCGCCTCGAGTGCCGCCCAGGCAGCACGCGGTGCCGACCAGGCGTCCAGGGAGGGCATCACCCTTATCGAGCGCAGCACCCAGGACATCAATGCGTTGGCCCGCGAGGTCAGCAAGGCCGTGACGGAAGTCGAAGCCCTGGCGGTCAACAGCGAGCAGATCGGTTCGGTGTTGGAAGTGATCCGCAGCATTGCCGAGCAAACCAACCTGCTGGCACTCAACGCCGCGATCGAAGCGGCGCGCGCCGGCGAAAGTGGCCGAGGTTTTGCGGTGGTGGCCGATGAAGTCCGCAACCTGGCCAAGCGCACCCAGGATTCCGTCGAGGAAATCCGCATGGTCATCGAACGTATCCAAACCGGCACGCGGGGCGTGGTGGCGACCATGCATTCCAGCCAGACGCTCGCCCAGGACAACGCCGGGCAGATCCATCAGGCCGTGCAGGCGCTTGGCAAGATCAGCGACGCGGTAACGGTGATCAGCGACATGAACCTGCAGATTGCAAGTGCCGCAGAGGAGCAAAGTGCGGTGGCCGAAGAGGTCAATCGCAACGTCTCGACCATCCGTGGTGTGACTGAGACCTTGACGGAACAGGCCGCAGAGTCGGCGCAGATCAGCAGTCAGCTCAACGCACGGGCCAATCAACAGATGAAGCTGATGGACCAGTTCCGCGTGTAACACACGGCGGTATGGCGGCGCGTGATGTCTGGGACGGTAATTCGGCGAACAGCGCATGGTACTCAGCCGCGAAATGGCTGAGGTGGTAGAAGCCCCACTGGGCTGCGGCATCGCCAATCGAGAGATGCGCGGCCTGAGTGGACATCAAGGTGCGGCGTACGCCATTGAGCCGCACACAGCGCAGGTAGTTCAGCGGCGTGGTCTCGGCCACGGCGCGAAAGCTGTTCTGCACCGTGCGCCGGCTGACCTGGAGGCGTTCGCACAGTTCGAACACACTCGGCACGTCGAACTGCCCGGTGGTCGCCATGCGATGGCATTTCTCGACGATAAAACTGCGCGTGGAGCTGCTCGTGCGCTGCTGCTTATCGCAGGCCGGATCGGTCATGAGCTGCACCAACTCGCCGAGCATGGCCTGCTCCAGCGCCTCGTCGTGTTGTCGCTCCTGAAGGCTGTCGTGAGTCTCGCTGGCCATGGCCTGGGCGAATACCGTGAGCAAGCGCCGACGGGCATCGGCGAAACGCTGGCTGGAAACCCGGATCACCGGCTGACGCAGCAACAGGCTCACATCCTTGGCCGAAGCGGTTTGCGCCAGCGCCTGCTCGAACAATTCACGCTCGAACGTGATGGACAGCAGTTGCATGCCCATCGGCATATGAAACATGAACTCTTCGCCACCGCGCAGAAAAAACAGGCTGCTGTCGTCCACCTCCCGCCCCTGCATCCGCATCGAACCAGGCACGTTGATCGGCACCGCGAAGCACATCTTGCCGCGCGGTGCAACGCCGTGCTGCACGACACGCTGATTGATCTGCTCAAGGAAAACGTGGCACCCGCCGGTGGTCAACTGCATCAGCGAACTCTCGGTCGAGCCTGCGGTTAACTGGCTGTAGTCCTGGTTCCACTGCTGCACGTTGGCCGCATGAACGTGAACATCCTTAAAATGACCGATGCTGTTATTTCTCATAATGAGCAATATCCTCGGATATTTTTTATTCTAAGGTCGCTTTATTTGGCGATATTCTCACATAAAGCAATTAATGCAAATTTCGCGAAAGGTTCAGCTCATTCGACCTCACCTGCGTCGGCGCACCCATGTGCCGATTCGGGCTACCAGCCTGACCCGCGTCACGCAGATGATCAGGCCACATCAATCAACATCGCAGAGAATCCGTCATGAGTGAAGCCAAGCTTGCAGCCTTGCATTTCGCCGATGCACCGCGCATCACCTCCAGCACGCTCCCCGGCCCCAAAACGTGCGAGGCCCTGGCGCTTTCGGCGCGTACCGAGTCCATGGCACGCGGCGGCGGGCGCATGCCGATCGCCATGGACCGCGCCTTCGGTGCGACCTTCAAAGACCCGGACGGCAACACCTATATCGACCTGTCCGCCGGCGTCGGTGTCAGCAGCGTGGGCCGCTGCCACCCCAAAGTGGTGCAGGCGATTCGCGAACAGTCCGAAGTGCTGATGCATGCCCTGGAAATCAACAGCACCCGGCGTACCGAGCTGGCTGCCAAGCTGTCCGAAATCGCGCCCGAGGGTTTGCGTGGCGACTGCATCACCTTCTTCACGCAAAGCGGCAGTGATGCACTGGAGGCGGCGATCAAGTTCGCCAAGCGCATCACCGGGCGGCACCAGATCATCGCCTTTCACGGCGGCTACCACGGCGTGTGGAACGCTTCGGGTTCGCTGACCACCGGCACGGCCTACCGCAAGGGTTTTGGCGCCCAGATGGGGGGCGTGATTCACGCGCCCTACCCTTACGCCTACCGCTTCCCCTTCGACACTACCCACAAAAGCGCCGAGCAGATCGCCGGCGAGTACATCGACTACCTGTTGAACACCCCGTACACCGCCGCCGATGACGTGGCTGCCGTGATTGTGGAGCCGGTACAGGGCGAAGGCGGCTACGTGCCCCCGTCGCCGCAATTCCTGCAACTGCTGCGCAAGGCCTGCGACCGCAGCGGCACATTGCTGATCGTCGATGAAGTGCAGTCCGGCGCGGGGCGCACCGGCAAGATGTGGGCGGTCGAGCATTCCGGCGTGAAGCCCGACATGCTCACCTTCGGCAAAGGCATCGGCAGCGACCTGCCCATGGCCGGCCTGATCATGCGCTCGGACTTGGCGGCGCAGATTCCCGACGGCTCCATGCCCAATACGTTCGCCGCCAACTCGTTGTCGGCCGCCGTGGCACTGACCAACATCAGCATCCTCCAGGATCCTGAACTCGACCTGCTCAACCGCGCGCACACCTTGGGGCTAGAGGCACAGGCGCATATTCGCGGCTTCAACAGCCCGTTGGTCGGTGAAGTGCGCGGTCGCGGCCTGATGATCGGCATCGAACTGATCGAAGACCCGCTCACCAAGGCGCCCCTGGCGGGCGAGAAGATCGGCCAACTGATGGGCTATCTGCTCAACCACGGCGTGCTGATGATTCCCTGTGGCCGCTACAGCAACGTGATGCGCGTAATGCCCTCACTGACGATCTCGCGAGAGCTGTTCTTCAAGGCACTGGACATCTTCGGCGACGCCCTGGCTTCCCTCAAAGCATGATCTTGCCCACTAATCGAGGACCGCAAAATGACTGAGCACTTGAATCATTTCATCGAAGGTGCGTCCTGCGAAGCCTTCGACCGTCGTCGCATAGACCTGGTCAACCCCGTGACTGAGCAGGTGTACGGCAGCTCCGCGCGTGGCACCAGCGAGGACGTGGACCTTGCCGTGGCGGCTGCACGCCGACAACTTGAAGGCGGCGAGTGGAGCCAACTCGACGGCGCCAAGCGGGGGCGACTGCTGTCGAAACTGGCCGACCTGGTCGAACGCGACAGCGAATTGCTGGCCGATATGGATGCCGACGCCATTGGACGCTCGCCGATCGAACCACGTCGAATGGACCTGCCCAACGCGATTGCCAACCTGCGCGCCGCCGCCGGCTGGGCCAACCAGCTCGAAGGTCGGACCATTCCCACCGGTGGCTACTTTGGCACCAAGACCCTGTCGTACACGGTACGCGAGCCCGTGGGCGTAGTCGGTGCCATCGTGCCCTGGAACTCGCCGCTGATGATCACCGTGTGGAAGCTCGCGGCGTTGCTCGCGGCTGGCTGTACCGTGGTGGTCAAGCCTTCGGAAGAAACCCCGCAGTCGGCCCTGCACCTGGGGCTGCTGGCGCAGGAAGCCGGCTTCCCGGACGGCGTGATCAACGTGGTCACCGGCTACGGCAACGAAGTCGGTCGCGCCCTGTGCGAGCATCCGGATGTCGCCAAGATCAGCTTCACCGGCAGTCCCGAGGCCGGGCGTGAGATCCAGCGCACGGCTGGTGTGTTGTTCAAGCGCGTGGCCTTGGAACTGGGCGGCAAGAGCCCGCAGATTGTGTTCGACGATGCCTCCTTCGACGACGCCCTGCGCGGCTGTACGCTCGGTCTGTTCGCCAACCAGGGCCAGGTGTGTGCGGCCGGTTCGCGGATCCTGGTGCAGCGCAACCTCGCCGAACGTTTCGGCGCCGCGCTGGCCGAGGCTGCACAGGCGGTGAACGTGGGCGATCCTCGCGAGCCCGGCGTACAGATGGGTCCGGTGGCCAAGAAGGCGCAATTGGATCGCGTCAACCGCTACATCCAGCTGGGCATCGACCAAGGCGCAACGCTGCTGGCCGGCGGCGTCTCGGCCCCTAAGCAGGGCTGGTTCGTGCGTCCGACGATCTTCGCCAACGCCCGCAACGACATGGAAATCGCCCGGGACGAGATCTTCGGTCCCGTCGGCACGCTGATCACGTTCGACAGCGAAGACGAAGCGATCGCCCTGGCCAACGACAGCAGCTACGGCCTCGCGGCCACGGTCTGGACCAGCGACCTGGCCAGAGCGCACCGTGTCGCGGCGGCGGTGAAAGCCGGCGCCGTGGGTATCAACTGCTGGAGCCCATTGGACGCCAACCTGCCTTGGGGCGGCGTCAAGACCAGCGGTATCGGGCGTGAAGGTGGGTTCAGCGGCGCACTGGCCTACACCGAGGAGAAAGTCATCACCGTGCTGCTGCCGGTCTGAGCGCAGCCCCTGTCCTGACCGAGCCACCCTCCAACGTTGAGGGTGGCCATTCAACCGTGCATCGCTCCGTGGAGAGCCTGATATGAACCCAATAGATCAACCGACAATCGATCGGTACCCGACCTCCCTGCGCGTGTTGCACTGGGTGCGTGCCGTGCTCGTCCTGGGCCTGCTGTGGGTCGGCTGGCACATGACCGGCATGAATGATGAAGTGGCGAGCAAATACGAGCTCTACTACCCGTGGCACAAGTCCTTCGGGGTGTTGACGTTCCTGGTGGTCCTGACTCAGCTCGCCGTGCGTTTTCGCACCCCCCATTTGCCGCAGCCGCTGGAAACCCTGGCGGGGTATGAACGGTTTCTGTCACGCCTGACGCAGCGCATGATGTATGTGCTGCTGGTGATCGTGCCGTTGATGGGCTACTCCATGTCGAGCACCTACACGATGAGCGATGGGGTGTTCTTTTTTGGGGTTAACCTGCCGGAGCTGTTGCCAAAGAATGACGATTGGTTCGCGGTGTTCCAATGGCTGCACAAAGTCCTCGCCTATAGCTTGCTGGTGCTGATCGTGCTGCATGTGGCGGGCGCCCTCAAGCATCGCTTCTACGACCGGGACCCACGCAACGACGTCTTGCGCCGCATGCTCTGACGGAATAAGACCATGTGTCCGTAGCGTAAGAAAACGGCCATGCTGCGTGGTCCGGCGGCGCAGGCCCTCGCAGCACCTCCGACCCGCTGCTTCGCCGGCTGTATAAAGGCAACAAAATCGGGACCACCAAATGATTGCGACTTGCTGAGGAGATAGAAATGACAGCTTCTCGATCACCATTTGATCGCGGTTTATCCTCATGCCCATCGCCTAGAATTGCGACAGTCGTTGCGCAGTGAGTGCACGCTGTCGGGCGACGGTGCAACGGATTATTTATTCCACTAAGAGGTCAGTCTGGCTTCAAAAGCCCTGCTCAGGTAGTTGCGGGTTGTTAATAATTGGGTACGTCAAATTGTCGTCAGTCATTGAGACATAACGCTCAGTGAACTCATGAGCCGTCATAGGACGACCATAGAGGTAGCCTTGGCCCTCTTCGCATAAATAATGCCGCATCAGACTTTCCTGTTCGCGTGTTTCTATGCCTTCCGCAGTGACCTGAAGATTAAAGCCGGCAGCCAGCCTGACAACAGCCTCGATGATGACTTCATCTTTTTTACTACGTTCGACGCCACTGACAAACGAACGGTCAATCTTAAGCCGTGTGACCGGGTAGTCTTTCAGAAGGCTCAAAGAAGCATAGCCTGTGCCAAAATCATCGAACGCAATGCCTACACCCAACGAGCGAAGGTAGCGTAGGGGCTCCATAATTCGCTGTTCGTTTCGCAAAATTATATTTTCTGTAATCTCCAGTTCGAGTGCGCTCGCCGGTAAAGAAAAGTCGTTAAGCGCACTTTCAACCGTTTCAGCAAAGTCGCGCGTACGAAACTGAGCTGCGAACAAGTTGACGCCGATCCTGAAGCCGTCACAGCCGATATTTCGCCAATGAGCTGCCTGTTCACAGGCTGAGCGCAATATCCACTCGCCCACCGGTACCGCTAGAAGGCCTGCTTCTAGTACAGGTAAAAAAACCGCTGGAGACATGACACCCAGTGTTGGATGGTTCCATCGTATAAGAGCTTCGGCCCCAGTAATCACGCCATCTGCAAGGCGTACCTGGGGCTGGTAGTACAGTTCAAATTCTTTGTTCGCCCATGCCTGACGCATTGATGAGCTGAGCGCTCCTCTCTTTGACGCGGTGTGTCGATGCTCGGAGGTGAACATACGAACAAGGGATCGCCCGTCAGACTTGGCTTGATAGAGCGCCAAATCCGCGTTGCCTAGCATTTGCTCCCCATCGTAATCAGCGCCTGATCTCATCGACACGCCAATACTGGCTCCGATATAAATAGAATTATCTTGAAACTCTATAGGTTCCTCAATAAGTGCGATGAGCGCCAAACCAAGCTCAATCGCTTTGTGCTCATCGGCAATCTCTGCCATGAACACTACAAATTCGTCCCCACCCAGACGGGCCACCATATGACACGTCGGTACGCGTTTGCGAAGACGACTTGAAGTCACCCTGAGGACAAAATCACCCGCCGCGTGGCCTAACGTGTCGTTAACATCCTTGAAACCATCCAGGTCGATCAGAAGAATTGCCGCTGCTATCTGCGCGTCACACGCCTCCTTAATCCGCTGCTTAAGTGTTGATCGATTAGCGAGGCCTGTCAGATGATCGTACTCAGCAGCGTGCTTCAGTAGTTTTTCCGCCGCTACACGTTTTGTGACGTCACGGATGATCGCCCCAACTTGTGCCTCGCCGGCTTCAGTCCATTGTGAGAGAGAGAGCTCGATGGGTATTTTATGGCCGTCACGATGCAGGGCCGTCAGGTTGACGGATTTTCCGATGATGCTGGTTGGGCCGCCTGAGACTACCCTCGAAAAACCTGCATGATGTCTGGAGCGCATCTCTTGCGGAATAATGATGTCGAGAGTCTTTCCAACGGCGTCTTCGGATCTATGCCCGAAAATAAGCTCGGCCGAATTATTCCACGAGGTGATTTGATTTTTGCTGTTTGAGCAAATAATGGCATCGGGTGAAGTCGACGTGATATTCATGAACCGAGTGAGGCTATCCTCGTTCTTGAGTTCGAGCCGACGTAACTCCATTTTTTCAATAACGATGACGGCCAAGTCCTGAAGAACAAGCTGGTCACGTTCTGAAAATATCTCTCTTGGCTTATTGTCGATCAGGCATAAGCTACCCAGCATATGCCCCGTGGCCGTTACCAGTGGCGCCCCCGCGTAAAAGCGAATATGGGGAGCTCCGACAACCAGGGCGTTTGATCTAAACCGCTCATCCTGCAATGCATCAAGTATCAAAAAAACGTCACGACCCATGATCGCATGATTACAAAATGAGACGTCACGACCTGTTTCACACACAGCGAGGCCAACACGTGCTTTGAAGAATTGTCGGTCGCGGTGTACCAAAGAAATCAGGACGATGGGTACATCAAAAATCCGAGATGCCATTTGGACGATCTGATCAAATTCGTGCTCAGGTGGCGTATCCATCAGCTCGAAAGCATTCAAAATCTGAATGCGCTCTTCATCATTATCACTGACTGGGTAAGTACTCATTTGAGGTTATCGCTAAAAGCTGACCGCACATAGAAAGCGACGCGATTGGTATGGATCGCTGCTACTTCAGCATCGCTGCAAATAAGCTGCAAAAATAGGCTCACATCATGAAAAAAAAAGAAAATTCTGTACATTTCAACACCTGTCCGCAGCGTATCGGCAGCTATTTCGAGCGGCTCATCATCTGTATCGTCAAAAAAACGGATATCTGTAGAAATCTCTTTCAGCGCGCAGGCGTGCGGGATGAGCGCGCATCGGGCCGAGACGCGACGCATCGACGTCATATTCAAACACGATGAGCACCTTGATCAGTTCAAAGTTGATGAGCATCGAAACAGGCTTCGCCTCAATCGAACCCCTCCCGGCAAGATGGGTCTGCTCTTGTATCACTCTCGGGAATAGATCCAATGTCCACGCAACACAGCCTAGTAGTACTCGCTCGCGGCGGATACGCCGCTCGAGGCGTGCTTTATTTGATCATCGGTATCTTCGCGCTGCTGGCAGCACAGGATTCGACAAAGCCGAAGGACAGCCATAAGAGCCTGGAAGCCTTGCTTGGCCAGCCATTCGGCTATTTTTTGGTTGGGCTTGTGGTGGCAGGTCTGCTCGCTTTTGCTGGTTGGCGCGTCCTGCAAGCGACGCGTGATGTCGATCATCACGGCACAGAACTCAAGGGTTTGGTTATTCGAGCGGGCCTGTTTTCCGGAGGTGTCTTCAACGGTGCTTTAGCGTTTTTTGCACTCGGCCTCCTCATGAGCGGCATTCGAAGCTCGGGCAATTCAGGAGGGCAAACCCAAGATTGGCTGGCGCATCTGTTGTCTTGGGAATACTCGAACGTGTTGGTGTACGTGATCGCCCTCATTCCACTTGGCGTTGGAGTGGCTCACATCATCAAGGGATGGAAAGCGTCATTCGAGAAATACTTTAACGCCGATGAAGACGTCATGCGCTACGTCCGGCCAGTGTCTCGGTTCGGTCTCATAGCTCGTGGCGTCGTGTTTATAGAGATTGCGTTACTACTGGCAGTCAGCGGTTCTTCCTATCAAGCCATGGACCCACCTGGTATGAAGGAAGCGCTCGACGCGCTCCAGAACCTCCCGGGTGGATGGTTGATTTTGATGGTGATGGCCTTGGGGCTGATTGCTTTCTCGGTTTACAGTTTTTCTGAAGCGTTTTGGCGCACGATAAATATGGATGTGCCAGGCGTACCGAAAACGTAGTTGAAGCCGTTACGACGAGTGTTTTTTTGCACTTCACATCGGTTGGTAGCTAGACGCCACGGCGGCTTCTATGCAAATCCTGAATAGCCCCAACGCTCGAATGGCGTTAGCATCCTGCCCATTGGGTTTAACGATCAGGGTCGTACTGTGGAAAAGCTAAATCGCCTTCAAAGCGGAATCGAAGGGTTGGATGTACTGCTCAAGGGCGGACTGGTCGCTGGGGCCTCTTATATCATTCAGGGTCGCCCTGGGTCCGGCAAAACCATTCTGGCCAACCAGCTTGGGTTCCACCATGCGCGCAACGGCGGGCGTGTCTTGGTTGCCACGCTGCTGGCCGAATCCCATGACCGGCTGTTCCAGTTCCTGTCGACCTTGAGCTTCTTTGACGCAGCCCGGGTGGGCGCAGAAATTCAGTTCGTCAGCGCGTTTGACACACTGGAAAACGAAGGTCTTGATGAAGTGGTCAAGCTGCTACGGCGCGAAATCAGCCGGCAGAAGGCAACGGTCTTGGTCGTAGACGGTTTACTCAACGCGCGCTCCAAAGCCGACTCCCCGATCGATACCAAGAAATTCATTTCTGAACTGCAAGGTCACGCCGCCTTTGCCGGTTGCACCGTCCTGTTCCTGACCAGCTCGCGATTGGATGACGGTAGCCCCGAGCACACGATGGTCGACGGTGTAATCGAAATGGGTGAGGCGTTGTTCGGTACGCGTTCGGTCCGGCGGATTCAATTGCGCAAGACCCGAGGCAGCGGCGCGCTGACCGGCCTGCATGAGTGTGAAATCACTGACGACGGCCTGATGGTCTATCCGCGTCTGGAAAGCCTCTATAGCTACCCTTCTTCACACGACGACGCCGACCTCACGCGTATCCCCAGTGGCATCGGGTCGTTGGATGAGATCCTGCATGACGGCCTGCACCGTTCCAGCGTCACGCTGGTGATGGGGCCATCAGGGATCGGCAAGACCACCCTGGGCCTCAAGTTTCTGGCTGAGTCAACGGTGGAGTCGCCCGGCCTGCATTTTGGTTTCTATGAAAGCCCTCAGCGCTTGCGCCTGAAGGGTGAGTCGTTGGGCATCGATATCAAACAGCTGGAACACAGTGGAGCGCTGACGATCGCCTGGCAACCGACAACCGAAGGTTTGCTCGACGGGCTGGGTGCACGTGTGTTGCGCGTCGTCGAGGAGAAAGGGATCAAGCGTCTGTTCATTGACAGTTTGAGCGGGATGACCCGTGTGTCGAATAATCCCGCGCGCATCACCGACTTCTATAGCGCGCTGATGAATGAGCTGCGTTGCAGGGGCGTCACGGTATTTGCATCCATCGAGATCCACGACCTTGTCGGCTCCGAGGTCAGCGCACCGGCCTCTGAACTGTCCAGCATTGCCGACAACCTGATGTTGATGCGCTTCCAGGAAATTCAATCTGAACTTAAGAGGACGCTTTCCATTCTTAAAGTGAGAGACAGCTGCTACGACACCTCATTGCTTGAGGTCGTTATCCGTGACCAAACCGTTGAACTGAGAAAGGTTTTCCGACATGCATCCTCAGTTCCCGCACACTCTGCGCTGCCAGGCTCGGCATTATAAGTACTTGGGTAGGTTGAATTGACATGTCCACCATCCTTGTCGTCGACGACGAATACTTGATCGCCGATATTCTCGGCTATGCGCTGGAGGATGAAGGATTCATGGTCGTTAAGGCCGGTAATGGTCGCAAAGGCCTTGAAGTGCTGGAGCGCGAGCGGCCAGCGTTGATCATTACCGACTTCATGATGCCCGTTATGGACGGCCTCGAGTTCGCCACGGCCGTACGTGCGCTGCCGTCGCTCAATCACTTGCCTATTATTCTGGTGAGTGGTGCGCAAGCCCATGTCGGCATGGAAAGATCAGACTTGTTTGATGCAGTGCTGGATAAGCCCTTCAAGATTGATTTGATCATCGCCGAAGTACGACGCCTGTTGACCCCTGCTTGAATGCCGAACCTTTGGCAGGTGTCGGCGATGCAGCGAAGGCGCCCTCCTCTTGCCTGTGCGTTTATCGCGCTGGATGGGCGCTCCGGTTGATCAAAACTCCGTAATCACAGTGACAACGGCAACTTCGAACCTGTCCATATTCATTAACGCGTCTATGGACTGTTCCAGGAAGCGGTATGCGTTAAACGCATACGGCTTCCTTAAACGTCATAATCCCCTGTTTCCTGGCGTGTTAATCTCGCACCACCACGAATAGACATTGATCGTCACTCGACGATGACCAGAACCAGGAAAGAACATGCCGAAACTCTCTCACTCAGCCTTGCGCCGCAAATTCCGTGAATTGCTAGCCACCCCAGCGTGCGTTGAAACCGCCTCCGTATTCGACCCAATGTCGGCGCGTATCGCCGCCGACCTGGGTTTCGAAGTCGGCATCCTTGGGGGCTCGGTCGCTTCGTTGCAGGTACTGGCCGCACCCGATTTCGCGCTGATCACCCTGAGTGAGTTCGTTGAACAGGCCACCCGCATCGGTCGCGTGGCCCAGCTGCCGTTTATCGCTGACGCTGACCACGGCTATGGTAACGCGCTGAACGTAATGCGTACTGTCGAAGAACTTGAGCGCGCCGGTGTGGCCGCGTTGACGATTGAAGACACGTTGCTGCCGGCGCAATTCGGGCGTAAGTCCACTGACCTGATCTCCATTGAAGAAGGCATCGGCAAGGTGCGGGCTGCGCTGGAGGCACGGGTTGATCCAGAGCTGTCGATCATTGCCCGAACCAACGC
This sequence comes from Pseudomonas sp. RA_5y_Pfl1_P24, assembly GCF_963970945.1. Taxonomy (NCBI): domain Bacteria; kingdom Pseudomonadati; phylum Pseudomonadota; class Gammaproteobacteria; order Pseudomonadales; family Pseudomonadaceae; genus Pseudomonas; species Pseudomonas sp. RA_5y_Pfl1_P24. The sequence continues at coordinate 99,174 of NZ_CAXAOJ010000010.1, read as the reverse complement.
GGGCGTGTTGCCGACTGAAGCGGTTATCGAGCGGACCCTGGCTTATCAGAAAGCCGGTGCCGATGGGATTTGCATGGTGGGTGTCAGTGACTTCGAACACCTGGAAAAGATCGCCGAGAACCTCACCGTACCTCTGATGCTGGTAACCTACGCCAATCCCAAACTCAACGATGCCCGGCGTCTGGCGAGCCTGGGTGTACGCGTAGTGGTGGCTGGTCACGGCGCTTACTTTGCCGCGATCAAGGCTACCTATGACAGCCTTCGTGCCCAACGCCAACTGACTCACAGTACGTCAAACCTCAGTGCCACCGAGCTGACGCACACCTACACGCTGCCGGAAAGCTACGTGGCCTGGGCGCAAGAGTTCATGGACGTCAAAGAGTAATCCCCAAGCCGGAACGAGGGGATTCCCCTCCTCCCTCTTCACAGAGTTACCGCTATCAGCCCACCCAGCCCACCGCGGTCTTCGGAATCACTTCCGATTCATCCAGCTTCGACGCAAACATGCTCACGGCCTCCACCGCGTCGCTGGTGCTGGTGCGAATCTGCAGGATGACCGAGCCCGCCTGATCGGCCAGGTTGACACCGCGTTGGGCGCCTTCCTGGGTGGCGTTCATGCTGGTGACGGCGTCGCGGGTTTCCGAGAGGATCATGCCGATCATCTCGGCGATTTCCGCCGTGGAACGGCTGGTGCGCCCGGCCAGTTGCCGCACTTCATCGGCCACTACCGCAAAGCCGCGCCCTTGATCGCCCGCACGCGCCGCCTCAATAGCAGCGTTCAGCGCCAACAGGTTGGTCTGATCGGCGATACCGCGAATGGTGTTGACGATAGCGGTGATCTGCTCCGAACGATCGCCCAGTTGCCCGACCAGTCGCGCAGAAGCGCCAATGTTGTCGGCGATGCGGCGCATCTCACTGGCGGTTTCCTGGATCACCTGGGTGCCATGCTCGGCAAAACGCTCGGTTTCGGACGAAATATGGTAGGCCCGTGAAGCGCCACGGGAATCTTCCTCGAACTTCTCCACACGCTCGGTGATGTCGCTGGCGAACTTGACGATCTTGATCAACTTGCCGTCGCCATCGTAAACCGGGTTGTAACTGGCCTCCAGCCATACCACACGGCCATGTTTGCCCAGGCGCTTGAACTGCCCGGTGAAAAATTCGCCATTGTTCAGGCGCCCCCAGAAGTCGGCATATTCACCGCTGTTGACCAGGGTCGGTTCGCAAAACAGGCGGTGGTGTTTGCCTTTGAGTTCCGCCAGCGAATAACCCATCACGCTCAAGAAGTTGGCGTTCGCGTCCAATACGTTGCCGCCGAGGTCAAACTCGATCACGGCCATCGCCCGGTCCAGCGCGACCAGTTTGCTGGAAGCGGCCGCTTCCTGTTCCACTTTGGCGGTGACGTCCAAGGCGTACTTGACCACTTTCAGTACCTGGCCGCGTTCATCCAGGACCGGGTTGTAGCTCGCTTCCAGCCAGACCGTCTTGCCGTTGGCATCGACCCGCTTGAAGGTGCCTGACACAAATTTGCCCGCCTTCAAATCACTCCAGAATTGGCTGTAGGCCGAACTGCTGGTCAGCGCCGGCAAGCAAAAGTCGCGGTGGGATTTGCCGCTCAATTGAGCAGCGCTGTAGCCCATGGTCTTGAGAAAGTTATCATTGGCCAGCAGCACCTTGCCATTGAGGTCAAATTCGACCACGGCCATGGAGCGTTCCAGTGCGACGATCAGTCCTTTGTACTCGGTGGATTCGGCCTTCCTGGCCGCCAGTTCTGTTTTGAGTGCTTTATTGAACATGACGTACCCTCAGCCGTGCGGAAAACTGATTTCTTTATTGGCTATCGGCTGCGTAATACGCGACTTGACGGGGAAAAAAATTTTATTTTCTGGCGCCAGATTATTGCTGGAGCCCCCGTCATTCAGGGCTTTGCGTCGAGCAGTGCCAGTGTGCTGTTCCGCCGCTGGGCGTAGTTTGCCCCTGCTGTCGTTTTCGAGGACCATGGGCGCCTTTCTGAACCTGCCAACGCGAGGCGCCCATGGCCAACCACGACCTGCACTACACCCCTGATCCAGATGCCGACTCGATTTCATCGGATGTGATCGGCTTCAACGGCATACTGGTGTCCACCCAGATCCCGACCCGCGCTGATGGCAGCCTGGAACTGGGCGACATCACCCTGCAAAGCGAATGCACGCTAGAAGCCTTGAAGGTCGCGCTGGAAAAGGCTGGCAGCTCGATGGACCGGGTGATGCACTTGACCATCTACCTCACCGACATGGCCGATCGCGCCGCTTTTAATGAAGTCTACAAACGCTTCTTCGCCAAGCCCTGGCCCGTGCGCGCGGCGGTGGGTGTGGCGGCGTTGGCGGTAGAAGGCATGCGTGTGGAAGTCACCGCGATGGCTGCCAAGGCCTAAGCCGCACTCGGTCAACAATGTGGGAGCGAGCAAGCCCGCTCCCACAGTTGATTGGGTTTGCCCCCTCAAAGCATGGGGAGCACCGGCGGTCGGCCCTGCGGTAGGTGCCTGCCCAGCGTTTCACAGCTACAATGCGCGCCTCAACCGTGACAAGCCTGACTAAAAAAACTATGTCCTTGCCCAAGCATCACCTCGAATTGCTCAGCCCTGCCCGCGATGTCGCTATCGCGCGCGAGGCCATCCTGCATGGCGCCGACGCCATCTACATCGGCGGCCCGAGCTTCGGCGCGCGCCATAACGCCTGTAACGAAGTGAGCGAGATCGCTTCCCTGGTGGAGTTCGCACGCCGCTACCACGCGCGGGTGTTCACCACTATCAACACCATCCTGCATGACAACGAGCTGGAACCCGCGCGCAAGCTGATCCATCAGCTTTACGACGCCGGCGTCGATGCATTGATCGTGCAAGACCTGGGCGTGATGGAGCTGGATATTCCGCCCATCGAGCTGCACGCCAGCACCCAGACCGACATTCGTACCCTCGGCCGCGCCAAGTTCCTCGACCAGGCCGGTTTCTCGCAGCTGGTATTGGCCCGTGAGCTGAACCTGCAGGAAATCCGCGCTATCGCTGATGAAACCGATGCGGCCATTGAGTTCTTTATCCACGGCGCCCTGTGCGTAGCGTTCTCCGGGCAGTGCAACATTTCCCACGCGCAAAATGGCCGCAGCGCCAACCGTGGCGACTGCTCCCAGGCCTGCCGCTTGCCATACACCTTGAAGGATGACCAGGGCCGCGTCGTGGCTTTTGAAAAGCACCTGCTGTCGATGAAAGACAACAACCAGAGCGCCAACCTGCGCGCCCTGGTCGAAGCCGGCGTGCGCTCGTTCAAGATCGAAGGCCGCTACAAAGACATGGGCTATGTGAAGAACATCACCGCCTATTACCGCCAGCGTCTCGACGAGATTCTTGAAGACCGCCCGGACCTGGCTCGCGCTTCCAGCGGCCGTACGGCGCATTTCTTCCTGCCCGACCCGGAAAAAACCTTCCACCGTGGCAGCACTGATTATTTCGTCAGCGACCGCAAGATCGACATCGGCGCCTTCGACACCCCGACGTTTACCGGCTTGCCGGTGGGTGTGGTGGAAAAAGCTGGCAAGCGTGATTTGCAGGTTGTCACCCATGAGCCGCTGTCCAACGGCGACGGCCTCAATGTGCTGGTCAAGCGTGAAGTCGTGGGTTTCCGCGCCAACATCGCTGAGCCTAAAGGCGAGTTCGAGGAAGACGGCGAGAAACGCTACCGCTACCGCGTCGAGCCGAATGAAATGCCGGCCGGCCTGCATCAACTGCGCCCGAACCATCCGCTGAACCGCAACCTGGATCATAACTGGCAGCAGGCCTTGCAAAAGACCTCCGCCGAGCGCCGTATCGGCCTGGCGTGGGCCGCTCGCCTGCGTGAAGACCAACTGGAAGTCACCGCGACCAGCGAAGAAGGCATCAGCGCCAGCGTCACCCTGCCCGGCCCGTTCGGCGTGGCCAACAAGCCGGAACAGGCGCTGGACACCCTGCGCGACCTGCTCGGCCAACTGGGGACCACTGAATACCACGCGACAGACATCCAGTTGGATGCACCGCGAGCGTTCTTCATCCCCAACTCACAGCTCAAGGCACTGCGCCGCGAAGTGATTGAAGCGCTGACCGCCGCCCGCATCGCCGCTCATCCGCGCGGTGGCCGCAAAGCCGAAACCACGCCGCCGCCGGTTTACCCGGAAGCGCACTTGTCGTTCCTGGCCAACGTCTACAACCAGAAAGCCCGCGACTTCTACCACCGTCACGGTGTGAAGCTGATCGACGCCGCCTTCGAAGCCCATGAAGAAACCGGCGAAGTGCCGGTGATGATCACCAAGCACTGCCTGCGTTTCTCGTTCAACCTGTGCCCCAAACAGGCCAAGGGTGTCACCGGTGTGAAGACCAAGGTAGCGCCGATGCAGTTGATCCATGGCGATGAAGTGCTGACCTTGAAGTTCGACTGCAAGCCGTGCGAGATGCACGTGGTGGGCAAGATCAAGGGGCATATCCTTGGCTTGCCGCAACCGGGCAGCGCGGTGGAGCATTTCAACCCGCAAAACATCATCTTTCAGGGCACGCACTAACCCTGTGGGAGCGGGGCCACCACCAGCCCCGCTGCAACCCCGCAGCCGCCAGCAGAATCGCCGCTACCCCCAGCCATTGCAGCCAGCCGAGGCGATGCCCGAAGGCAATCCAGTCGACGAAGATCGCCGCGATCGGGTAGATAAACGACAGCGCGCCGGTAATGGCCGTCGGCAACTTCTGGATCGCGCCATACAACAACACATACATCAAGCCGGTGTGCACTACGCCAAGCGTTACCAGTGCGGCCCAGGCGTTTGGCGCAGTTGGCAGGCCGCTCCAGGGCACCAAAGGCGCCAGCAGCACCGCCCCGGTTGCAACTTGGATCAACGCCATCAAATGCGGCGGTACGTCTTTCAAACGCTTGATGATCAACGCCGCAATTGCATACAAAAACGCTGCGCCCAACGCTAGCGCGATACCCGCCAGGTAATCCCCGCCGCTGCTCTGCTGATCGCCATGGGCGGTAACAATCGCCAACATCCCGAGAAACGCCACGCTCAGCCACGCGAGCTTCTGCACGGTGATTTTTTCACCCAGGAACACCGCCGCCAACATCACCAACATGAACGGCTGCACGTTGTACACCGCCGTACTGATGGCAATTGACGCGTGGGAATAGGACTCAAACAGCAACAACCAATTACCGACAATCGCCACGCCACTGAGCATCGCCAGCCCGACCTTGGCCCAACTGAGCAGGTCCAGACGCAAGTACCCGAACATCGCGCACACCAGCAACAGTGTCAGCCCGCCGATCACGCAGCGCCAGAACACCACTTCGATCACCGACACGCCAGAGACCAATACAAACCAGCCAATGGTGCCCGAGATCAGCATGGCGGCGACCATTTCCCACGACCCGCGACGAATGGATGTGTCCATGATTAAGGCTCCTCAAGTGGGGCTCAATTATGGCAATCTGCTTGAGAGCGGCTCCAGTGACTAAAAAAGGTCAAACACCTGGATGACCTTTACTTATTAGGCGGACCCCATGATTGACACCATCGACCAGCAACTGATCGCCGCTTTGATGGACGACTCACGCTTGTCGCTCAAGGCCCTGGCCGGCATTACCGGGCTGTCCTCGCCCAGTGTTGGCGAGCGTTTGCGGCGTCTTGAAGAGCGCGGCGTGTTGACCCACTACACCGTGGATATCGACCCCAAGCATTTTGGCTACCTGTTGCAGGCCATCGTGCGTATCCGCCCGTTACCCGGCAAATTGCAGGAGGTGGAGCGCCAGATCCAGGCGATCCCCGAGTTCACGGAGTGCGACAAGGTCACGGGCGAGGATTGTTTTATTGCGCGGCTGCATGTGCGCACCATGGATCATCTGGACAGTTTGCTTGACCGGCTTAACGCGTATGCCGAAACCAACACGGCGATCGTCAAGAAGACCCCGGTGAAACGGCGATTGCCGCCACTGGGGGATTAACGGGGCAGCTCCCACAATTAGAACTGTTTCGTTTATTCGTGCAGTATTTTGGCTGCTGCCAATAAGCCTCGGAACTTACGATAACGCGCATCCAGCACTGACCGTTGATTTGCATCTGGCAAATACCTCGCCTTCACGGGCATCCCTGCCTGCAACAACGCCTCCCCCTGCCCAATCGCCAGGAACCCCAGCTTCGCCGCGCCAATACACGCACTCAACTCACTGCCGTGCAAGGTGAAGATTTCTCGCTGCAGGATATTCGCCAGCAACTGTGCCCAGTATTCACTGCGCGCCCCGCCCCCCACCAGGGCGCATGCCCCCACACTCGCACCCGCCGATTGCACGGCGTGCAAGGCATCGAGCAAACCGAAGCCCACACCTTCCATCACCGCGTAGCCGAGCATGGCGGGCGTGCAGTCATGGCCCAGGCTCATGAACCCACCGCGCAGCAACGGATCGTTATGGGGGGTACGTTCACCGGCGAGGTACGGTAGAAACAGCGGTGTGTTCAAAGGCACAGGCTGCCCGATTGGCAACTGCAGTTGCACCTGGCCCAACAACGTTTGCTCATCCGCCGTGCCGGTCAGCCGCGTCACCCAGCGCAAGCAACTGGCACCGGCCAGCATCGCGCCCATGGTGTACCAACGGTTGGGTAACGCATGGCAGAAGCTGTGCACGGCACTGGCCGGGTTGCCGGCAGCGTGGTCAGTGATTGCGACAATCGCCGCGCTGGTGCCGAGGGTGATGAAGCCATCGCCTGCGTTGATCGCACCGATACCCACGGCGGCCACCGGGTTATCGCCACCGCCGCCCGCAAGCACTACGTCAGTCGACAGCCCCAGCTCGGTCGCCGTCAAACCCGCACTCGCGGCGCCGCCTTCGACCAACCTGGGCATCTGTTCCGGCACAAGGCCCGTAGCGCGCAGCATCGGGGCGAACCACTCACGCTGTGCCACATCCAGCCACAACGTCCCGGCAGCGTCGGACATCTCGCTGATACGCTCGCCACTCAGGCGCAAACGCAGGTAGTCCTTGGGTGACAGCACACAGTCGATGGCCTTGAATACCGCAGGCTCATGCTGTTGCAACCAGAGCAATTTCGGCGCCGTGAGCCCGGCCATGGGCAGGCTGCCCGTGACGTCGGCAAACCCCGCCCCCAACTGTTCAGCTTCAGTGATCGCGCGGGAATCGTCCCACAGGATTGCGGGATACAACACGCGGTTGTCATCCCCCAACAACACAGCACCGTGCATTTGCCCGGACAGGCCGATACACGCCACACGCCCAAACCCCTCGTGCGCACGCAGTTGCCCCAACGCCTTAACACACGCCTGCCACCAATCTTCCGGCGCTTGCTCGGACCAGCCGCTGTGGCGCCGCGACACACTCAAACGCACGCCAGCGTGGGCCAGCACCCTACCGTCAAGGTCCATCAGGATGGCCTTGAGTTCAGAGGTGCCGAGGTCTAATCCGAGGGAAACAGGCAGGTTCATACGTAATTTTCCAATCAACTACCGCCACATGAGTCACGCAATTGCAGGGTTGGCGCCAGGCGCACGCTCTGGGGCGGTGCCGTGGGCGAAGCCATGCGCTGCAACAACAGGCCGACAGCGCGAGCGCCGAGTGCCTTGACCGGTTGAGCGATCAAGGTCAGGCGCGGCACGAAAAAGTCCGCCCAGTCAAAATCATCAAAGCCGACCAAGGCCATCTGCCCCGGCACGGCGATATGTGCGTCACGCAGCGCGTGCATGGCACCAAGGGTCATCAGGTTGTTGCCGGCCATGATTGCCGTGGGCGGCGCGGCCAGGCCCAGCAACTGCGCCGTGGCCAGGCGTGCCGGCTCGGTGTTGGAGCCGCCATTGACCAACAGTTGTGGATCAAACGCCAGCCCCGCCACGTGCAACGCTGCGCGGTAACCGGCCACTCGCTCATCGGTGGTGCTGAACCCCTCGCGCCCGGCGATAAAGCCAATGCGGCGGTGACCATGGGCGATCAAATGTTCAATAAGGGCCTGGGTGGGCTCGGCGTTGTCCACCCCGACCTGGTCAAACTGCTCGCTCATCATGCGGTCCACCAGCACCGCTGGAATCTCGTTGGCCCGCAGGTATTCCAGCGCTTTTGAGCCGTTCGAGGGGGCCAGCACAATCCCGTCGACACGCCGATGATGCAGCGCCGTGACCACCCGCAGCTCCTGCTCCGGGTCGTCGTGGGTGTCGACAAACAGCATCATGTAACCGTGCTTGGCGCATTCGGTTTCAATCGCGTGCACCGTTTCACTGAAGTAATGGTTGGACAGCGCCGAGATCGCCACGCCAATCGTGCTGGTACTTGACCGCGCCAGCGAGCGCGCCAGGGTGTTGGGGATGTACCCCAGTGCCTGGATTGCCTGCTGCACCGCTTGCACCGTGGCCGGGCTGACCTTGCGGGTACCGTTCAACACATGGGACACCGTTGATGTCGACACCCCCGCCCTGCTTGCGACGTCATCCATGGTGACCACGGCGCTGTTCCTCTCACTGATTCAACGTTTACTCGACCAACCGCTGTACGTACCGATGTTGTCACGGGTGATCAGTTTTGGCGTGAGCAGGGTCACCGCTTCGGCTGGGGCTTTGTCGTTGAGAATGTCATTGCCCACGTCCACCGCGGTCTGCGCCATGGCCCAAGGGTCCTGGCTGGCGGACGCCTGGATTTGCGTGTCGGTCTTCAGCGCATTCTCGATATCCGGCGCGCCGTCCACTGAGGTAATAATGATGCCGCTGCGCTTGAGTTGCTTGGCCGCCAGGTCACTGCCGATGGCTTGCGGGTCGTTGATCGCGAACAGGCCGTCGATTTTCGGGAAGCGCGTCAGGTAACCCTGCATGGCGTTCAAGCCACCTTCGCGCGAGCCCTTGGCGTCCTGGTCATCGGACAGCACCTTGATCTGCGGCGCACTGGCGAGTGCCGCCTTGCACCCTTTGACGCGGTCGGTCACAGCAGTGACTTGCGGGCCGTTCTGGATGATCACATTGCCCTTGCCGCCGAGCTTATCCACCAGGTACTGGCAGGCCAGCTTGCCGGCCTCGACGTTGTCGGTCTGCACCGTGGCGTTCACGCCCTTGGCGTCGACATCCACGGCGACCACGACAATGCCCGCGTCGCGGGCTTTTTTGATGGCCGAGGCCATGGCGGACGGGTCTACCGCGTTGATCAGGATCAGGTCGACCTTGGACGAGATAAAGTTGTCGATCTGCGAAAACTGCTTGCTCAAGTCATAGTCGGCCGACACCGAGGTGACCTTGACGTTGGGGTTTAGCTCCTTGGCCCGCGCGGTGGCGCCATCGGCCAGGGTCACGAAATACGGGTTGCCCAGCGAGCCCATGCTGATGCCGAGGGCTTTGAGTTCGCGCGCTTCGACGGCTTGGGACATCAAGGCAGCCAAGGCAATAACGGGAAAGATACGTTTGACGTTCATGCGGGTCTCTCTTGTGATTGTTGTATGAGTGAAATCAGGTCCGAGCACCGGACTGGCGATAACGATCCAGCGCGACTGCGCCAATGATCACGATGCCCTTGATGATGTATTGCCAGATATCCGACACACCTAGCAGCACCAGGCCGTTGGTGAGTACCGCGATGATCAGCGCGCCGATCAGTGTGCCGCCGATGGTGCCGACGCCGCCGGTAAAGCTGGTGCCACCGAGGATCACCGCGGCAATCGCGTCCAGCTCATAGGATTGCCCCAGTTGCAGGCCGTTGGCCGCGAACAGGCGCGAAGCGCTCATCACCGCGCCCAGCCCGGCCAACGCACCGGACATGGCGTAGACGAATAGCAGCACCTTCCACACCTTGATCCCCGACAATCGCGCCGCTTCCGGGTTACCGCCCACCGAGTAGATCTGCACGCCCATCACCGTCCGGCGCAGGATGAACCACGACAGCGCTACCACCGCGACGGCAATGATCACCAGCCAGGGCACACCGAGCACCGAGTCATTGCCGATAAACGCAAACGGCAGGTCGGGGTTGAAAACGGTCTTGTCATCGGCCAGCAGGCGCGCCAAACCGCGCATGGCGGTGAGTGCGCCGAGGGTGACGATAAACGGCGGCAGGCGCATAAAGGCGATCAATCCGCCGTTGACCAGGCCCAGCAACAGCCCGAAGCCAATACCGGCAGCAATCCCGAACATGCCGAATTGCGGCGACATCGACGCTTGCAACGCCACCACCGCCGACGCGGCCAGGATCGCGCCCACCGACAGGTCGATACCCGCCGTGAGGATCACAAAGGTCATGCCTGCCGCCAGCACCACATTCACCGAGGCCTGCTGAGAGATGATCGACAGGTTCTGCACTGTCAGGAAGTTCTCGCTGGCCAGGGCAAAGCCCACCAGCAACAGGATCAGTACCGGCAACATGCCGACGGTGCGCATCAACTCGCGTGCGCGTTCAGCTTTACCTATTGTTGCAACGTTCAATTCAGCCATGGGCAACCACCTGATCGCCACCGGTGGCGAGGTCAATAATACGTTCTTGGGAAATAACCTGGCCCGACGCCCCGCCGACTTCAGCCACCAACTGGCCTTCGCGCATGATCAGCACGCGGTCGCAGGTGCCGATGATTTCCGGCAACTCGCTGGAAATCACCACAATGCCCACACCGGCTTGCGCCAGTTGATTGATGATGCGGTAGATCTCGGACTTGGAACCGATGTCCACGCCGCGTGTGGGTTCGTCGAGGATCAGCACATGCGGCTTGACCTCCAACAGCCGCGCCAGCAGCACCTTTTGCTGATTGCCGCCGGACAGCGCGCCGACATTGACCTTGCCCGACGCCACGCGAATCGACAGTGACTTGATCGCGTCCCTGGCGCGTTGCGCCGCATGGCCACGATCGAGCACACCACCGGCATGGGCATCCGGTACACACGCGCAGACATTGATGTTGTCCGCCACGCTCATGTCCAAGAACAGGCCCTGAGCCTTGCGGTCTTCGGTGAGGTAAACGACGCCGGCGCGAATCGCATCCGCCGGGGTGCGCAGTTGGGTGATGGTCTTGCCGACTACTTCCAAGGTGCCGGAGGTGCGTGGGTCGGCGGCATAGATCAGCCGTGCCAGTTCGGTGCGCCCTGCCCCGACCAGGCCGGCAATCCCGAGCACTTCGCCGGCATGCAGGTCGAAACTACAGCTGCGCACGCGCTTGCCATCAGCCATGTCGCGCACGCGCATCACCACGTTGCCGGGGTTATACGCGGCGTGTTCCTTCTTGTAGAACCCCGACAGGTCGCGGCCCACCATCATTTTCACGAGCACGTCGGCCGACAGCGCCTCGCGGGTCAGCTCGCCGATGTATTGGCCGTCACGCAGCACCGAGACGCGGTCCGACAGCTCGTAGATCTCGGCCATGCGGTGGCTGATATAGATGATCGCCAAACCTTGGCTGCGCAACTGTTTGATCAGCGCGAACAAACGATCGGTCTCGCGGGACGACAAGGGTGTGGTGGGTTCGTCCATCACCAGGATCTTGGCGTGGCCATGCAAGGCGCGGGCGATTTCCACCAGTTGGCGCTCGGCAATCGACAGGCTGCTGACCCGCGTTGACGGGGTGAACTCCGCGCCAAGGCGTTGCAGCACTTCGATGCACCCGGCCTCCATGCCTTTGCGGTCGATGGTCCAGCCACGCCGCAGTTCGCGGCCCAGGTAGATGTTCTCGGCCACGCTCAGGTTCGGGCACAGGCTCAGTTCTTGATAGATCACGGCAATGCCGAGAGCTTTGGCGGTGGCAGGGTCGAAGGTGGGGATGGGCTGGCCGGCAATGCGGATTTCACCGCCGGGGTCGGCTTGATAGGCGCCGGAAAGGATTTTCATCAAGGTCGATTTGCCGGCGCCGTTCTCACCCATCAAGGCATGGATTTCGCCGGGGTAGACCTTCAGGCCGACATTCTTGAGCACGCGCAAACCATTGAAGGTTTTGCTGATGCCCTGCATCTCAAGCAAGGGTTCAAGGCTCATGAATGAGCTCCTGGGATTATTATTTTTGTAATCAAGTGGGCCGACTCTAATTCAGATACATTTTCTTACGCAAGCGCTTGCGTTGACCATTTGTCGACAGATGAAACGTTTCATCACGTTTAAATTCGAAAAACACTGTTTTCGGATCGAATATATCCATTCGAAGGTATTTCTCCTTTGCTCAGCCATCAAAACGCCACAATCTCTGCTATTGTCCAAGGACCTCATCTCCTCCTCGTCGCCGCCAAGCGATCTGCTGTGAGCATGCTCTGCGCCATCGCCGATTGACGACGGCGGGCCTGGACACCACGGAACGCCCTGCGATGGACACACCGCTCCCCGAACAGCCGCAATCGCGCGCCGAAAAAATCGTCGAGTTCAAACGCCAGAAAACCCTGCTCAAGACCGGCGCCCTGCAAGACGCGATCTTCAACAGCGCCTATTTCTCGAGCATCGCCACCGATGAGAAAGGCGTGATCCAAATCTTCAATGTAGGCGCCGAACGCATGCTCGGCTATGCCGCCGCCGATGTGGTCAACCGCATCACCCCCGCCGATATTTCCGACCCCATCGAACTGGTCACCCGCGCTGCCGCGCTCAGCCAGGAACTGGACACGCCGATCACGCCGGGGTTCGAAGCGCTGGTGTTCAAGGCCTCCCGGGGTATTGAAGACATCTACGAGCTGACCTATATCCGCAAGGATGGCAGTCGCCTGTCGGCCATGGTGTCGGTGACCGCCTTGCGTAACCGGCATGACACGATCATCGGTTACCTGCTGATCGGCACCGACAACACCGCGCGCAAGCGGGAAGAAGCCGAACGCAAAGGCTTCGAGCGCGCCCTGGAAGAGAAGAACCTGGAGCTGGAGCACGCCAGCCACATGAAGTCCGAGTTCCTCGCCACCATGTCCCACGAACTGCGCACGCCGCTGAATGCGGTGATCGGTTTTTCCGAGGCGCTCAAGGACGGGCTGGTCGGGGAAATGAGCGAGACCCAGCGCGAGTACATCGGTGATATCTTCACCAGCGGCCAGCATTTGCTGTCATTGATCAACGACATTCTCGACCTGTCCAAGGTCGAGGCCGGCATGATGGAGCTGGAACTGGAGAGCGCGGAGCTTTCCGGCTTGTTGGCCAACAGTCTGTTGATCGTGCGGGAAAAGGCCGCGCTGCAACGTATTCAACTGAAGCTGGAAAGCCCTGAAGACTTCGGCTGTCTGGAACTGGACCTGCGCAAGACCAAGCAGATCGTCTACAACCTGCTGGCCAATGCGGTGAAGTTCAGCGAGCACGGCAGCTCAGTGACGCTGATGGTGCGCCAGGTGGCCCGCGAGCAGGTCGGGCAGATTCCCGGCGAATGGCCGGTGTACCGCTTCGACTTGCCCGACAGTGCGCATCAACAGTTCCTCGAGTTGAGCGTCAGCGACACCGGGATTGGTATCGCTGAAGGCGACATGGGCAAGCTGTTCAAGGCGTTCAGCCAGATCGACAGCAGCCTGGCGCGCAAATTCGAAGGCACCGGCCTGGGGCTGGCGATGGTCAAGCAACTGACGGATTTGCACGGCGGCAGTGTAGCCGTGGCCAGCCGTGAAGGCTGTGGCGCGCGGTTTGTCGCGTGGTTGCCGCTGCATCGCACGCCGGAGGCAGCATGGCCGAGATCCTGATCATTGAAGACAATGAAGCCAATATGCGCCTGGCGCGCCTGTTGTTAGTGAATGCCGGCCACACGGTGCTGTGGGCACCCGATGCCGAAACCGGCCTGACCCTGGCCCGCGAACAACAGCCGGCGTTGATCCTGATGGACATCCAACTGCCCGGCATGGACGGCTTGGCGGCCACTGCGCTGCTCAAGCAAGACCCGCTGACCGCACACATCCCGGTGGTCGCCTTGACGGCCATGGCGATGAAAGAAGACCGCGAAAAGACCCGGCTCGCCGGTTGTGACGCCTACATTACCAAGCCGTTGCGTTACAAAGAGCTGTACCAACTGATCGACACCTTGCTGCAAACGCCCAACAGACCCCTCACATGAGTCCGCTCCATGGCCAGCCAACCCGCGACGTTGTTGATCGTTGATGATGACCCCCAGGTGCGCAAACTCCTGGAAACCCTGCTGCAGCACGAAGGCTACCAGACCCTGAGTGCAAGCAGCGGTGAAGAAGCCTTGCAGTTGGTGGCGCAGCAGCCCCCGGACCTGATCCTGCTCGACGTGATGATGCAGGACATGGACGGCTATGAAGTCGCCAGCCAATTAAAGGGTGATGAAACCACCGCGGGTATCCCGATCATCATGTTATCCGCCCTCAGTGAGCAGAGCGCCCGTGTCAGCGGGCTGGAGGCCGGCGCCGAGGAGTTCATCAGCAAGCCGGTAGAACGTGTCGAGTTGTGGTTGCGAGTGCGCAACCTGCTGCGGCTCAAAGAGCGTGGCGACCTGGCAAGCCATTCGCGCGAGCTGGGGCAACGGCAAACGGGAGTGAACGTGCATGACTTGGCCCTTCAGGACCTCGAAAATGCCTTGCGCCACGCCGTCGAGCGCGAAGACTTCACCGTGCATTACCAGCCCAAGGTCGATATCGCCAGCGGCCGCCTTTGCGCCCTCGAAGCGTTACTGCGCTGGGAGAGGCCCGACTACGGCCCCGTATCCCCGGCCGTGTTTGTGCCGATATTGGAGCGCCTTGGGCTGATCTTACCTGTGGGACGCTGGGTGATAGAGCAGGTTTGCCAACAGATTGCCGAGTGGCAACGTGGCGCCATTGGTGCGGTGGAGGTGTCGGTGAACGTCTCCGGCCATCAACTGATCGAAGGCGACCTGATTGCCGATATCGCGCGCACTCTGGCGCAAACCGGGGTCGAGCCGCATTGGCTCGAAGTGGAGCTGACCGAAGGCTCCTTGATGGAAAACACCCAGCACACCATCGCCAGCCTGCAGCGCCTGCACGCGATGGGCGTGAAGATTTCCATCGATGACTTCGGCACCGGCTATTCGAGCCTGGCGTATCTGCGGCGTTTTCCTATCGATACGTTGAAGATCGACATTGCGTTTATCCGCGAAGTCACCAGCAACCCGCAGGACGCGGCGATCACCCGCACCATCATTGAACTGGCCCACAGCCTCAACCTGCGGGTAGTGGCTGAAGGCGTGGAAACCCGGGCGCAGTTGGCGTTCTTGAAGGAGGCCGGTTGTGATCAGATCCAAGGCTACCTGTTCAGCCGGCCGTTACCCGTGGAAACCTTGGAGCGCTTGTTGCTGGAGCGTTGAGAGGTCCCTCTGACTGCATGTGCATGGATGCCAGGGGACGCTACGGATCCGGCACGCCGCCGCGAGCGCCAGGCGAGCACTCAGTCCTGATTCTCGGTATTGCCCACATCCGCCGCTTCATCCAGATCGTTGAGCGGCACTTCTGCGTCATCCATCAACGAGCCAGGGTCTTCATTGCCTGGGTCGTTGAGTTCGTCATCAAGTTCTTTTGACATCACCGTCTCCTCTAACCGCCTTGGGTATCGATATCGGCATCGGTTTCAGCCTTGGGCTGCGGCTCAGACTTGAAGTCTGGACTGTAGTCGTTTTCTTCAGCCTTGGGGTCTTTGGCCGGTGCCGGATCTTTTGGCGCGTCGGCTGCAGTACCTGGCGCGGGTTCGCCGCCGTCGATGGCCGGGTCGTTGCGCCCGCTGACTTGGGGATCGTCGTGTGTGCTCATGGGTCACCTCTTCGCAGTGTTGGGAAAATACTGCCTGCGTAAAGGTAAGGTCACGCCCTGGCCAATGAAGTTCAAATTGCTTAAGAGCCTGGGTTATCGACCTGGATGTAGAACGCATAGGCGGCGAGCATTATCCAGAACACCATGAAGATCCAAGGTGTACGCACCGAGAACAGCAAGGATTTGCGATAGCCCTTGTGCGAGGACTCCACTTCGGAAAACAGCGGCGACTCGTCATAAGCCAAGCCCATCACCGGCTCGCTGCGCAGCAGTTCGCTCTGCTTGAAGTGCCAGTGATCGATGATGTCATACGCCGCGCGTATGCCGGGCCACGCGTTGAGTGAGCTCAGAATGCCCAGGAGCGCCAGGAACAGCGGGACCAACAGTGTGAACAATTTGCCCCATTCCGGGTTGAGGTTGCCCATGCCAGAGACAAAGGCGATCACCAGGAACGACTGCGCCGTCAGGTAGGCGTCGGTGCGGTTGGCCAGGATCGTGGTTTCGTACTGTATCTCGCGCCGGTAAAAGTCGAGGCGGTCTTTGGGTGAGCCGAAGATCTTGGCGTTGTGTTCACTGTGATCGGTCAGGGTAGATTCTGGGGATTGGGGGGAGATGATTCTGGGCACATGCGTGCTCCGTTTTGGATCGAGTCTGTTTAGAAGGAAGGGGCGCTGGCGAAGTTCAAGTTAGTTTGCGCACCAATCTGGCGCATTTTGTAGTGAGCGGGCTTGCCCCGCGCTGGCGTGCGTAGCGCTCCCGTTTTTTTGGGGGCCGCTGCGCAGCCCAGCGCGGGGCAAGCCCGCTCACTGCAATAGGGTTATTGGTGGTTTCGGCACAGGCATTGCTTAACCCTTTCATCACTCACCTGCCTTGCCCGCTTACAGGAGCATTCGTTACCCACCGACCCAGAGCCGACCCCATAAGAAAGTAAGGACCAGGCCGGTTGGCACCTTCAGCCACGGCCTTATAAAAATGCGTTTTTTGAAGCGGCAGTGCCACTTGGCAATCCTCGGCACTGACAAGGTACTGGAATGGCTCGATCTTTCTTCGATGAAATGAATGACGCAAACGGCGCGTGCCGTGCACATTATCAAGACTTCTCCCGCTGGCTGGCGAATACGCCGCCGGAACTGCTGGCCCAGCGTCGCCGTGAAGCCGACTTGCTTTTCCACCGCGCCGGGATTACGTTCACGCTGTATGGTGACGAGCAAGACACCGAGCGCCTGATCCCCTTCGACATCATCCCCCGCAGCATCCCCGCCAGTGAATGGAGCCTGATCGAACGCGGTTGTATCCAGCGCGTCAACGCGCTGAACATGTTCCTTGCCGACATCTACCACGACCAGCGCATTATCAAGGCCGGGATCATTCCGGCGGAACAGGTGCTGGGCAACGAGGGTTATCAGAAGGCGATGGTCGGCCTGGACCTGCACCGCGACATCTACTCGCATATTTCCGGTGTCGACCTGGTGCGCGATGGTGACGGCACCTACTACGTGCTCGAAGACAACCTGCGCACCCCCAGCGGCGTGAGCTACATGCTCGAAGACCGCAAGATGATGATGCGCCTGTTCCCCGAGGTGTTCGCCAAGCAGCGTATCGCGCCGGTGGACCATTACCCCAACCTGCTGCTCAAGACCCTGAAAAGCTCCAGCCGCCTGGACAACCCCAACGTGGTGGTGCTGACGCCAGGGCGCTTTAACAGTGCATTCTTCGAACATGCGTTCCTGGCCCGGGAAATGGGCGTGGAACTGGTGGAAGGCGCGGACTTGTTCGTGCAGGACCTCAAGGTGTTCATGCGCACCACCGACGGCCCCAAGCCGGTCGACGTGATTTACCGGCGTATCGACGACGCCTTCCTCGACCCCAAGGCCTTCAACCCCGATTCGATGCTTGGCGTGCCCGGCCTGGTGGCCGCCTATTGCGCCGGCAACGTGGTGCTGGCCAATGCCATCGGCACCGGCGTGGCTGATGACAAGTCGATCTACCCCTACGTGCCCGAGATGATCCGCTTCTACCTGGATGAAGAACCGGTGCTGCAAAACGTGCCGACCTTCCAGTGCCGCAAACCCGATGAACTGTCCCACGTTCTGGCCAACCTGCCGCAACTGGTGGTCAAGGAAACCCAAGGCTCCGGCGGCTACGGCATGCTGGTCGGCCCGGCCTCCAGCGCCGCCGAGATCGAGGACTTCCGCCAACGCATCAAGGCCCGACCCCACGCGTATATCGCCCAACCCACACTGAGCCTGTCCACCTGCCCCACCTTTGTCGAGAACGGCATTGCTCCGCGCCATATCGACCTGCGGCCCTTTGTGCTGTCGGGCAAGGAAACCCGCCTGGTACCGGGTGGTCTTACCCGTGTTGCGCTGAAGGAAGGCTCACTGATCGTCAACTCGTCGCAAGGCGGCGGAACCAAGGACACCTGGGTGGTGGAGG
Organism: Pseudomonas sp. RA_5y_Pfl1_P24; assembly: GCF_963970945.1. Taxonomy (NCBI): domain Bacteria; kingdom Pseudomonadati; phylum Pseudomonadota; class Gammaproteobacteria; order Pseudomonadales; family Pseudomonadaceae; genus Pseudomonas; species Pseudomonas sp. RA_5y_Pfl1_P24. The sequence goes on along the minus strand of NZ_CAXAOJ010000010.1, from coordinate 81,050 downwards.
ACTGAGTATGTTGAGTAGAACCGCCGCAGACCTGTACTGGATGTCCCGTTACCTGGAGCGCGCCGAGAACCTGGCGCGGATGCTCGAGGTCAGTTATTCCCTGTCGTTGATGCCCCAGGCCGGGCGCAGTGATGGCCTGGATGAACTGGCCATGTCGCTGCTCAGCAGCGGCACCCTGGACAACTACCTTGAGCGGCATAAGCAACTGGATGCCGAGCGCATGTTGCACTTCTTCGCCCTTGACGAAGAAAACCCCGCCAGCATCTACAACTGCCTGCGCGCCGCGCGCGGCAATGCCCATGCGGTACGCGGGCGGATCACCGCCGACATGTGGGAAAACCTCAACGCCACCTGGCTGGAAATGCGCAGCATCGCCGCGGGCGGCCTGGCGCGGCATGGCATCAGCCACTTTTGTGATTGGGTCAAGCAGCGTTCGCACCTGTTCCGGGGGGCCACCTCCGGGACGATCATGCGCAATGACGCCTATCGGTTTATCCGCCTGGGCACCTTCGTAGAGCGTGCGGATAACACCTTGCGCCTGCTGGATGCACGCTATGAGATGTTTGGCGAGGAGTCGGAAGAAGTCAGTGACTTGTCGGCACGCGGTTATTACCAATGGAGCGCCCTGCTCCGCGCGTTGTCGTCGTTCGAGGCGTATACCGAGTTGTATCCGAATGCGTTGAATGCTCGCTCGGTCTCAGAGTTGCTGTTGTTGCGCAGCGATGTGCCGCGTTCGTTGCATGCGTGTATCGAGGAGTTGAGTCACATCCTGGCGGACTTGCCCGGCAGTTACGGGCGCACGGCGCAGCGGTTGGCCGCGGAGTTTGAGGCGCGGCTCAGGTATACGGGCATTGATGAGATTCTTGAGGATGGGTTGCATAGCCGGTTGACGGAATTTATTGACACGGTTCGGGAGTTGGCGCAGGCGATTCATAGTTCATATCTGGAAGTGGTTTAGAACACGACGCCGATCAAAATGTGGGAGCGGGCAAGCCCGCTCCCACATTTTGATCGGTTGGGGTTACGGTTTTCGTAGGAACGCGAGCATCAGCGTGTTGACCTGCTGGCTTTGTTCGTTCTGGATCCAGTGGCCGCAGTTGGGCAGCACGTGTTGTTCAAGGTGAGGCACTGAATCGGTCATGCGTTTGAGCGTGTGCGCCTCGAACACACCGACTGGGTCGCGGTCACCGATGAGGAATAGCGTGGGTTGCAACACCTGCTGGCCAGCCAGGCATTCGGTGCGTTGCCAGTTGCGTTCGAAGTTGCGGTACCAGTTCAGCGGGCCACGAAAACCGTGGTCGGCGAAGGTTTTTACATAGACGTCCAGATCGGCCTGGGAACACCATTGCGGCAATGCGCCGGGGGCTGGAACGCCTTCAAGTAACCTGGCGCTCGGCGGTTTCTTTTGCAAAAACACATCCTGATCCTGCATGAACAGGCGCAACGTGCGCTCGATGTCAGCGTTCAACTCCTGCTCGGCAACGCCAGGCGCCTGGAAATACAGGATGTAGTTGAAACGGTCGGCATACAGCTCGCGCATGATTTCGATCACCGGACGCCGCGCGCGCCCAGCGAATGGCACGGACATCGTGATCAAGCGCGTGACACGCTCGGGTTCGAGCAGCGCCAGGTGCCAGGCCACCACTGCCCCCCAGTCATGGCCGACCATCACCACCTGCGCATGGCCAAAATGGTCCATGGCCTGCTGGATATCCCCGCACAGGGTCAGCAGATCATAATCGGCGATCGCCGCGGGCGAACTTGTCTGGCCGTAGCCGCGCATTTCCGGGGCGAACACTCGGTAACCCGCAGCCGCCAATGCGCGAATCTGCTCGCGCCAGGAGTGCCAGCATTCCGGGAAACCGTGGAGCAGCCAGATCGGCGGACCTTCGTCGGCTCCCGTGACCTGCACACTTAACTCAATGCCGTTGACCTTGATCCTGTGCTGCCGGGTAGCGTTCATCAGAGGCGTCCTTGTGTAGTTTCCGCTCGCGGTACTCTCGCGGTGAGCAATTCATCAAACGTTTGAAAGCACTGCTGAATGCGCTGTCCGACTGATAACCCAATGCCTGGCCGATGCAGGACACACTGCTGCTGGAGGTGTTCAACGCCTGTACCGCCAAATGCATGCGCCAGCGGGTCAGATACGCCTGAGGTGCCATGCCAACACTCCCCCTCCACCACCGCGTTGAACTTGATGCCACCCGGTGGTGGAAAATCCAGCGCCCAGTTGCCGCCCGCCTTCAATCCTGCAAAATACGAGTGGTGACTGCGTAACAACGCCACCCCATCAGACAGGGTATCCATAAATAAAAAAGCTCCGGACGATCGCGACAGAAATACAGACTTTAGGCTATTCCGCGTCCGGCCCAAAAAAAACACTATAGGTCCTCCTGAGTGGAGAGCCTTATGACCAGCAAGCAAACCCCTATCAACAGCGGATTCGACGTCGCCGTGGTGCTGGACCAGCGTGGTCAAGCATGCGATGTAGCCGCCCCCGCTCACGATGAAAGCAGGCGCTCCGGCGTCTATCCCTGGGCCGTCGACCCGGAGCACGCCGAGCGGTTATGGGCATTGAGCGAGCGACTGTGTGGCGTCACGCTCTGATCGTCGGTGCCCACCAGCGCGGCAACAATTGGCGCACCCGCGCTTCGCCGAACCGGTCATCGATCAACATCACCACGCCCCGGTCCTGCTGGCTACGGATCACCCTGCCCGCCGCCTGCACCACTTTCTGAATGCCGGGGTACAGGTAGGTGTAGTCGTAACCCGCGCCGAAGATCGCGCCCATGCGCAGTTTCATCTGTTCGTTGACCGGGTTCAGTTGGGGCAGCCCGAGGGTGGCAATAAAAGCACCGATCAAGCGCGCACCGGGCAAGTCAATGCCCTCGCCGAATGCGCCACCCAGTACGGCAAAACCGATGCCCTGGCTGTGCTCGGTGAACTGGTCAAGAAAGGCCTGGCGCTCGGCCTCCGCCATGCCGCGTGACTGCTGCCAGAGCACGATCTGCGGGTGTCGCTCGCTGAGCAACTGCGCCACCTGCTGCAGGTAATCAAAGCTTGAGAAAAACGCCAGGTAGTTGCCAGGCTGTTGGGTGTACTGGTGGGCGATCAGCTCAACGATGGGTTCCAGCGAGGCGTTGCGATGCACGAAGCGTGTGGAGATTGCATCGACGATGCGCACCTGCAGTTGCTCGGCCTTGAACGGTGACTCCACGTCGATCCACGCGGTATCCGCCGGCAGGCCCAGCAAGTCGGCGTAGTAATGACGAGGGCTGAGGGTGGCGGAAAACAGCACGCTGCTGCGGGCCGCGGTCAATCGCGGGCGGATGAACTCAGCAGGTACCACGTTACGCAGGCACAGGGTCGAGCTGCTGCGTTTGCCGCTGAACTGGCGCTTGCTGATGTCGAAAATAAAGTGCTCGTTGAACAGCTCGGCAACCTTGGCGAATTGCAGCGCCTCGAAATAAAACGCTTGCAGGTCGCCACTGAGGGACTCGGGATGCTCGTTGAAATATTCGCCCATGGCGCTGGCGCACAGGGTCAGGGCCTGTAACAGTTTTTCGGGTCGGGCGACATAAGCCTGGTACGGCGCGAGCTGGTCCTTGTGCAGCGCGTTCCACTCACGGTTGAGGCGCTGCAAGGGTTTCTTTAACGCTTCTGGCGCGGTGTCGCGCAGGGTCTTGAGGCTGTACTGGTCAAGGCTGGCGCTGTACATCGAACGGGCACGTTCGACCAGGTTGTGCGCCTCGTCCACCAACACGGCGGCGCGCCACTGATTGAGCTGGGCCAGGCCAAACAGCATGGCGCCAAAGTCGAAGTAGTAGTTGTAGTCGGCGACCACCAAGTCGGCCCAGCGCGCCATTTCCTGGCTCAGGTAGTAAGGGCAAACGTCATGGGCCAGGGCGACGTCGCGCAGGTTTCGCTGATCGAGCAGGCGCACCTTGGACGCGGCAATGCGCGCGGCGGGCAAGCGGTCATAGAAGCCTTGGGCCAGGGGGCAGGAATCGCCGTGGCAGGCCTTGTCCAGATGTTCACAGGCTTTGTCCCGCGCCACCAGCTCCAGCACGCGTAATGGCAGGCCAGGGCTGCTGGCGTATAGCACTTGGGCGGCATCCAGGGCGAGCTTGCGGCCGGGGGTCTTGGCGGTGAGGAAGAACAGCTTGTCCAGTTGCTGGGGCGCCAGGGCCTTGAGCAAAGGGAAAATCGTGCCGATGGTCTTACCGATACCCGTAGGCGCTTGAGCCATCAGGCAACGCCCGGTGCTGACGGCCTTGTACACCGACTCGGCCAGCGAACGCTGGCCAGGACGAAACCCGGCATGGGGGAAAACCAGGGTGTGCGCGGCGTTGTTGCGCGCTTCGCGATGCTGCATTTCCTGCTGGGCCCAACCGAGGAACAGCGCGCATTGCTGATTGAAGAACGCCTCCAGCTCAGTCGCTTGAAAGCGTTGGTTCAGCACCGTCTCGCCTTCGCCGACGATATCGAAGTACACCAGTGCCAGGTCAATGTCCGCAAGGCCGAGTTTCTGGCACATCAGCCAGCCGTAGACCTTGACCTGGGCCCAATGTAGTTGGCGATGGTTGGCGGGCTGGGCATCGAGGTCGCCACGATAGGTTTTGACTTCTTCCACACGGTTGGCGTCCGGGTCATAGCCGTCCGCCCTGCCCCGTACCTTGAGCTGCTGGTAGTCGCCTTCAAGCGCGACTTCATTCTGATAGTGCTTGCTGCGCCGTGAAGCGACGGTGCGGTGGCCGAGAATGCCTTCCTGGGCGCTGGGGGAAGGCGTAAAGCGCAGGTCCAGGTCACCGACCTTGGCCGTGAACTCACACAACGCACGCACGGCAACGCTGTAACTCAAGCGGACTCTGCCCAGCGCACATAGCAGACCGTCACTGGCATCTGATATTCGCCGCAGAACTCCAGCCAGCGCAACTGGTTGTCTTGCAGGCGATCGCCAGGGCCCTTGACCTCGATCATGCGGTAGGTCTTTTGCTCGGGCCAGAACTGGATCAGGTCGGGCATGCCAGCGCGGTTGGCGCGGATGTCCAGCAGCAGCCGTTCAAACCAGTAATGCAGATGCTCGGCGGGCAGGCATGCCAATGCCTGTTCCAGCAGATCTTGGCTAAGCAGGTTCCAGAACACAAACGGCGACTGGATTCCCCACTTTTCGCTATAACGCTGGCGGATGGTGGTTTTATAGCGCTCGTCCTGCAACTGCTCGAAACACCCGGCGAACAGCGGCGCGCGGCGCTGGTGGAAGTCTTCGCTGTGCAAATCTGCGGGGCCGCGCTGGAACGGGTGGAAAAACGAACCTGGCAGCGGCGCAAAGATCACATCCCAGCACAGCAGGCCGAACAGCGAATTGATCAGTCCGTTTTCAACGTAATGCACCGGGCCATCGGGCTCGCTGAGGTGAGCCTGCACGCAGTACTCCACCGACATCAACGGCTCGGGCAGCGCCAGGGCAAGATCCAGTCGCGTGACCGGCCGGGGCTTGGTTTTGGGCAACGCCGGTTCGCCCAATTTGCGCCGCAGGCGTGGCAACACACGCAACACGTGTTGCTGCTCGGCGGCGTTTTCCGGCATTTGTTGAGCGGCGTAAGCCAGGGCAATGGCCTGGGTGTAATCTTCCTGACGCTCCAGCACGCGGATCAGTCGCGCGCGGGCACCTGGGTAGGCGCACGCGCGGTAAATCTGCTCCGCCAAGCCCAGTTCCGCATTGCGTTCACAGTACTGGCCCACTTGGAACAATAGCTTGGCCCGGCGTTTTTCCAGCCAGGGGTTGTCGGTGTTCAGGGTGGCGATCCGCACTAGCAACTCTTCCAACGCCTGGCCCGTTTCAAAGGCCTGCTGGCACTGGTGCAGGAACAGAAAACCGTGCACGTCGTCACGGCTGCGCAAACCCCGGGATTCGGCACAGAATTCGACTTTTTCATAGGTATAGATGCCAAGGTCGGCCAGCACGAATTCTGACCAGTCCTGATGCAGGTTGCCAAAGAACATCAGGCGCAGGCGGTCGCACAATTCCATCACGGTGAGGCTGTACAGCGTGTCAGCCAATGCGGGGCACCACGTGGCGAAACTGCGGCTGTCGGCAAACTGCGCCGCCAGCCCTTCCAGCCAGTCGGTTTTCCTCGCTTTGGGTTGGTCGATCCAAGGCTTGAACGCCGCGAGAAGTTCGCCTTTCTGCAATAAGGCGAACAGCTCTTCAAAGCTCAGCAGGCATTGATCATTCACCCAGCCCAGTGCCAACAACGGCTCGGCAGCGGCGTGCGGGCAACCGATCTCGAGGTAATTGAGCTTGCCCGCACGAAAATGCACACCCTTGCGCATCACCATGCGCACCAACAACGCCTGGGACGCTTGCGGCAACCTGTCAAATTGCTGAATGAAATGCTGTTCGTCCGGATCAAGCAAATCCGCATAGCGCTGCCCCAGCCAATGCAGGACCTGGCGGAAGTTATGCAGGTAATAGAGCGGGTCTTCGAGGGGATTGGCCATGGCGCACAGCGATCAAATACTGGTTATGCATACAGAGTGCCGTCGCAGATGCCAGGTTGCAATCGGTAATAGATAAATGGCGCCTGCAACTTTTTACATAAAAGTGATCAGATGGGTGAGTCGATGGCGTAACATTTGTGGCCCGCGGCCTCTGGCGTGGGACTTTTCAGGGTTAAGGTAAGGGTTATGAACATGAAGAATTTGAGTCTGCCACTGGTTGCACTCACTTTTCTGGTATTGGCCGGTTGCGCGACGCAAACCGTGGTGACGCTGCAAAATGGCACACAGTATTTGACCAAGGACACCCCAAAAACCAAGACTGCCGACGGTTTCTACGAATTCACCGACATTGCCGGCAAACGCATCCGTGTCAAAGCCGACGACGTAGCCACCGTGCGCAAGGAAGATTAGGCAACGCAGGTCAAATGTGGGAGCTGGCTTGCCTGCGATAGCGGTATCTCAGATACATAGCCGCTGCATGACACTCCGCCATCGCGGGCAAGCCCGCTCCCACAGTGAATTGCATTCCAGCCTCCCGGCTGATGTCCATCTCCCGCAAAAAAACCACCGCTACAACCGCGGCCCAAACGCCTCATCTACCTTCGCTAAATCAGTATCCCGCAGATTCCCCGCGTAATAATGCAACTTGGTCCAAGCCATCAAATAGTCATACCGCGCCTGCGCCAGGTCACGCCGGGTGCTGTACAACTGCTGCTCAGCGTTCAGCGCATCAAGGTTGACCCGCTCCCCCCCGAGGATGCTCTGCTTGGTCGACACCACCAGCGCTTCGGCTGACACCAACGCCTTCTGGTACGCTCGCAACTTGCTCACCCCCGACAGACACGCACTGAACTGGCGACGCAGCTCGATCAGGGTTTCGCGGGTCTTGCCCTCCAGCTCGTACTCGGCCTGCTCCATGGCGCGGCTGGCCTGGCGGGTGGACGCCGAGATACCGCCACCGGCATACAGCGCCAGGCTGACTTCGACGCCGATGGTGTTGGTGTCATAGCGTTGGTTGTAGGTATTGCCGCTGTCGGACTCCTGCTGGCGCGAACTGGCGTACGCCGTGACCTTGGGCAAATGCCCGGCGCGGTTGCGTTCCACCTCATAACGCGCCACTTCCAGGGCCTGGCGCTGGGACGCCAGCGTGGGGTTGTTGCTGATCGCCAGTTCATGCCAGGTGTCATAGTTGGCCGGGGTCAAGGTGAACGCGACAAAACCCTGGTTCAAAGGGGCCAGGTCATTGATGTTGACGCTTTGCACGCCGATCAATGCACCCAGCTCGCGCAAGGACGCGTCCTGCTCATCCATCGCCTGGATTTCTTCGGCGGTGGCCAGTTCGTAGCGCGACTCGGCTTCCAGAATGTCCGTGCGAGTACCCTCGCCCTGCTGGAACAGGTGCTGGTTTTGCTGGAACTGCTGCTCGAAGGCCCTCTTCTTGGCGCGGGCGATGTCGATCTGGTCCTGGGCAAACAACGCCTCGGTGTAATACGTCAGCACGCGCACCAGCAGCGCCTGGCTCTTGTCGCGAAAGCTTTCATCGGCGAACAGCGCCTGGGCCACGCCTTTACGGTAGTTGGCGTAGGCCTCGTAGTCGAGCAGCGGCTGTTGCAGGCTGAAGGTAGAACCGTAGCTGTTGTAGTTGCGGTCGTCGTGATAACTGCCGCCGCGCCCGTCCGGCAAGGTGGCCTGGGAGTTATTGCGGCCCTTGTTGTAGTTGTACGACAGTTTGGGCAACAAGCCCGCACGGCCAATGGCGCGATTCTCCAGGCCGGCGTCACGCTCCTTGATAGCGCCGAGGAACACCGGGTCGTTACGCAAGGCCTGTTCGTACACATCGAACGGGCCCATGGCGGCCTGGGCGTTGGCGCAGGTCAACAGCAAGGCGATAAACACAGCTTTCATGTCTATTCCTCGGTCAACGCGGAGCCGGCGCGGTCGAGCAGCGGCTTGAACAGGTAATTGAGCAACGAGCGCTCGCCGGTACGCACGAACATCTCGGCGGGCATGCCTGGCTTGATCACCAACCCGTGGAGTTTTTCCAGTGCCGCGTCGCTGACCGTGGAGCGCAGCACGTAATACGGCGCGCCAGTTTTTTCATCGAGCATCTGGTCGGCGGAGATCAGGCTGACCTCGCCCGGCACACGCGGTGTGCGGCTCTGGTTGAAAGCGGTGAACAGGATGTCGACCGGCAGGTGCGTTCCCACTTTGTCCACCAGGTGCACCGGCAAGTGCCCTTCCACTTCCAGGCGCGTGTCCTGGGGCACGATCTCCAGCAAGGTCTCGCCGGCGCGCACCACGGCGCCGACGGTGTGCACGCCAAGGTTGACCGCGATGCCATCCGCCGGGGCGTTGATTTCGCTGTGTTGCAGGTCGAACCCGGCTGAGGTGAGTTGCTGTTCCAGGGTCAGGCTGCGCAGTTGTGCGTCGGCCAATTGGCTGCGCACTTCCTTCTGGTATTCCTCGCTGTGCTGCTGCAATTTCAGGCGCGATTCGAGGATGCCCTGCTCCACGCGTCCACTTTCGCCGGTGTTCTGCGCCAAGTCCTGTTGCACTTGGGACAACTGCCGCTGGTACTCCATCAGCCGGTTGCGCGGGATGTAACCGTTGTCGGCCAACGGTTGCAGGTTGCCGAGTTGCTCGCGCAAGGATTGGGCCTGCGCCGTCAGGTCGCTGCGGGCACGGCGCATGCCGTTCAGTTGCGCAGTGGCACCTTCAATATTGGCGCGGATACCGGCCTGTTCGCGGGCAAACGCTTCGCGACGGCTGCTGAACAGTTGGCGCTGGCCTTCCAGTACCAGCGCCAGGGCTGGGTCGGGATTGGCGCCCAACTCGGCAGGAAAGGTAATGCGGGTTTGGTTGTCACGCTCGCTCTGCCAACGCGCCACGCTGGCCCAGGCCATGCGGTACTGGGCTTGCAGTGACTGCACGTCGGCCTGGTGCTGGGTCTGGTCGAGGCGAAACAGCGGTTGGCCTTGTTTAACCGTTTCACCCTCCTTCACCAGAATCTGGCTGACCACACCAGGGCTGAGGGTTTGCACAGCTTTGCGCTTGCCGGATACCACCACCGTGCCCTGTACAGGAATGCCCTGGTCCAACGGGGCCAGGCTGGCCCACAGGAAAAATCCGCCGGCACCGACTACCGTCAGCAACCAACCCATTCGGGCGAAGAACCCGGCGTCGCGCTCTTTGAAACGCGGTTCAAAAGTGATGCTGCTCATGCGCCTGGATTCCTTCCGGCCTGGTACTGACGACTGAAACTGACGCCGGTTTTTTCCTTCGGTGCTTCCTGCTGACCCGACAACGCCCGCAGCACCTCCTGGCTCGGCCCGAACGCCTGCAAATGCCCTTCACTGAGCACCAGCAGCTTATCGGCCTGGGCCAGCGCCGAAGAGCGATGGGTCACCAGCACCACGCTGCTGCCCTGGGCTTTCATCTGCACGATGGCGCTGGCCAGGGCGGCTTCGCCGACGGTGTCGAGGTTGGAGTTGGGCTCATCCAGCACGATCAGACGCGGCCCGCCATACAGCGCGCGGGCCAGCGCCACCCGTTGTTTCTGGCCGCCGGACAGGCCACCGCCGTTGTCGCCCAAAACGGTGTCGTAGCCCTGGGGCAACCGCAGGATCAGTTCATGCACGCCCGCCTGCTGCGCGGCGCGCACCACTGATTCGGGATCAGCTTCGCGAAAGCGCGCGATGTTGTCGGCGATGCTGCCGCTGAACAGTTCGATGTCCTGGGGCAAGTAGCCGATGTGCGGCCCCAGGTCGTTGCGGTCCCAGCGATGAATATCCGCGCCATCCAGGCGCACGGTGCCGGCCAGCGTCGGCCATACCCCCACCAATACACGCGCCAGGGTGGATTTGCCAGAGCCCGATGCGCCGAGCACACCGAGCACTTCACCGGCGCCCAAGTTGAAGCTGACCTGCTGCAAGGTCGCCACACGCTTTCCGGGCGGGCCCGCACTGACCTGTTCGAAACTGATTTGGCCGAGCGGCGTCGGCAATTTCATCTGCTCCACTTGCGGAGGAAACTCGCGCAGCAACTCATCCAGCCGCTGGTAGGCCAGCTTGGCCGAACTCCACTGCTTCCACACCGCAATCAACTGGTCGATGGGGCTGAGCACCCGGCCCATCAGGATCGAACCGGCAATCATCATCCCGGCGGTCATATCGCCTCTGATCACCAGTAAAGCGCCGAGCCCCAGCACCAGCGATTGCAGGCACAGGCGCAGGGACTTGCTCAATGACGTGACCACCGAACCGGTATCACTGGCCTTGTTCTGCTGGCCAAGGAACCGCGAATGCACAGCAAACCAGCGTTTGCGCAGCGCGCCGAGCATGCCCATGGCCTGAATGGTCTCGGCATTGTGCAAGTGGCTGGTGGCCAGTTGCGTGGATTGCTGGGAGTAACCGCTGGCCTCCCCCAACGGCTTTTTGGTCAGGTATTCATTCAGGCATGCCAAGCCGATCAGCAGCGCGGCACCGGCGGTGGCCAACACGCCAAGCCACACGTTGAACAGGAAGATCACGAACAGATAAATGGGAAACCACGGCGCATCGAAAAATGCGAACAACGCAGGGCCCGTGATGAACTGACGAATATGGGTCAAGTCGCCCAAGGATTGCCCGGCATGCCCCTGGCCACGTTGCAGGTTGCGTTCAAACGCGGCCTTGTAGACGCGCAAGTTGAAACGCCGCTCCAGTTGGCTACCGATCCGGATCACGATAAAACTGCGGATCACCTCAAGCAGGCCGATAAACGCAAAAAAACCTACGACCATCAGCGTCAACATCACCAGGGTGGTTTCATTCTGGGAGGACAGCACACGGTCATACACTTGCAGCATGTAAATCGACGGCACCAGCATCAACAGGTTAATCAATGCAGTGAAACAGCCAACACTGATCAAGATGCTCTTGTATTCACCCAGCGCCTTGAATAACGGCGCGACGGCATGGGACTTAGCCATGGTGTCTGATCTTCCCTGAACCAAATTGCGCGCGATAGTTGCCTTTGCCCCGACGCACAGGGCGGCCAACTAATAAAATCAAGTTATAAACACATAACAATAACTAAGGTGTGCGTTGCAGGACAACTTCCAGCCCACTGGGCGTGCGACCTTTATATTCGCCCTCTGTCTGGCGGTTCAGGTGGGTAATCCCGCTGCCCTCGGCATTCATCAGCCAAATTCCGTCCGGTGTTGGCGACCAGCTCAGGGGCTTGTCGCCCAGCCACTGCTCGACACACGCCACGTCGCCGCCCAAGGCATTGGCCTGCTCCAGCAGGTCCAGCGCGCACACCCGATCCTGCTGGTGCAACTGCCAATGGCCGGCCAACTGGGCGGTGGTAGGTAATACAAGACTGCTCGCCATTGCGTGGGCTCCTGCCGACACGAACATCACCTGCAACACGCAGGCGATCAATTTGAAAAAACGCTGCATCGCTATGCTCCCTCCGTAAAGCGCGACGCCGAAGCGCCGCGCCCGTGCATCACGCTACGATGTCGCTGACCGCAGCCTGGCCGACGGTGGTGACGAGGAAGTCCGCCACGCCGTGCCCGGTGAAGTCCACTGCCAAGGTGCCCAGGTTGGTACCTGCGGCGTAGGTCAGCACAGCATCGCCGGCATGCCCGGTGAAGGCATTGACGAAGGTCAGGCCTGCACCTTTGGTAATGCCGGACAGGTCGATCTTGTCCGAACCCGAGGCAAAGTCAAAGATCTTGTCCGCAGCCCCTGGCTTGGAGTCGGAACTGGCACCGAACACAAAGGTGTCGTTGCCGGCGCCGCCCCACAGCTGGTCCGCACCGCCGCCGCCGTAAATGAGGTCGTTGCCGGCCCCGCCCTTGATTACGTTGGCGGCGTTGTTACCGATGATCAGGTCGTTGCCCGCGCCACCGAACGCGTTCTCGAGGGTCACGCCCTTGGCGATGGACACGTTGCCCACCAAGCCACCCACGTCCGAGAACGAAGCCTCATTGAGGTTGATCTTCTGGTTCTGAGTGAAACCGGAGAAGTCCAGGGTGTCATTGCCACCACCGTCCCACACCGAGAACACCAGCTTGTCGGCATTGGACGAAGCGCTGAGGAAATCACGCCCGGTGTTGGAGTTGAAACCGTAGGTAGTGTCGCCGGCACGGGTGTTGTAGTTGGCGCCGTAGAGCTTCTGGATCGCGGCAATGTCGTCGATCAACGGCCCGGACGCGTAAGCCTCGACGCCGCCTTTGCTGAAGTTCTGGTTAGTGTTGCTCTCGCTCCAGTAGCTCATCAGGCTGTAGCCGCGCGTGTCCTGTCCATAGGTCGCGTCGTTGTAGGTCGGGTTGCCATTCCCGGCGTTGTAGTCGCCAGGGTGAGCCAGGCCCAGGGTGTGGCCGATTTCGTGGGTCAGGGTTTGCCGGCCGTAGTTGTTCAGGTCCGGGGTCTTGTTGGGCGTGTAGCTGTTGTTGGTCAGGTACCACGAGGTGCCGTCGTAGCCTGCGCCGGTGCCGGGCAAGTAGGCGAAGGCCGCCGCGCCGTCCTGGCCGCTGCTGTAGTTGCCGAAGGTCATGTGGCCGTCACCGCCGGTGGCTTTCTCGGTGAAGGTGATGTTGGCCACGTCCGCCCAGGATTGCATGGCCAGTGCGGCCTGTGCTTTCTGCTGGGTGTTGAACTGACTGAAACCCGAGATGCCATGTTTGTTCATGGTGCTCGAAGAGGCCGAGGTGAGGAAGGTGTAGGTCAGGTCGATCTTGCCGTTGCCGTCAAAGTCCCGGTACGCGGCGCCGTCGCGCAGCAGCTGGGTGGCTGCCTGGTCAACGGTGTAGGAGGGTTTGCCATTGACCGTGAGGTTGCCGCCACGGTCGTACAAATGGCTGAAGCTATCGATTTGCGAGTAAGCGGTACTGGCTTGGGCCGCCGACACGATAGCCTTGTCTTTTACTTTTGACATAAACGTACTTCCTTGTTTGCAAGTGCATCAGTCTTTGATCGATAGGAACCCCGCGGGCGAGATCGTCCTATCACTCGCCTCTTTTGAAGGCGTCACGAAACTGACACAACTTGAAATCTTTCGTCTAGCTCTTTTCCAGCGTTAAAAATCAGCCTGCCTTCAACCCAACTAAGTTCAGTGCCGTGTTTATTGGACAGCCTTGGTTTTGTCCGACAAAAAACAGCGCGCAGTTATTTAAATATTAAATAGCGCTAACGCCGCACACGTTGAGCGACGCTGTTAATTAAAGGATCCACTAGATTGCCAGGGTGTCATTGGCAACATTAAACAGCCATTACTTGTATTAATAACGTCGCGTGTCCCCTATTGCCGGGACATACTCCACCCCGTCTTGCGTAGTACTGCCAGCAATGTATCGCCACTCAGGCCAGGCACCAGGACGCCGTCATCAGTCACCATGTCCTCGCCTGCCAGGAGCGCATTGATGATCGCCTCTTCCACCGCCTCTGCCGCCGCGCTGAACAGCGGCGAAATATGGTCATTGTTGACCATCTGCAGCGTGCTGCTGAACGGCAGGCCTTTGCGCCCATAATCCGCCGCTGGTAAATCCCGGTTACCCGTGGAAAACGCCAGGAACAGGTCACCGCTGGAGTCCTCGGTGCCGCCGCCGGTACGCGCGATGCCGATGGACGCGCGCTGCGCCAGTCGCTGGCATTGGTGCGGCAACAGCGGCGCGTCGGTGGCCAGGATCACCACGATCGAGCCCATGCCCGGCGTGCCTTGCTCGGCAAACGGCGAAGAAATCTCCATCAACTGGCGCCCCACCGGGTAGCCATCTACCCGCAGTTCCTGGCGTTTGCCATGGTTGGCCTGCACCAGCACGCCGACGGTCCAACCGCCCTGCTCCGCCGGCAAACGCCGCGAGGCTGTGCCGATGCCGCCCTTGAATTCATGGCAGATCATTCCGGTGCCGCCGCCGACTGCACCTTCCTGCACTGGGCCGGTTTCGGCGTTGTCCACGGCTTCACGTACGTGCTCAGGGCCGACATGCTGGCCCCAGATATCGTTGAGCAAGCCGTCATAGGTTTCCATCACCACCGGCATGCACCAGTACACCGCTGGGTCCGCCAGACGTTCGCGTTCCAGGGCAATCAGGCTGTCGCGCACAATGCCGATGCTGTGTGTGTTGGTGATGGCCAGCGGCGTGGTCAACAGCCCCGCTTCGCTGACCCACTCAAGGCCAGTGGCATCACCATTGCCATTGAGCACGTGGTACCCGGCAAAGCACGGTTGCTGCCGTGCCTCCCCGGCGCGCGGCTGGATCACGCTGACGCCGGTACGCACGTGCTTGCCGTCGATACGCGTGTTGAGCGTGCTGTGGCCAACCCGAACCCCGGGCACATCGGTGATCGCGTTCCACTCACCGGGCGTGCCCAGCCCCAACGTGATACCCAATTGACGTGCGCGCATAACCACTCCTTACAATTTCTGGAAGACCGGACTCGACCGGCCACTGATGCAATACAGAATCACTGACAGTGCCAGCAAACCGATGATGATCATGATGTCGCGGATCGAGGCTGCCGCCACCAGGGTGACCAACAGATAGCCCGCACCCAGCACCGCGAGCAACGCCGGCAGCGGCCAGAGCGGCATGCGATAGGGATGCTCGCGATCACGTAGCAGCACGCGGCTCATCAACGCACTCAACGCCACCACCAGGTACACCAGCATGATCAGCAACACACTGAAGGATGTCAGGTCGGCCAGGTTGGAGCTGAAACTCAGCAGCGCCGATGGGATCGCCAGGAACAGCGTAGCCAACCAGGGCGAATCCCAGCGCGGGTGAATGCGCGTAAAGAGCTTGTTGATGCCTGGCGTCCACAGCGCATCGCGCCCGCTGCTGAACACCACGCGGCCAATCTGGATCACGATGGCGACAATCGCGTTGAACACCGACAGGAAGATCCCGGCGCTGACCAGGCGCGACAAGGTTTCATTGCCATGGCTGGTCAACAGGTAGCCGATGGGGTCCGGGCTGCTGATCATCTCACTGAGCGACGGCGCACCCATCAACAGTGCGGTGATCGGCACCAACTCGATGATCACCACCAGCCCCAAGGACCACAGCACCGCCTTGTGCACGCCCTTGCCGCCGCACTTCATGTCCTCGGCCAACAACACCGCCGGGCCGTAACCGTTGTAGGAGAACAGGCCGATGCCCACCGCGCCAATCACCAGGGCCCAGGGCGCCAAGTGCAGCACGCCGTTTTCGACAATTTGCGGGTGGAACAGCACGCTGGCCGGCTGCACGGGGTTACCGAAGCCAATCACCACGATCACCAGCAACGCCGCGATTTCCAACAGCAGGCAGGTGCCGGTGATCCAGGCATTCAGCTTGATATTGAGGATGCCCAGCGCGTAACTGCACACCACGATCACCAGGGCGACGGTTTGGGAATCGAACGTCGTACCCAGAGCGTTATTCAGGTAAGTCGCCGCGCCCGTAGCGAGCACCGGCGGGATGAACAGCAACATCACCAACACGGTCAAGAACGTCGCATAGCCCGCCATGCCACCGAACACGCGCTTGGCGTACACATATTCACCTCCAGCGCTGTTGTGGGCACGGCCCAGTTCGGCGTAGCAAAAGGCGAACATCAGCGCGAGCAACCCGGCCATCACAAAGGCCAGGAACACGCCACTGCCGGCTTGCTGGATGGCAAACGGCGCGATCACAAACACGGAACTGGCCGGTGTCACCGCTGATACGGTGATGGCGACCACATCGAAGACACTCAAGGTGGGTTTCAACACGCCGTCGGGCGCGGGGGAAGTGCTCATATCGTTATCCTCTGTCGTTGTTCTTGGTGTGAGGCAGAAACGAAAAATGATGTTTTTTCGGGATATCTTTCCCGTTGAATGATCACGAACATAAACACTGCGTTTATGTCAGCCAATTCCCCTATTGGCGTACTCCCCTTGACGCCACCCGGCAAAAGCCAAACCCTTGGCCGATCTTTTGCTGGCGGGAGCCATTGATATGAGCCTGTTTCGCGAAGTCGGCATGCACGCAGGCTTGGGCCGCACCGTCGCGCACATCGGCACCGAACGCTTTTGGAAACAGTTGGTGCTGTTGTTGCACCAGTGCCTGCCCTTCGATAACGCCCTGGCGATCTTCTACCCCTTGGATAGCCCGCCCCAGGCCCTGGAGGAATACGACGCCCAGCCCAGCAGCAAACCCGCCTCGATGCTGGTGTACCTCAACGGCTTGTATTTGCTCGATCCGTTTTACCAGGCGTGTCGCGAGGGTTACGCCAGCGGCGTGTACCGCCTGGAAGAAGTGGCACCGGACCATTTTCGCCAGAGTGAATACTTCCTCAATTACTTCCACGACAACGTGCTGGAAGACGAGGTGCAATTCATTCTGCAATTGCCGGGCGCGGGGACGTTGTCGCTGTCGTTGGGCATGCAGCGACGGTTCAGTTTTGAGCAAACCGGGCTGATGACGACGGTGGCGGCCTGGGTACTGCCGTTGATGCAGCAGCACTGGCAGCAAAGCACCCAGCGGGCGCCAGCGATGGACAGCCAGATCCGGGATGCGTTGAGCCAGTTCGGTTGCGGCGTGCTGTCAGACCGCGAACTGGAAATCGCCCGCCTGGTGCTGCGCGGGTTTTCCTCCAAGGCCATGGCCGAACGCCTGAAGATATCGCCGGACACGGTGAAGGTGCACCGTCGGCATTTGTACGCCAAGCTGGATATCTCGTCACAGCCGGAGCTGTTTTCGTTGTTTATCCAGTCGTTGGGGCATGATTTAGAAAACCCGTGACCCCGGACGTACGCGGTCAAAAATGTGGGAGCGGCGGCGTTGCGCTTATTTACCAGTACGAATGGTATTCCACACCCGCGTACGCACCCGGTCGATATTCAGCGGCATCGCTTCCAGCGCAAACAACTTGCCCATCATGTCCGGGCTTGGGTACACCTTGGTATCCGCCTTGATCGCCGGGTCTACCAGGCTGTCTGCCGCCGCGTTAATGTTGAGCGTCCGTAGTTATTCCATTTTTTGATAAAAAAATGCCTCTCCAGCTTCTTGCAACGCTAGAGAGGCACATGACTCAATAAAAATAACGCGCTACCTATTCACATGAATAGATAAAAACAGGATTAGTTTGTCCCGGTTAGATTAAATTTTAAATCTACAGAATAGGACTTTTTGTCGTCAATGCCGCTGGCAACAATAGTACCTTGAATATTATTAGACGCATCGTCCCTCTTGAGTTCGACAGTACCCGAGGTCAAGCGGATCGGCGGCCTGCCTCCGAGCGCCCCACCGCAGCCGGGACTGGACAGTAGAACACTCACCAACTTCAGGTCCCCCAGGATGAGTTTGCCACCCTGCGTATTTTGGTCGCCCACGGCAACTTGCACACATATCGACTCTGTCGAGGTGTCCTGAGTGCCAAAGAAGCGAAGGGCCATACTCTCAGTATCGTACTCATAATTGATGTCACGGCGAACGGAGGTTGCGGAAAACGAATTTTTCACACCGTCCAAGGTGACATTCCCAGTCATTGTTCCAGTTGTCATGATTCAATACTCCAAGGCTAAGTTATACCGCGAAGTCATTGAACCACTGCTACTGCCCTCCAGGTACTGTCAACTATGACAGTCTAGTCAACGGTCTTTTAATAGCCATTGAATCTATTCGCGACCTTGTCACGACTCTACCGATATTGAGTCACCGTTTGCCCGGGCACAAACGGCGACTGCCACGGTGATAACACTGATCGATATTAACCGTTCACTTTCCAGAGAAGAGCACTCAGCGCCCGGTACGAATGGTATTCCACACCCGCGTACGCACCCGGTCGATATTCAGCGGCATCGCTTCCAGTGCAAACAACTTGCCCATCATGTCCGGGCTTGGGTACACCTTGGTATCTGCCTTGATTGCCGGGTCTACCAGGCTGTCTGCCGCCGCGTTACCGTTGGCGTAGTGCACGTAGTTGGTGATGCTGGCCATCACTTCCGGGCGCAGCAGGTAGTTCATGAACGCGTAACCGGCTTTTTCGTTCGGGGCGTCGACGGGCATGGCGACCATGTCGAACCAGATCGCAGCACCTTCCTTGGGAATGTTGTAGCCGATATTCACGCCGCTCTTGGCTTCCTTGGCACGGCTTTCCGCCTGCAGGATGTCGCCGGAGAAGCCGACCGCCACGCAGATATCGCCGTTGGCCAGGTCGGCGGTGTATTTCGAGGAATGGAAGTACGCCACATAAGGCCGCACTTTCATCAGCAGCGCTTCAGCCTTCTTGTAGTCTTCGGCTTTCTTGCTGTGGTGCGGCAATCCCAAGTAATTAAGCGCGGCCGGCAGCAGTTCCGGGCCGTTGTCGAGGATCGCCACCCCGCATTTCTGCAGCTTGGCCATGTTCTCCGGCTTGAAGATCAAGTCCCAGGAATCCACCGGCGCGTTGTCGCCCAGCACGGCCTTGACCTTGTCGATGTTGTAGCCAATGCCGGTGCTGCCCCATAGGTACGGAAAGCCATGGGCATTGCCCGGGTCATTGTTTTCCAAGGCCTTGAGCAGCACCGGATTAAGGTTTTTCCAGTTGGGCAACTGGCTCTTGTCGAGCTTCTTCAGCGCGCCGCCCTGGATCTGCCGGGCCATGAAATGGTTGGACGGGAACACCACGTCGTAGCCGGATTTACCGGTCATCAACTTGCCGTCGAGGGTTTCATTGCTGTCGTACACGTCGTAAGTGAAACCGATGCCGGTTTCTTTCTGGAAGTTCTTGGTGGTGTCCGGCGCGATGTAGTCCGACCAGTTGTAGATCTTCACCGTCTCCGCGGCCTGGCTGATAGAGGCCACCAACATCAAGGGCAACAGGGCAATGGCTTTCATGGTTCGATTTCCTGGCGGTTTTAGGGCTGTTGTTATGGCAGGCGATCAAGGATCAAAGCGTTACAGAATCAATACGTAAGTCTTGCGCACGGTTTCCTGGATATCCCAGATACCTGTGCTGTTGGCCGGCAACATCAGTGCATCACCGGCGTTTATATGGACGATTTCACCGTTGTCAGGGGTGAAGGTGCAGCGGCCCTGGATAAAGTGGCAAAACTCCTGGGATTTGATCTGTCGACGCCACACGCCCGGGGTGCATTCCCAGATGCCGGTTTCGACGCCGTCGTTGCGCTCAACGCTGAGGGTCGACGCGACGGCGATGGGCTCGCCCAAGGGCACGGCCACCGGTGACGAGTCCGGCAAATGGGCATTCAGCGCGTCTTTGAATTGAGTGATGCTCATGGGTTTTCCCGTGTGAGTGAATCGACTTAGTGCATGAAGCCTTCCATGAACCCCGCCACGCCGGTCGCCAGCTTGCGGCGCCAAGGGGCGGTATTGGGGTTGGCCAACACCTGGTCTTCATGGACGAAACTGCGAATGATCGCGTTGTAGCCCAACCAGCGGCAGGGCTCGGGCTCCCAGGGCTTGAGCGCCTCCAGGCCACGCTCGCGGATCACCCAGGGTTGGTGGACCAACGGTGTGTCCCGGCCCAGGATCAGGTCGGCCAGCGTGCGGCCACCCAGGTTGGTGGCGCCGACGCCCTCCCCGCCATAACCGCCGGACAGCGCGATGCCGGTCTTGTGGTCGCAGAGCATGTGCGGACGGAAGTTGCGCGACATCCCCAGGTTTCCGCCCCAGGAATGGGTAATCCTGACGTTCTTGAGCTGTGGGAAAAGCTCACCGAACAGGTAGCGACGCAGCTCCACTTCGCTGTCGGTCAAATCGAAGTCGTGCCGCAGTTTGCCGGCGAACTGATAACCGCCCCGCGCGCCAAACACCAAACGGTTATCCGCCGTGCGCTGGCCGTAGGTGACTTGGCGGCTGCTTTCGCCGAAGGCTTGGCCATGGCTCAGGCCGATTTCGTCCCAGGTACTGGCCGGCAACGGCTCAGTGGCGACGATCAGGCTTTGCACCGGCAATTGGTAACGGCCCAGTGGCGGCAAGGTCGTGGCATAACCTTCTACCGCTGGCACCACCCAGGCCGCCCGAACAGCCGCCTTGGCGGTGCGCAGGCTACCGGACTGCCAGTGGGTGACCGGGGTGTTTTCGTAGATCGTCACGCCCATGCTTTCAACCACCCGCGCCAGACCGCGCACGAGCTTCGCGGGGTTGATGGTTGCGACGTGAGGCGCATAGATACCGCCATAGGGCTTGGCGATGCGGACCTGTTCAGCCAATTGTTGCGGGCTGAGCCAGCGGTAGTCGGCTTCGGTCAGGCCTTGGGCGTGGAGTTTGTCCAGGTAGCGGCGCAGGCTGCCTTCCTGCTCGGGGTAACGCGCAGCGCAGTACAGGGCGCCGCCCTTGCGGTAATCGCAGTCGATACCTTCACGCGCCAGCACCTGGGCCACTTCATCCGGGATGGCGTGTAACAGGTCAAAGGAGGCGCGGCGCTGTTCGGGATCAAGGCCGGCCAACAAACGGTCTTCACCCAGCAGGTTGCCCATCAGCCAACCGCCATTGCGACCGGAGGCGCCGAACCCGGCGGTTTGCGCCTCGATAATGGCGATGTTCAGCTCGGGGGCCTGGCGTTTCAGGTAATACGCGGTCCACAGCCCGGTGTAACCGGCGCCGATAATGGCCACGTTGACGTCCAGGTCATGCGCCAGCGCCGGCTGCGCTTGCAGCGGGTCGTCCAACTGGTCCATCCATAAACTGATGTTGCGCCATGCCGGCATGCCAGGTTCCCCTACCTCGTTTCGATAGGTGGATCCTAGAGCGCGCTGTCAGGGGCTGTCTTGCGCGCGTGCACGCAGGGAAATTTGTTTGACGTAGGCTTTGGGCGACTGGCCCGTGTGCTGGCGGAACGCGCTGTAAAACGCCGACAGCGAATTGAAACCGGCGGCAAACGCCAGGTCGTCGACCTTGATCGGCGGTACGGCGTCATCCAGCGCGGCCAGCAAATGCTGGAGCCTTGCCTGGTTGACGTAGCGGTAGAAGCTCTGCCCCAGCACCTGGTTCAGCAGGTAGGAAATCTGATTACGGCTGTAGCCACACTCCTTGGAAACCCGCTGCAGGTCCAGCTCCGGGTCCAGGTAGGGTTGCTTGCGCTCAAAATAGTGCTGCAGGTCATTGGCCATGTGCCCCAATTGCTGCGGCGACAGGCCCAGACGGCTGACCGAAGGCCGCGCGGCCTGGGCCGGCTGCTCATGCACCAGGGAAGCGTACTCGTGGACCCGCCAGATCAACCCATCCCGAACGGTGATGGCCTCGCTGGTGCGGAACGACACCAGCCCCTGGCCGCCGCGCAAGGTGATGCGGTACTGGATGAACGCAGTGTCACCCTCGGCGCGAATACGGTCGGTATGCTCAATCGCCTCGTCAGCCTCGCGTGGCATGCTGGCTTGCAGGTATTCGCGCAACTCAGCGAAACCGACGACACGGTTCTGGAAAAAATCGTGGTACTGGATGTCCGGGTGGTAGTAGGACATCACGCCCTCAAGATCCCGATGGCGCCAACACAGGTGGTGGCGCAACACCAGCTCACGTGTGACCTGGGATTGCTGGGTGTCATCGTCTGCAGCGATGTCTGGCATGGCAGGCTCGGCGGCGGGTAAACCGTGGAGAGTGCCGAATTTTGCGGGGGCCTTCAATGGTCAATTGGAACGTCTGACTAATGGCCTTTTGCCCAATTTCAAGTAGGACATGACCCACATCAAGCGACTGGAAAACAACTGCCGAACGGGGCAAAAAAAGTCACCTCGCAGTTGCGAACGAATGCTATTTTTAGTGCTTCAACGCCAAGACCAGTGAAGGACTTGGCCCTCCTGCGGCGAGCTAAAGGAAGCGCTCAATGAACAAGGTGGGCAATATGAGTAAAGTGACGTTCCCCAACGCCTGCCAGCTGATGCGCTGGCATTTTCATCCGATGGGTTTCGAGGGCAGCATGGACGCGCCCGGCAGCATGATCGTCCGCCTGTTCGACCGCGCCAGCGGCGAGACGCTGATAGCCATCGCCGGCATCCCCTGTGCAACGGTGATGAATGCGGCGGATGTGGAGCGGATTATCGAAGCGGTGGAGGATGAGCTGGAGTCGTTTGTGCCGCCGCAGTCATTGCGGGCCTGAACACATTCTTTCAGCCAGTGAAGATCAAAGGGTGGGAGCTGGCTTGCCTGCGATAGCGGTGTATCAGTCACTGCAAATGTCGACTGATTCATCGCCATCGCAGGCAAGCCAGCTCCCACATTAGGTATTTGCAAGCCTAACTGCGTTGATCGTCAAAAAACGCTTTCTTGCCGTCCACCCGCTCCGACGCCTTGGGCACATTCACCGCCTGGCCTTCGGGCTTTTCCACGTACCAATAGCAATGGCTTACAGCCCGGGTAATGCCCACGTAGGCCAAGCGCAGCACCTCGTCTTTTTGCGCATTGTCATACGGCTCGCTGTCACCGTCCTTACCCAGGCCCGCCATGCGGTACACCTGGTTCTTGTAAGGCGAGCTTGTGACATGCTGGCAATCCCCAAGCAGAAATACCGCATCAGCCTGCAAGCCTTTGGCACTGTGATAGGTCAGTTGCTTCAACCTGCGCATCGGCGACGGCAAGCTAGAATCCACGTTAACCACAGACTGAATATGTTCTTGAATCAAGAGCTTATCGCTACCTTTTCGATACAGCATCAACACCGAATCACCCTTCTGGTAGTGCTCCTGCAACACCCGCCCCAATGCCGCATCGTCCCGTTCCAGCACCTTGACCGGCTCCAACGCCTTGGGCGCGCCACTGGCCTTGGCCTTCTTGCCGGGGATCGCCGGCGCGGCACGCACAATATGCTCGGCCGCGTCGATGATGTGTTGATGACTGCGGTAGTTCTCGCCCAGCATCACGCGGGTGGTGGCCGGTGAAGGGAATTCGTTGTTGAACGCCATAAAGTATTTGGGCGAACTCCCGCGCCAACCGTAGATTGACTGCCAGTCGTCCCCCACGCACAGCAGCGATGAGCGCTGGGCGCCGCGCCCGACGTGCATGGCCGGGCCACGGCTGCGGATCTCGCGCAGGCTGGCGCGGATCCACGAGACAATTTGCGGCGAAACGTCCTGGAACTCATCGATCATTAAATGCGACAAGGGCCGCAACAGCGTATCGCTGAGCAGCTTGAGGTTTTCCGGCGTATTTTCGCCAAACAGCGAGAACATGCGGTTGTAGGTCATGATCGGTGGCGACTGGTCCAGCAGGTGATCTTCCAGGGCTTTCCAGAAGATGCTTAGGGCTTCGAAGAAAAAGCGGTCCGGGTCATCCTTGGCGAAGCTCATCTTCCCAACCGCAGTCGGTACGTCCAGGCCCAGGTTCTCGATGAACCCGGCAGCCATCACGAAACTGTCCAGCAACGGCGCCGAAGCCAATTCGCCTTTAACCTTGTAATCAAAGCCTGGCCCGGCAGTGGCATCACCGGCCAAGCTGCATAAAAGCCGCTTTGATGATTCATAACTATCGAGCCATATCAGAGGCTTACGGCAGAAAGCTTGAAACAGTGTGCGCTTAACGGCCCATTCTGCGCGCAGTGACAACTTTGCGTTGGGCCGGCTGAGCTGGGCGTTTTCCCGTGAATCAAAGCCCAGTACCACCCAAGCGTCTAGCTCGCGGATATAGCCATGGCAGTGAAATTGCGCGCCATTGATTTCCACAGTCTGCCGATTGGGCTCAATGCCTTTGATCGGCCAGGCGCCCGCACGGAACCACAGATCCTCGATGGCGTCGCAGAGTTCTTCATCGCGCTTGGCCGCCAACTCGGTCACGGCCATGCGCTTTTGCACATCCGGATGATCCCGTTCCAACTCTTTGAGCTGCAGCCCGTGGCGCGCGAGGGGCGCAATCAGCTCACGAAAACGCGCGTGCTGCCCGTGCAGCCGGTGATAGCAGGCATTCATCTGCTGGCGCTGGGCTTCGTTGATACGCAGGTCGAAGGGGTTGCTGTCAGCGTCTTCGACGCCCGAGTTCAGGTTCTCGAACGCTTGAAGGCGCTCAAAGCCCGGCAAGCTGCGCACCATCGGCAGGATGCGCGAGTGAAAGGTGCGCACCACGGCTTGAGCTTCTTTAATAACAAGGGGTTGGCCCCATAGGCTAAGAACTTCCATGAGCTTGTTGATGAAGTCTTTGCGCGACTCACGGGTGAAGGTCACCACCGTCATTGAGCTCAGCTCGAAGCCCAGGTAATGGGTGAGCAGCAAAATACGCAGTACCAAGGAGGTTGATTTGCCGGCACCGGCACCGGCAATCACCGAGGTGGACGGTGTATCGCTGAAAATCATCTTCCATTGCGCCGCGCTGGGCTGGGCGTGAGCCGGCAACAATCGCGCAACATCAGCTTTGATGCGCTTTTTCAACTCGGCGGTGAGCGGCAGGCGCCAGTCATCAAACAGACTGTCATCAACTCCCGGCGCACGGTGCTCGTCCGGGCGGAAGTCGCGAATCAGCAGCACTTGCCGACCTTCCTCGAGGCCATCAGCCTTGCCCTCGCGATAGCCATATTCCACACCCGCTTCATGCCCGCTGCGAAAACCGTCGGCCTGACCGTGCAGCCATGAATACCGGTGCTGGGCGCGCAGGCGAGTCAAACCATGGCCAAACAGGCGCGCGGCCAGGCGTTTCAACCAAGGCATTTCAGCCAGAGGGCGCAGTTCGGGGGGCAAATCAGGCGGTTGTTGCGACACGCGGACTCCTGCGGTGAACAAGGTGTTTACATAAGGCCCCATGGTCGCCGGAATCGACGCTCAGTTCCAGCCAATTGCTTTGCAGTCATGCAGTTAGGCGATGAACTGAAAGTCAAAACGCCACTAAGCAATCAAGTAATTCGATAGGAATCAGGCATTTTTTACGCTTTTTATTGATCATGAGCTGCAGGATCATAAGCGCATCCACAGGAGACGATCATGCTTGAACTTCGACCTTTCACTTCCTTGGGCGGCGCCCACCACGGCTGGCTCGATGCTCATCACCACTTTTCATTTGCCGAGTACCACGACCCCAACCGCATCCACTGGGGCAACCTGCGGGTGTGGAACGACGACATCATCGCGCCGGGGACCGGGTTCCCGCAGCACCCACACCGCGATATGGAAATCATCACCTATGTGCGTGAAGGTGCGATCAGCCATGCCGACAACCTCGGCAACAAAGGCCGCACCGAAGCGGGTGATGTACAGGTCATGAGTGCGGGCACCGGGATCGCTCACAGCGAGTACAACCTGGAAGATACGCCGACCAAGATTTTCCAGATCTGGATTATCCCGAATGAAGCCGGATTGCCGCCTTCCTGGGGAGCCAAGCCGTTTCCGAAAGGTGATCGCGAAGGATTTGTAACGCTGGCCAGTGGCAAGACCGGTGATAGCGAAAGCCTGCGTATTCGGGCGGATGCGCGGCTCGTTGCGGCGAATCTGAAGGCTGGGGAAAGCGCTGAATACCGGTTGGACAGCGGTCGACGCGCTTATCTGGTGCCTGCGACCGGAGTGATTGAGGTCAATGGTTTGCGTGCGCACGCTCGTGACGGCATTGCGGTAGAGGATGAGCAGGTTTTACGTGTTATCGCCATCGAAGACTGTGAAATTGTCTTGGTCGATCTGGCCTGACGCTGTCCAAATGTGGGAGCGGGCCTGCCCGCTCCCACATTGGGTTTTGTAAGTGTTACTCGGAGATGGCGCCGTCTACCAATACCTGCGCTTCTTCCACCAACTGTTTGAGGTGATCTTCGCCAATAAAGCTCTCGGCGTAGATCTTGTAAATGTCCTCAGTGCCCGATGGCCGTGCAGCAAACCAGCCGTTTTCGGTCATCACCTTCAAGCCGCCGATCGCCTGGTTGTTACCCGGTGCTTGGCTAAGGATCTGCTGAATGTGTTCCCCGGCCAATTCAGTCGACATCACTTGGTCCGGTGACAGCTTGCCGAGCAAGGCTTTCTGCGCCGGCGTGGCCTTGGCATCCACGCGAATCGCAAACGGCTCGCCCAGGGCGTCGGTCAGGCCGCGGTAGATCTGGCTTGGGTCCTGGCCTTTGCGCGAGGTCATCTCCGCGGCCAGCAGCGCCGGGATCAAACCGTCCTTGTCAGTGCTCCATACGCTGCCATCCTTGCGCAGGAACGAAGCGCCAGCGCTTTCTTCGCCGCCAAAGCCCAACGAACCGTCGAACAGTCCATCAGCAAACCACTTGAAGCCGACCGGCACTTCGTACAGGCGACGGCCAATACGTGCAGCCACGCGATCAATCAGGCCGCTGCTGACCACGGTCTTGCCCACGGCTGCGTCAGCGCGCCAGTCAGGACGGTTCTGGAACAGGTAATCGATGGACACTGCCAGGTAATTGTTCGGTGCCAACAGGCCACCGGACGGCGTGACGATGCCGTGGCGGTCGTGGTCCGGGTCGCAGGCGAAGGCCACATCAAAGCGATCCTTGAGACCGATCAGACCTTGCATCGCGTAGCTGGAGGACGGGTCCATGCGGATCTGACCGTCCCAGTCGACGCTCATGAAGCGGAAAGTCGAGTCGACTTCAGTGTTCACCACGTCCAGGTTCAGGCGGTAGTGCTCGGCAATCGCCGACCAGTAGCGCACCCCTGCTCCGCCCAGCGGGTCCACACCCAGGCGCAGATCGGCGCTGCGGATGGCGTCCATGTCGATCACATTGACCAGGTCAGCCACATAGCTGTTGAGGTAGTCATGGCGATGGGTGGTGTCGGCTTTGAGCGCCTGTGCATGGGTGATGCGCTTGACCCCGGCCAGTTTGTTGGCCAACAGTTCATTGGCCTTGGCTTCGATCCACTTGGTGACGTGCGTATCAGCCGGGCCGCCGTTGGGCGGGTTGTACTTATAGCCGCCGCTCTGCGGCGGATTGTGCGACGGCGTGATGACGATGCCGTCGGCCAGGCCGCTGGTGCGGCCACGGTTGTAGCAGATGATCGCGTGGGAGATTGCCGGGGTCGGCGTGTACTCATCGCCTTCGGCCAGCATCACGTGCACGCCATTGGCAGCCAGCACTTCCAGCGCGCTGGCACCGGCGGGCGTCGACAGCGCGTGGGTGTCGAGGCCGACAAACAATGGGCCGTTGATACCCTGGGCTTCACGATAGAGGCAGATGGCTTGGCTGATGGCGAGCACATGCCATTCGTTGAAGCTCAATTCGAATGAGCTGCCCCGGTGCCCGGAGGTCCCGAAAGCCACACGTTGGGTGGAGATTGCTGCATCAGGCTGGCCGGTGTAGTAGGCCGTAACCAGTCGCGGGATATCCACCAGCAACTGGGCTGGCGCCGGCTTGCCCGCAAAAGGACTGATTGTCATGCATAAACCTCGGAAAGAAGGATTTGGAAAAAATGGCAGTTTACTGAGAGTTGGACTGCTGCGCGACGTTATCGATCCTACAACAATAAGAGAAACTTCACGCAATCAACCGGTCTGTGCCTGATGCAGTGCGTCGCTTATAGCAGCCAGGGCGATATCCAGGTCGGGTTGACCGTGAAAGGCGTAGCTCAAGCGCAGGTTCTGTTGATGCAGGCCACTGACACTAAACAACTCGCCGGGCGCAATCACTACCTGCTGGGCGAGCAGGCGCTGGAACACCTGGCGCATATCCACAGGCTTTGTGGAGCCCAACCAAAACGTCGCCCCGGCAGTTGGCGCGCGGTAGGCCACTTGGTCTCCCAGATGCTGCTCCAGGCGGTGACGCATTTCCTCTGCCTGCTGGCGCAACTGCAGGTGCAGTGTGCGCAGGTGCTGGTCGATGCGCCCGCTTTGATAAAGACGGGCAATCGCGCGCTGGCGAATCGACGACAACCGAAAGGAACGCAGCAGGAACTGGCGCTGCAATTCACTGCTCTTGCGCCGAGACAGCAGATAACCATAAGGGGCTTCCGACCCAAGGACTTTCTCGAAAGAGGAAAACACCATCAGTCGCTCGGGGTTCACCAGTTCGCGCAAGGCTGCCTGCGGTTCTGTAAACCCCAATTCGCCATAGGTGTCGTTTTCCAACAGCCAGCAACCGTACTGATCGAGCATTTGCGCAACGGCCAGGCGGTCCTGGGTCGGCATAGCCACACCTGCCGGCAGGCTGACTGCCGACGACAGCAACACCAGGTGCACCGGCTCATCGCACAACAATTGGTCAAGAGTCACCAGGTCCAGACGCCCCTGCAGCGTCCAGGGCAACTCGATAATACGTACCCCGGCATCCTGGAGAAGGCGCAAGACCAGCCAGTCGCAGGGTGATTCCACAATTACCGTCGTCCCCCTCAGGCCCAAGACTTCGACGAGGATGTCCAGTACACCGCGCAGGTCGGCACCGATGTAGACGTCATCGGCATGCCAACAGCGAGTGGGCGAAGAGGTATAACGCGCCGCCAGCGCTGCGCGCAGTTCCCAGACACCGCAGGGCTGGGCCCAGGGTTGCAGATGTTGCGGGTATTGGCGTACCAACTCCCGCTCCAGGCGCAACAGGTTGCTATCCAGCGACACCAGCAACGCAGGTTCATCGCCACTGAGCACCACCATGCCCGGGCGGCGAGCCGCTGCGTAAAGCCGATCGAGCAGGTCGCCAGCGGCCCACGCCAGCGGGTTTGCCGACATAGGCCAGGCGTAATAGCCCGACTTGGCCACCGAATAGACCCTGCCCTCCTTCTCAAGCAGCGAGTAGGCGTACTGGACGGTCGAGATCGACACGTTCAGGCGCCCCGCCAATTGCCGCAGGGACGGCAGCTTTACCCGCGCGTCGGTACTGACGTCGTTAATCAGGTTGATCATGTAGCGGTAAACCGCCTGATACGCGAAATCCGCCCGCCGTTCGCCGCGCAGTATCATTGCCCGGACAATTGACAGGCCTGCGCGCTGTCATAGGCCGTGGCACCCGCACTGCGCAATTTGCCGCCCGCGTTGACCAACGGACGTTTGCGATAGAGGTGCTGCAGCAAGGGCATTGGCAAGCCGCTGGTGTCGGTGACCCATTGCTGCAACATCTCAGCGCACGGCTTGCCCTGCAGGACCTTGTGCAGCTCGGGCAAAGCAACCAGCATGCCGGGATGGCACTGGCGCAAATAGCCTTCCAGGCGTTCGCCATGATGGATAAACGGCGAAAACAGCAGGCAAATCAATTGAGTCTCGTCCAGGCCGAAGAACTGCTGGGCGTGAGTGCTCGACTGGCTGCGCCCTTCACGCGTCCCCGCCTGCGTGAGTAACGCTTCGGGCATGTTCATGCGACTCAAGAAGTGTGCTGCCTGTTGGATAAAGCCTTGCACCCCTTCTTCATAGCTCATATCTCGCAAGCATTGAGCCTGCAACCCACGCAGATGGGCCATCAGCAGCGGGATGGAATAGCTTGGATGGCTGAAATGAAACCCCAGCGGATCAGGGGCAAAGGCCATGAAGTCGGTGAGCATGGGCGAGGATGGGAGGTCTACGTTGTCCAGCAAATCGGCAACGCCGATGTAGGACAGGTTCCGGTGGCCGGTCTTGCTGGGGTTGTCACTGGCGACATAATGCTCCCCGTATGCATCACGGTAATAACCGGTACTCCATTCGTCCATACGTGCGAACAGACCGGTCAGCGACGACGGCCAGGCCTCAGGCATGGCTATGCCAGAGCCCACTGCCGTGTTCTTGAGCCAGGCAAGAAACTGTCTCTGCTTGCGCGGAGAGTCTGCGCTGACCAGTGCGTGCACCCCGCCATTCCAAGCGGTAACGCGCTGGTAAAAATCCCCCAATGCCAGGTAGGTGTCACTGCACACCGTGGCGCGGCAATCACCGGAACTCAGATGGCCGACAATCAACCTGTTGCGTTGGCTGCTTTCTCGCCCAACGACAGAGGCGGGTCGCAGGTGGTTGAAGAGCAATACTTCCTGGTTATCCACCATCAGTAACTCAACCCTTGGATCATCGTGCAGAAACAGGCGGCCATAGCCTTGATCGAGGCTGTCGAGCCTGCCCTCGGTCATGCCCGCATGCCGCAATGTCGCCACCCTCAAGTGAAAGGTACGCGGGGCGCGGCCAGCGATGGTCAACTGCGCGGCACGCAACAACGCCAAGGTGTAGCTGCTCACTTCGCCACCACCATGCGCCACCAACACCTTGTAACCGCCCACTTGCTCCATGCCGCCGGCTGCCACGACGATTCGCTGGACCAGCAATTGGAGTGCCGTGCGTTCTGCGCGAGTAAAGTGCCCGATCAACCGCTGCAGAACTTGTTGGTAAACATAGTTCATAGCTTGTTCGTGAATAGTTCTCATCGTTTTACTACCTGAGTTGAAATATTAGTTTCAAGCAACTGCTGACAGTGTTTGCTCGACCGATTGCGTCTGTAAGAAATTCGCGCACAGCCTTGTACGCCGATGACTAGACACTAGCACCGTGCAACACAACGACACGAGTATCCGAGGGCAAAGCCCAAGACCTGCAAGCGCGTAAACCTCTGGATCTATTGGGCCAAAACAAATCCGATCACAGTCCTAGGAACTTTCCGACAAGCTCTTACACACCGTTAACCGACTATTAAAGGAACTGTCCGACACGCGCGCCAACCAACTTCCCCACTCATGGGCACGAAACTTTTCATGAGCGCACCTATTTCCCTCATGCCATGTGAACGCCGCGACATTAGTTTCAGGCGCTCGCAACAGTAGTGTCAGATATTCAATCATTGCTCAGTCCTTGAGATGAAAGTGAAGACGCAATTATCAGTGCTGGAATAATGATTAATAGATACAGAACCCTGGCGAAAACCAGTGCAGATGAGCAACCGCCAGCCCAAACTCACGCGCACACAAAGACGCCGCACTGGAATTCAGGGCGGCGTCAGCGAAAAAGTCAGGATTCAGGGGTTAAAGTGCCAGCAGGCACCTGAAGGGGGGATACAGTTTAAGCCCTGTCAAATGGCGCATTTGCCCCATGCGCCAAGTGCCAGGAAGACGCGTTTGAGAACCTTCCTACGTACTAAACAGCTTCAACCTGCAACGCAACACGCTCGCGGCACGGGCATTCGTCCATGTATCGGTGCGCTTCCACGAACTGATTGAACGGGAACACGGTGGTTTTCAACGGCACCAGCACGCGGTCGGCTGTCAGTTGGTTGATATCGCGCAACGCCCGTTGCAAGGCTACGTGGTCCTGAATGATGCCCAGCTCCGGTTTGCCAGTGAAGTTACCGATGCAGTGCACAAAAAACTGAATGTTCTTCTGGAACGCCGCGCACGCCGGGAAGGGCGTCTGGTTACCGCCCTGCAACCCATACAGCACCAAGCTGCCACGGGGTGCCAGTACGTCACCGAGCAAGGACATCTGCGGGCCACCCAAACCGTCGAACACCACGTCGACACCGCGGTTGTCGGTGAACTTGTTGATTTGCATCAGCAGGTCTTGCTCTTCGGTGACGATGACCTTTTCCGCACCGAGCGACAGCAGATACTCACGCTCCGCGCTGTCCTTGGTAGCGGCAATCACCCGCACCCCAAGGGCCTTGCCCAGCTGTACAAAGGACGGACCGGCGCAGTGGCTGGCGTCAGTCACCAAGGCAAATTGCCCGGGCTTGACCCGTGCCAAGTCCACGTAGGCGAAGTAGGCGATCAACAGCGGCGTGTAGTGCACACTCGCTTCAATAGGGCTCAAGAGATCCGGGTACCGGGTCAGGGCCGAACGGGGCAGGACGATCTGCTCACCATACACCGGGTAGTCATTGGGGCTCTCGGCCGGAAAACTGGCGACTTTATCGCCCACTGCGAAGTCATCCACGCCATCGCCTACGGCGACCACCACCCCGGCCATTTCATGGCCAAGACCGGACGGTAATCTTGCATGGGAAGACGCCAGGTTCTGGCGCCACAAAATGTCATACCAACTGATGCCAATCGCTTCGACACGCACCTGCACTTCGCCGGGTGCGGGCTGCGCGGCTGCATGCTCTTCGCATTTGAGCACCTCGGCCGGACCAAACTTGTGAAAACGGATCGTGCGGGACATCGCAAACCTCGTCAAAGTAACCTCTAATGCCATGAACTCTATCTGGGCTTTACGGGTAAGGCCACCGGTCGCCATTAATAGTCGACATGTCTGTCATTGATTCAGCGTCTGAGGAATAGACCTCAGCTCTTGTAAGAAAACTCAATTTTCCTGTGCAGAGTAACAGCCTTTCCCCGTAAGATTCGTGCTGGCCATTGTTGTTATATGCCCGCTCTCGTCAAGTCAGCTGACTCTTCCAGGACACAAGATGAACCGTAACGACCTGCGTCGTGTCGACCTTAACCTCTTGATCGTATTCGAAACCTTGATGCATGAGCGCAGTGTGACCCGCGCCGCCGAGAAACTGTTCCTCGGCCAGCCAGCCATCAGCGCGGCGTTGTCACGCCTGCGCGGGCTGTTTGATGACCCGCTGTTCGTGCGCACCGGACGCAGCATGGAACCGTCGGCCCGAGCGGTAGAAATCTTCGCCCTGCTCTCCCCGGCCCTGGACTCCATTTCCACCGCGGTCAGCCGCGCCGCTGAATTCGACCCGGCCACCAGCACCGCAGTGTTCCGCATCGGCCTGTCCGACGACGTCGAGTTTGCCCTGCTGCCTCAACTGCTTAAACGCTTGCGCGCGGAGTCACCCGGCATCGTGCTGGTCGTGCGTCGCGTCAATTACATCCTGATGCCCGGCCTGCTGGCCTCCGGCGAAATCTCCATCGGCGTCAGCTACACCGCCGACTTGCCGGCTAACGCCAAGCGCAAAGTATTGCGCCGCAGCCTGCCGAAACTGCTGCGCGCCGACAGCGTACCGGGTTCGCTGAGCCTGGACGACTTCTGCGCCCGCCCCCACGCGCTGGTGTCATTTGCCGGTGACTTGAGCGGGTTCATTGATGAAGAACTGGAAAAACTCGACCGCAAACGCCACGTGGTATTGGCGGTGCCGCAATTCAACGGCCTGGGCACCTTGCTCGCGGGCACGGACATCCTCGCGACCGTGCCGGACTACGCGGCCGAGGCGTTGACCTCGGCGGGTGGGTTGCGTGCGGAAGACCCGCCATTGCCGGTGCGCAGCTTTGAGTTGCATATGGCGTGGCGTGGATCACAGGATAATGACCCGGGCGAGCGCTGGTTGCGGTCGCGGATTCAGATGTTTTTTGGCGACCCCGATAGCTTGTAATGGAGCGCCAGTAAATTCCATAAAATTATTTTATAACAAATAGTTATTGGTAATTTCAGTCTATTGCCGTCTGTCCAAATCCAATGGACTCCACGACTCATGGGGGCAAATTTCGGTTCCTTAAAAAGAATGCTCCCACCGATGCCCTCAGATAATGCGGTTGGTTTCAAATGAAAACTGAGCGATGCCTTGATCCGCTCGCTGACCAAACCCGGCAAACACGCCGATGGCGAAGTTCCTGGCCTCTACTTGGTGGTGAGGCGTCGAGCAAGGTCGGCAAATCCCCTTCCAAGGTTTGCAGATTGAAGTATCGGCTGCATGGCAAGGAAAACCGCTTCTCCATCGGCACTTACCCCGACATTGGTCTCAAAGAAGCGCGTGACAAGACCGATCCGCCGCATTTGAACCTCGTGCCGATGGCTCAGCCTGAACCCGTAGCGTCCGCCAGAATCATACTGCAGCACCGCAGAGCACTACACTTCAAAGCCAAATGCCCGAATATCTAGCTTGGTTAGGCAAGCCCTGACCGGTTTAAAAAACGGGCAACCGCGGAAACTGAGTGCAACACCTACAACGCGGTGTATGCCCTGCCGGTGGGCGAGCTGCGCAAGGAACTGATCGTTTGCCTGCGGCAAGGTAAACGTACGCGTAGACCACGCGCAGGTGCTGTCGATCGGCGTAACCAGATGCCGGACATGGTCAGCATCCACGTCCGCCCGCCGGAGATCGAGGATCGCCTGATGCCTGAGCATTGGGCGGGTTATTTGATCAAAGGTAAGGCCTACGCCTCGTCGGTTTGCACGCTGGTCGAGCGCACCAGCGGTTATGTGATGCTGATCGAAACGGCCACATCGGCGGTGGAAGGCTTTAGCGCGGCGCACAATCGCATGCCGCTGCCCGTGCGTGAAAGCATGACCTGCGACCAAGGCCGGGGCACCGAGGTGTTTGGCCAACTGGATCGCGAACGTCCCTATACCGCCAGAACCCGCAGGAATGAGACTTTCTGTCCTAGGGGTGGATATATGGCTTGCGCCTGATAAAGCTCGGCAGCATGGGCTTGGCGAATGTCGCTCAGCAACCCCTGATGCGCCTGATCCAGCGCATCCCAACGACCCGCCGCGTGCAGTGGCGCAATAGCGACTAGCTCGCGACGGTCATAGCCGACCAATGCGGCTTCTATCAGCTCTTCAACATCCATGACTTCGGAAAGCGTGCCGAGGTCGATCCCGGCGCGCTCCCAGATTTCGGTGCGGGTTGCTGCTGGCAGCACGTCGACAGCCACGCTGGTGTCTTTACGTAGACGTTCGGGCAAGGTCTCAAGGCGTGCCTTGTCACGTGCAACAGGCATCAGGTCGTGGCCATGACGAGCAAAGCGTTCGGCATAGGTGGCGCCAATCCCGGAGGAGGCGCCGGTGATGAGCACAGTAGCAGGCGTCGTCATGCGGTGAACTTCTTCATAAAGAGTGCTGGCACGGACTTGGCTGCTTCAGATAAATGGCTGATGTCGTCAGTCGCTTATTACCTCGACTGTTTCAACCTCCCCCTCAACCTTCCTTGCAGTTCCCGTAAAAGACCTTTGTCATCACGCCCATTGATAGCTCCCTAACGAAAGCCCCAGGCTAGAGGGCTAAACTCGCGCTTACATCATTCCGAATGATAGTTACCTTTGCTTCATTCGATTCGTGACATAGCACATCGCCGCGCATGATCCGCCCATCTCAAATACATTGGCGGATGCACCTCATGGAACAGTCACTCAAACATTTGCGCTTCCCCTTGGCGATTTTGGCCGTAGTGGTGATGAGCGCGTGCGGCAAGACCCCGGAACAAGCGGCCGCCATGCCTGCTGCCAAAGTCAGCGTGGCGAAGGTGCTTGAACAACCGGTCAACGAGTGGGATGAATTCACCGGTCGCCTGGAAGCCCCGGAAACCGTGCAGATTCGTCCACGGGTGTCTGGCCAGATTGACCAAGTCGCTTTCACCGAAGGCGCCTTGGTCAAGAAAGGCGACTTGCTGTTCCAGATCGACCCGCGTCCGTTCCAGGCTGAAGTGCGCCGCCTTGAAGCCCAGTTGCAACAAACCCGCGCCGCCGCCTCCCGCAGCGATAACGAAGCGCGACGTGGCGAGCGCCTGCGCCAGAGCAATGCGATTTCCGCCGAACTGGCCGACTCGCGCACCACCGCTGCCCAGGAAGCCCGCGCGGCCGTTGCCGGGATCCAGGCGCAGTTGGACCTGGCCAAGCTGAACCTGAGCTTTACCCGTGTGACCTCGCCGATCAGCGGCCGCGTCAGCCGTGCCGAAATCACTGCCGGTAACCTGGTGACCGCCGACACCACCGCGCTGACCAGTGTGGTCTCCACCGACAAGGTCTACGCCTACTTCGACGCCGATGAGCGTGTGTTCCTCAAGTACACCGAACTGGCTCGCCAAGGCCGCCGTGGTGCAACCACGCCGGTGTACCTGGGCCTGTCCAACGAAACCGGCAACCCGCACTTGGGCAAGATGAACTTCATCGACAACCAGGTCAACCCGGCCACCGGCACCATCCGTGGTCGCGCTGTGTTCGATAACAGCAAGGGCGAATACACCCCTGGCCTGTATGCACGCCTGAAACTGGTCGGCAGCGGCACCTACTCTGCCGTGTTGATCACCGACGAAGCCGTCGGCACCGACCTGGGCAAGAAATTCGTGCTGGTGATGGAAGGCGACAAGCCGGCCTATCGTTCGGTGGAGCTGGGGCCGAAGATCGAAGGTTTGCGCATCGTGCGCAGCGGCCTGAACAAGGACGACACCATTATCGTCAAGGGCCTGCAGCGCGTGCGCCCAGGGTCGCCGGTGGCCCCGCAAACCATTCCGATGGCCAGCCAGGAAACCCTCGCCGCCTTGGCCAAACAACGACAAGCGCTTGAAGCCAGCAACCTGGAACAAGTGGCGCCGGATAAAGCCTCGCCCAAACTTGCCAGCGCGACTCCACGCGGTTAAGGGATACGACTCAAGATGAATTTTTCCAAGTTCTTCATTTCGCGGCCGATCTTCGCAGCAGTGCTCTCGCTGTTGATCCTGATCGCCGGGGCGATCTCGCTGTTCCAATTGCCGATCAGCGAATACCCGGAAGTGGTGCCGCCGACTGTGGTGGTACGCGCCAACTTCCCGGGCGCCAACCCCAAGGTCA
This sequence comes from Pseudomonas sp. RA_5y_Pfl1_P24, assembly GCF_963970945.1. Lineage (NCBI taxonomy): Bacteria > Pseudomonadati > Pseudomonadota > Gammaproteobacteria > Pseudomonadales > Pseudomonadaceae > Pseudomonas > Pseudomonas sp. RA_5y_Pfl1_P24. Next base: position 44,303 of record NZ_CAXAOJ010000010.1, on the reverse strand, counting down.
TCGGCGAAACCGTGGCCGCTCCGCTGGAGCAGGCGATCACCGGCGTCGAGAACATGCTGTACATGTCCTCGCAGTCGACCGCCGACGGCAAGCTGACCCTGACCATCACCTTCGCCCTGGGTACCGACCTGGACAACGCGCAGGTGCAGGTGCAAAACCGTGTGACGCGGACTCAGCCGAAACTGCCTGAGGAAGTGACGCGCATCGGTATTACCGTGGACAAGGCCTCCCCCGACCTGACCATGGTGGTGCACTTGACCTCCCCGGATCAGCGCTACGACATGCTCTACCTGTCCAACTATGCGTTGCTCAATGTGAAGGATGAGCTGGCGCGTCTGGGCGGTGTCGGTGACGTGCAGCTGTTCGGCATGGGTGACTACTCCCTGCGGGTATGGCTGGACCCGAACAAGACCGCTTCGCGCAACCTGACCGCCACCGATGTGGTGACCGCGATCCGTGAGCAGAACCGTCAAGTGGCTGCCGGTGCCCTGGGTGCGCAACCCGCGCCGTCTACCACTGCATTCCAGTTGTCGGTGAATACCCAAGGTCGCCTGGTGACCGAGGAAGAGTTCGAGAACATCGTGATTCGCTCAGGCGACAACGGTGAAATCACCCGCCTCAAAGACATCGCACGGATCGAGCTGGGTTCCAGCCAATACGCCCTGCGCTCGTTGCTCAACAACCAGCCGGCCGTGGCGATCCCGATCTTCCAGCGCCCTGGCTCCAACGCCATCGAGATTTCCAACGAAGTGCGCGGCAAGATGGATGAGCTGAAAAAGAACTTCCCGCAAGGGATGGACTACAGCATCGTCTATGACCCGACCATCTTTGTGCGCGGCTCCATCGAAGCGGTGGTGCACACCCTGTTCGAAGCGCTGATTCTGGTTGTTTTGGTGGTGATCCTGTTCCTGCAGACCTGGCGCGCCTCGATCATTCCTTTGGTGGCGGTGCCGGTTTCGTTGATCGGTACGTTTGCGGTGATGCACCTGTTTGGCTTCTCGCTCAACGCGTTGTCGCTGTTCGGCCTGGTATTGGCCATCGGTATCGTGGTGGACGACGCCATCGTGGTGGTGGAGAACGTCGAACGGAATATCGAGCTGGGCCTGGAACCGTTCCCGGCGACCGAAAAGGCCATGAGCGAAGTGACCGGCCCGATCATCGCGACGGCGCTGGTGCTGTGTGCAGTGTTCATTCCGGCTGCCTTTATCAGCGGCTTGACCGGGCAGTTCTACAAACAGTTCGCCTTGACCATCGCGATTTCGACAGTGATCTCGGCGTTCAACTCGCTGACCTTGTCCCCTGCCCTGGCCGCCGTGTTGCTGCGTAGCCATGACGCGCCGAAGGATCGTTTCTCCAAGATGCTCGACAAGCTGTTTGGTGGCTGGTTGTTCAAACCGTTCAACCGCTTCTTTGAAAAAGCCAGCCACGGCTACGTCGGCACCGTACGCCGGGTGATTCGCGGTAGCGGTATCGCGCTGTTCCTGTATGCCGGCTTGATGGTGCTGACCTGGTTCGGCTTTGCCCACACCCCGACCGGTTTCGTACCGGCCCAGGACAAGCAATACCTGGTGGCCTTCGCTCAATTGCCGGACGCCGCGAGCCTGGACCGCACTGAAGACGTGATCAAGCGCATGTCTGACATCGCGCTGAAACAACCGGGTGTGGAAGCTGCCGTAGCCTTTCCGGGCTTATCGATCAACGGCTTCACCAACAGCCCGAACAGCGGCATCGTGTTCGTGACCTTGAAACCGTTCGACGAACGTAAAGACCCGAGCATGTCCGCCGGTGCGATTGCCGGCGCGTTGAACGCTAAATACAGCGACATCCAGGAAGCCTACATGGCGATCTTCCCACCGCCGCCGGTACAGGGCCTGGGTACGATTGGTGGCTTCCGCCTGCAGATCGAAGACCGTGGCAACCTGGGTTACGACGAGCTGTACAAAGAAGTGCAGAACATCATCACCAAGAGCCGTAACACGCCGGAGCTGTTCGGCCTGTTCACCAGCTACACGGTCAACGTGCCTCAGGTCGATGCGGCTATCGACCGTGAAAAGGCCAAGACTCACGGCGTGGCGATCAGCGACATCTTCGACACCCTGCAGATCTACCTGGGTTCGTTGTATGCCAACGACTTCAACCGCTTCGGTCGCACCTACCAGGTCAACGTGCAGGCTGAGCAACAGTTCCGCCTTGATGAAGACCAGATCGGCCAGCTGAAAGTGCGCAACAACAAAGGCCAGATGATCCCGTTGGCGACCTTCATCAAGGTCAGCGACACCTCGGGCCCGGACCGCGTGATGCACTACAACGGCTTTATCACGGCTGAAATCAACGGCAACGCTGCACCGGGCTACAGCTCGGGCCAGGCAGAAGCTGCGATTGAAAAACTGCTGAAAGACGAACTGCCCAACGGCATGACCTACGAGTGGACCGACCTGACGTATCAGCAAATTCTCTCGGGCAATACCGCGCTGTTCGTGTTCCCGCTCTGCGTACTGCTGGCGTTCCTGGTACTCGCCGCCCAATACGAAAGCTGGAGCCTGCCGCTGGCGGTGATCCTGATCGTTCCGATGACGCTGCTGTCGGCGATTACCGGGGTGATCATCTCGGGCGGCGACAACAACATTTTCACCCAGATCGGACTGATCGTATTGGTGGGCCTGGCGTGTAAGAACGCGATTCTGATCGTTGAGTTCGCCAAGGATAAACAGGCAGAAGGCCTCGACCCACTGGCTGCGGTACTGGAAGCCTGCCGTCTGCGTCTGCGGCCGATCCTGATGACCTCGTTCGCCTTCATCATGGGTGTGGTACCCCTGGTGTTGTCCAGCGGTGCCGGTGCCGAGATGCGCCATGCGATGGGCGTGGCGGTGTTCTCCGGGATGATCGGTGTGACCTTCTTCGGTCTGTTGCTGACGCCAGTGTTCTACGTACTGATCCGTCGCTATGTGGAGCGCCAGCAAGCGCGCAAAGCGGCCAAGGCCTTGAAGCTGGAGACACAGCAATGAGTGTGAAAGTATTCTTGCCGAGCTTGTTGGTGCTGGCACTGAGCGCCTGTGCCGTAGGCCCGGACTACAAAACCCAGACCCCGGAGGCGGCCAATGTCACGGCCGCCGCCGATGCCAAGAAGTATGACCACGCCAAGTTCGAAGGCATCTGGTGGCAGCAGTTCGAGGACCCGACCCTCAACCAGTTGGTGACTCAGTCGCTGCTGGGCAACCGTGATTTGCGCGTCGCCTTTGCCCGTCTGCGGGCCGCCCGCGCCATCCGCGATGACGCCAGCAATGACGCCATGCCGACCATCACCAGCCGCGTCAGCAGTGACCAGGGCAAAGGGCAGATTCCGGGCCAGACCACCCGGCGCGTCAAGACCGAGCGTTACGACCTCGGCCTGGACATGGCTTGGGAACTGGACCTGTTCGGCCGCATCCAGCGCAACCTGGAAGCCACCGACGCCGACCAGCAAGCCGCCGAGGCTGACTTGTACCAACTGCAAGTCACCATGATTGCCGAACTGGTGGATGCCTACGGTCAACTGCGCGGCGCGCAACTGCGTGAACGCATTGCCCTGGACAACCTGAAGAACCAGCAGGAATCGCGCACCATCACCGAAAGCCTGCGCGATGCCGGCGTGGGTGATCAGTTGGATGTGGAACGTGCCGACGCACGCCTCGCGGCGGTTGAAGCCAGCGTGCCGCAACTGCAGGCCGAGCAAGTGCGCGAGCGTAACCGCATCGCCACCCTCCTCGGCCAGCGTCCTGACAAGCTGACGGTGGACCTGAGTCCTAAAGACCTGCCAGCGATTGCCAAGGCATTGCCGATTGGCGACCCGGGGCAACTGCTGCAACGTCGCCCGGACATTCTCAGTGCCGAACGCAAACTGGCCGCCGCCACTGCGCGTATCGGTGTGGCCAAGGCCGATCTGTTCCCACGGGTCAGCCTCAGCGGGTTCCTCGGCTTTACCGCCGGGCGCGGTTCGCAGATCGGCTCGTCCGCTGCGAATGCCTGGGCCCTCGGCCCTAGCATCACCTGGGCCGCCTTTGACCTGGGCAGCGTACGCGCCCGTTTGCGCGGTGCCGATGCCGAGGCTGATGGCGCGCTGGCGAACTACGAGCAGCAAGTGCTGTTGGCCCTGGAAGAATCCGAAAACGCCTTCAGTGATTACGGCAAGCGTCAGCAACGCCTGGTCTCGCTGATCCGCCAAAGCGAATCCAGCCGCGCCGCCGCCGACCTGGCTGCGATCCGCTACCGCGAAGGCACCGTGGACTTCCTGGTGCTGCTTGACGCGCAACGTGAGCGTCTGGCGGCCGAAGACTCCCAGGCCCAGGCCGAAGTGGATTTGTATCGCGGGATTGTCGCGATCTACAAAGCACTCGGTGGTGGCTGGCAGCCAGACACGGTTGTTGCCACCGCCAAGTGAAGTAAAGAGCTCCTTTGGTTGGTCGCATCCAGCCAATTTTTAGCCCCGTGGTCCATTCGGTCACGGGGCTTTTTTTGGTCGGGTGTTTTACAGGGATGATAGTTAGGAAGTTGCCTGCACATTAGTCAGCCTTATCTGTCAGAGGGTTCTGAAATTTCTTCAAAAGCTAATGTTGGACTCTAGTACGTCGATAACGGGGGTGTAATTCTTAATACAGACAGGAGATTGTTATGGGCATGCTCGTTACGAACACAGCGACCACGTTATCGAAGCAAACTGATGCTCGTGTGGTCAGAAACCCAACCATGGTGACGAATGCCTTTACGCTGACGGAAGAGTCCAAAGCGGCGGAGACGCTGAAGCTTAAGGACCCAGAAAAAATTAACGACCTAAAAATCTTTTTAAAAAGCTATGACCTGACTTCTATCAGCACCAACGAACTTAAAGAAGTGGGCAGCAAACTTTACGATAGCGGACTCATAGATGACAATACGTTCATGATGTTCATATCGGGAGACGGCGCATCAGATGCAAATGGCCGCCAAACGAAAATGGACGTTAAATTCAATGCGATCGCTTTATTTAACGAGAAACTGGAAGATAACATGGCGTATTTCAAAACTGATCGCTATTCGAAGCCGGAGCATATTGCGTATATTACTCACCGAATGGTTAGTGCCAACCAAGCAATCAATGCCCTGGCCTACCTAGGAAGCTCCACAGCCAGTACCTTATCTATAGATGATCACGCATGATCAAAACACTCAGAAAGCAGCGCGCTGATGATACCTTCAGCGCGCTACCTGCAAGCGTATTAACGCCCGTACCTGACACTACCTGAATAAGACTTTGATATTGCTTCAGGATTGTCCAACCTCACTCGATACGTTCCGAAACTGCCGACGTGAGAAACACTATTTCCTATGCTAGTCGACACCGACTGCCAGCTCCCTCCCAACTCTCGCTCAATTAGAATTCGAGGGGCACTCCCCGCACCACCCGGAGAAACAAAGGCATCAATGCTAGCTCCGGAACAGCCGTTGGCAGGTGTAATCGTAAAAGGGCCATGCGCAGTCAGTTCCGTCTTACCCTCTATGATACCGCTATAACTTTCAGAAACGTTTAAGCACAAGGCCGACGCCTGAAACGACAACCCCATCAATAATGCAAATGGCAATGCAATAAGACTTTTCATAAATCCACCTTCATGAATTAATAATCAAGATCTCAACATGCGACGCATGCAGCAAAGCAACTGCAGGTTTTTAGTTATGCATAGGCATTCCTCACAGCCGGAGGGAGGATTGTTTACACCGAGCGTTTAATATCGCGAAACTCCAAGTAGGAATCAGCGAAAGCATCGGCGAGAACCATGCCAACCACTGTGCACGAACTATCAGATGAGATATGCCGGCCACATCCTAAAAAGTTGCGGGAAAGCTCTTCAGACGCTAATGAAAGATAAGAGGAGTTATTTCTTGCCGCCTTACACCAGAACTAACACCGCGCGACTTCATTCAAAATCAAACTTCGGTAATGCCCCGGATTCGACCCCGCCCACTTACGAAAAGCCTTGTAGAACGAACTGGTATCAGCAAACCCCAACCGCTCGGCGATCTCGGCAAAGCTGATCTGCGGTTCGGCCAGCCAGACAATCGCCAACTCCTTACGCACGCTGTCCTTGAGGCCCTGATAAGTCTGCCCCTCTTCCGCCAGGCGGCGGCGAAGTGTGGAAGCGGAGATGCACAGGCTGGCGGCGAGGCCTTCGGTTTCCGGCCAGGTCTCGGGGGGCATCTGGCGCAAGTCGTGTTTGATGCGGGTAGCGAGGCTGTCGGGGTCGCGGTACTTGACCAGAATATTGGCCGGCGCATGGGCCAGGAAACGTTTGAGCTCTTGCACGCTGCGCTTGATCGGCAGGTCCAAGTAGTCGGCGGAGAAGATCATGCGGGTGCGCGGCCGGTCGAAGCGCAGGTTGTCGGAGAACATCACCTGGTAATCATCGCAGAAGTCCGGTTTTGAGCAGCGCAGTTCAATCGCGAGAATTGGAATCCGACGTCCCGCCAGCCAACAGGCCACACCGTGCACAATCATCCAATACGTAAAGTAGGTGAAGGCCCTGTTGGGTTCGGGCTCCGGTTCCAGCAGCACGATCTCCGCCAGGCTTTGTTGACGCACCAGTTGCGCGGGCATTCGCTCCAGCATCAGTGACAGAAACCCCAGGCCGGTTTCCAGGCTTGCGCCGAGGGTGGGTTGCGCCATGGAAGCGCGGCAAAGGAAGGCCAGGCTGCCGGACCTGAGTTTGCGCGGGTCCATGCCGAAGAACTCATCGTCCATACGCCGGGCCAGCAGGCGCCATAGACGCGCATAGGTCGTGGCCGACACGCGCGCATCGGGCTGGCCCAACAGTGCCGGGTCGATACCGGCTTTATCCAGCACTTCGATCGCGGCTTCACCCGGCGCACAGCTCTGCAACAAAGCTTCGCGCACGAGGTGGATGGAGATGGTGTCTTTTTCCAACATGAGGGATCGGGCATCCGGCTGCACAACAAATAATGGCATGCATCATAAAGTGGGTCGCGATTTGCCACCACCGTTCAGGCCCTGTTCAGCTAAAGTCAATATTTCTTGTTTAGCAATGAGTATCATTATGCTACAACTTAGCACCCTATCTAGTTCTACTGCGGTGCCAAATGCTCGTTCCTTTTCTCATCATGCTGCGCGAAGGCATTGAAGCCGCATTGATCGTTGGCATCATCGCCAGCTACCTGCAACAGACCGGCCGTGGCCAGTGGATGCCCGCCGTGTGGATCGGTGTATTCCTCGCCGCTGCGCTGGCCCTGCTGGTCGGTGGTGGCCTTGAATTGGTCAGCGCCGAGTTCCCGCAGAAACAGCAGGAACTGTTCGAAGGCATCGTCGGCCTGGTCGCCGTGGGCATCCTCAGTTCCATGGTGTTCTGGATGCGCAAAGTGGCGCGCTCCATCAAGCATTCCCTGCACGCATCCCTGGATCACGCGTTGGCCGGTTCCAAACACCAGGTGACCGCGCTGATCCTGATGGTGTTTTTCGCGGTGGCCCGTGAAGGCCTGGAAACCGTGTTCTTCCTGCTGGCGGTGTTCCAGCAGAGCGAAGGCCCGGGCGCGCCGATGGGCGCCCTGCTCGGCCTGATCCTGGCGATCATTGTCGGCGTCCTGATTTACACCGGCAGTATGCGCCTGAACCTTGGCGCGTTTTTCCGCTGGACCGGCCTGTTCATCCTTGTCGTCGCCGCCGGCATCCTCGCCAACTCGGTGCAAGCCCTGCACGAAGCGGGCGTGTGGAACCACCTGCAAACCGTGCTGTTCGACTTCAGCACTGCTTTGCCGATGGACAGCCCGCTGGGTTCGATACTGGCCGGCATGTTCGGCTATCAGGAAGCACCCACCGTCAGCACCCTCGGTGCTTACCTGACTTACCTGGTGGTGGCGCTGGTGATGTTCTTCCTGCCCGCTGCACCGCCCAAACCTGCCGCCACTCCTTCTTCCGTTTCCACCCACTAAGGACCGCCTCTTGTCCAACCCAACTCCTCAACCGGCTCTGCCACCCCGCGCCTTGCGTTGGGCCGTGGCGGGCTCGGTGGTCGTGATGATCGCCGCCGGTGGCCTGTTCTATTACGCCTCGCAACTGGCGGCCAGCAAGCGCCAGGTCAACCACAATGAAATTGCCGTGACCATCCACGGCCATGCCTGCGAACCGAATGAACTGACTGTACCCGCTGGCCGCGCGAGCTTTCGCATCATCAACCGCTCCGAGCGTGCCGTGGAATGGGAAATCCTCGACGGCGTGCTGGTGGTCGAAGAACGCGAGAACATCGCCCCCGGTCTAAGCCAGGTGATCAACGCCAACCTGTTGCCCGGCGACTACGCGATTACGTGCGGCCTGCTGAGCAACCCGCGCGGCACCTTGCACGTAACGCCCACCGCCGAATCCGACGCCCAGGCCAAAGCCAAGCCGTCGATGGTGGCGTTTATCGGCCCATTGTCGGAGTTCCGCGTGTATCTGAGCAGCCAAGGCAGCGCATTGGTCAAGGCGGTGACTGCCTTACAGCAAGCCATCGATGCGGGTGACCTGGCGCAAGCCCAAGGGCTTTATCTACCGGCGCGCGAGGCTTACCAGCGACTGGCCCCGGCGGCGCAACGCCTGGCGCAGTTGGACAACGCGATCAACGCCCGCGCCGACTACTTTGAGAAACGCGAACAGGATCCGGCCTTCAGCGGCTTCCACCGCCTGGAATACGGCCTATTCCAACAACGCAGCCTCGACGGCCTCGCGCCGATTGCGCAGCGCCTGGTAACCGACGTCACGACACTGAAGCAACAACTGCTGGCCCAGTCCCTGCCGCCCGAGCAACTGGTGAGCATCGTGGTGCGCAACCTCAATGGCCTGGCCGATGTGCGCGCCATCAGCGGTGAAGAAGAGCGCTACAGCCACGTCGACCTGAATGGTTTTGCCGCCAACCTGCAAGCCGCCCACAAGGTCGTCGAGCTGATGCGCCCGCTGCTGAGCAAGTCCGCCGCCGACCTGTTACCAAAAGTCGACAGCGCCCTCGCGGCGTTCGACAGCGAACTCAATGAGTTGAAAGTCGACGGCCAGTACCGCCGCTATGACAGCGTGACCGCCGATCAGCGCAAGCAGATCGCCGACAAGGCCAAGGCTCTGGCCGTTGCACTCGATGGAATCGACCCCGCCCTTGGCCTTTCCGGCCTGCAGTGAAGACGACCGCCTACATGAGTAATTCAGAACAGTTTGACCTTCAGCGCCGCCGTGTCCTGTTGGGCATGGCCGCCACCGGCGCCGCGATTGCCGGTAGCACATTGAGCTGCCCGGCCATGGCCGCCGCAGCGGAACAAGTCACCGCGGCACCCCGCAGTGACAAAACCCAGGACCACCACGATTTTTTTGGCAAGCACCAGACTGGCATCGTCACTCCGCGCCCGGCCTGCGGCATGCTCGTGGCGTTCGATGTACTGGCCAGCGACCGTGAAGACCTGGAACGCCTGTTCCGCACGTTGAATGAACGCATCGCTTTTCTGATGACCGGCGGCACCGTGCCGCAAGTCGATCCGAAACTGCCGCCCACCGACTCCGGCATTCTCGGCCCGGTGGTGACGCCGGACAACCTCACCATCACCGTGTCTGTCGGTGAGTCGCTGTTCGACGAGCGCTTCGGCCTCACGGCAGTCAAGCCCAAGCGCCTGAGCCGCATGGTTGGTTTCCCCAACGACGCGCTGGAACCGGCGCAGTGCCACGGTGACCTGAGCCTGCAATTTTGCGCCAACACCACTGACACCAATATCCACGCCCTGCGCGACATTGTGAAGAACCTGCCGGACCTGCTGATGGTGCGCTGGAAGCAGGAAGGCAGCGTACCGCCGCAGGCGCCGAGTAAACCCGGAGAACCTGCGCAGAGCGCGCGTAACTTCCTTGGTTTCCGTGACGGTTCGGCCAACCCGAATTCCAACGACGCCAAGGCCATGGACCAGATTGTGTGGGTCCAGCCTGGCAGCGACGAACCGGCCTGGGCGGCCAATGGCAGCTATCAGGCGGTGCGCATCATCCGCAACTTCGTCGAGCGTTGGGACCGAACCCCGCTGCAAGAGCAGGAAAGCATCATCGGCCGCATCAAGCCGACCGGCGCGCCGATGGACGGCGCCAAAGAAACCCAGGTGCCCGACTACAGCAAGGACCCGGAAGGCAAATTGACCAAGCTCGATGCCCATATCCGCCTGGCCAACCCGCGCACCCCGCAGACTCAGGCCAACCTGATCCTGCGCCGGCCGTTCAACTACTCCAACGGCGTTAACAAAAACGGTCAGTTGGACATGGGGCTGTTGTTCATCTGCTACCAGGCTGACCTGGAGAAAGGCTTTATCAGCGTACAAACCCGGCTCAACGGCGAGCCCCTGGAGGAGTACCTCAAGCCGGTCGGCGGCGGATACTTCTTCACCTTGCCGGGGGTCACTGGGCCCAAGGATTTCATCGGGCGCACGCTGCTGGCTGCAACGCACCCTCACACCACTGCCACTCCCTAAAACAACCCCCAGAGCGGAAATCGTCCTATGAAGAAGTCGACCATTGCGTTGTCGTTGTTGCTGACCCTTTCGCCGCTGGCAGCGTTTGCCGCTACCGCGCCGCTGGACCTGGTAGGCCCGGTGTCGGACTACAAGATCTACGTCACCGAAGAAATCGGCGAGCTGGTCACCCAGACCCAGGCGTTCACCGACGCCATCAACAAAGGCGACCTGGCCACCGCCAAAAAGCTCTACGCGCCGACCCGCGTACACTATGAGTCCATCGAGCCGATTGCCGAACTGTTCAGCGATCTCGATGCGTCCATCGACTCCCGCGTCGATGACCATGAAAAAGGCGTGACCGCCGAAGATTTCACCGGCTTCCACCGCCTCGAATACGCACTGTTCTCGCAAAACAGCACCCAGGGCCTGGAAACCCTGACCGCCAAACTCAACACCGACGTCAACGACCTCAAGACCCGCGTCGACGGCCTGACCTTCCCGCCGGAAAAAGTCGTCGGCGGCGCCGCAGCGCTGCTTGAAGAAGTCGCCGCCACCAAGATATCCGGCGAGGAAGACCGCTACAGCCACACCGACCTGTACGACTTCCAGGGCAACATCGACGGCGCGAAGAAAATCGTCGACCTGTTCCGTGGCCAGATCGAGAAGCAAGACAAAACCTTCTTGGCCAAAGTCGACAAGAACTTCGCCGCCGTGGACAAGATCCTGGCCAAGTACAAGACCAAGGACGGCGGCTTTGAGACCTACGACAAGGTCAAGGAAAGCGACCGCAAGGCGCTGGTGGGTCCGGTCAACACCCTGGCTGAAGACCTGTCCATGTTGCGTGGCAAGCTGGGCCTGAACTAAACGCTGGATAAAAAAAGACCCCGCCCTGTTGAGGGGCTGGGTCTTTTTTCGCCTGCAGATCTACAGGATGCGGTACAGCAGCCGCTCGATCCGAACGCGGCTGACCCGACGCAGGAATTTGCCGACCGCCTCCGGGTAGTCCAGCAGCGTTTGCAGGTCCTGATAACGCTCAATACGCGTGCTGTGCTGGAAAATCTGCGCCAGCTCGGTGCGGCGCGGTTCAAGCCACTGGCCTTGCGGGTCGTCGATCAGCAAAGCGTTTTCCAGGTCGAGGCGGAACGCCCGCGGGTTGAGATTGTTGCCGGTGAGCAACGTGTAGCGCTGGTCGACCCACATGCCCTTGAGGTGGTAGGTGTTGTCGCCGTCGTGCCACAGGTGCAGGTTCAACTGGCCGTGGTCGATGTCGCGCTGATGGCGCTTGGCGAAGCGGCGTAGGCTGATTTCGTAGAGGTAGGGCAGCGCAGCAATGACCTTGAACGGCTCGCTCGGCGGAATGTAGAAATCGTTGGCGGTCTTGTCGCCGACGATGATGTCGACCTTCACACCTCGCGCCAGGGCGCGGTTGATTTCGCGAGTCACCGGCAGCGGCAGGTTGAAGTACGGCGTGCAGATGGTCAACTGGTGCTGGGCGCTGGCGATCAGTTCGAGGATCACCCGGTTCAGGGGGTTGTTCTTGCCAACCCCGAGCAATGGGCTGGCCAACAGGTGACCATTGGGCAACTGCCCCGTCGTGGTGTCATAGGTCGCGTGTTTCAAACGGCTGCGCAAGTCGCCGATATCATTGCGCAAGCTGCGCGTGGTCGGGGGATTGGGCAGGTCCAGGCGATTAACCGCCTTGGAGGCGACAAGCCCGTGTTCCACCAGGTGCTGCATGGAGTCGGCAAGCGGTTGGCTGTGGATCAGGTGGTAACGGTCGAAGCGGTACTTGTCGAACTTGTGCAAGTACACGTTATTCAGGCTGGCACCGCTGTACAGCACCGTGTCGTCGATCACAAAGCCCTTGAGGTGCAGCACGCCGAACAACTCGCGGGTTTGCACCGGCACGCCATACACCGGCACTTCAGTGCTGTGGCTTTGGGTCATGGACTGATACCAGGCGCTGTTGCCTGGCTGCTTGCCGGCGCCGATCAAACCGCGCTGGGCGCGCAGCCAGTCGACCACCACCACGATGTCCAACTGCGGCCGTGCCGCCTTGGCCGCGTGCAGCGCATCGTAGATCTCCTGGCCCGCCTCGTCCTGCTGCAAGTACAGCGCGACGATGTAGATACGCCGCGTGGCCTGGGCAATCTTCTCCAGCAGGCAACGGCGATACGCGTCGGCGCCGGACAGCACCTCAAGGGCGTCGGGAGTGAGGGGGAAACCGCGCAGTTTGGGCAACAGGGAGCGTTTGAAGAACGACGGCATAAGGCTCGCAATGGGTCGAATCCGAAGAGGCCCCGAGCTTACACCATGGGGGTGCTCAGGTCTCGCTGTGTTGCATGGAAAAAATTTAATTGACCAAGAAGAACGACCGTTCTACTGTTTGCAGTATGAACGACATAACCAGCAATGAAACCCGCAATATTATCCTCGACGTCACCGAAAAGTTGATCTACCGCCATGGCATCGCCGCCACTGGCATGGACTTTCTGGTGAAGACCGCCGGTGTCTCGAGAAAAAGCATTTACCGCTACTTCGCCAATAAAGACGAACTGGTGATTGCCGCTCTGCAGCGCCGCGATGAGCGCTGGATGCAGTGGCTGCGCGATGAGGTGGAACGCAGCGAAGACACAGGTGAGCGCCTGCTTGCGCTGTTCAGCGCGCTCAAGGCCTGGTTCGGTACTGCAGATTTTCGTGGCTGCGCCTTTATCAATACCAGTGGCGAAACCGGCGACCCGCAAGACCCGGTGCGCCTGCTGGCCAAGGCGCATAAACAAAAACTGTTCGAGTATGCACTTGAACTGTGTCAGGCACAGGGTACCCCCGCGCCCGAACGGCAGGCCGCGCAACTGCTGATCCTGATCGATGGCGCCATTACCGTTGCCCTGGTGATGGGCGATTCAACAGCGGCCGATCATGCGCAAGGCATGGCGCGAACGTTATTGGGACTTTGAATGCACTGGCAGGCGCAACGCTCGATAAACCCTATTGCTTGAGGAATTACACGATGTCATCGATTGCAGAAACACGTCCGCCCTTGCCGCCGTTTACCCGCGCGTCGGCCATCGAAAAAGTGCGCTTGGCCGAGGACGGCTGGAATTCGCGCGACCCGCAACGGGTGTCCTTGGCCTACACCCTGGACACGCAGTGGCGCAACCGTGCCGAATTCGCGCATAACCGCGAAGAAGCCAAAGTTTTTCTGACCCGTAAGTGGGCCAAGGAGCTGGATTATCGGCTGATCAAGGAGCTGTGGGCGTTCGCCGATAACCGCATCGCGGTGCGCTATGCCTATGAGTGGCACGACGATTCGGGTAACTGGTTCCGCTCCTATGGCAACGAGAACTGGGAATTCGATGAGAACGGCCTGATGGCCAATCGTTTTGCCTGCATCAACGACCTGCCGATCAAGGAAAGCGAACGCAAGTTCCACTGGCCGCTGGGCCGGCGCCCGGATGATCATCCGGGGCTGTCCGACCTGGGCTTGTAACCCTTTGGAACTGGCTTGCCTGCCTTGGTGCACCTGATACACCGAGGTGCCTGCATCGCAGGCAAGCCAGCTCACACAGGCAAGTGTCGGCCTACCTCAGTCCTGATTCAGCCCAATCCGATACAGCACGCCATCCTTCTCATCCGTCAGCACGTACAAAAAGCCATCGGGCCCCTGCCGCACATCGCGGATCCGCCCTTTCAAGCCGCCCAGCAAACGCTCTTCGTGAACGACCTTGTCGCCATCGAACTGCAACCGGATCAACTCCTGGCTGACCAGCGCGCCGATAAAGACGTTGTGCTGCCAGGCTTTGAAGCGGTCTGCATCGTAAAACGCCATCCCGCTGATACCCGGTGATTTCTCCCAGACGTGATGCGGCGGCACCGTGCCCTCCGCCGTTTTGCCCTTGGCTTCGGGTATGGGTGTCAGCGAATAATTGATGCCATGGGTTGCCAACGGCCAGCCGTAATTCTTGCCCCGTTCGATGATGTTGATCTCGTCGCCGCCGCGCGGCCCATGTTCGTTTTCCCAGATCGTATCGCTCCACGGGTTCAACGCCAGGCCCTGGGGATTACGTTGGCCGTAGGACCAGATCTCCGGGCGTACGCCTTGCTGGCCGACAAACGGGTTGTCATCCGGCACGCGGCCGTCCGGGTAGATACGCACGACCTTGCCTTGCAACTTGTCCAGGTCCTGGGCCGTCGGGCGAGCGTTGTTTTCCCCAAGGGTCACGAACAGGTAGCCGTCACGGTCGAAGGCCAAGCGCGAGCCGAAGTGATTGCCGGTGGACAGCTTAGGCTCCTGGCGCAGGATCACTTTGAAGTCGGTCAAGCCACTGAGATCTGTCGCCAGCCGGCCACGGCCCACCGCAGTGCCGGCCGTGCCGCCCTCGCCGCCGCCTTCCGCGTAAGACAGGTAGACCATGCGGTCCTGTTTGAAATCCGGAGACAGCACCACGTCCAGCAGACCGCCCTGCCCTTTGGCCCACACTTCAGGCACGCCCGTCAGTGGCGCGGAGAGCTTGCCGTCCGGGCTGACAAAGCGCAGGTGGCCGGGACGTTCCGTCACCAGGAAGCCTTGCTTGTCCGGCAGAAAGGCCACCGCCCATGGATGGTCCAGGCCTGTGGCAATCGGGGTGGCGGTGATACTGCCTTGTTCGCTGGGGAACTGATGGGCTTCGGCGGCGACAGCCGCCGTCAACGGCAGCAGCGTGGTTGCACAAACGGCGGCTAGCAGGGTTTTGCGTAGAAACATAAGGCTGGATCCTTACCGGCGATTGCCGCTGGCGTCATAAGTGGGGGCTTTGGTTTCGGTGGCCGGGCGGCTCGGGGCGGCATCGCGCTGGGGATAGCGGTTGCCGATGCCGCCGTTCTCCAGGGTCGGCGTACGTGTGGTCGGCCCAGTCTGAATACCGCGAATGGCCGGCGCATTGGGCTGGGTGCCCTGCATGCTGTTGGGGTTGGCCCGGTGAATCGGACCGTTATTGGCGTTGTTGTTACCGGGCAGGTTTTGCGCATGGGCCAAGGGGACAAGGGCCAAACCCAACACCAGCGCTGCAACGTGACGCACACAGCTGTTCATGACAAAGCCTCTCTGGGGCGAGGAGTACGTGCTTTCGATAACACGCTACGCCTCAGGTTCGGCTTTCGACACTAAATAGTTTCTCATCAGGTGTAACACGATCTGTCCGTGCATCTGTCCGTGGAAACTTTTCCCACAGGGTCCGAGTCACCAGAACACAGCCTCTATGTAAGGAATCGCACATATGCCACGGGCAATCTGGAAAGGCGCCATCAGCTTTGGCCTGGTGCATATACCGGTGTCACTGGTCTCGGCCACGTCATCACAGGGCGTTGACTTTGACTGGCTCGACAAACGCAGCATGGACCCGGTGGGCTACAAGCGCATCAACAAGACCACTGGCAAGGAAGTCACGAAAGCGAACATCGTCAAGGGCGTCGCGTTCGAGAAAGGTCGGTACGTGGTGCTCAGCGAAGAAGAAATCCGCTCGGCCCACCCCAAGTCGACCCAGACCATTGAAATCATGGCGTTTGTTGCCAGCGACCAGATTCCGTTGCAGCACATCGACACCCCCTACTTTCTCGCCCCGGACAAACGCGGCGGCAAGGTGTATGCGTTGCTAAGGGAAACCCTTAAAAAAACCAATAAAGTCGCCCTGGCCAATGTGGTGCTGCACACCAAGCAGCACTTGGCCGCATTGATGCCCCTGGACTCGGCCCTGATACTGGTGATGTTGCGCTGGCCCGCCGAGGTGCGCAGCCTGGACGATCTTGAATTGGGCAGCGACGTGACCAAACCCACGTTGGCTAAAGGCGAGTTGGACATGGCCAAGCGCCTGGTAGAAGACATGAGCGCCGACTGGCAACCGGATGACTACCGCGACAGCTTCCAAGAGAAAATCATGGCGCTGGTGGCCAAGAAGGCCAAGGCCGGCAAGATCGAGGACGTCGAAAGCAGCGCGGACGGTGAGGAGCGTAAGTCAGCCGATGTGATTGACCTGACGCAATTGCTCAAGCGCAGCCTGGCCGGCAAGCCGGCAAAGAAGCCCGCCGTGAAAAAATCCACCAAGGCCTCATAAGTCATGCCAAAGCCCCTCAGCGACTACAACCGCAAACGCGACTTCGGGATTACCGCCGAACCACAAGGGAGTGCGCCCGCCGGCAAAAGGAAGGCCTCGGCGCTGTCGTTCGTGGTCCAGAAACATGACGCGCGCAACCTGCACTACGACTTCCGCCTGGAGCTTGATGGCGTGTTGCTCAGTTGGGCAGTGCCCAAAGGCCCGAGCCTGGACCCCAGCCAGAAACGCCTGGCCGTCCACGTTGAAGATCACCCCCTCGGCTATGGCAGCTTCGAAGGCAATATTCCGGCGGGTCAGTACGGCGCAGGCGACGTTATCGTGTGGGACCGCGGCGTGTGGCAACCGCATGACGACCCGCGCAAGGCTTACGCCGCCGGCAAACTCAAATTCACCTTAGTCGGCGAGAAACTCTCAGGCGACTGGACCCTGGTGCGCACGCGCCTGAAGGGCAGCGGCGATAAACAACAATGGCTGCTGATCAAGGAAAAGGACCCACAGGCACGCCCTACCGATGACTACGATATTGTCCAGGCCCAACCGAACAGCGTGCTCAGCAACGCGTCGGTCGGCAAACCCAACGCTAAAGCCAAGCCCAAGCCCAAGCCCAAGCCGCGAAAAACTGTAGTCACCCTCCCCGAGCAATTCGCCCCGCAATTGGCCACGCTGGTGGACCGCGCGCCAGAAGGCGACTGGCATTACGAAATCAAGTTCGACGGTTACCGCATGCTCGCGCGCGTTCGTGACGGCGAGGTACGCCTGTTCACCCGCAACGGCCATGACTGGACCGAACGCCTGCCCCGTCAGGCCAAGGCCCTGCAAGCGCTGAAACTCAAGGACAGCTGGCTCGACGGCGAGGTGGTCAGCCTCAACGGCGACGGCCTGCCGGACTTCCAGGCGCTGCAAAACGCGTTTGATATCGGGCGCAGCCTGGACATTGTCTACTACCTGTTCGATGCGCCGTTCCTCAATGGCCAGGACCAACGCGAAGCGCCTGTCGAGGATCGCCGCGCGGCCCTCAAGGCCGCGTTGGCCGGTAGCCGTAGCAAGTTGCTGCGCTTCTCTGAGGCGTTCACTGCGCACCCTCGTGACATCTTTGAAAGCGCTTGCGACTTGGCCCTGGAAGGCGTGATCGGTAAACGCCTGGGCAGCCCCTACGCGTCGAGTCGCAGTGCCGATTGGATCAAGCTCAAATGCCGCTTGCGCCAGGAGTTCGTGATTGTCGGCTACACCCGGCCGCAGGGCTCACGCAGTGGTTTCGGGGCGCTGTTGCTGGCGGTGAATGATGATTCCAGGCTAGTGTACGCCGGGCGTGTGGGCACAGGCTTTGATCAGGCGTCGCTGAAGTCGATCTACGCGCAACTTACGCCGCTGGAGTGCAGCACGTCACCCTTGGAAAAACCGCTGACCAGCGCCCAGGCCCGCGGCGTGCATTGGGTGCAGCCGACGCTGGTTGGCGAGGTGCAATTTGCCGAATGGACCCGAGAAGGCGTGGTTCGCCAGGCAGCGTTTGTCGGCATGCGTACCGACAAGCCCGCTGCGCAGATCATTCACGAGCAACCGCGCGCGGCCAAATCCATGAAAACCGCGAAAAAACCCAGCGGCAACGTGAACATCACCCATCCCGACCGCGTAATCGATAAGCAAAGCGGTACGCAAAAACAGCAGCTGGCGCAGTTCTACGACAGCATCAGCCAATGGATTCTGCCCTTCCTGCGTCACCGTCCGGTTTCGCTGCTGAGAGCGCCCGAAGGCATTGAAGGCGAGCAGTTCTTCCAGAAGCATTCCGAGCGGCTCGCCATGCCTGACATCAAGCAACTGGATCAGGCGCTCGACCCTGGCCATTCACGCCTGATGGAAATCGACAGCGCCGCTGCATTGATCGGTGCCGTGCAAATGGGCACCGTGGAATTCCACACCTGGGGCGGTACCACCGACAAGCTCGAAACCCCGGACCTGTTTGTGCTCGATCTCGACCCGGACCCGGCACTGCCTTGGAAAGCCATGTTGGAAGCGGCGCAGCTCACGCTGTCGGTGCTTGACGAATTGGGGCTGCAGGCGTTCGTCAAGACCAGCGGTGGCAAGGGCCTGCACCTGGTCGTGCCACTGGCGCGGCGCGACCATTGGGACACCGTCAAGGCATTCGCCAAGGCGATTGCCCAGTTCATGACCGCGCAATTGCCGGAGCGTTTTACCGCAACGTCAGGGCCCAAAAACCGTGTCGGCAAGATCTTTATCGACTACCTGCGCAATGCTCGAGGCGCCAGTACCGTGGCGGCCTACTCCGTGCGCGCCCGCCCGGGATTGCCGGTATCGATGCCGGTCAGTCGTGAGGAATTGAAGGGCTTGCGCGGTGCCCAGCAGTGGACGGTCGCCAACGTGCATGAGCGTTTAAAGGCGTTGAAGGTTGATCCCTGGGCCGGGTATGCCAATCGCCAGAAAATCAGCAAGAAGATGTGGGATAAGCTGGGCACCCATCCACCGCAGTGAAGAGCGCCCAGGGCGCCCCTCAGATCAGTAAAAAGATCAACGCCAACCCAGCGAAGATCGCCCACTTTTCCAGGTAGTAGCGCATGCGGTTGCGCTTTTTCAGCGCTTTGCCGCGCAGACGGATCTTATACAGGCGCGTGAAGGCGCGATTGAGCCCACCGGTCTGGTCACCGGCATCGTTAGGCGAGCCCGCAGCGGCCATGACGGTACGGCTGAACCAGCGATTGAACGCCGCGGCCCAGCGGTATTTCATCGGACGCTCGATATCGCAGAACAGGATGATGCGGTTCTGCTGCGTGGTGTTTTCGGCGTAGTGGATGTAGGTCTCGTCGAACATCACCGGCTCGCCGTCACGCCAGTAATAGTTTTCGCCATCCACATTGATGTAGCAGCCCGGGTCATTCGGGGTGTCCAAGCCCAAGTGATAGCGATACGAGCCTGCATACGGGTCGCGGTGACGCACCAGCCTGGAACCCGGCGGCAGTTCCGCGAACATCGCGGCCTTGATCGAGCCAATGCCCTGGACCAGCTCAGTGGTGCGCGGGCAGAGCTTCATCGCGGAAGGATGGCTGTCGCCATACCATTTCAAGTAAAAACGCTTCCAACCGGATTTGAAGAAGGAATTGAAACCTACGTCGTTGTACTGGACCGAGCGCTTGATCTCCCCGGCGCGCATCAGGGCCAGGCCTTCCTGGCGAATTTCTTGCCAGTGCGCCTGCAGCGGGCTCAAGTCCGGGAAATCGCCGGGCGACAGATAAGGTCGGCTGGGCAGTTCAGAGAAAAGGTAGAGAAAGCAGTTGATCGGTGCCAGGAAGGTCGAATGATCACTGAGTTGGCGGCCTAGCTTATGCCGCACCCGACCGCGCAGGTGTACATATGCAATCGAGGCAACGTAGAGCATAACAATGATGAGTTTCACGGGGATTCGTCACACGTCAGAAGAAAACAGGCTGCTCCTACGTGCCCACTACGGCCGCGGTTGGATAGCAACGCCTGAAATCAAGATTCACACAATCGGCACGACCGTCTGATCGACATCCGGTACGTAGCCATTGGCACTTATTTAGCCATAATTTGTAACCATAAATTAACTAAGAATTGTGAAAAGCTGTCTTGCAAATAGGTTGGGCTGGGGCTTGAGGGTTCCAATCGATGACTAGGCGCATCAGGGCATAAATGCTAAAAAGCGTCGCATCATCTTCACAGCCGACGATTTACCCTTCAGCAAAAAGGAATTTGTATGTCATCGATAACAGACCCCGATGTTCAAGCGCTTCAAGGTGCCTGGGAGCAAATAGCGCTCGAAGACAGTGGCGTGCTCAACCCAGTCGATGCCCACAGCGCCCCGGGTGCAATCACCACTATCACCGGCGACCGGTTCGAAGTGAAGACCGTCAGCGGCGAGGTATTGCTGGCTGGCCGGTTTTCCCTGGACAGCAGCACCGTTCCCAAGCGCATTACCTGGATCGACTCCATTGGGGATGACGCAGGCAAACACTTGCCCGCCAGTTATCGCCTGGAAAAGGATGAGTTCGTGTTTATTGCAGCCGATGAAAGTATGCCCAGGCCAATTGCGTTCAGTACTGGCCCAGGTCAAACCATGCGCACTTTCGTTCGGCGCGCCTGATCGGAGCGCCA
The DNA here is from genome assembly GCF_963970945.1 of Pseudomonas sp. RA_5y_Pfl1_P24. Lineage (NCBI taxonomy): Bacteria > Pseudomonadati > Pseudomonadota > Gammaproteobacteria > Pseudomonadales > Pseudomonadaceae > Pseudomonas > Pseudomonas sp. RA_5y_Pfl1_P24. The sequence continues at coordinate 23,622 of NZ_CAXAOJ010000010.1, read as the reverse complement.
TCCGAATGAGCGACAGTATTTTCACAAAACGTTCACCTTCGGGGCTATAGGGTCAGCCTACCTACTCCAGTGAATCCCTTAGCCCGCCTCTCCTTGCGGGCTTTTTTTGCCTGTCGAATATGGGTTCAATCGGGCCGTTTGATGGCGGTCAGGGTGAAGCACATTGGTAATTGCGCAGGCTGGTGTTCGTACCTGTCGTAAAGCTCTTCGCGATTGGAGTGGGGATATTCCTGCAGGTCGCTGATCTGTAACTGCGCGCAGATCGCAGCATTTACTACCTCACCCAACGTGTGCACGTACCAGTAGGACGTTGGCCCGGCAACTTCGCCCTGGCCTTCATAGACAATTGACTCCTGCAGCACAAAGGGCTCGCGCTGGAAGTAAGAGCTGGCTGGCAAGAAGGGGTTTTGCGCCCGAGGATCAAACACCTCCAGGAACGGATGGGTTTCATACATCACCAGCGTGCCGCCAGGTTTCAAGGTGCTGGCGACGTGGCGCATGAACAGCGCCACATCCGGCATCCAACCCAGCACGCCGATAGTCACCAAGGCGATATCGAAGCGTTGGTGCAAATCCTGCGGTAGGTGATGGATATCGCTTTCGATGAACTCGGGGTTGTGCGGCGAAACACTGGCCAGTTCACGGGCCTGCTGCAGAAACGCCCGTGATTGATCCACGCCTACCGCCGAGCGCGCGCCCAGGCCAAACAACGACAAGGTTTCACGACCGTTGTTGCAGCACAGTTGCACCACATCCTTGCCGGCTACGCCGATGTCTTGCAGCAAGCCGGTAAGGGTGGGGTCCAGGCAAGAAAAACCGGCGTCACCCACGCTGTTGAGCAACGCGTTCCAGGTGTCGGTGGTTTTATGCAGGTTGGCAGATTGGTCCCAGGCGTCCTTGTTGCTGGCAATCGCCTGTTGCGCTGAGGGCATGTCCATTGCATCTCCAGATAATCAGTACTGCGGGACTCAGAAAATAAGCCAAGTGCCCATGGATTAAAACCCCGAGCAGCGTGCGAAACTTATCGCAAAGCCCGGGGGTCATTAACGCAATGAGCGCTCAGCCCTTGAACGCCGCCTCCGAAGATCTAGCCATGGCCACACAGTCTGACCTGCGTAACGCCTTGTCCCTGGACAGCCTGAATTTCTTCCTGGCGGACGTCCGCGATGGCCTTGGCCCCTACCTCGCTATCTACCTGCTGGCCGTGCACAAATGGGACCCGGCCAGTATCGGCGTGGTCATGACCCTGGCAGGTATCGCCGCGCTGCTCACCCAGGGCCCGGCGGGTGCGCTGATTGATCGCACCCGCAGCAAGCGCGCGGTGATTGCGCTGGCCGCCATCGTAGTGACCCTCAGTTGCGTGCTGCTGCCTTTCGTCAGTTCTTTCGGCCTGGTAGCGCTGACCCAGGCCGCCAGTGCTGTTGCCGCGTCGGTGTTCGCGCCGGCGATCAGCGCGATTTCCCTGGGCATTACCGGGCCACGCGCCTTCACCCGTCGTACAGGGCGCAACGAAACCTTCAACCACGCCGGCAACGCCGTGGCCGCATTGCTGGCTGGTGGCCTGGCCTACCTGTTTGGTCCTGTGGTGGTGTTTTACCTGATGGCGTTTATGGCAGTCGCCAGTGTTTTGGCCGTGAGCTGCGTGTCGGCAGCAGCGATCGACCACGACGTTGCCCGCGGCTTCGATCCTGAGCATCACACCGATCATGAACAACCTTCCGGCCTCAAGGCATTGCTGGCGAACCGCCCGCTATTGTTGTTCGCCATCTGTTGCGCCCTGTTCCACTTGGCCAATGCCGCCATGCTGCCGCTGGTCAGCCAAAAGCTCTCACAGATAAACCTACAAATGGCCACGCCGCTGACGTCGGCCTGCATTGTCGCCGCGCAATTGGTGATGGTGCCGATGGCTTGGCTGGTCGGGCTCAAGGCCGACATCTGGGGGCGCAAACCCTTGCTGATGGCCGGTTTCATGATCCTGCCGCTGCGCGGTGTGCTCTACACGCTGTCCAGCGATCCTTACTGGCTGGTGGCGGTGCAAATGCTCGACGGCATCGGCGCAGGGATTTTCGGCGCTTTGTTCCCGGTGATCGTCAAGGACCTGACCCATGGCACCGGCCGCTTCAACGTCAGCCTGGGCACCCTCACCACCGTGTTCGGCCTGGGAGCGGCGCTGAGCAGCAGCCTGGCCGGTTTCGTGGTGCAACAAGCGGGCTACAACGCGGCGTTCCTGACACTCGCCGGCGTTGCAGCGCTGGCCCTGGCGCTCTTATGGCTGGCGATGCCGGAGACGTTGATGAAACCATCCTTCGCTCGACATACAACTGTCGCCTGACATATGCGACAATACGCGCCAAATTCCAACACACATCCAAAATTTTCTGCTCAGCGACCGGGTTTCGCGCCTTGATGTCGCTGTTGACGCATGCCTGAAGGCTCCTGCCGACACGCTCGCAACCCATTGATAGGTAAAGTAATTGATCTCCACAGCTAACATCACCATGCAGTTCGGCGCCAAGCCGCTCTTCGAGAACGTCTCGGTCAAGTTCGGCGCAGGCAACCGTTATGGCTTGATCGGTGCCAACGGTTGCGGCAAGTCGACCTTCATGAAAATCCTCGGTGGCGACCTCGATCCGTCCGGCGGCCAGGTCATGCTGGAGCCGAACGTGCGCTTGGGTAAACTGCGCCAGGACCAGTTCGCCTACGAAGAATTCACCGTGCTCGACACCGTGATCATGGGCCACGAGGAACTGTGGAAGGTCAAGGCCGAGCGCGATCGTATCTACTCGCTGCCGGAAATGAGCGAAGAAGACGGCATGGCCGTGGCCGAACTGGAAACCGAATTCGCCGAGATGGACGGCTACACTGCCGAATCCCGCGCCGGTGAGCTGCTGCTGGGCCTGGGCATTCCCCTGGAACAGCACTTCGGCCCGATGAGCGAAGTGTCCCCTGGCTGGAAACTGCGCGTATTGCTGGCCCAGGCGCTGTTCTCCGACCCTGAAGTGCTGTTGCTCGACGAACCGACCAACCACTTGGACATCAACACCATCCGCTGGCTGGAAAACATCCTGACCCAGCGTTCCAGCCTGATGATCATCATCTCTCACGACCGTCACTTCCTGAACAGCGTGTGCACCCACATGGCTGACCTGGACTACGGCGAGTTGCGCCTGTTCCCGGGCAACTACGACGAGTACATGACTGTAGCGACCCAGTCCCGCGAACAACTGCTGTCGGACAACGCCAAGAAGAAGGCGCAGATCTCCGAACTGCAATCCTTCGTCAGCCGCTTCTCGGCCAACGCCTCGAAAGCCAAACAAGCCACCTCCCGCGCCAAGGCGATCGACAAGATCCAGCTGGCCGAGGTCAAGCCTTCGAGCCGTGTGAGCCCGTTCATCCGCTTCGACCAGAACAAAAAACTGCACCGCCAGGCGGTCATCGTCGAGCGCATGGCCAAAGGCTTCGATGGCAAACCGCTGTTCAAGGACTTCAGCTTCCAGGTTGAAGCGGGCGAGCGCGTGGCGATCATCGGTCCGAACGGTATCGGCAAGACCACGCTGCTGCGTACTCTGGTCAACGAACTGACGCCGGATGCCGGTAGCATCAAGTGGACCGACGCGGCTGAGCTGGGCTACTACGCTCAGGACCACGCCCATGACTTCGAAGACGACATGAGCTTGTTCGACTGGATGGGCCAGTGGACTCAAGGCGAGCAAATGATCCGTGGCACCTTGGGTCGCATGCTGTTCTCCAACGACGAGATCCAGAAGTCGGTGAAGGTGATTTCCGGTGGTGAGCAAGGCCGTATGCTGTTCGGCAAGCTGATCCTGCAAAAGCCGAACGTGCTGATCATGGACGAACCGACCAACCACTTGGACATGGAATCCATCGAGGCACTTAACCTGGCGCTGGAAAACTACCCAGGCACGCTGGTCTTCGTCAGCCACGACCGTGAGTTCGTATCCTCCCTGGCCACCCGCATCATCGAGTTGAGCGCCACCGGCGTGATCGACTTCAGCGGCACCTATGACGACTACCTGCGCAGCCAAGGCGTGGTGTTTTAAGAGCAGCGATTAGTTTTCGGCTGCAAGCAGCAAGTTAGAGCCCCGTCCAGTGTGACGGGGCTTTTTGCATCTTGAGATGAGCACGCTTTTTGTGGCGAGGCAGCTTGCTCCCTCGCCACAGGTTATTCGCTCCGGGAGGGATGTTGTTTAAGTAGTTAGTCTGCTTTCCTTTGCCCCTGGCCCTTGCCATGATGCGCCTACCGCCCGCCAGCGAACGAGTACCCATGTCTGCCGCCACGCCCAACTCCCTGTCGATCACCCTGCAGATCGTCTCCATCGTCTTCTACACCTTCATCGCCTTTATCTGCATCGGCCTGCCGATTGCGGTCATACCTGGCTATGTACACGAGCAACTTGGGTTCAGCGCTGTAGTGGCCGGCATCACGATCGGCTCGCAATATCTCGCCACCCTGCTCAGCCGCCCCATGGCCGGGCGCATGTCGGATAACGTCGGCACCAAGCGTGCAATTGTGTTGGGGCTGGCCGGGATTCTTGTGAGTGGCGTGCTGACGTTTTTCGCGACGCTGGCGCAAAGCCTGCCGTCGCTGAGCCTTGGTATTCTGATCGTTGCACGTCTGTTGTTGGGCGTGGCCCAAGGGTTGATCGGCGTGGGCACCATCAGTTGGTGCATGGGCCAGGTCGGTGCCGAACACACCGCGCGGTCGATTTCGTGGAATGGGATCGCGTCCTACGGTGCCATTGCCCTTGGTGCGCCGCTGGGTGTCGTGATGGTGGCCGAATACGGCTACACCAGCCTCGGCATTGCGCTGTCAGTGTTGGCGGCACTGGGCCTGGTGCTGATCCGCAACAAACCGTCGGTGCCGGTTGTGCGTGGCGAGCGTCTGCCATTTTGGGCGGTGTTCGGGCGTATCGCGCCGTTTGGCGCCAGCCTGTGCCTGGCATCGATTGGCTATGGCACCCTCACCACCTTTATCACCTTGTACTACCTCAATAGAGGTTGGGTCGGCGCGGCTTACTGCCTCACGGTATTTGGCGCGTGCTTCATCCTGTCACGGCTGGTGTTTATTGCCGCCATCAGCCGTTTTGGTGGCTTTCGGGCAGCGATTGCCTGCATGACCATCGAAACCCTCGGCCTTACGCTACTCTGGCTGGCGCCATCCACCGTGGTGGCGTTGGTTGGGGCCGGGTTGACCGGCTTTGGCTTGTCACTGGTGTACCCGGCGCTGGGGGTGGAAGCCATCAAACAGGTGCCCAACAGCAGCCGTGGCGCGGGGCTGAGTGCGTATGCGGTGTTTTTTGACTTGGCCCTCGCGATCGCCGGGCCGTTGATGGGCGCCGTGGCCTTGAACCTCGGCTACGGCTGGATCTTCTTCTGCGCCGCGCTGTTGTCGGTCACCGCCCTGGGCGTGACCCTGTTGCTCATGCGCCGCGCTTACTGATCAGCCGTTTGCATACCGGCGCGGGTGGATTGACCGAGGGTGTGGCTGAAAAAACGCCCCGCCTCAGAGATCAAGTCACGGTGAATGCCTTCACGGTCGACCCCGTCAGCATCCGTGCAAATCGCCGGCATCGCCGCCAATTGGTCGCTGTCACACGGCGCCATGAACACGAAGTGCCCTGCCCCGGCCAGCAGCTTGAAGTCGGGCGGCTCTGGCAGCTTGCGCGCCAGGGCGGCAGCGTTCTTGTCCACGGCCACCAACTTGTCGCCATCGCCACTGTAGAGCAGCACCGGCACATGCACGTCGGCCAGGGTGTCGCGGCCGAACATCAGGCTCAACGGCGCCATCAGCATCAAGGCGTGAATGCGCAGGTCGGATTGCGGTTGCAGGTCATCGCGGTCCACCACCAATTCGCCTTTGGTGGTGCAAGCATCGCGATCCTCCGGGCGCTCCTGGCAGTAACGGCGCAGGCGGTCGAAATCCGGCTTGGCACCCGCCAGGATCAACGCGGTTTCACCCCCGGCCGAGTAACCGATAACGCCCACCTGATCGACGTCAACGAATGGCGACAGCATCGGATCGCCCAGGGTGGCAGTGATCGCTTCAGAAATCTGAATCGGCCGGCCATACAGGTTGCTCACCGTGCCCAGTCGACTGTGGTCTTTGTAGTTGTCGCCAGGATGCAGCACCGCCACCACCACAAAACCTTTACGCGCCAGCGACGTGGCCAGGTCGTGCAGGGCCAGAGGTGTGCCGGTGTTGCCGTGGGACAGCATCAACATCGGAAATCGGCCAATGGCAATCTTGGAATCTTCGGAGGCCGCGACGTGATAGGCGCCCAACGGCGTGGTGTGTTCAGCGTCGGTGGACGGGTAGAACGCGATGGCTTTCATCGGCTGCAAGTCCAGCGGGTCGAGAAAAGTCATGCGGTGGAAACCCACACTCCAATGGGGGTGCGGCGCAGGGGCGGCGTGCACTGAAACCAGGCTGCCGAGCAGGGAAAGAACCATAACAGCACAAAGACGCATCATGGGGATGGCCACCTTTGCTGTGTGCCCACGTTCAACATCCGCGGCATATCTGGTTGAAAAATCCATGGTTTAAGGCGCTCGCACCGGGTGATAAACCCATGCGTGCATAACCTGGGCCAGAGTAATGACAGCGGGTAAACGAAAAAACTCCGTAGTCCGGTCGTTTTGAGGCGATCAGAATACAGAGTTTAGACGTGCCGCTTCAGATTGAAACGGGGAAAGGCGCTGTTTTACATAAGCTTTACGCGGCGGCGAACAACTGTTCGTTGATGCGTACGTTGGCGTCGCTCAAAGATTTGCTACGCGCGTCATCGCCGTAGGCCAAGCCTTCGGCCCGTACGATTTCAATGTCAGTGATACCTAGGAAACCAAACAGCAGTTTCAGATACCCTTCATGGGCAGCGCCAGACGCCTGCCCGGCGTGCAAGCCACCGGACGTGGACACGATGATGACTTTCTTGTTGCCGCACAGGCCTTCCGGGCCGGCTTCGGTGTAGCGGAAAGTCTGGCCGGCGACGGCGATGCGGTCGATCCAGGCTTTCAGTTGAGTCGGGATGGTGAAGTTGTACATCGGCGCACCAATCACCAAGGCATCGGCGGCGAGGAATTCAGCCAGCGACGATGCGCTCAGGTCGGCCTCGTGCTTTTGCGCGGCATCTCGCTGTTCAGCGGCAGTGCCCAGGGCGCCCAGGGTCGCGCCGGAGAAGTGGTTGATAGCTTCGCTGGCCAGGTCGCGGTAAGTCACTTCCACACCCGGCTCCGCCGCTTGCCAGGCCTTGACCACACCCGCGCTGAGCTGACGGGATGCCGAGTTGTCGCCGAGAATGCTGGAATCGATATGCAAAAGTTTCATGTGAGATCTCCGGTTAGGATCGTCAAGGGCGATCAGATGGTGGTGATGCTACACATGAAACCAATAGCCGATAAGACGGCTTAAATGCGATAGTTCGTCCCACTCACAGGACAATAGGCTGACCATGCAAGACCTCAACGACCTCTACTATTTCGCCAAAGTCGTGGAAGCCGGTGGCTTCGCGGCGGCCGGGCGATTGCTGGGGGTTCCCAAGTCGCGGCTGTCGCGGCGCATCGCTGAGCTGGAAGAACGCCTGGGCGCGCGCCTGCTGCAACGCACCACCCGCCAATTGACCCTCACCGCCGTCGGCGAGCGCTACCTGCGCCACTGCCAGGCCATGCTGCTGGAAGCGGAAATGGCCGATGAGGCCGTGGCCAGGATGTCCAGCGAACCCCGTGGTCGGCTGCGGGTCAGTTGCCCGGTGGGCATGGCGCAGCACATTCTGCCGGAGCTGGTCGCGGGCTTTCTCGCTGCCCACCCCCAGGTGCAGTTGGAAATGACCCTGGTCAATCGCCGTGTCGACCTGGTGGCTGAAGGTATCGACGTGGCGTTGCGCGTGCGTGAACTCGGTGATGAAGACCCGCTACTGGTGACCAAACGCCTGCGCCAGGCCCAGACCGTGCTGGTCGCCAGCCCCGAACTCGTGCGCGAGCGTCGAGTCAACAGCCTCGACGACCTCAGGCAACTGCCCATCCTCGGTGCATTGGAGGCAGACCGCATGGTGCATCAACGTATCCTCGACCCACAGGGCACCCCTCACGAACTGGTGATGGAAGCCCGCCTGGGCATCGAAGATTTCATTGTGCGTAAAGCCAGCGCCATCATGGCCGTGGGTTTTACCGTGTTACCGATGATGTATTGCGAAGAAGAGTTGGCCAACGGCCGATTGGTGCAATTGTTGCCTCAATGGTCATTGCCGGGCGGCTGGCTGCAAGCGGTTTACCCGCATCGGCGCGGCGTGCTGCCGGCGATACGGGCCTGGATCGACTACCTGGAAGAAGGCTTCAAAGGCTGTGGAGACCGCTTGCTATGAAGATGACCGAAGAACACGTCGCCAGCTTCTGCCTGAGCCTGCCCGGTGCGCGGGAGGACTATAAATGGGGCGGTGTGCGTGTGTTCTCGATTGCCGGCAACAAGATGTTTGCCTTGCAGAACCTGCGCGGTGAGTCGCTGGCGTTCAAGGTCGATAAGGAACTGTTCCTCGGTCATGTGGACCGCCCAGGCATCCACCCTGCGCCGTATCTGGCCCGCGCGCAGTGGATCATCATGAACACGCCCTACCCGCTTGGGGCTGATGAACTGCGTGGCTTGTTGCAGCGTTCACACCAGTTGGTGGTCAGCAAGTTGCCCAAACGCACGCAGGTCGGGCTGTTGCTGGGTGATTGACGCAAAAGCACCCTAGTTATCTAAGTGACTATCGGTTGCTCTGCTTTTGATTTGCTCTGCTCAGCTTTTGATCTTGATCTTGATCTCAGGCGCCCCGTCAACCACGCTGGCCGAACGCAGGCTTGAATCCGTGGGTAACCCGGCAGGACGCCGGGTTAGCCGCGCTGGGCCAAGGATGGCCCATCGCGGCGGCCCACAGATTCAAGCCGGAGTGAGGGCATGTCGAGCCTAGGCGAGACACCGAGTGGTGGGGCGAAGGCCTTTTGCTTACTTTTGGGCCTTTCCAAAAGTGAGTCGCTGTAAGAGCGAAACCCTAAGTGGCCGTTATCTAAATAACGGATATACACTCGATCCTAGTCGCCCGACACATAGCCATCGCAGGCAAGCCAACTCCCACATTTGAACCGTTTCTCGCCAGATAAAAGTCGCCGCATGCCCAGCCGCCGCGGGAGCAAGCTCCCTCGCCACAGGTCTGGCGCAGCCCCAAAAGCGCTGTAGATACCCAAACCTACAGCACTGAAACCAACGTGCCGCCGAGAAACATCTGGTCAAGCCAAAACACCTGATGCAACAACACAATCACCCAAAACAACACCTGATAAGACACCTTGCGCGTCTTGTGCCGGAACACCTGCTGGGCAATCAGCGCCCCCGGCCAACCGCCCGCCAACTCCACGGCATGCAGGATATTTTCCGGCGTGCGCCAACTGTCGGTGCGCGCCTTGCGCTTGTCGCTCCAATACAGGAAAAACGCGATCACGCTGACCACGCCATAGGCCGCCAGCGGGATCACGGTCTCGCCGCGCTGCCACACCAGTACCGAACCCAACAGCGGCGCCGCGCACAGCAGCACGAAGAGCGCTGCCTTCAAGCGTGGGTGCTGAATCATCATGCCTTGGCCGCGGCCCAGTCGATCCAGCCGAATTGCCAAGTCGCCAGGATCAACAAGCCGAACGCAATGCGGTACCAGGCAAACGCTGCATAGCTGTGGCTGGCGATGAATTTGAGCAAGCCCTTGACCGCAATCATCGCGAAGATGAACGAGGTCACAAAGCCGATGGCGAACACCGGCAAGTCCGCAGGCTGGAACAGGTCACGGTACTTGTAGCCCGAATACACCGCCGCACCCACCATGGTCGGCATCGCCAGGAAGAACGAGAACTCGGTGGCGGTCTTGCGCGACAGGCCGAACAACAGGCCGCCGATAATGGTCGAGCCGGACCGCGAGGTGCCCGGAATCATCGCCAGGCACTGCGCCAGGCCCACCTTGAGCGCGTCTTTCCAGGTGATGTCATCGACGGTTTCGGCATGCACTTCGTGCTCGCGGCGCTCGGCCCACAGCATGATGACGCCGCCCACCACCAGCGCCGTGGCCACGGTGATCGGGTTGAACAGGTAGTGATGAATCAGGTCGGCGAAAATCACCCCCAATACCACGGCCGGGAAGAAGGCGATCAAAAGGTTGACGGTGAACCGCTGGGCCTTGCGCTGGGTCGGCAGGCCGCTGACCACTTCGAAAATCTTGCCACGGAATTCCCACACCACGGCGAGGATGGCGCCCAGCTGAATGATGATGTTGAATGCATTGAAACGGTCGCCGGTAAAGTCGAGCAAGTCGGCGACGATGATCTGGTGGCCAGTGCTGGAAATTGGCAGGAACTCGGTAAGCCCCTCCACAACGCCAAGAATCAATGCCTGTATGGCGGTCCAAAAATCCATGCTTCCCCCAAAGGTCTTGCTCTATGGCAAGCCTCATTGATCTTTTTAATGGTTCACTGACGACAAGATACGATGCTGGACTTTAACCCCCAACCTGCAAAAATCTTGTGAAAAATCAGACAGTACTCAGGTTTTCCGAGTACAGGCCGAAAGCCTATCAGACAAGGCGGAAAAGTCGATGCAACGCCCACAATTATAAAAAGCCCGGAGTGACAGGACGATGAACAGTTTGCGCAATATGTCGATCAGCCGGCGCCTCTGGCTGATCCTGATAGTCGCCGTGCTGATGCTGTTGGCCCTGGGTTTGCTGATGCTCAAGCAGATCCATGACGATCTGTACCAGGCCAAGCGCCTCCAAACCCAACACGTGGTCCAGACCGCCAACGGGATTCTGACGTTTTATCACAGCCTTGAGACGACTGGCGTGATGACCCGCGAAGCCGCCCAGAAACAGGCCATGAGCGTGGTGCGTGGCTTGCGCTACGACCATGACGACTATTTCTGGATCAACGACCTGACGCCGGTGATGATCATGCACCCGGCCAACCCCAAGCTCGATGGCCAGAACCTTTCGGCCATTCGTGACCCTGACGGGTTTGCCGTGTTCAACGAATTCGTGATCCTGGCCAAGGCCAAGGGCGCCGGCATCGTCAACTATCGCTGGCCCAAGCCTGGGGCCGACGCACCAGTGCCGAAAACTTCGTACATCCAACTGTTCCAGCCGTGGGGCTGGATTATCGGTTCCGGTGTGTACGTGGATGATGTGCAGGCCGAGTTCAGCACCCAGGTCTGGAAAGCCTCGTTTATCGGCCTCGGCATTGCGCTGGTGATGGCGTTGCTGGTCTCACTGATCGCCCGCAGCATCGTGCGGCCGTTGCAGGACGCGGTGAACGCCATGGGCAACATTGCCAGCGGCGAAAGCGACCTCACCCGCACCCTCGACACCCACGGCCGGGACGAAGTCACCGAATTGGCCCATCACTTCAACACCTTCACCGCCAAGTTGCGCGAGGTGGTGAGCCAGTTGCAGGTATGCGCCAACGCGCTGGGCCAGTCCTCACAGGACCTGGGCAACAATGCGACCCAGGCCCATGACCGCAGCCAGCAACAGTCCCAGCAGATGGAACTGGTGGCCACCGCCATCAATGAAGTCACCTACGGCGTGCAGGACGTGGCCAAGAACGCTGAACACGCCGCCAGCGAAATGCGCGATGCACAGGCCCAGGCGCAGCAAGGCCAGGTCAATATCGACGGCAGCCTGCAACAGATCGACCAACTCTCCAACACCATCAGCCAGGCCGTGGAAGTGATTCGTACCCTGTCCGCTGAAAGTACCCAGATCGGCAGCGTGCTCGAGGTCATCCGTTCCATCGCCGACCAGACCAATCTGCTGGCCTTGAACGCGGCGATTGAAGCGGCACGCGCTGGCGAGCAAGGCCGCGGCTTTGCGGTGGTGGCCGACGAAGTACGCCTGCTGGCTCAGCGCACGCAAAAATCCACGGCGGAGATCCAGGGCATGATCGAGCGCCTGCAAGGCCACTCGGAAGCGGCGGTCAACGTGATCAGCGACAGCCACAGCGCGTCGCAAATGACCATCGAGCAAGCCGGCCAGGCCGGCGCCAGCCTGACCGCCATCGGCCAGGCCCTGCACAACCTCAACGGCCTGAATGCGTCGATTGCCAGCGCCACGCTGCAGCAGGCGCATGTGGTGGAAGACATCAACCAGAACGTCACCCAGGCCGCCGGTTTGTCCCACAGCACGGCGTTGGCGGCGGAACAGTCGAGCGTAGCAAGTGTGCACTTGCGCAGCCTGAGCGATCAGCTCGACGGACTCTTGCGCCAGTTCAAAGTCTAGTCCCGTAGTGAGCGGGCTTGCCCGCTCATACAAGCCAATTCCTACGCCAATCTTCTTTCGTTACAATCCCCGCCCTCTCCCACTCTCCCAAGGAACCACCATGTCCGGGCTTGAACTGTTCGCCGCTGCCCTGGGGGTGATCGCCGTGTGGCTGACGGTCAAGCAAAATCCTTGGTGCTGGCCGATCGGGCTGGTCATGGTGCTGCTTTACACCTGGGTGTTCTACGATGTGAAACTCTATTCCGACATGCTGCTGCAGGTGGTTTACGCCGCGCTGCAAGTCTACGGGTGGTGGCAGTGGACCCGCGCCGGCCAGATCAAGCAAGGGCGCCAGGTCACCCGCCTTGGTGGGCTGGCAATCATGGCCAGCCTCACGGTGGGCGCAGTCGGCAGCCTGCTGCTCGGTGCCGCCATGGCCCACTGGACCGACGCCGCCCAACCCTGGCTCGACGCCGCGCTCACCGGTTTCAGCCTCGTGGCGCAAATGTGGATGGCGCAGAAGCGTGTGCAGTGCTGGGCGTTGTGGATTGTGGTGGACGTGATCTTCGTCGGGCTCTTCCTCTACAAAGGCCTGTACCTGACCGCCGCGCTGTACGCGCTGTTCACTGTGATCGCCGTGCAAGGCTGGCGTGAATGGCGCGCCGACCCGGCGTTGCACGCATGAAAGTGGTGGTATTGGCGGGTCCCGAATCCAGCGGCAAGAGCTGGCTGGCGGCTGAACTGCAAGCGCACTTCGGCGGGCTGATGGTCGGTGAATATGTGCGCCATTTCATAGACCATCATCGACGTGATACCACCTTGGCCGATATCCCGGCCATTGCCCGCGGCCAACTGGCCTGGGAGGACGCTGCCCGCGCCGAACAGCCTGAGTGGCTGATCCTCGACACGCATTTGCTGACCAACAGACTCTGGAGCCAGACCCTGTTCGGCGACTACCCAGCGTGGCTGGACAGCGAACTGCTGGCGCGGCACTACGACCTGCACCTGCTGCTCTCGCCGGATGATGTGGAATGGACCGCCGACGGCCAACGCTGCCAACCGGAACTGGCGGATCGGCAGGCGTTTTTCGAGGATAGCCTGGCGTGGATGCAGCAGCATCAGCAGGCAGTCGTAGTGATCAGAGGGAATTGGGAGGAGCGCCAAGTCGCGGCCTTCAAGGCCGTAGAAGAATTATTGCTGTGAGCGAGGCAAGCCCGCTCACTGCAGGCGTGGTTAGTAGCCCAAGGAAAGCCCGGTGTTGCGACGCGGGTCATTCGCGCCATAGAAGCGGTTATTCCCCACCGGTTTGCCACCCAGGGATGGAGCACCCACGAGGATCGCCGCCAAGTGGTTGGCGTCCTGCGGGCCTGCAAACGTGTGGCCCCAGCTTTCAAGGATCTTCTGGGTGTCCGGGCTGACCGCGAAGGTCTCCAGGTTAGTCATCTCAGGCATCCACTGCTGGTGGAAACGCGGTGCGTCCACGGCTTCCTGGATATTCATCTTGTAGTCGATCACATTCAGGATCGTCAGCAAGGTCGCTGTGATGATGCGGCTGCCACCTGGCGTACCCACTACCATCACCGTCTTGCCATCCTTGGTCACGATGGTCGGGCTCATCGACGACAGCGGGGCCTTGCCCGGTGCAATGGCGTTGGCTTCACCTTGGACCAGCCCGTACATGTTCGGCACACCGACCTTGACGGTGAAGTCGTCCATTTCATCGTTGAGGATCACCCCGGTCTTGCTCGCCATCACGCCTGCACCGAACCAGTCGTTGAGGGTGTAGGTAACCGACACCGCGTTGCCCCACTTGTCGACGATGGAGTAGTGGGTGGTGTTATTGCCTTCATGGGGCGATACACCCGGCTTGATCGCCTGGGAATCACCGGCCTTTTGCGGATCGATCGCGTCACGCAGTTTCGTCGCGTAGTTTTTGTCCAGCAGGTGCTCGATCGGGTTCTTTACGAAGTCCGGATCACCGAGGTAGCTGTTACGGTCCACATAGGCGTGGCGCATGGCCTCGATCTGGTAATGCAGGCCTTGGGCCGAGTGATAGCCAAGGTCGGCCATCGGGAAGCCTTCGAGGATGTTCATGATCTGGCAAATCACCACGCCACCGGAGCTCGGCGGCGGTGCCGAAACGACGTGGTAGCCACGGTAGTCGCACTCGATGGGCGCCAGCTCGCGGGTTTTGTAGTTGTCGAGGTCTGCCTGGGTGATTATGCCTTTGCCAGCCTGGCTGGAATCCACCAGGGCCTTGGCAACCCAACCTTTATAGAAACCGTCACTGCCCTTGGCCGAGATTTCCTTGAGGGTCTTGGCCAGGTCTTTCTGCACCAGTTTCTGACCCACCTGCAGCGGTTGGCCGTTATGCAGGAAGATTGCGCGCATGTCCTTGTCTTTTTCAAACTCGCCGGTAGCGGTATGCAGCAGGTCGATATCACCCTGCTCCAGGGCGAAGCCGTTTTCCGCCAGTTTGATCGCCGGGGCGATGACCTGGGCACGCTTGAGGGTGCCGTATTTGCTCAGGGCCAGCTCCATGCCCGAGACAGTGCCAGGTACGCCCACAGCCAGATGGCCCTTGGCGCTGAGGCCTTCGACGACGTTGCCGTCTTTGTCCAGGTACATATTGGCGGTGGCCGCCAGCGGCGCTTTTTCGCGGAAATCGAGGAAGGTCTTGCGCCCGTCAGCCAGTTGCACGGTCATGAAACCGCCACCGCCCAGGTTACCCGCCGCCGGGTATACCACGGCCAGCGCATAGCCCACGGCGACGGCCGCATCGACCGCGTTGCCGCCGGCCTTGAGCACATCCACGCCCACATGTGTTGCCAAATGCTGGGCCGTGACCACCATGCCATTTTCACCGGCCACCGGGGCCTGGGAGGCGGCTTGCACACCACTGACCGTCAACACCAGGGCGGTGGCAATCAAGGTACGGCTGAAGGGTTGGTATTTCATCCATGGCTACTCTGGTTATTGAGATGCACCAAAATAGCCCGTTGCGGATTTAATCCCCAGCGCAATGGCGTTTTTATTACAGAACCTGTCGGTCACAGAACGGGCTTGAAAAAGCCCATGTTCTATCGCTCGCTCAGGCCGGTACGTTCGGCGAGAATGCTGCGCAGAACCAGCGCCAAGTCTTTCGCTTGCTGAGCCGTCGCAACATTGGTAAATCCCATCATCAACCCCTGCCCCCACCCCACCTCGAGCGTCCACGATGACAACGCTTGAACTGCCAACCCTGCACGATCAGCCGCCTCAGCCACAACCCGATCCGGTACATCCACCACCAACCGAGCCAAGAGGTTAATCCCGCCCGCCTGCTCATCTACCCGCAAAAACGCCGCGCAATGCACCCGCAACGCCGCCGCCCAATACCCCCGACGCTGCGCATACAACTGCCGCATTTTCTTCAGATGCCGGGTGAAATGCCCCTGCTCCAGAAAATCCGCCGCCGTCAGCTGCAACAACTGCGCGCTGCGCTGCTGCAACGCATGAGCACCCCGTTCAAACACCTCGACCAACGACACGGGCACCACCAGATACCCCAACCGCAACCCCGGGAACAGCATTTTGCTGAAGCTCCCGGCATAGATCACCCGGTCATCCACATCCTGGCTCTTGAGCGCTGCCAGCGGCTGGCCGCGATAGCGAAACTCACTGTCGTAGTCATCCTCTACCACCCAACTGCCTTGCGCCCGCGCCCACTCCAGCAACGCCTGCCGACGCGCCGGGCTCAACGCCACACCCAACGGGCTCTGATGCGCCGGGGTAACAATCGCCAATCGTGCCTCGCGCTCGCGCGCAATGCCTTGCTCGACATCCAGGCCATCGCGATCCACCGGCACCGGCACCAGCTCCACACCGTGATGCATCAACAATTGCCGCGCATGCAAATACCCAGGGTCTTCAAACCAACAGCGTTGCCCCGCCATCGCCAGGGTGTCGCACACCAACGTCAGGCACCCCGCATACCCGGCACACACAAATACCTGCTGCGGCGAGCACTCCACGCCCCGATACAACGCCAGGTAGCTGGCGATCGCCACACGCAGCGCCTGGGTGCCACGTACGTCGCCCATCGCCAAGCTGTCGGCGTCGGTGCGGCGCACTTGCTGGGTGACCAACCGCGCCCACAGCTTGCGCGGGAACGCATCCAAAGCAGGCAAGCCCATCTGCAGCGGACGTGGACCTGAAGTGCCTGGCAACGAGGCCGGCATTGGCTTCACCGACTTCGGCGGCAACGCCTCGGCGATCACCGTTCCCGCTTGCCCGCGCGCCTCAAAGAAGCCCTCGCTGACCAATAGCTGATACGCCGCCTCCACCGTACCGCGCGCCACCTTGAGCTCCTGTGCCAGCGCCCGCACCGACGGCACGCGCTCACCGGGGCGCAATTGGCCCTGGTCGATGGCCTGGCGAAAGCGCCGGTAGATTTCCTGGTATTTGGGTAGTGACGACATCGCAAGTGGCTCGACGCAAAGACAGGCCGAAGTCTGATCATGTCCCAACCCACTTGTCCAATCATGCCCCTGTCGGCCCCCGTTCACCCCCACGACAATGGCGCATCCCTGACCGAACAAAGGAATGCCCATGAAACACCGCCTCGATTACGCCCAGGCCGCCCCTGTCGGCTACAAAGCCCTGGGCACGGTGCACAGCTACATCCATGGCTGCGGCCTGGAGAAAGAACTGATCGACTTAGTGTACCTGCGGGTCTCGCAACTCAATGGCTGCGCCTATTGCTTGGACAGCCACTCCCGCGACTTGCTCAAACAGGGCGTGAGCCTGGAAAAAATCATGCTGCTGGCTGCCTGGCGCGAGGGGCTCCCGCTCTTTACCCCGCGTGAACGTGCCGCGCTGGCCTGGGCCGAAGTGGTCACCCCCGTGGCGCAAACCCAAGTGCCGGATGCAGATTACACAGAGGTCGCGGCGGCATTCAGTGAGAAGGAAATCGCCGACCTGACCCTGGCCATTTCGTTGATGAACGCGCTTAACCGCGTTGCGATCAGCTTCCGCAAAGTGCCAGCAGCGATAAAGGCGCACGTTGAGAACCAAGGCCATGAATGAACACGTCGAATGCGTACAGATGGAAACCCAGGCCGATTTCATCGCCTGCTTCGCAGTGATGCAACAGCTGCGCCCGCACCTCACCGACGCCACGGCCTTTGCCGCGCAAATCCAGCGCCAACGGCAAAACGGCTATCGCCTGCTGGCCGCACGCGAAAACGGCCAGGTGATTGGCCTGGCCGGCTACCGGTTGACCGAAAACACCCTGTATGGCCGCTTTATATACGTGGATGACCTGGTGATAGACGCCGCATTGCAGCGTCGCCGGCTGGGTGAACGCCTGCTGGATCGCGTGCGTCAAGAAACCCGCGCGCGTGGCTATCGCTGGCTGGTGCTGGACACCGGCATGCACATGGCCATGGCCCAGCGCTTCTATTTCCGCCAGTGCCTGCTGCCCCTGGGCATGCACTTTTCCCAGGATTTGAGCCAATGACTCACGCCCTGCTCCTCAGTTTCAGCCCCCACGGCAAAGCCGCGCAGACCTTCAAACTGGCCCGCGCACTGTTACGCGACCTGATGCCGGACGCGCAGGTGACCGAACGCGATTATGGCAGCCAGGCACTGCCGCCCTTGACCCGTGAATACGCTAACGCGCTGACCACGCCGGGCGGACTCAGCGCCAGCGCGACGGGGCTGTCGGAACAGTTGATAGTGGAACTCGAAGCCTGCGGCCTGCTGATCCTCTGCACGCCGGTGCATAACTTCACCGTGCCGGCGGCGCTCAAGGCCTGGATCGACCAAGTGGTGCGCATCCAACGCAGCTTTACGGTGAATGAGCAGTTTGAAAAAGTCGGCTTGCTGAAGGACCGACGCACCTTTGTGCTGGTCAGTTCCGGTAACGCCCGCAAGGGCCATGAGCCGGACTTTTTCACGCCGTACATGACCGCGATCCTGTCTACCGTGGGCATTCAGTCAGTCGATTTCGTGTATCTACCGGCCATGGTGCGCGGCGCAGAAGCGGTCAACCGCGCGCTGGAGCAGGCTCATCAGCGACTGTCGGTGGCAATCAGCTCTGGCCTATAAAAATAATGGCGCTAGAATCAGCGCCATTCTTGCGCCTGACTCCCTGATACGAGCCCCCCCATGAGCTTTGATTTCGACACGATCCACCCCCGCCTCGGCACCGGCAGCACCAAGTGGAGCCGCTACCCGCAGGACGTTTTGCCGATGTGGATCGCCGACATGGACATCGCCGCGCCCCCCGCCGTGCTGCAGGCGCTGCATGCACGCCTCGACCAGCAGGTCCTCGGCTACAGCGTCGCCGGCCCGGATGTGCGCGAGGCGATCGTCGCCGACCTGTGGGCCAAATACGCTTGGCGCGTACAACCGGATGAGCTGCTGTTCCTGCCCGGCGTCGAACCGGGTTTCAACATGGCGCTGCACGCGTTTGTCCAGCCGGGCCAGCCGGTGGTGCTGCAAACCCCGAACTATCGGCCAATCCGCCTGGCCCCAGGACACTGGAACCTGCCGCGCATCGAAGTCCCCTTCGAGCTGATCGACGGTGAATACTTCACGCCACTGCCAGCCTTGCACGATGCGCTGGCCGGCGCGGGTGCACTGCTGCTGAGCAACCCGCACAACCCCATTGGCAAAGTCTTCCCGCGCGAAGAACTGCTCGCCGTGTCCAGCGCCTGCCTGGCAAACGGCGCGCTGATCATCTCCGATGAAATCCACGCCGAGCTGTGCTTTGACGGCCGCCGCCATATCCCCACCGCCAGCCTCAGCGATGAGATCGCCCAGCGCACCATCACCCTGATGTCGGCCAGCAAGGCCTATAACGTGGCGGGTTTGAAGACCTGCTTTGCGGTGGTCCAGAACGCCGAAATCCGCGAGCGCTTCAACGCGGCCCGTTGCGGCATGGTCGACAGCGTCAGCCCCCTCGGGCTGGAAGCCACTCGTGCGGCCTACAGCCAATGCGGCGACTGGCTCGACGCGCTGGTGCAGTACCTGCAAGCCAACCGTGACTACCTGCTCAAGGCCGTGCAAACCCGCCTGCCCGGTGTGGTGATGCATGCACCGCAAGGCACCTACTTGGCCTGGCTGGATTGCAGCGCGCTTGGCTTGGATGACCCGCAACAGTTCTTCCTGGAACAGGCCAAGGTGGGCTTGAGCGCGGGGATCGAGTTCGGTGACGACAGCCAGCAATTCGTGCGCCTGAACTTCGGCTGCCCACGGTCGATGCTGGAAGAGGGTTTGCAACGTATGGAACGGGCACTGCGCCAACGCCAGGCTTGACTCACCCTAAGCTGAGCCGTAATGGGCTCAGCTTTTGCTCTGCTCTGCTTTTGATCTTGATCTCAGGCCCCCCGCCAGCCGGCGTCGACACGGGATCGTCACAGCTTGGCGATGGACACTTCGGTGGACTTCACAAAGGCAATCACTTCACTGCCCACTTTCAACTCCAGATCACGTACCGAACGGGTAGTGATCACCGAAGTGACGATACCGGACGCCGTTTGCACGTCGATTTCCGACACCACGTCCCCCAGCAGAATGTCCTTGATCACGCCCTTGAACTGGTTGCGCACGTTGATCGCTTTAATAGTCATGTCGGCTTTCCTTTTTGGCTGTTGGGTCAATCCGCACGTATGCGCAGGCCCTCAAAATGCGCCATCGCAGACCAAATCAAAAAGAATATATAACTATTTATTTATATCACTAAGGCATATGCGAGCTGTTGCCCTGCCAACAGCGCTTCAAGAATTTGCCAACCTCCGTAGCAGCTGCCGAGCGCCAGCGAATCGGCGTGGTCCGGTGCTGGCGCAGCTGAAGGCTGCTGTGCTTGAGCGAGCTGCAACGCGCCCATGTGATTTGAATTGAAACGGCTCCCACACTTAACTCAGTGTGACCCAATACCGCGTCCGCGCCTGCACCTCGAACCCCAGCGTTGAGGCCAACAGGTTGAGGATTCGGTCGGTGTCGTCCAAGCGAAAACTGCCTGTCACCCGCATACGCTCCAGGCGTGAATCCCAGCGCAACACCCCTGGGCGATAGCGCTCCAGCTCCCGCAGAAAATCCCCCAACGGCTGGTTCTGCGCCGTCAACACCCCCTCGCGCCAGCCCAACTGCGACACATCAAACGGCGCCCAGGCGGCCAGCCCGCTGGCGTTCAGGGGGGCTTGCTGGCCCGCCTGCAAGGTCGTCACTTGCCCGTTCAGGTCGCGCACGTGAACCAAGCCCTTGAGCACCGACACCCGACAGCCAGCGGCCAGTTGCCGCACACACACTTCGGCCTGACTGACCCTCACCTCGCCGTATCGGGTGTGCACGGTCATCGCCGCCGCGCCAGGTACATTCAGCGCCAACTCACCGTCCACCAAGGTGATGCGGCGCTGCGCCAGGTCCACTGCCGTCGCGGTATTGAGTTGCAAGCTGACGCCGTCGGCCAATGGCAGGCGTTTGCGCTCACCGGTGGCGGTATGCAGGTCGGCGCGCCATGCCTCGATGGGCAATTGACGGCTGACCAGCCAGGCAGTCGGCACCAATACCGCGACCCCCAAGGCACGCTTGAGCACAGCGCGCCGCCCCGGTTGCGGGCGGTCAAGGCTGGCCATCGCCAGGGCCTGGGGCAGGTCGCTGAAACGCTGGCGCAGGGTTTGGGCTTTCTGCCAGGTCTGTTCGTGTTGAGGATGGCTTTCACGCCAATGCTGCAACGCGGCGTGATCACGCTCGGTGGCCGCGCCGGATTCGAGCAACGCCAACCACTGGGCGGCGGCGCGGGCGACGTCACGGCTCACAGGTCCACCAGCAGGCAGTGCTCGTAGGCTTGGGCCATGTAGCGTTTTACCGTGCGCTCGGACACGTCGAGACGCTCGGCGATCTCGCGGTAGCCCAGGCCTTCCAGTTGGCTCCAGAGGAAGGCGCGGCGGACCAGCACCGGCAAGCCGTCGAGCAATTCATCCAAGGCTTGCAGCGTCTCCAACACCAACCAGCGCTGCTCGGGGGACGGCACGCATTCTTCCGGCAGGTTCGCCAAGGCAGTCAGATAAGCCAGTTCAAGGCTGCGCCGCTGATGAAAATTCACCAGCAGGCGCTTGCCAACGGTCACCAGGTACGCCCGCGGCTCCTGCATCTGCGCAATCGGCTGGGCGCTGGCGAGCACCCGCAAAAACGTATCCTGGCTCAGGTCCGCGGCATCCCAGGTATTGCCCAGGCGCCGGCGCAGCCAGCTTTCGAGCCAACTGCGGTGGTCACGGTACAGGCTCGACAAGGTCAGTTCGGGGGCGTGGGTCGGTACAACAGCATCATTCATGGCTAGCGACCTGCGCGGCGCGAGTGAGTCTCAAATGAGATTCATTCTATTTAATATCGCACTGACACACCATGCCCTTTTCAACAATGCGTTTAAAGCATGGCGGCCTTCTGCCGCAGCAAGTCGATAAACCACCCCAATTCCCGGCTCACCCCCTCGCCTTTGCGCAATAACATGCCAAACGGCGCCAGCCGCACCTCCAGGGCTACCGGCAACGCCACCACCAAACCCATCTTCAGGTAATCACGCAGCGCGCTTTCTGACAGCACCATCACCGCGTCGGTCAGCTGGATCAACTGCTGCATGGAGTACACCGAGCTGCATTCGATGATGTCCGCTGGGCTCGGCAGCGCCAGGTCCTGCAGCGCCTGGTCGAAGCCGATACGCGCCGGGCTGGTTTGCGGTTGCAGGATCCACGGCCAGTCGCGCACCAATTCCTCCAAGGGCACGTGTTCGCGCTGAGCCAGGGGATGGCCCGCAGCAGGTCGCACCGACGGTGCGCCGCGCCAGGCCGGTGATCCTGACCGCACTGGCGGCGGCGTTGGCGTTTATTCCGCTGACGTTGTCGGTGTTCTGGTCATCCCTGGCCTTTGGGCTGATCGGCGGAGTGTTGGTGGGGATGGTGTTGACGCTGTTGTTTTTGCCCGCGCTGTGCAGTTTGGTGCTGGGGCGAGAGAAGACGAAAACTGTCGAAACTTCCCACATAACTGCCGGATAAGCTCTACTCCCCTCCCCTGAAAAGGTCCGCAAAGTCCCTCGCCTGAATACACAGTGCGAGGGATTGCAGATGGACTTGTCTGTTGTTGGAGCTGTTTCTTGAACCCGGCCATTGGCAGGCTGGCCCTGACGCCAATGGATGTGAAGACGGTCGATGTCGAGGCCGTCTTTCGCGATTTCCGTGAATGCCTGAACACGTTTGATGACTGGGCGTCGAGCGTCTGGAGCTTTTCCGCGCTGGATATCGAGCAGGTGTTCAAGGTTGGGGATGAGGTGGCGTTGGTCGCGCCGATCAACCGTTCTCTTTATCCCAGTACCACCACCGCCACCTGCCAGGCCAACGGCACGTTAACCCTGGTGCACATGTTTCAAAGCACGCAATTCGTGCCCATCGGCAACACGCCGGTGATGCTGCAACGCGTCGATCCCAACGGCGGCCCACTGGGCGAACCGCTCCACAAAACGATTGGCCCAAGCGGCATTCTCGAAATCAACGAGTGTGATCGCAACCAGCAGTACCGGGTCAGCTTCTATCCCAACGTTTCCAAAGATCACGTCAGGGCGCTGTATGCGTCTTATCAGGCGGTGATTGATGCATTGGACGTTCGCCTGCGCAACGAGTGGAAAAGCACCTTCCAAGCCCAGTGGAAGGACTACACAGACGCTAACCCGCTTGATCAGCGCAGGATGCTGGAGAAGGCATTTCTACATGGGATGGGCAAGGCGCTTTACAGCCTGTGGCACAACATCACACAGCTGTACGACCTACTGGCAGACATCAAGCCTAACAGCGAAAAGTTGCTTCAATACGTCTCTGAGGCCGAGCTTGATGAGCTGCTGAAACTGGGCAGTGAATCGATTGCCAAGGGTTTGCTCGTACTCAGTGATGAACCGCTGTTGTTCATCTATCTGGCGGCGATCTCCAGCTGGGTACGGATGTTGCCGCCACCAGAGATGAACGAGGTGATGGGGGAAATCACCGGCGAAGTGTTGATCAATCTGCTGCTGTTGAGGGTCGCGGGCGCCATGGGTGTGGCCGTGCGCCTGGGTGTGCAGGTGCTGAGTCAAATCAAGTCTGGTAGAGCGCGCAAGTTGCTTGAGATGTTGGCGGATCAACTGGTGGGGCCTCGGTTGGAGCCGCATATCGAAGCGGTTAAACCGATTCTGCTGGGGGCCCCGGCGACGCCGATCAGGGTGATTCCGGATGTGCCGCTGAAGGTTGGGGATCAGGTGGTTTCCAATCCGGTGACGATGGTTAGGGACAAGCTGGAACAGCGGACGGTGTTGGTGCGGCTGGAGCCT
>NZ_CAXAOJ010000009.1:0-353158 GCF_963970945.1 Pseudomonas sp. RA_5y_Pfl1_P24 | reverse complement strand
GGGGCGAAGCGTTTTGGGTTACTTTTGGCGCTCTTCCAAAAGTGACTCGCCGTAAGGGCGAAACCCTAAGTAGCCGTTACCGCAGAAATGGATATGTACTCATTCCAACCACACCGCATGGTCAGCCAGAGGCCGCCATCGCAGGCAAGCCAGCTCCCACCGTTGAGCGCATTGTTCCTGAAGGAATGCAGTCGAATGTGGGAGCTGGCTTGCCTGCGATAGCGATCTAGAGCGCTACACAGCCTCTCGATAGGGATTCCTCGGATCTTGCGTCCAGTTCAAATACGGCTTGCCCGAGTCGATCGGCACCATCTCGATGCAGTCGGCCACCGGGCAGGTGATCTGGCACAAATTGCAGCCCACACATTCATCATCGATCACTTCGTACTTATGCGTGCCATCCGCCAATTTCAAACTGGCAATCGCCTGGTGCGACGTGTCCTCACAGGCAATATGGCAACGCCCGCAGCCAATACAAGCTTGCTGATCGATCTTCGCAATCACCTGGTAGTTGATGTCCAGGTACTTCCAATCCGTCGTATTGCCCACCGCGCGCCCGGAAAATTCCTGCAGGCTGGCGTAACCCTGACTGTCCATCCACCGCGACAGCCCGTCCTTCATCTCTTCCACAATCCGAAACCCGTGCAGCATTGCCGCCGTGCACACCTGCACCGCGCCACAGCCAAGGGCAACGAATTCCGCCGCGTCGCGCCAGTTGCCGATGCCGCCAATGCCACAGATCGGCAGGCCCTGTGTCTGCGGGTCACGGGCGATTTCGGCGACCATGTTCAGCGCAATCGGCTTAACCGCCGAACCGCAGTAACCGCCGTGGGTGCTTTGTGTGCCAACCACCGGGAGCGCGACCATGCGTTCCAGGTCGACGCTGGTGATGGAATTGATGGTATTGATCAGCGACACCGCATCCGCGCCACCGCGATACGCCGCGCGCGCGGCCACGCGAATGTCGGTGATATTCGGCGTGAGCTTGACGATCACCGGCAGCGAGCAATACGTCTTGCACCAACGCGTGACCTGCTCCACATACTCCGGCACTTGGCCGACCGCCGCACCCATGCCGCGCTCGGGCATGCCATGGGGGCAGCCGAAGTTCAGCTCGATACCGTCGCAACCGGTGGCTTCCACCCGCGGCAGGATGTTTTTCCAGGATTCCTCAACGCACGGCACCATCAGCGACACGATCAACGCGCGGTCGGGCCAGTCCTTTTTCACCTGGGTGATTTCCCGCAGGTTGATCTCCAGCGAGCGGTCAGTGATCAGCTCGATGTTATTGATGCCCAGCACTTCACGGTTGGCACCGTAGTGCGCCGAGTAGCGTGACGACACGTTGACCGCCGCCGGGTCTTCGCCCAGGGTTTTCCACACCACGCCGCCCCAGCCGGCTTCAAACGCACGGACCACGTTGTAGGCCTTGTCGGTGGGCGGCGCGGAGGCCAGCCAGAACGGGTTGGGGGCTTTGATACCGGCGAACACAATCGAGAGATCTGCCATTACGCTGCCTCCACGTTCAGCATGAGTTGGGCGTGCATGGCTTCAGCGGCCAGCTTGCCGTGTTGCACTGCCTGCACGGTGAGGTCCTGGCCAAGGCTGACGCAATCGCCGCCGGCGTATACGCCGGGAATGCTGGTGCGCAGCTGTTCATCGACGAAGATTCTTTCACCGACACGCTGCAGTTGCTGGGCCAGCGGATCGTGCAGCGCCTCGCTGTCAAACCCTTGGCCGATGGCCTTGAAGATTGCATCGGCGGCCAGCTCGAAGGTTTCGCCGGTGGGGTGCAGGCGCCCGTTTTCCATGCGCGTGCGCTGGAAGCGCATGCCGCGCACGTGGCCCTGCTCATCCAGCAGCACTTCTTCAGGCTGGGCCCAGGTCAGCAGGCGGACCTGGTTGGCTTTGGCGATGTCCTGTTCGTGGTGGGTGGCGCCCATATCTGCCAACCCTCGACGGTAAACGAGGTTCACATCACGAGCACCGAGGCGGGCCATTTGCACGGCCATGTCGATGGCGGTGTTGCCGGCACCGAGCACGATGCAGCGGTCGGCCAGGGGCAGTTGGGTCAGGTCGTCGGCTTGGCGCAGCTCGCGGATGTAGTCGGTGGCGGCGAGCAGGCCGGGAGCGTCCTCGTGGGCTAAACCGAGCTGTTTACTGGCGGCCAGCCCGAGGCCGAGGAAGACTGAGTCGAATTGCTGGTGCAGGTCGCTCAAGGTCAGGTTGTCGCCCAGGCGCTGGCCGTGGCGGATCTCGATGCCGCCAATCTGCAGGAGGAAATCCAGTTCCTTCTGCGCGAAGTCATCCACCAGTTTGTACTTGGCGATCCCGTATTCATTCAGGCCACCGGCTTTTTCCCGTGCTTCGAAAATCACCACGTCATGGCCGTGCAAGGCGCTGCGGTGGGCACAGGCCAAGCCTGCCGGCCCGGCGCCGACCACGGCGATGCGCTTGCCGGTAGGCGCGGCGCGGTGGAAGGGGTGTTCGCTGAAGTGTGCATTGTCGATTGCATAACGTTGCAGCAAGCCGATCAGCACCGGGGCGCATTCTTCGGCGTTGTTACGCACGCAAGCTTGCTGGCAGAGGATCTCGGTGGGACACACCCGAGCGCAACTGCCGCCAAGGATATTGGCCGAGAGGATCTTCTGCGCGGCGCCTTGCACGTTTTCGGTGTGGATGTTGCGGATGAACGACGGAATGTCGATTTCGCTGGGGCATGCGTTCACGCACGGTGCGTCGTAGCAATACAGGCAGCGCGAGGCTTCCAGTTGGGCCTGGCGGGCGTTGAGCGGCGGCGCCAGGTCGGTGAAATGGCTGGCGAGCGTGGGTCCATCCTCAGCGGGATGGGGGAGGTGGGTCAGGGTCTGGATCACGGTGTTGGCCTCACGGTTATTGAGGTGCTGCCTCTGATGGGCATTGGTTTTTTGGTGCCTGTGCTCGCGAATGCGATATCAGCGGTTCACAGCGACTGGCTTGGAATACGCCGCCCGCTTGCTCAACTGCTCAAACACCGCCGGATACGCCGGCCGCTCCACATACCGCCCGGCACCGCGTTCGGCACGCAGGTCGCCATCGGCCCAGACCAGCTTGCCCTGGCTGATGGTATGGCTCGGCACGCCGCGCACGGTTTTGCCTTCGAAGATGTTGAAGTCGACTTTCTGGTGGTGAGTCTTGGCGGAAATGGTCCGTGTACCCTCGGGGTCCCACAGCACCAGATCAGCATCGGCCCCCACGCGGATCGCGCCTTTGCGCGGATAAAGGTTGAAGATCTTCGCGGTATTGGTGGAGGTCAGCGCAACGAACTCCTGCATCGACAGGCGCCCGGTGTTGACCCCTTCATCCCACAGCAGCGCCATGCGGTCTTCGATCCCGGCAGTGCCATTGGGGATCTTGCTGAAGTCGTCACGGCCAGCGGCTTTTTGCTCGGCGCAGAAGCAGCAGTGGTCGGTCGCGGTGGTGTGCAGGTTGCCGGACTGCAAACCATGCCACAGCGCTTCCTGATGCCCGCGCGGGCGGAAGGGTGGGCTCATCACGTAGCCGGCGGCGGTCTGCCAGTCAGGGTGCTGGTAGACGCTGTCATCCAGCAGCAAGTGGCCGGCGAGTACTTCGCCATAGACCGGTTGGCCTTTGCTGCGTGCGTAGGTGATTTCATCCAGCGCTTCCTTGGTGGACACGTGCACCAGGTATAACGGCGTGCCGATGGTTTCGGCGATGCGAATGGCGCGGCTGGCCGCTTCGCCCTCTACCTGCGACGGGCGCGACAGCGGGTGCGCTTCCGGGCCGGTGATGCCCTGGGCCATCAGCTTGCGTTGCAGGTGATACACCAACTCGCCGTTCTCAGCATGCACCGTGGGCACCGCGCCCAGTTCCAGGCAGCGTTCGAAGCTGGCGACCAGGGTGTCATCTGCCGCCATGATCGCGTTCTTGTAGGCCATGAAGTGCTTGAAGCTGTTGATGCCGTGGTGGCTGACCAGTTCGGCCATTTCCTCGCGCACCTGCTCGCTCCACCAGGTGATCGCGACGTGGAAACCGTAGTCGGACGCGGATTTTTCCGCCCAGCCCCGCCACAGGTGAAACGCTTCCATCAAGGGTTGCTGCGGGTTGGGAATCACAAAGTCGATGATCGACGTGGTGCCCCCCGCCAGGCCTGCTGCCGTGCCACTGAAAAAGTCTTCACTGGCCACGGTCCCCATGAAGGGCAATTGCATATGGGTATGGGGGTCGATGCCGCCGGGCATCAAGAATTGGCCGCTGCCGTCGAGTGTTCCAGTGCCGGCGGGAATATCCAGATTCGTGCCAATGGCCCGAATGAGACCGCCTGCGCATAAAACATCGGCGCGGTAACTTTCATCATGGGTAATAACAGTGGCGCCACGGATCAACAGCGACATGTCGAGTTCCTCACAGGCTTGACCGGCTTGTGCCAGCTCTAAGTGTTGTAATGCTGCTTACCGATGGCGGGTTAATTCCTGTCATCAGTGACAGGAATAGAAACTAGCCCGAGTTTTTCGATTGGGCAAGAAGATTTTTTATAAGCTTATTCAATTATTAACCTATTGATTTATATAGATAAAATATAAAAATCACCAAAATGTAGCGTTCACTCACCATTTTGACGCACTTGACAGGTTCATAAATTGAGCAACATTTCTTATTGCAAATCAGGCGCTTGAGACATGCCTCTTGACGGGGGAGGGAAATAAAAATAATTGTGTTGCACCAGATTGAGTCCTGAGGGTTCTGACAACTTTCGTATTGTTTAGCCTGAGCAGTGCGGCAAGTACCGCGGGATAAATCGGAAAGCTGATAAACATCAGCACGTTATATAAGCGGTGCGGGTTCAAGGTGGGGTGTCGGCACGGATATTGAGTGCAGTGGCGGCTGGCCGGGCCCGTGATGTCATGTTGTTTACGAGGTACTCCGGCCATCCAGCGCACAGCGTTGGATGAGCAAAAATAATTCGAAAAAACCGTGGAGCGGCCATGCAACAGAACAGATCGCAAGTCATTGAACGCAACGGCCTGTACGAATTAGACGCCGGCCCCGACGTCCTCGACAGCCCTCGCTACAACCACGACATGGCACCGTCCAAGGTGCACGAACGCACTTGGAACAAGTGGCACATCACCGCGTTGTGGGTCGGCATGTCGATCTGCGTGCCCACCTATACGCTGGGCGGGGTGCTCACCGCGTATTTCGGGTTGTCGGTGGGTGAAGCGCTGGTGGCGATCCTGCTGGCCAATATCGTGGTGCTGATCCCGTTGACCCTCAACGCCTTCCCTGGCACCAAGTACGGCATACCGTTTCCGGTGTTGTTGCGTTCGTCGTTTGGCATTCTTGGTTCGAACGTGCCGTGCCTGATCCGGGCGCTGGTGGCGTGCGGCTGGTTTGGTATCCAGACGATGTTTGGCGGGCTAGCGATTCACCTGTTCCTGGGCTCGATTTTCGAGGGCTGGAAGTCCCTTGGCGGCACCGGCGAGGTGATCGGGTTCATGATTTTCTGGACGCTGAATCTATGGGTGGTACTGCGCGGCGCCGAGTCGATCAAACGCTTGGAAACCCTGTCGGCACCGCTGCTGGTGGCAGTGGGGATTGGTCTGCTGGTGTGGGCGATGCCTAATGTGTCGATCAGCGAGTTGATGGCGATTCCACCCAAGCGCCCCGAAGGTGCGAGCCTCACCGGTTACTTCATGGCCGGCCTCACGGCGATGGTGGGTTTCTGGGCGACATTGTCGCTGAATATTCCGGACTTCAGCCGTTACGCCAAAAGCCAGAAAGACCAGATTTTCGGGCAGATCTTCGGCCTGCCGCTGACCATGTTCCTGTTCGCCTCTCTTGGTGTGATCATGACCGCCGCGTCGGTAAAACTGGTGGGTGTGAGCGTGTCCGACCCGGTGACCCTGATCGGCCATATCCAGAGCCCGGTGTGGGTCGCCGTGGCGATGGCGCTGATCATCGTCGCGACGTTGTCCACCAACACCGCCGCGAATATTGTTTCGCCCACCAATGACTTTCAGAACATCGCGCCCAAGCTGATCAACCGCACCACCGCCGTGATGCTCACCGGTCTGGTCGGGTTGGCGTTGATGGGGCATGAACTGCTGAAGAAGCTCGGGCTGATCGTTTCCGATGTAAGCCTGGAAACCGTCTACTCCAATTGGTTGCTGGGTTATTCAAGCCTGCTGGGACCGATCGCCGGGATCATGGTGGTGGACTACTTCATCACCCGCAAACAACAGCTTGATCTCGCAGGTCTGTACCGCGACGACGTGTACCCGGCGTGGAACTGGAGCGGGTTTATCGCGTTTGGCGTGCCGGTGGTGATGACCCTGCTGTCGCTGGGCAGTGATGCATTCAGCTGGTTCTACAGCTACGGCTGGTTTACCGGATCGGCGCTGGGTGGGTTGTTGTATTACGGCCTGAATGCCCTGCGTGGTGTCAGCCCGGCCACCGCCAAATTGCCTTTATAAACACGGTCAATGTGGGAGCAGGCAAGCCAGCTCCCACAGTTGACCGAGTCAGTTCATAAGAATATAGCCTGAGGAGATCCCCATGAACGCTGCCCTCGACGTTCTGCAATCCACCCATCAGCACATCAACCGCGACCGCCTGTGGCAGTCGTTGATGGACCTGGCCAGACTCGGCGCCACCCCCAAGGGCGGTGTGTGTCGCCTGGCGCTCACCGACCTTGATCGCAAGGCCCGCGACTTGTTTGTGCAGTGGTGTGAAGAGGCGGGTTGCACTGTGACCGTCGACGGCATCGGCAACATCTTCGCCCGTCGCCCGGGGCGCAACCCCAACCTGCCGCCAGTTATGACTGGCAGCCATATCGACACCCAGCCCACCGGCGGTAAGTTCGACGGTTGCTTCGGTGTGCTGGCGGGGGTGGAGGTGCTGCGTACGCTCAATGACCTCAAAGTGGAAACCGAGGCGCCGTTGGAAGTGGTGGTGTGGACCAACGAAGAGGGCTCGCGCTTTGCGCCCTGCATGATGGGCTCGGGCGTGTTTGCCGAGAAATTCACCCTGGCGGACACCCTGGCCAAGGTGGACGTGGACGGCGTCAGCGTGGGCGACGCGCTGAACGCGATTGGCTATGCGGGTTCGCGGCCGGTCAGTGGGCACAAGGTAGGCGCCTATTTCGAGGCGCATATCGAACAGGGGCCGATTCTTGAAGACGAGAAAAAGACCATTGGCGTGGTGCTGGGTGCCCTTGGGCAAAAGTGGTTTGACCTGAAACTACGCGGCGTTGAAGCGCACGCGGGACCGACGCCGATGCACCTGCGCAAGGATGCCCTGGTGGGCGCGGCGGCGGTGGTGGCGGCGGTCAATGCGGCGGCGCTTGGGCATCAACCGCATGCGTGCGGCACCGTTGGCTGCCTGCAGGCTTACCCCGGTTCGCGCAACGTCATTCCGGGGGAAGTGCGCATGACCCTGGACTTCCGTCACCTGGAGCCGGTGCGGCTGGACTCGATGATTGCCGAAGTACGCAAAGTGATCGATGAAACTTGCGCCAAGCACGGTTTGAGTTTCGAGATGGAACCTACGGCAGATTTTCCACCCCTGTATTTCGACAAGGGCTGCGTGGACGCTGTGCGTGATGCCGCGAATGGGCTGGGGTTGTCGAACATGGACATCGTCAGCGGGGCAGGGCATGACGCGATCTTTGTTGCCGAACTGGGCCCGGCGGGGATGATTTTTGTGCCCTGTGAAGGCGGCATCAGCCATAACGAAATCGAAAACGCCGCACCGGATGACTTGGCGGCGGGGTGTGCGGTGCTGCTAAGGGCGATGGTGGCCGCGTCGGCGGCCATCGCCAGCGGCAAACTGGCGGCCTGAATGGCGCCCGCTCAGGCCAATTCGGTGGCGGTGTTTTTCACCACCGCCAACTCCGGATGCGCCACCAATTTATCAATGTGCAACTCGTCATTGTTCAACCAGGTCTCGGTCAGTACCCGGTAATGCTCCATGTCTCGGCAGCGCATGCGCAGGCTGTAGTCAAACGGGCCGCTGATCAGCTGGCACTCGAACACCTGCGGGCAGGCCTTCACACAGGCTTCGAAGGCTTTCTGCGCCGAACGCCCGCTCTGGTTGGACAAGGCCACCAACACCAGCAACGACAGGCCTGGTGAAACCATCTGCACATCAATGATCGCCCCATACCCACGGATCACCCCGCGTCGCTCCAGCTTGCGCACCCGCTCCAGGCAGGGCCGGGGCGTGAGGTGCACCAGCGACGAGAGCTTTTCGTAGGTGATACGCCCCTGGTGCCGCAGCACTTCGATGATGGCTTCATCGATGCGGTCCAGCGCAGGGGAAGAATGGGGTCCGTTGGCCTTGGTATCCATGGTTTTCACTTCAAACGGTTGAGAAAAAATGGCGGCAAACGCCTCGCGTTTGCCTGACCCGTCACATGGTACGGCCTTCCTGCGTCAACGTCTGTATGCGGTCGAGGGCTTGCAGCACGCCTCAGGCGCGCTTTTTCTGCTGCGCGCGCGGCTGCTGCGCCAGGCGTGCGAACAGGTCTTTCGGATCCGCCAGGTCCGGCACCAGCGCCAGGTCGCTGCCCACGTCCAGCGCCTTGGCCACGTCCAACACGTAGCGCAGGGCCGAGTAATCTTCGATGGCAAAACCCACCGAATCGAACAGGGTCACTTGGCGCGCGTTTTCGCGGCCGGGCTGCTGGCCGTTGATCACTTGCCAGAGTTCAGTCACCGGCGAATTGTCCGGCATGTGCTGGATTTCACCTTCGATGCGGCTTTGCGGTTCGTACTCGACGATCACCCGGGCGCGCTCGACGATACGTCGGTCCAACTCGGTCTTGCCGGGGCAGTCGCCACCGACCGCGTTAAGGTGCATGCCGGGTTCGATCATGTCATCGGTGAGGATAGTGGCATAGGCCTTGTCGGCGGTGACGGTGGTGACGATGTCCGCACCTTTCACGGCGTCGGCCACGCTGCTGGCCAGGATCACCTTGATCGCCGGGAACGCCTTGAGGTTGGCCGCCAGTTTGGCGGTGGCCTTGGCATCGATATCGAACAGGCGGATCTCATTGATGCCAAGCATGGCATGGAAGGCCAGGGCCTGGAATTCACTCTGCGAGCCGTTGCCGATCAGCGCCATGCTGCGGCTGTTGTCGCGGGCCAGGTAGCGGGCGACCAGGGCCGAGGTGGCGGCAGTGCGAATCGCGGTAGTCAGGGTCATTTCCGCCAGCAGCACCGGTTTGCCTGTGTCGACATCGCCCAGCGCGCCAAAAGCCATCACGGTGAGCATGCCGGCCAGGGTGTTCTTCGGGTGGCCATTGACGTACTTGAAGGCATACAGCGACGCGTCGGATACCGGCATCAGTTCGATCACGCCATCCGGTGAGTGGTTGGCCAGGCGCGCGCATTTTTCGAAGTCCTGCCAGCGCAGGTAGTCGGCGCGGATGTACTCGGCCATCTCGGTGATGCAGGTGGGCAGGCTTTTTTGCGAGACCAGGTAGCAGAGGTCGTTGACGTCGATGTAGCGGGTCATGTGAGGCTCCTTGTTATTCGAGGGTACGTCCAACGTTTTCTGCTGCGCGTGAGGCGGCACGGCAGGCAGGTGCAGTCGGGTTATTGTGTGGGTTATCTGCGGATTTTCCCGGCTGAAACGCAGGGATGGCTCAGCCGGGAAAGCTGAAAAGTGCGGTCCGTCAGCCGAATCGGCTGTGAAAGTGAGATGTGATCGAAATGGGGGAGCTGGCTTGCGCCTGCATTGGTATTGTGGTGTCAGGTCTAGCGCCGCCAGTCAGGAGGAATCATGTCGACCGCAGTACGTCTTGCCCAACCCGCCGATGCCGAGGGGATCAGCCAGGTCATCCTGGCGGCTTTGCACAGCAGCAATGCACGGGATTACCCGGCGGATGTGATTGCGCGGGTTGCGACCAACTTTACCCCGGAGGCCGTGCTGGCGCTGCTCACGCGCCGGGTGGTGCTGGTGGCGATCAAGGATCAGGTGATCGTTGCCACGGCGGCCCTGGACGCCAATGTCGTGCGTTCGGTGTTCGTCAATCCGGCGCTGCAAGGGCAGGGCATTGGCCGGCTATTGATGATCGAGATCGAACTGCGCGCCCGTGAGGCCGGGGTCACGGTACTGAGTGTGCCGTCATCGCTGACCGCCGAGCCGTTCTATACCAAACTGGGGTTTTACACCGTGC
This sequence comes from Pseudomonas sp. RA_5y_Pfl1_P24, assembly GCF_963970945.1. NCBI lineage: Bacteria > Pseudomonadati > Pseudomonadota > Gammaproteobacteria > Pseudomonadales > Pseudomonadaceae > Pseudomonas > Pseudomonas sp. RA_5y_Pfl1_P24. The sequence continues at coordinate 342,978 of NZ_CAXAOJ010000009.1, read as the reverse complement.
GCGATGTTTACCATGGCAACGAGCGTACGTTGGTGATGGAAAAGGCGCTGCTGTCCCGGCATCCCATAGGCCCGTATCGCGACCGTCAGCATCGCGCGCAGGTGGTTGCGTTGTGGCAGGAGGCTTTTGGTTACGAGACGGCGCATAACCTGCCGAGGCTCGCGATCGATAAGAAGCTGGCGGTCAACGATGGGCTTTTTTTCGTCGCGACGGATAAAAAGGTCGTGATCGGTACGGTGCTTGCCGGGTATGACGGGCATCGTGGGTGGCTGTATTCGGTGGCGGTGCACGCAGATTATCGCCGGCATGGCCTGGGTTCCTCGCTGGTGAGGCATGCGGAACAGGCGTTGACTGCCTTGGGTTGTATGAAGATCAACCTGCAGATCACCGGGGGGAATGATGCGGTGGTGGGGTTTTATGAGGCGCTGGGGTATGGGGTGGAGCCGAGAATAAGTATGGGGAAGAAGATTGCGGGGAATATTCCGGCTCAATCTTAAGAACACTGGAGATCCAATGTGGGAGCGAGCAAGCCCACTCCCACATTGGTTTTGTGGTGTTGCCGGTGTTGCGGGTGTTCTGGTTAGACTTTGACGATCCAGCCTTCTGGGGCTTCGACTTCGCCGGTCTGTACGCCGGTCAGCTCTTTGTAGAGCTTCTGGGTGATCGGGCCGACTTCGGTTTCGCTGTGGAACACATGCAGCTTGCCGTTGTACTGGATGCCGCCGATTGGCGAGATGACCGCAGCCGTACCGCAGGCGCCGGCTTCCTTGAACTGGTCCAGCTTGTCGATGAACACTTCGCCCTCGACCACTTTCAGGCCCAGGCGGGTCTGGGCCAGTTCGATCAGCGACAGGCGGGTGATGCCTGGTAGCACCGAAGGCGACTTCGGCGTGATGAACTGGTTGTCGTGGGTGATCCCGAAGAAGTTGGCCGAGCCGACTTCTTCGATTTTCGAGTGAGTCATCGGGTCCAGGTAGATCGCATCGGCGAAACCGGCTTTTTTCGCTTCCGAACCTGGCATCAGGCTGGCGGCGTAGTTGCCACCCACTTTGGCAGCACCGGTGCCTTGTGGCGCGGCGCGGTCGAAAGTGGAGATCTGGAAGTTGTGTGGCACCAGGCCGCCTTTGAAGTAGGCGCCGACCGGGATCGCGAACACCGAGAAGATGAACTCCGGTGCGGTACGTACGCCGATGTTGTCACCGGTGCCGATCACGAATGGGCGCAGGTACAGCGCGCCGCCACTGCCGTACGGCGGGATGAACCGCTCGTTGGCCTTGACCACTTGTTTGCAGGCGTCGATGAACACGTCGGTCGGCACATGCGGCATCAGCAGACGGGCGCAGCTGCGCTGCATTCGGGCGGCGTTCTGGTCCGGGCGGAACAGGTTGATCGAGCCGTCCTTGCAGCGGTAGGCCTTGAGGCCTTCGAAGCATTGCTGACCGTAGTGCAGGGCGGTGGAGCCCTCGCTGATGTGCAGCACGTTGTCGTCGGTCAGGGTGCCTTCTTGCCATTCGTCGTTTTTCCAGACCTGGAGAAACCGCTTGTCGGTCTTGATGTAGTCAAAACCCAGCTTGTCCCAATTGATGCTTTCGTTACCCATGACACCCTCTATCTCTGGTCAACCGCCTGGTCAGAGGCAGGCTTGTCGGTTTTTTTCTGGATGGGCGCAACAATACTTCATTCTTGCTTTATGTGGGAGCGGGCTTGCTCGCGAATGCAGAGTGTCAGTCAGTGCGCCTGTGACTGATCCACCGCATTCGCGAGCAAGCCCGCTCCCACAGGGGAATTGCATCAGAATTACAGGTGTAGGGCGTGGCCCAGGGCCCTTAAAGCGGCTTCCTGGACGGCTTCGCCGAGGGTCGGGTGAGCGTGGATGGTGCCGGCAACGTCTTCCAGGCGTGCGCCCATTTCCAGGCTCAGGCCGAACGCGGTGGACAGTTCCGAGACGCCAGCGCCAACCGCTTGCCAGCCGACGATCAGGTGATTGTCACGGCGTGCAACGACGCGCACAAAGCCGGTTTTCGACTCCAGGGTCATGGCCCGGCCATTCGCGGCGAACGGGAAGCTCGACACGATGCAGTCCAGGCCGGCAGCCGTGGCCTCGTCTGGGGTCTTGCCGACCACCACCAGTTCCGGGTCGGTAAAGCACACCGCCGGGATCGCGGCCGGGTTGAATTCGCGGGATTTACCGCTGATCAGTTCGGCCACCATTTCGCCCTGAGCCATGGCGCGGTGTGCAAGCATCGGTTCGCCGCTCAGGTCGCCGATGGCCCATACGTTGCGCATGCTGGTCTGGCAGTGCTTGTCGATCTTGATCGCCGCACCGTTCATGTCCAGGTTCAGCGCTTCGAGGTTCCAGCCCTGGGTATTGGGTTTGCGGCCCACGGCGACCAGCACTTGGTCCGTTTCCAGCGACAACGTGTCGCCATTCGGATCGCGCACTTGCAGGCAGTTGTCCGCAAAACCGGTGACGCTGTGCTTGAGGTACAGCTTCACCCCCAGTTGCTTGAGGGATTCATTCACGGGTTGGGTCAGCTCGGCGTCATAGGCTGGCAGGATGCGGTCCTGGGCCTCGACCACACTGACCTCGGCGCCGAGCTTGCGGTAGGCAATGCCCAGCTCCAGCCCGATATAACCCCCACCTACCACGATCAGCCGCTTGGGCACGCGTGTCGGTGCCAGGGCTTCGGTGGAGGAGATGATCGGCCCGCCAATCGGCAGCATCGGCAAGTTGACGCTTTTCGAACCGGTGGCCAGCAACAGGTGTTCGCACTGAATGCGCTGGTCGCCGACGTCGACGGTTTTGCCGTCCACCACCTTGGCCCAGCCGTGGATCACTTGCACCTTGTGTTTCTTCAACAGCGCAGCGACGCCCGTGGTCAGGCGGTCGACGATGCCGTCTTTCCATTCCACGCTTTTGCGGATGTCCAGGGTCGGCACATCCACTTCAATGCCCAGTGTCGAGTTCTGGCTGTGGTGGATGGTTTGCTGGAATTGCTCGGCCACGTGGATCAAGGCCTTGGACGGAATGCAACCGATATTCAGGCATGTGCCGCCGAGCGCCTGGCCTTCCACCAGGAGGGTCTGGATGCCCAGTTGGCCGGCGCGAATCGCTGCCACATAACCGCCAGGGCCGCCGCCGATAATCAGCAGTGTGGTATTCAACGTCTGAGACATGCCTTACTCCAGAAACAAGCTGGCGGGTTGTTCGAGCAGGCCACGAATGGCCTGGATGAATTGCGCCGCGTCCATGCCATCGACCACGCGGTGATCGAAGGAGCTGGAGAGGTTCATCATCTTGCGCACCACGATCTGGCCCTTGATCACCATTGGCCGTTCGACGATGCGATTGACGCCAACGATGGCCACTTCTGGCAGGTTCAAGACCGGCGTGCTGACAATGCCGCCGAGTGCACCCAGGCTGGTCAACGTGATGGTGGAACCTGACAGCTCATCGCGGCTGGCCTTGCCATTGCGCGCGGCGGTGGCCAGGCGTGCGATTTCCTCGGCATTGCCCCACAGGCTGCGGGCTTCGGCGTGACGTACCACCGGCACCATCAAGCCGACGTCGCTCTGGGTGGCGACGCCCACATGCACCGCGCCGAGGCGGGTGATGACCTGGGCTTCGTCGTCGTATCGCGCATTGATCTGCGGGAAGTCACGCAGGGCCACAACCATGGCGCGCACGATGAATGGCAGCAACGTCAGCTTGCCGCGCGTGGCGCCGTGTTTCTCGTTGAGGTGCACACGCAGCTCGTCGAGGGCGGTGACGTCGATCTCTTCCACATAGCTGAAATGCGCGGCGCGCCGGGTGGCGTCCTGCATGCGCTGGGCGATCTTGCGGCGCATGCCGATCACCGGGATCTGTTCTTCGACGTTGCGTTCGGCGTAGGGGTTGGCTGCGTTTTTATTTTGCGTCGGACTCTGGAGCAAGTAAGCCTCCAAGTCTTCGTGCAGAATCCGGCCCGCCGGGCCAGAGCCCTGGACCAGGCGCAGCTGAATCCCGGCGTCCAATGCGTGTTTGCGCACAGCCGGGGAGGCCAGCGGACGTTCGTCGGCTTCACGTGCAACAGGCGCCTGGGCCGCGATCACCGGCGCAGGTTTGCTCTCAACCGCCACCGGCGCAGGCTTGGCCTCCACCACAGGGGCGGCCTTCGGCGCTTCCTTCGCGGCGGGCGCTTCCTTGGCGTTGCCGGCACCTTCCACTTCAATACTGATCAAGATACTGCCCACGGCCATGACTTCGCCTGGCTCGCCGCCGAGGGAAATCACCTTGCCATGCACCGGCGAGGGGATATCCACCATCGCCTTGTCGGTCATTACATCCGCCAGCACCTGGTCTTCGACGACCATGTCGCCGACCTTCACGTGCCAAACCGACAATTCAACTTCTGCGATGCCTTCGCCGATGTCCGGCATCTTGATAACGTGCGTGCCCATTCAGACCTCCATGACCCGTTTCAACGCCGCGCCCACGCGGGACGGTCCAGGGAAATACGCCCACTCCTGCGCGTGCGGGTAGGGGGTGTCCCAACCGGTCACGCGTTCGATCGGCGCTTCCAGATGGTGGAAGCAATGCTCCTGAACCAGCGCTACCAGCTCGGCGCCAAAGCCGCAGGTGCGGGTGGCTTCGTGCACCACCACACAACGGCCGGTTTTTTTCACCGACTTGACGATGGTTTCCAGGTCCAGTGGCCATAGGCTGCGCAGGTCGATGACTTCGGCGTCGATGCCGGTTTCTTCGGCGGCGACTTGCGACACATACACAGTGGTGCCGTAGGTCAGCACGGTGACGGCCGAACCGGGACGCACGATGGCGGCCACGTCCAGCGGCACGGTGTAATAACCGTCCGGGACTTGCGCTTGCGGGTGTTTCGACCACGGGGTTACCGGGCGGTCGTGATGGCCATCGAACGGGCCGTTGTACAGGCGTTTTGGCTCAAGGAAGATCACCGGGTCATCGTTTTCGATGGAGGCGATCAACAAACCCTTGGCGTCATACGGGTTGGACGGCATGACCGTGCGCAACCCGCAGACTTGGGTGAACACCGCTTCGATACTTTGGCTGTGGGTCTGCCCCCCGTAGATACCACCGCCACACGGCATGCGCATGGTCAACGGTGCGGTGAACTGGCCGGCCGAGCGATAACGCAGACGCGCGGCTTCGGAGATGATCTGGTCGGTGGCGGGGTAGACATAGTCGGCGAACTGGATCTCGGCGACCGGGCGCAGGCCGTAGGCACCCATGCCCACCGCCACGCCGATAATGCCGCTTTCGGAGATCGGCGCGTCAAACACGCGCGAGCTGCCGTATTTGGTCTGCAAGCCTTCGGTGCAACGGAATACGCCGCCGAAATAGCCCACGTCCTGGCCGAAAACCACCACGTTGTTATCACGTTCAAGCATCACGTCCATGGCCGAGCGCAGCGCCTGGATCATGGTCATGGTTGTGGTGGTCATGGCGGTTTCCACTTCAATACTGTTGTTGTGATCGTTCATGTCAGATCCCCAACGCTTGACGCTGGCGCTTCAAGTGCTCCGGCATCTCTTTGTAGACGTCTTCGAACATGGTCGCGGCGCTTGGAATCTGGCCGCCGGCGAGGGTGCCGTGCTGTTCGGCTTCTTTCTGCGCCTTGACCACTTCGGCCTCAAGTTCGGCACTGACCGCCGCGTGTTCCTCTTCGGACCACTGGCCAATGCGGATCAGGTGCTGCTTGAGGCGGGCAATCGGGTCGCCCAGTGGGAAGTGGCTCCAGTCATCGGCTGGGCGGTATTTCGACGGATCATCAGAGGTGGAGTGCGGCCCCGCGCGGTAGGTGACCCACTCGATCAGCGTCGGCCCGAGGTTGCGGCGCGCACGCTCGGCGGCCCAGGCGGAGGCGGCGTACACCGCGATGAAGTCGTTACCGTCCACGCGCAGGGAGGCGATACCGCAACCCACGCCGCGTCCGGCGAACGTTGTGGCTTCACCGCCGGCAATGGCCTGGAAGGTGGAGATGGCCCACTGGTTATTCACCACGTTGAGAATCACCGGCGCGCGGTACACGTGGGCGAAGGTGAGGGCAGTGTGGAAGTCGGACTCGGCGGTGGCACCGTCGCCGATCCAGGCGGAGGCGATCTTGGTATCGCCCTTGATCGCCGAGGCCATGCCCCAGCCCACGCCTTGGACGAATTGGGTGGCGAGGTTGCCGGAAATGGTGAAGAAGCCGGCGTCTTTTACCGAATACATGATCGGCAACTGGCGGCCCTTGAGCGGGTCACGCTTGTTGGACAGCAGTTGGCAGATCAGGTCGACCAGCGGCACCTCGCGCGCCATCAGGATGCTTTGCTGGCGGTAGGTGGGGAAGCACATGTCGTCGATGTTCAAGGCCAGGGCCTGGGCGCTGCCGATGGCTTCTTCGCCAAGGCTTTGCATGTAGAAAGACATTTTTTTCTGACGCTGGGCGACCACCATGCGGTTGTCGAAGATCCGCGTCTTGAGCATGGCACGCATGCCTTTGCGCAAGATCTCCACGGGGACACCTTCAGCCCACGGGCCCAGGGCCTGGCCCTGGTCGTCGAGCACGCGTATCAGGCCTTTGGCAAGGTCGGCGGTGTCGGCAGGTTCTACGTCGATGGCGGGTTTTCGCACCAGGCCCGCGTCGGTCAGGCGCAGGTAGGTAAAGTCGGTCTTGCAGCCTGGGCGGCCCGAGGGTTCAGGGACGTGCAGGCGCAGTGGTTCATACTGCTGGGTCATGGCTTTCTACGCTCTATCTTGTGAATTTCTTGTAGTGGGCGCGCTAGCTGACAGTCAGTCTCCGGGTAGGAGAAATCTTGTCCTACAACAATCATAGGCGGGGCGTAGAAGAATATTTATCTGTGTTTCATTGCGCTCGGGATCATTTGCGGATAAAAAAACTGCATAAACATAATAAACAGGTGATTTTGTCTCATGCGCAAACTGGATCGTACTGATATCGGCATTCTCAACGCTTTGCAGGAGAACGCCCGCATCACCAACGCCGACCTGGCCCGCTCAGTCAACCTGTCGCCCACGCCGTGTTTCAACCGGGTGAAGGCGATGGAAGAATTGGGCTTGATTCGCGACCAGGTGACCTTGCTGGACGCCGACCTGCTGGGGCTGCACGTCAACGTGTTCATCCACGTGAGCCTGGAAAAACAGAATGAGCTGGCGTTGCAACAGTTCGAAGGCGCGATCGCCGACCGTCCGGAAGTGATGGAGTGCTACCTGATGGCCGGCGACCCGGACTACCTGATTCGCGTGCTGGTACCGACGATCCAGTCACTGGAGCGCTTCATGATGGACTTCCTGACCAAAGTGCCAGGCGTCGCCAACATCCGCTCCAGCTTCGCCCTCAAGCAAGTGCGTTACAAAACCGCACTGCCGCTGCCCGCCAACGGCATCAACCTGGGCGGCTGATAATTAACTGAATCACCGCGGGCCAAATGTGGGAGCAGGCAAGCCAGCGACCACAGGGTTAAACGTTTCAAAGTTGATTGAGTGGGATCTTCAGGTAAGTCACCCCATTGCTCTCTGCCGGCGGCATATTTCCCGCTCGCACGTTCACCTGGATCGCCGGCAACAGCAACGTCGGCATCCCCAGCCCCGCATCGCGCGTTGTACGCATCTCTACAAATGCCGCCTCATCCACCCCGTCGTGCACATGAATGTTACCCGCGCGCTGCTCAGCCACGGTCGTCAGGCATTTCGCCTCACGCCCCTCAGGCGGGTAGTCATGGCATACGTACAATTGAGTCTCCAAAGGAAAGGCCAGCAACTTGCGCATCGACGCATACAGTTGCCGCGCATCCCCACCGGGAAAATCACAACGCGCCGTGCCCACATCCGGCATGAACAACGTGTCACCCACCAGGATCAACCGGTCGTCGATCAAATAGGCCATGTCCGCAGGGGTATGACCGGGCACATGCAGGGCCTGGGCCTTGATGTTGCCGATGTGAAACACCTCATCCGGCGCAAACAAGTGATCGAACTGCGAGCCGTCGGCACGAAACTCCGGCTCGAGGTTGAACAGGTTCTTGAACACGCCCTGCACTTTGCTGATGGACTGACCGATGGCGATCTTGCCGCCCAGCGTGCGGCGCAAGTACGGCGCGGCGGACAGGTGATCGGCATGGGCATGGGTTTCCAGCAGCCACTGCACCTGCAAGCGATGTTCACGCACATAGGCGATGACTTTGTCGGCCTGGCGTGTGTCGGTGCGCCCGGAGGCCGGGTCGTAATTGAGCACCGAGTCGACGATGGCACAGGGGCCATCATCTGCTTCATGTAGGACATAGGTGTAGGTCGACGATGCCTCATCCAGAAAGGCTTGAATCAAAGCGGGCATGGCGGCGGTCCTTGGTAGCGGATTGCGGCTTACATTCGAGATGTTTTCCACATAGGCTTGCGAGCTTAAGGGAAAAAAACGGTCCGAGGCAAAGGATCGACCTGTAACGGGACGTGACGCCATACGGCAACGCCCCTTGTGTGCATTGACGATAAAAGGCGATAGACCATGACCGAACAACACTGGGGCCCTACCATCAGTGGCGATATCGTCGTCATCGGCGGCGGCTCGGCGGGCATCGGCCTGGTGGCCAGCCTGCTCAAGCGCGACCCCCAACTGAATATCACCCTGATCGAACCGAGTGAATACCATTGCTACCAGCCTGCCTGGACGTTGGTCGGCGGCGGCGCATACGACGTCAAAAAGACCCGCCGGCCACTGGCCGACGTACTGCCCAATGGCGTCACCTGGGTGCAAGCCGCCGTCACCGAACTGCTGCCGGACGAGCAAACCCTGGTCCTCGACAGCGGCCAGCGCGTCAGCTGGAACAACCTGATCGTCTGCCCCGGCCTGCGCCTGGCCTGGGAAAAAGTCGAAGGGCTGCAGGACACCCTCGGCCAGCATGGCGTGACGTCCAACTACAGCTACGAGCACGCTGCCTATACCTGGCAGTTGGTGCAGCAACTCAAGGGCGGCAAGGCGATCTTCACCCAGCCGGCCATGCCGATCAAATGCGCGGGTGCGCCGCAAAAGGCCATGTACCTGTCCTGCGATCACTGGCTAAAACAGGGCACTCTGAAAAACATCGACGTTGAATTCAACCTGGCCGGTGCAGCACTGTTTGGTGTGGCGACCTTTGTGCCACCGTTGATGAAGTACGTGGAAAAATACAACGCCCGCCTGGCGTTCAACGCCAACCTGGTGAAAGTCGACGGCCCGGCCCGCAAGGCCTGGTTCGAAGTGAAAGACGCCGAAGGCAGTGTCAGCGTTGAAGAAAAATCCTTCGACCTGCTGCACGTGGTCCCACCGCAGGTGTCCCCGGATTTCATCAGCCAAAGTCCATTGGCTGACGCTGCCGGCTGGTGCGAAGTGAACCCCCATAGCCTGCAACACCTGCGCTACCCGCACATCTTCGGCCTGGGTGATGTATGTGGCACCACCAACGCCAAGACCGCCGCCGCCGTGCGCAAGCAGATCGTGGTGGTCGCCGAGAATCTGCTGGCCCTGCGCAAGCAGGCGGCGCTGCCGCTCAAGTACGACGGTTACGGTTCGTGCCCGTTGACGGTGGAGAAGGGCAAGGTGGTGCTCGCCGAGTTCGGCTACGGCGGCAAGTTGCTGCCAACCTTCCCCCTCGACCCGACCCAGGCCCGACGTTCGATGTGGTTCCTCAAGGCCACCTTGCTGCCGTGGTTCTACTGGAACGGCATGCTCAAGGGCCGCGAGTGGCTGACCCGTCTGAGCAAGGTGGACTGAATGCTGCTGGCCAGTGTGTTGGGATTATTGATGGGCTTGGTCATGGGCCTGACGGGCGCGGGCGGCGGCATCCTTGGCGTGCCGGCGCTGGTGCTGGGCTTGGGCATGAGCATGACCCAGGCTGCGCCGGTGTCGCTGCTTGCCGTCGGCGCGGCGGCCGCGGTGGGGGCGATCGACGGTTTGCGCCATGGCTTGGTGCGCTACCGCGCCGCGTTGCTGATCGCCTTGCTTGGCGCGCTTTTTTCGCCAGTGGGGGTGTTTCTCGCCCACCAGTTGCCGGAAGCGGTGTTGATGGGCCTGTTCAGCGCGTTGATGCTGCTGGTGGCCTGGCGCATGTTGCAGCGCGAAAAGTGCGACGCCGGGCCGAGTGACCATGGCACCGCCTCCTGGGGCCAGAAGAACTGCATGCTCAACCAGCAGACCGGGCGCTTCGCCTGGACCGCCAAATGCAGCGCGACCCTGGCCGCCCTCGGCGCGGTGACAGGGGCTGTATCGGGCTTGCTCGGCGTGGGCGGCGGCTTCCTCATCGTGCCGGCGTTCAAGCAACTGACCGATGTGCAGATGCGCGGAATTGTCGCCACCTCTCTGATGGTGATCAGCCTGCTCTCGCTGGTCGGTGTTGCTGGCGCGTTTCATGCGGGGGTGCGCATCGAGCCGGTGGGCTGGGTATTTATCGGCGCAAGCATCGTCGGCATGTTGGCGGGTCGACGCCTGTGTTCGGTAATCCCTGCGCGCGCCTTGCAGGTCGGGTTTGCCAGCCTGTGCGTATTGGTGGCCGCAGGCATGCTATTTAACGCCTTGATCTGAAACGGTGGCGAGGGAACTCGCCACAAGGATGCCGTCAGCCCTGTTCCAACTGAGCCAGCCGCTCTTCAAGCGCCGCGATCCGCGCTTCAAGTTCTTCAAGGCGGTCTACCGAAACCCCAGCCCCGCGCTCCACCGGACTGCCACGCGCCGCGAGTATCAATTCGATATCGGCCGGATCACCCAGCGCATGGGTGTAGCGATCTTCGCGCTGGCCCGCCTGACGCGGCACCAACACCGCCAGCCCTCGCGCAATCAGGCGCTCAAGTTGATGCACCACCTGTTCGGCATCTTCGAAATCATGCATGCGCCCGCTGCGGGTCAGCAGTTCATTGACGGTCTGCGGCCCGCGCAAAAACAGCAGCCCGGTCAGGATCACCTGCGCCGGCACCAATTCCAGCGCCTTGTCCACGCGATGCTCCCAGCGGTCGGCGCGGCTGCCCATCACCAGGCGGGTAAAACCTTGGCCTTCCAGCGCGCGCAGGCTTTGGCCGACCTGGCCCTGGCTCAGGTTCATCACCGGCTCGCGGCTGGTCTTCTGGTTACAGGCCAGGACCAGGGCATTGAGGGTCAGGGGATAGGTTTCCGGGTTGGTCGCCTGTTTTTCGATCAGGCAGCCCAAAACGCGGATTTCCGTGCTGTTCAGGCGCGGCTCAGGGGTGTCGGTGTCGTGCTCGGCGGTCATCGCGCTTTCCCTATGCAGTGAGCTGCCTAGCCTAATCCTGAAAAAATAAAAGACAAGCGATGGGCATGGCTATAATCGCCGCTGGTTCCAATCCTGCCATTACTGCGAGACTGCCATGACTATTTCCCTGTACGCCGCTTCCATCCCAGTCTTCAAGCAAATGCTCACCGCCCTGAGCGGCGTGCTGACCAAAGCCGAAGCCCACGCCACCGCCAACAACATCGAGCCGAACGCCTTGCTGCAAGCGCGCCTGTTCCCGGACATGTTCCAACTGGTGCGCCAGGTGCAGATCGCCGTCGACTTCGCCAAGGGCGTGTCCGCACGCCTGGCCGAGATCGAAGTGCCGAAATATGAAGATACCGAAGTCACCTTCGCCGACCTGCAAGCGCTGATCGCCAAGGTCCTGGCGTTTGTCGACACCCTTAAGCCTGAGCAAATCGACGGCAAGGAAGGCATCGAGATCATCACTCGCCCAGGCACGCCTAAAGAGAAGCGCTTCAGCGGCCAGTCCTACCTGCTGACCTACGGCCTGCCGCAGTTCTTCTTCCACGTCACCACCGCTTACGCTTTGCTGCGTCATAACGGTGTGGACGTGGGCAAGCGCGACTACATGGGCGCGTTCTAAACACCCATAAAAAAACCGGGGCGGTTCATTCAAGAACCGCCCCGGTTTTTTTATGCGCGGCGTTTAAGCCGGTTGTTCTTCTTTGCCCAGGCATGCAGCTGCGGTGAACAGCACGTCGGTAGAGGAGTTGAGCGCTGTTTCCGCCGAATCCTGCAGCACGCCGATGATGAAGCCTACGGCCACTACCTGCATCGCGATTTCACTGGGAATGCCAAACAGGCTGCACGCCAGCGGGATCAACAGCAGCGAACCGCCCGCGACCCCGGATGCGCCGCAGGCGCAGACGGCTGCAACCACGCTGAGCAGCACCGCGGTAGGCAGGTCGACGGCAATGCCCAAGGTGTGCACGGCGGCCAGGGTCAGCACGGTGATGGTGGTCGCGGCACCGGCCATGTTGATGGTGGCACCGAGCGGGATCGACACCGAGTAAGTGTCTTCATGCAGGCCCAGGCGCTTGCTCAACGCCAGGTTGACCGGGATATTCGCTGCGGAGCTGCGGGTGAAGAACGCGGTGATCCCGCTTTCACGCAGGCACAGCAGCACCAGCGGGTAAGGGTTGCGACGCAGTTTCCAGAACACGATGGCCGGGTTGATCACCAGCGCCACAAACAGCATGCAGCCGATCAGCACCACCAGCAGGTGGGCATAACCGAGCAGGGCGCCAAAACCGGAAGTGGCCAGGGTCGAGGCCACCAGGCCGAAAATGCCCAGCGGCGCAAAGCGGATCACTACGCGCACAATCAGCGTGACCCCGTTGGACAAGTCATCCAGCACCGTGCGGGTGGTTTCGCCCGCATGGCGAATGGCAATGCCCATGCCGATGGCCCAGGCCAGGATGCCGATAAAGTTGGCATTCATCAGTGCGCTGATCGGGTTGTCCACCACACTTAGCAACAAGCCTTGCAACACCTCGCCAATACCACCTGGGGCACTGAGCGTCGCATCGTGGGTGGCGAGTACCAGTGGCGAGGGGAACAGTGTGCTGGCGATCACGGCCACCACTGCAGCGGCAAACGTGCCCAGCAGGTACAGGAACAGGATCGGTTTGATATGGGTTTCCTGGCCATGCTTGTGGTTGGCGATCGACGCCATCACCAGCACAAACACCAGGATCGGTGCCACAGCCTTGAGCGCCGCGACGAACATCTTGCCGATAAACCCGGTGGCTTTCGCCGCCTCGGGCAGCAGCAAGGCCAGCAGAATGCCCGCGATCAGGCCAATGACGATTTGCGTGACCAGGCTGACGCGCGCTAGTCGTTGCAGGAGGGAAGGGGCAGCAGTCATAAGCAGTTGTCTCTAGTTTTTTTAGTGGGGCGCAGCATTGCAAGCAGGGAGGGTGTAGGAAGCAGGCGCGGAGTCTAGCATGCTGTAGGAAATGTCCCTGTCGGTGCGGCATTCCGTCACCCGCGTTCTTCGGTTTTCGCCCAGCCCGACAGACTCTGTTAAGATTCCGGCCTCTCACGTTTCCTATCCTTCAGCGAGCCCTCCGGGTTGTCGTTGATGTCGTTGTTTCTGGAGTTTTCATGCTGTTTCCCATTCTGCTCCTGTCGGCCGCTGGCTTTACTGTGCTGACCACAGAATTCGTCATCGTCGGCCTATTGCCGTCCATCGCCCGCGACCTGAATGTCAGCGTGTCCCAGGCCGGGCTGCTGGTGACGTTGTTTGCGTTCACCGTGGCGGCGTTCGGCCCGTTTCTGACGGCCTATTGCGCGCGTTTCCCACGCAAGCGGCTGTTTATCAGCATTTTGATCATGTTTGGCGTGGCCAATACCGTGGCGGCACTGGCACCGAACATCTGGGTGATGGCGGTGGCGCGGTTGATTCCGGCGCTGGGTTTGCCGGTGTTCTGGGCGCTCGCCAGCGAAACGGCGGTGGACATCGTCGGCCCCGAGTTCGCTGGGCGCGCCATCGAGAAGATTGGCTTCGGTATCGTCTGCGCTACGGTGTTCGGCATTCCGGTGGGCACGCTGATTTCCGACATGTTCGGCTGGCGCAGCGCGTTTGCCATTCTTGCGGTGGTGGCGGTGGCCAAGGCCTTGTTGTTGTTTATCTACCTGCCAGTGACGGCGCCGAAGCACGATGAAGTGACGTTGCGCTCGCAATTCAAGATCCTGCGCAACCCGCTGATGCAGGGCCATATCCTGCTGTCCATCCTGGTGTTCAGCGGCATGTTCACCGCTTACACCTACCTGGCAGACATCCTTGAGCGCCTGGCCGGGTTCGATGGCACGTTGGTGGGCTGGTGCTTGATGGGCTTTGGCGCGGTCGGTTTGATTGGCAATTCGTTGGGTGGGCGCGCGGTGGATCGCCATCCGTTGATCGCGTCCATGCTGTTCTGCGGCTTCATGATCGCCGGCATGGTGGCACTGGTGCCGGCGATTCACTCCACCGTCGGCCTGGCGGCGGCGATGGCGGTGTGGGGCGTGACCCAGGCGGCGATGTTCCTGGTCAGCCATGTACGACTGATGAAAGCCGCCCCCCATGCGCCTGCGTTTGCTGCGTCGCTGAATATTGCCGGGGCCAATCTGGGGATCGGCCTTGGGGCGCTGGTCGGCGGCCATGTGATCGACACACTCGGCCTGGGCAGCCTGGGTTTTGCGGCGTCCGGGTTTATCCTGCTGTCGATCCTGCTGGCATTGTGGCTGATGACCGCCAAGCAACCGGTCGCCTCCAACGCCTGATCCGTCAGGACGGGGGGGTAAACAACTCCCGCCGAGCACCTTCGGTAATCGCCACGATGCCGGGGTGCTTGACCTTGCGTTCCACCGAGATCGCGTAGAAGGACTCGGTCACCGCGACGGTCTGGCCAATCAGTGCAACGCCGTACTGGCGCACCACCTCATCGGCGATCACGCTGGGGGCGATGAAGATGCCGCTGCCGGACTGGCCAAACGCCTGCATCAAGGCGCTGTCATCGAATTCACCGATGATCCGTGGTTGAATCTGTTGCTCGGCAAACCAGCGCTGCAAACGGCTGCGCACGACGGTTTCCGCACCCGGAATCAATAGTGGTGCGCCATGCAGGCAGTGTGGGAAGTCGCCGCTATATCTGTCAGCCAAGGCTTGGGTGGCGAAAAAACTGATGCCACATTCTCCCAGCTTCTGGCTGTAGCCTTTGATATCCAGGTGCGTCGGCATGGGGCTGTCGGAAATCACCAGGTCCAGGCGCTGGATCGCCAGGTCAGCCAGCAGGCGTTCGAGTTTGTCCTCGCGGCACGTGATGCGGATCGGCTCGCTCAGCTCCATGGTCGGCGCGATCAGCCGGTAGACGATGGATTTGGGCACCACGTCCGCCACCCCGACGCGAAACTGGATCTGTTGTTCGTCGGGTTGTGCGCGCAGCATGGCTTCCAATTCATTACCGGTCTGGAACATCTGCTCGGCATACGGCAAAGCCTGGCGCCCGGCTTCAGTCAGCTCCAACTGGCGACCGACGCGCTGAAACAGCGCGACACCAAAGGTCTGCTCAAGCAGGCTGATCTGCCCGCTGATGGTCTGGGGCGTGAGGTTAAGCTGCTCACAGGCGCGCACGATGCTGCCAGTCTTGGCCACCACCCAGAAGTAGTGCAGTTGTCGGTAATTGAGCATGGCGGCCATCACTTCGTAAAAAGCGAAGTATACGCGGGGAAAATACGAATTTTCCTGAACTGTTCTCCTGCATAGAATGCCTCGCTATCGCGGGGCCACTATTTGGACCCAATGGTTCTAACGAGGAATACGTCATGAAACTCAATTCTCTGGGCGCGGCATCGTTGCTTGCGCTTTCATTGGTAGTGATCAGCGGTTGCGATCAGGTCGAAAAAAGCGCCCAGCAAGTGTTGGGCAAGGCTACCGAGTCGGCCAAGCAAGCGATCGATGACACCCACAAAGCCGCCGAACAGGCATTGAGTGAAGCGACAAACGGCCTGATCACCCCGCAGCAGAAGGATGATCAGGAAGAGAAAGCATCAGAATCGAACAGTAAAGAAGCCTAACTGCCCGCGCTTAATTTCCCGTACAACGTCAGGACTGACCTATGGATTACCTGTTACAGCTGGCTGCCAGCCCCACCGCCTGGGTTGCCCTGGCCACCTTGATCGTCATGGAAATCGTGCTCGGCATCGATAACCTGATCTTTATCTCGATCCTCACCAACAAGCTGCCGCAGAAGCATCGGGCCAAGGCACGGCGCATTGGTATCAGCATGGCGTTGATATTGCGCCTTGGCCTGTTGAGCACCATCGCGTTTATCGTGCAACTGACCACGCCGGTATTCGAAGTACTCGGCCAGGGGTTCTCGTGGAAGGACATGATCCTGATCGCCGGTGGCCTGTTCCTGGTGTGGAAGGCGACCACCGAGATCCATCACAGCATGGACCCCGAGCCCGAAGAGAAGGCCAGCGTCGGCAATACGGTAGCCATCGGTTTCGCCGCGGCCATCGGGCAGATCCTGTTGCTTGACCTGGTGTTCTCCATCGACAGCATCATCACCGCCGTGGGCATGACCGAGCACTTGCCGATCATGATCATTGCCGTGGTGACCTCGGTGATCGTGATGCTGGTGGCGGCCGAACCGTTGGCCAAGTTCATCAATGACAACCCGACCGTGGTGATGTTGGCCCTGGGCTTCCTGATCATGATCGGTATGACCCTGATCGCCGAAGGCTTTGGTGCCCATGTGCCTAAAGGCTACGTTTACGCGGCCATGGCGTTCTCCGCGGCCATCGAATGTCTGAACATTGCCAGGCGCAACCGCCACAAGCGTTTGCTGGCGGCCCGGCAGTAACGGCTGAAACCAAAAGGCCGGCTGCGCTCACAAGAGCTCAGCCGGCCTTTTGCTGTCTGTTAGAATTCGCGCACTTGATAGCGTGAGGTCATACATGAACGAGCCGATTCGTCTTACCCAGTACAGCCATGGCGCGGGGTGTGGCTGCAAGATATCGCCCCAGGTATTGGAGGTGATCCTTGCCGGCAGCGGCGCGCAGAACCTCGACCCCAAGCTGTGGGTGGGCAACGCTTCGCGCGATGATGCAGCGGTGTACGCCATCGACGATGAGCGCGGCGTGGTCTCCACCACTGACTTTTTCATGCCGATTGTCGATGATCCCTTCGACTTCGGGCGGATTGCAGCGACGAACGCCATCAGCGACATCTACGCCATGGGCGGTGACCCGCTGATGGCCATCGCCATTCTCGGCTGGCCGGTCAATGTACTGGCACCGGAGATTGCCCGGGAAGTGATCCGTGGCGGCCGTTCCGTGTGCGACGAAGCTGGAATCCCCCTGGCGGGCGGCCACTCCATCGATGCCCCGGAGCCGATCTTCGGGCTGGCGGTCACCGGCATCGTGCAAAAGCGCCATATGAAACGCAATGACACCGCAACCGTGGGTTGCCGGCTTTATCTCACCAAACCCCTGGGCATCGGCATCCTGACCACGGCTGAGAAGAAGGGCAAATTGCGTGAGGCGGATATCGGCCTGGCGCGTGACTGGATGTGTACGCTGAACACACCTGGCAGCCGTTTCGGCAAATTGACGGGTGTCACGGCGATGACCGATGTCACCGGTTTCGGCTTGCTGGGCCATCTGGTGGAAATGGCCGACGGCAGCCGCCTGACGGCCCGCATCGAATACAACAAAGTCCCACGTCTGCCGGGGATTGAGGACTACCTGGATCAAGGTTGCATGCCGGGTGGCACCCTGCGCAACTTCGACAGTTACTCCGCCAGGCTCGGGCGCCTGCAGGAGTTGCATAAGCGTGTGCTGTGTGACCCACAGACCAGCGGTGGCCTGTTGATCGCGGTCACCCCCGAGGGTGACGCCGAGTTTCATGTCGCCGCCGCCGAACTGGGCCTGGCCCTTGAGCCTATCGGCGAACTGGTTGAGCGACAGACCCACGCGGTAGAGGTGTTTTGATGGCCGCTGACATCACCGACTACCGCGATATCTTCCTCAATGACCGGCCGATGATGGATACCCGCGCGCCGGTCGAGTTCGTCAAAGGTGCCTTCCCGGGTGTAGTCAACCTGCCGCTGATGAGCGATAACGAGCGTCAGCGGGTCGGTACCTGCTACAAACAGCAAGGCCAGCAGGCCGCAATCGTGCTGGGCCACGAGCTGGTGTCCGGGGCAATCAAGGCTGAACGCATCGATCAGTGGGCGCTGTTCGCGAAGACCAATCCCGATGGCTACCTGTATTGTTTTCGCGGCGGTTTGCGCTCGCAGATCGTGCAGCAATGGCTCAAGACTGAGGCGGGCATTGAGTACCCGCGTGTGGGCGGCGGTTACAAAGCCATGCGCACCTTTTTGCTGGAGACGCTCGAGCAAGCGGCAACGCAGTGTGATTTCGTATTGCTCGGCGGCATGACCGGCACTGGCAAGACCGAGGTGCTCGGCCAGTTAAACAACGCCCTGGACCTGGAAAACCATGCCAACCATCGTGGTTCCAGCTTCGGCAAGCGCGCCACGGCGCAGCCGTCCAACATAGACTTTGAAAACCGCTTGGCGGTGGACCTGCTGAAAAAACGCGCAGGGGGTATCCAGCAGTTCGTGATCGAGGACGAAAGCCGCATGATCGGCAGTTGCGCGCTGCCGTTGCCGTTGTACAAAGGCATGCAGACGTATCCGATGGTATGGCTTGAGGACAGCGTCGAAGGGCGGGTCGAGCGCATCTTGCGCGATTACGTGGTGGACCTGTGTGCCGAGTTCATCGCGCTGTTTGGCGAGCAGGGCCACGCGGTGTTTGCCGGGCGTCTGACCCAGAGCCTGGCCAACATCCACAAGCGCCTGGGTGGGGAGCGCTTCCAGCGGCTGCAGGCGATCCTGCAGGACGCGCTGGCGGAGCAGGCGCGTAGCGGTGCAGTGGATTTGCACCGCGTGTGGATCGAAGCCTTGTTGCGCGAGTATTACGACCCGATGTATGCGTTTCAGCGGGAGAGCAAAGGCGCGCGGGTCGAGTTCGCGGGAGAGCAGAGGGCAGTAGTGGAGTATCTGCGTAACAGGGTGAATGGGTGATATTCAAGGGCCTATTCGCGAGCAAGTCACTCCCACATGTTGACCGTGTTTCTGCAGGGTAAACGCGGTCTGGATGGGCGCGCGGCGGTGCGACGATTCGACTTGCTCGCGAAAGGGCCATCAGCCCCACTGAATAACTACAGGATGAGCGCCCCGATCAGCCCACACACCACCCCCGCCAGCATGGTCAACCCGGCCACCGTAATCAGCACCCTTGCATCAAAGTCCTTACGCAGCATCAGCAGCGACGGTAGGCTCACGCTGGGCAGGGTCATCAGCAACGCCACGGCCGGGCCGGTGCCCATGCCCAGGGTCATCATGGTTTGTACGATGGGAATCTCTGCGGCGGTCGGAATCACAAACAGCGTGCCGACGATTGCCAGTGGCACCAGCCACATCAGGCTGTTGGTCATGGCGCCGTCCACATGGGGGAATAGCCAGACTCGCGCCGCGCCCAGGACCAGCACCGCCAGGATATAGATCGGAATTGTGCTCCAAAACAGCTGCCACAGGGTGCGTAACCAGCGACTCAGGAACGGTTGCGAGTCGACAATATTGACCTCGGCTATCGCATCCAGTGCGGCTGCCGGCACCTGTTCAGACCGCGCAATGCGCTGCGCCACGAGAGAGACACCCACCACCAGCACAATCCCCGCCACCAGCCGCAGGGCGGTAAAGCCCCAGCCCAGGACAAAACCCATGAACACCAGGGTGGCCGGGTTCAACACCGGGTTGGCGATCCAGAATGCCAGCGCGGCCCCCACCGATACTTGCTGACGCCGCATACCCGCCGCGACCGGCGCCGCACAGCAACTGCACATCATCCCCGGCAAAGCAAACAGCCCGCCGCGCAGGGTGGAGCCCAGTCCGGCGCGGCCAAACAGACGCAGCAACCAGTCGCGGGGAATCAGCACTTGCAGCAATGAGCCAAGAATCACCGCCAGCACAGCGGCCTTCCAGATCGCCAGGAAATACACCTGGGCATAGGCCAGCGCCGCCGCCAATGGTGAGCGTTGTTGATCGTTGAGAATCGAGGCGCCGATGCTGTGGTTATCGGCGGCAACGAAGGCCTTGAGGTAGTAGGGGGACCACTTCACATAGTAGAGGCCAACGCAGGCTACCAGCAGGAACAGTGCAGGTTTCCACCAGATAGACCAGCCCCGGTTGGGCTGGGAGGAAGTGAGGTTAGGCATGGGGATGATCCGCAGGTGAGTCGATAGCGGCATATCATACGCTGTCAGCTATCGGCACTCACCTGCGTGGGGTTCGGGCAGGTCTGTTCACCGTTGTTCAAGCCTTGCTTGTAGTTGCGGCTCAGCAGCGAGGCCTTGCCGTTGTGCCAGGTCAGCGTCAGCACATACAGGGTGTCGTAGTCGCTGCCCGACCAATCGTCGGTGATGGTGTGCTTTTCGCCCGACGCTTCACTCGCCACCTTGTTGATCAACTCCGGCAGATAGCCGTGGGACCAAGCGGTGTAAATCGTGGCGTTGTGGTACTTGTCTTCCACCAGCTCATCGGCGAGGGCGCTGGTGTCGTTCGCGGAAAATTTGATGTTGACCGGCAGGCCGAGCTTGATCGCGCTGGGGCTGATGGTCATCAGGGGGCGAATGTAGCTGTAGGAATTGTCCAGCTCACCTTCCTCCACATTACGTGTGGGGTTGGCCGCAAATACGAAGTCGGCATTGCCGAATTTTTCCGGCAGCAGGGTGGCCAGGTTCATTGCTCTGTTGAGGCCTTGGCAATTGAGTTGGCCCAGGCCGCCTGCCGGTTTTTCACCATGGCGCAGGAACACCAGGGTTTGTACGCCGTTCACCTGTTCGGCCCTGCTGACGCGCGATTCAAGGGTCAGGCCGATAGCGCCGCCTACGAGCAACAGCGGCAACATGATGTATGAATATCGTTTTAGGCGTAGCGCAAGGCACAACGGCTTGATGGTCATTATTGTCGAGTCTTCAGTGCATCGGATTAAGGCGGACAAGCCCGGCCCCAGTGACGCATCCGGCGTCCTGCGGTGTTCCCTGTCAGTATTGCGGTTCGCCTCCGTTCACCGTTTAAGCGCACTTAAGAGTGCGCGAGGGCCTATTGGTTCGCCCAGACGGGATAATAGCCAGCGGTTGTTGCGTATTGATGACCCATGCAGGACACGGGACAGATGTCTATCATGGAGCCTTTCTGTTCAGGAGCTCCCCGATGAACTCACTCGCTGCCTTCCCGATCAACAGCAAATGGCCCGCCCAGCATCCCGAGCGCTTGCAGCTGTACTCGCTGCCGACACCCAACGGGGTAAAAGTCTCGATCATGCTCGAAGAGCTGGGGCTACCTTACGAAGCGCATAAAATCAGCTTCGAGACCCAGGACCAGTTGTCTCCCGAGTTCCTGTCCCTGAACCCCAACAACAAGATCCCCGCGATCATCGACCCCAATGGTCCCAGCGGCCAGCCACTGGCGTTGTTCGAGTCCGGCGCGATTCTGATCTACCTGGCGGAAAAAACCAGCCAACTGCTCTCCGAAGACCCGGCCACCCGCTATGAAACGATTCAGTGGCTGATGTTCCAGATGGGGGGCATCGGCCCGATGTTTGGCCAGTTGGGGTTTTTCAATAAATTTGCCGGCAAAGCCTACGAAGACAAGCGCCCCCGCGACCGTTACGCTGCCGAATCCAGGCGCCTGCTGGACGTGTTGGAAAAACGCCTGCTGGGCCGCACCTGGATCATGGGTGACGACTACAGCATCGCCGACATCGCCACCTTCCCGTGGATCCGCAACCTGATCGGTTTCTACGAGTCCGGTGACCTGGTGGGCATCGCCGACTTCCCCAATGTACTGCGCGCGTTGGACGGTTTCGTCGCACGGCCAGCGGTGATCCGTGGCCTTAGTATTCCGAGCTGAGCATGCCGACCTTCGATTTCAAACAGCTGGATGTCTTCAGCAGCGTTTCGCTCAAAGGCAACCCATTGGCGGTGGTGTTCGGCGCCGATAGCCTGACCGACCAGCAGATGGCGGACTTTGCCAACTGGACCAACCTGAGCGAAACCACGTTCCTGCTGACCCCGCGCGACCCCGAGGCGGACTACCGGGTGCGGATTTTCACGACCTTGCAGGAACTGCCTTTTGCCGGGCATCCGACACTGGGCAGTTGCCACGCATGGCTGCAGGCGGGCGGTATTCCCAAAGGTGAGGAAATAATCCAAGAGTGCGAAATCGGCTTGGTGCGTATCCGTCGCCAGCATGATGAGCTGGCGTTTATCGCACCGCCTTTGTTGCGCGCCGGGCCGGTGGAAGCGCCTGTCATAGAGCGCGTTCGCCTGGCGTTGGGCTTGGCGCCAGAGGCCATCTTGCGTAGCCAGTGGGTCGACAACGGCGCGGGATGGTTGGCAGTGATGCTGGCTGATCGCAATCAGGTGCTGGATCTGCAACCGGATTACTCACAACTGCTCGGTTTGGCCGTGGGTGTGATCGCCCCCTGTGATCCCGCGAGGGACGACGTGGATGCGCAATTTGAAGTTCGCGCCTTTATCGCGGGCGACGGCGCCCCGGAAGACCCCGCCACCGGCAGCTTGAATGCCGGTGTCGCGCAATGGCTGCTGGCCGAAGGCCTGGCGCCTGAGCGCTATGTGGTCAGCCAGGGCACTGCGCTGGGGCGTGCGGGGCGTATTCGCATTGAACGCCAGGGTGAGGAAATCTGGGTGGGTGGCGCTGTGGCGGTGTGTATCGAAGGGCGTTTACAGCTCTAGATCAATAAATTGTTACGGCCCTCGCAATACACTATTGGGCCCTCCGGGTTTGTGTTGCCGGTGCCTGGGGGCATAAGCTTCGCCCCAAAGTTTTGACCTTTATCCAGGATTGCCATGACCAGCCAGTTCCCCCAAGCCCGTCCACGCCGCCTGCGCCGCTCCCCGGAGCTGCGTGGCTTGTTTCAGGAAAGCGAGTTCACCCTCAACGACTTGGTGCTGCCGATTTTCGTCGAAGAAGAAATCGATGACTTCGTACCCATCACCAGCATGCCGGGCGTGTTACGCATCCCCGAGAAAAAACTGGCCGGTGAAATCGAGCGCTATGCGCGTGCCGGCATCAAGTCGGTGATGACCTTTGGCGTGTCCCACCACTTGGACGCCAACGGCAGCGACACCTGGAAAGAACGCGGCCTGGTTTCGCGCATGTCCTCGATCATCAAGGACGCGGTGCCGGAAATGATCGTGATGTCCGACACTTGCTTCTGTGAATACACCGACCATGGCCACTGCGGCGTGATGCACGGTGCGCATGTCGACAACGATGCGACGCTGGTCAACCTCGGCAAGCAAGCCGTGGCCGCTGCCCGTGCAGGCGCTGATGTGATCGCCCCTTCGGCAGCGATGGACGGTCAGGTCCAGGCAATCCGCCGCGCCTTGGACGACGCCGGTTTCACCCACCTCCCGATCATGGCTTACTCCACCAAATTCGCCTCGGCCCTCTACGGCCCGTTCCGCGAAGCCGGCGGCAGCGCGCTCAAGGGTGACCGCAAAAGCTACCAGATGAACCCAATGAACCGCCGCGAAGCCGTGCGCGAATCGCTGCTGGACGAACAGGAAGGTGCCGATGCGTTGATGGTCAAGCCGGCCGGCGCCTACCTCGATATCATTCGCGATATCCGCGAAGCCTCGCGTTTGCCGGTGGCGGCTTATCAGGTCAGTGGCGAGTACGCGATGATTAAGTTCGGCGCCCAGGCTGGCGCGATTGATGAGGATCGTGTGGTGCGTGAGACCTTGGGGTCGATCAAGCGCGCGGGGGCGGATTTGATCTTCACCTACTTCGCGATGGACCTGGCACTGGCCGGGATCTAGAAAAAACCGCAAGTCTAAATGTGTGTGGGCTTGCCCGCGATGACGGCAGGTCAGTTGCAAATATTCAGCTGACCCACTGCCATCGCGGGCAAGCCCACATTGTTTGATTGCAGTGTTTATCAGCGCTGCGCAAACGCCAGGTTCAAGCCCAACCCCGCAAAGGCCGCCGCGAAACTGCGGCGCAGCCAGTTCTGCACCCGTGGCGACTCGATCACTGCGCGGCGAAACACATTGGCCAGCAGGCCATACATCACGAACACCGCAAACGTCATCGCCATGAATACAGCACTCAGCACCAGCATTTGCTGGGCTGGGGCCGTGCTGCCTGGCGTGACGAACTGGGGCAGGAAGGCCAGGAAGAAAATGGTCAGCTTCGGGTTGAGAATGTTCATCAACAGGCCGCGCAACATCAGGGTCCGTGCACTTGAAAGCGCAGGGGTGTCGCTGACCGCAAACGCCGAGCGATCCCGCCAAGTGGCGTATGCCACGTACAACAGGTAGGCGACGCCTGCGTACTTGAGCGTATCGAACGCTAATGCACTGGTGTGCAATAGGGCGGACAGACCAAGAATCGAAGCCAGTAAGTGGGGAATGATCCCGGCGGTACAGCCCAGCGCGGCGAACACACTGGCGCGCTTGCCGGCGGTGAGTCCTGTGGACACGGTAAAAATCACGCCGGTGCCGGGAATCAGCACGACGATCAGGCAGGTGATGAGGAAGTTCAGGCTGAGCATGGCATTCAAACGCCGTGTACGAATGGTCGATGACAGATCCTGTCACGTTTGTGATTGCCTGGCGAGCACGCCAACGCGGCGAACCCTGGTTAGACTTACCGGTCGATATCTGCAACGCCCGGCCCGCCGTCATCCAAGGAAACCCCATGTATTCAAGCCGCCTGATCCTGTGCCTTGCCACGTTGCTGGTGCTGGCCGGTTGCTCTACAACCCGCAACCCGCAACAGCCCGAGCGCAGCGAGGCTGAGGTGAAGGCGCAGATCGTGCGCTTGCTGCCGGCTAACGTCTCGGACCGCAACGGTTGGGCCCAGGACATCTACACCGCCTTCGACACCCAGAAAATCTACGCCAGTACGGAAAATATCTGCGCCGTGCTGGCGGTGACCGAACAGGAATCCACTTACCAAGTCGACCCGCCCGTGCCGAACATGGGCAAGATCGCCCAGGATGAAATCCTGCGGCGTGCCGGTAAGGTCCATGTGCCAGCCTTTTTCGTACGCAGCGCACTTCAATTGCGCTCGCCCACGGGCAAGACATACGCCGATCGCCTGAGCGCCGCTCGCACGGAGAGGGACCTGAGTGGCATCTTTGATGACTTCATCAGCATGGTGCCCCTGGGCAACACGTTATTCGGTGGTTTCAACCCGGTGCATACCGCAGGTCCGATGCAGGTCAGCATCGACTTTGCGCAGAAACAGGCACGGGGTTATCCCTACACGGTGGACGGCACTATTCGCCGTGAAGTCTTCAGCCGCCGTGGCGGCATGTACTTCGGTATCGCGCATTTGCTGGGTTACCCGGTGAACTATGACCAGCCTCTGTACCGCTTCGCCGACTTCAATGCCGGTTGGTATGCCAGTCGCAATGCCGCGTTCCAGGCCGCCGTCAGCCGTGCCTCGGGCACCGAGTTGGCGCTGGATGGGGATTTGATACGGTACGGCTCATTGCTACCCGGCACCACCGAGTTGGCAGTGCGTTCCCTGGGCGCGAAGCTGGATATGCGCAATCCGAGCATCCGCAGCCAGCTGGATCAGGGTAAGCAACTGGATTTTGAAGAGACCGCTCTGTACAAACGCGTGTTCGCACTCGCGGACAAAGCCGCCGGCAAGCCGATGCCACGGGCGATCCTGCCGGGCATCGTGCTCAAGAGTCCGAAGATCACCCGCAACCTGACGACGGCGTGGTTTGCCAAGCGGGTGGATGAGCGGTATCAGCGTTGCATGAAGCGCTGATCAGGTGCGGCGTTTGACAAAGCGGCGCCACAGCCACACCCACAACCACACCACCGGGAACGCCAGGATCACGAACGGCAGCACATAGCTTGAGCGTTCCAGGGCGTCGGCAGTGCCCTCGACCATATTGTCCCCCAGGTTGCTGAACATCCGACTGAACCGTGACGGCTGGTTCGCGCCGTCAGAGGAACGGAAGTTCAGGGTCACGCGGTTGGTGTCGAGACGGCGTTGCTGGCCGGCAGCGACTTGGGCGAGCGCCTGCAATTCGTTCTCTATACCCGCCTGTTTATTGCTCAGGGCGATCAGGTCACTGACCGTGATGTCCTTGCGTTTGGCCAATTCATCCAGGCGTTGTTGCTGGGCCAGCAGGCGGTCCTGGCGGCGGCGTACGTCGGCGACCGCATCGGCCAGGTCCTCGGCGGTGGTGATGCGTTGGCCGAGTTTGCCACCTTCAGCGGCCATCGTGACCATCGGCTCCACACCAGTCGGCGCGATACGCAGAATGATCTGGCCACCGTTGCCGTCTTCGGTGATGCCCAGGATATTGCACGCGCCAAAGCGTGCTGTTTCGCAGGCCTCGCGTGTCGCCTGCATGCGCGGCGCGAGCAGGGCGCCGGGCAGGGCCAGGCTCAGCTCGTGCTCGTAGGCCAATTGCGCACCGGCACGACTCTGCTCGCCGTTGATCACCCTGGCGCGGGAGTGGTCCTTGGGCGAGCAGCCAACCAGGGCCAGGCCGGCGACCAAGATTATTAAGCCGGTGCGAAGCGGATGGGGCTTGCCGTCCAGATGGCGCATTGCTGTTCCTTGCGGGGTGCGGGGGATTTTACGGCGATTAAAGCGGGTCTGGTGGATTAACGCAAAGCATCGCGGGGGATTTGCGTGATGGATGGTAATGGCTGCTGCTTGTGGCGTGGCGTACACCTCAATCTTCAGTTCAAGGAAGCGTTCGCCATGATCGCCCACTCAGTGCCCGAAGGTTTCGTTTCGCTGCCCCGCAGCAGCCCATTGCTTGATCTGCTTGGCCCGGCGTATTGCCGGGGTGATGGCGTGCACCTGGAAATCGCCCTGCGTGCCGACAATCGCCACGCCAATGGACGCGGCACGGTGCATGGCGGCGTGTTGGCGACCTTGGCGGATGTCGGCATGGGCTACGCGATGGCGTTTTCCAGTGAGCCGCCACTGCCGCTGATTACCGCGAGCATGACCTTGGATTACCTGGGGGCGGTGCAGGTTGGGGAGTGGATCGTGGTGCGCATGGAGCATTACAAACGCGGGCGGCAGATGGCGTTTGCCACGGTGAGCCTGCAGGTGGGGGAGAAGGTGGTGGCGCGGGCGAGTGCGGTGTTTGCGGTGCCGCGCAGTAGCTAGCGAGCAAGCTCGGCCCCACATTTGAACTGTGTTTTTTCAGGCGTATCGCGAAAAGAAAAGGCCCGGTTTTCGTGGAACCGAGCCTCCTCCCTGTTGCTCTTTGAATCAGCTGCGCTCGAGAGCGAGTGCCACGCCTTGGCCGCCGCCGATGCACAGCGTCGCCAGGCCTTTCTTGGCGTCGCGTTTGATCATTTCATGCAGCAGGGTCACCAGCACGCGGCAGCCTGAGGCGCCAATCGGATGGCCGATGGCGATGGCGCCGCCGTTGACGTTGACCTTGTTGGCGTCCCATTCCAGTTCTTTGCCTACCGCCAGGGATTGCGCGGCGAAAGCTTCGTTGGCTTCGATCAGGTCCAGGTCGCCCAGGCTCCAACCGGCTTTGTCCAGGCAGCGGCGGGTGGCCGAGACTGGGCCGATACCCATGATGGCCGGGTCGACGCCTGCGTTGGCGTAGCTGGCGATGCGCGCCAAGACCGGAAGGCCGAGGGCCTTGGCCTTGTCTGCACTCATCAGCAGCACCGCAGCAGCGCCATCATTCAGGCTGGACGCGTTGCCGGCGGTGACGCTGCCGTCTTTCTTGAAAGCAGGTTTGAGCTTGGCCAGGGACTCGGCGGTGGTGCCGGCGCGCGGCTGTTCGTCCACGGCGAAGGCTACCGGGTCGCCTTTGCGCTGGGGAATCAGGATCGGGGTGATCTCATCCACAAAGCGGCCGGCTTCGATCGCAGCAGTCGCTTTTTGCTGTGAGGCGGCGGCGAACGCATCCTGGGCTTCACGGCTGATGCCGTACTTATCGACCAGATTCTCGGCGGTAATGCCCATGTGGTAGTCGTTGAACGCGTCCCACAGGCCGTCGGTGATCATGCTGTCGAGCATCTTGGCATGGCCCATGCGCAAACCAGTGCGCGCGGCGGGCAGTACGTACGGGGCCAAACTCATGTTCTCCATGCCGCCGGCAATGATGACCTCGGCGTCACCGCAACGGATGGCTTGGGCGCCCAGGTGCAGGGCCTTGAGGCCTGAGCCGCAGACCTTGTTCAAGGTCAGGCTTGGCACCGCATGGGGTAGGCCGGCGAGGATCGAGGCCTGGCGCGCCGGGTTCTGGCCGCTGCCCGCGGTAAGCACCTGGCCGAGGATCACTTCATCCACTTCGGCCGGGTCCAGGCCGGTCTGTTCCAACAAGCGACGGATCACGGCGGCGCCCAGTTCGGGTGCCGGGATATTCGCCAGCGAACCCTGGAAGCTGCCCACGGCGGTGCGGGTGGCAGCAACAATCACGACGTCTTGCATGAGCTCTGTCCTCACTGGAAGTGCATTTCTGGAACGTGGTCCGGGACGATCAGTTTACCGGCGGTCTTGCTCACAATCTCTTCCACGCTGACGCCAGGTGCGCGTTCCTTGAGGACAAAAGCGCCATTTTCGATTTCCAGGTACGCCAGGTCAGTCAGCACACGCTTGATGCAGTTCGCACCGGTCAGCGGCAGGCTGCACTGGCTGAGCAGCTTGGATTCACCATCCTTGGACGCGTGGGTCATGATCACGATGATGTTTTCTGCACCGGCCACCAGGTCCATGGCACCGCCCATGCCTTTGACCAGCTTGCCGGGGATCATCCACGAGGCGATGTTGCCCTGTACGTCCACTTCAAATGCGCCAAGCACGGTGAGGTCGACATGGCCGCCGCGAATCATCGCGAAGGACTCGGCGGAGGAGAAGATCGACGCACCGATGCGTGCGGTGACGGTTTGCTTGCCGGCGTTGATCATGTCGGCGTCAATGGTGTCTTCGGTTGGAAACGGGCCCATGCCGAGCAGGCCGTTCTCCGATTGCAGCATGACTTCCATGCCTTCGGGAATGTAGTTGGCCACCAGGGTCGGAATGCCGATGCCAAGGTTGACGTAGAAACCGTCCTGCATTTCGCGGGCGACGCGTTGAGCCATTTGTTCGCGGGTAAGAGCCATTTTATGAGTCCTTATTGTTCGGGCTGGAGGCGGATTATTTGCGCACGGTGCGCTGTTCGATGCGCTTCTCGAACGTGCCGCAGATGATCCGGTCGACGTAGATGCCAGGTGTGTGGATCTGCGCCGGGTCCAGCTCGCCCGGTTCGACGATTTCCTCGACTTCGACCACGGTGATCTTGCCGGCGGTGGCTGCCAGCGGGTTGAAGTTCTGGGCGGTGTGGCGGTAGATGACGTTGCCGAAATGGTCGGCTTTCCAGCCTTTGACGATGGCGAAGTCACCGGTGATGGATTCTTCCATCAGGTACGGGCGACCGTTGAATTCGCGGGTTTCCTTGCCCTCGGCAACCGGGGTGCCGACGCCGGTGGCGGTAAAGAAGGCTGGGATGCCGGCGCCGCCTGCGCGCATTTTCTCGGCCAGGGTGCCTTGGGGGGTCAGCACCACTTCTATTTCGCCGCTGAGCAATTGCTTCTCGAACAGGGCGTTTTCACCGACGTAGGACGCGATCACTTTGCTGATCTGCTTTTCTTCCAGCAGCACGCCCAGGCCAAAACCGTCGACGCCGCAGTTGTTCGAAACCACGGTCAGGTTGCGGGTGCCTTTGCGCTTGATTTCGGCGATGAGGTTTTCCGGAATGCCGCACAGGCCAAAACCGCCGGAGAGGACGGTCATGCCGTCTTCAAGGCCTGCCAATGCTTCCTCGTAGGACGCCACGCGTTTATCGAAACCTGCCATATGCACCTCTATTATTGTTTGTGGGCCAGCCAATGAACCGAGTGTTGCTCTGACGGATTGATTTGTTAAGTTGTTTTTTTAGGTTGATTGATTTAGAAAACAGAATAATTGGCTTCAAGCCGCAAGCTTCAGCCTAGTCAGCGGCCGCTTTAACTTGCAGCTTTCAACCAGGCACTTGGAGCTTACCCATGACCGTTAAACAGATGAGGGCGTTTCTCGCCGTGGCCCAGAGCCTGAGTTTTGCCGCCGCCTGCGAGCGCCTGCATCTTTCCCAATCGGCGCTGAGCCTGACCATCAAGGGGCTGGAAGAAGGGTTGGGCGGGCGCCTGTTCAGTCGCAATACGCGTAACGTTGCGTTGACCCCTGAAGGCGAATCCCTGTTGCCCCTGGCGCGCCGACTGATTGCCGACTGGGACAACGCCGAAGACGAACTGCGCCAGCGCTTCACCTTGCAGCGGGGGCGCGTCACGGTGGCGGCGATGCCGTCGTTTGCCGGCAATTTGCTGCCGCCGATCCTGAAAATATTCCGCGCGCGTTACCCTCAGGTAAATGTGACCGTGCATGACTTGATCAATGAGCAGGTGCTGGAGATGGTCCGCGATCGCCAGGTGGAGCTGGGCGTGGCATTCGAGCCCTCCGCAGGATCATCGCTGGCGTTTACCCCACTGTACCTGGACCGGTTTATTGCGGTTGTGCCGGGTGACTCAGTCTTGGCGCAATGCACAGAAATCGATTGGAAAATCCTGCTGGAGCAGCCGTTCATTACGCTGCAACGGCCTTCGACGGTGCGGGTGATGCTGGAAGAACACCTGGGCGCCCTGCAGATGAAGTTGCCTGTAGCACTGGAGAGTCATCAACTGGCGACAGTGGGCAAGATGGTGGCGAATGGTTTGGGTGTCAGTGCCGTACCTGCATTGTGCGCGCGGCAGATGGTCGAGGCGGGTGCCCATTGCATCACCTTGAGCAATCCGGTGATTGAACGGCCGATTGGGGTGCTGACCAAGCCAGGGCATGAACTTTCGGCGGCAGCGCAGGTGCTGTTTGATATTTTTTGCGATGAGGCGGGGAAGGGACGATTACCCGCGTTGTTATAAAACACGTATTAAAAAGCCCGCTCGAATTAACGAGCGGGCTTCAATGTTTAAGGCTGTGTAATCAGCAGTATCTATCAATCACTTTAATCTGCGATTGGCCGTTGAGGTTCTGCCATTCGGTATTAAGTGTGTGGAAGACCTGTTCGATAAAGTTGCGATCGGCAGCAGCCTTCTTGCCAACATAACCCTGGCCACGGCGGTACATCTTCAGGCGTGCAGCCAGTTCACGGTTATTGCGGTCGAACTCGGCTTCTTCGGTATGGGGCGCCAGGCAGTCAATTTGGACTTCGCCCGATTTGCCAATCCACAGGATATGGTCGTCGAGCGTGTCTTTTTGCGCTGCGAACATCTCAGCCAATTCATCGATAGTGGGTTGGTTGTTCAGATTCATGTGTAAGCCCCTTGACCAGTTGGCGATCTATCAATTGATTCGTTAAAACTGCTTAGTTGTCTCCGGTTTTGAAAACCGGGCGTCAGCGACTGTCTGCCGAATACGGGCAGGGTCTTGAACCTGATGCATGTAGTCTTGCTGATGAACTGCTACGCAATGCTTTCTCAACGAAGACAAGCAGCACTTGCGCTCCTTGTACCGATCCTCTCGGGCCGGTCAGCTTCATCAATCCGCCTTGTGGGCAGTGCACATCCGGAAAAAACAGCTCGGCGGTCAGACGAGCTCTTTCAAAACGCTTGTTGCCAACGCTCCCGATCCGGGAGACGTCTCGATAATGCAAGGACAAAAACGTTACGTCAACGATTATGTAGTGATTATTTTTGGTCACTACATAATTTGTTGTGGGGGCGGGGTAATGCGGAGAAACGTGACTTGGGCGTCATTTTTTGGAAGGGTGGGTCGTAGGCTTTCCGTCGCTAATTCACCGCATCACCCATGGGGGAGCGAGCACGCCCGCCCCACATTTTTGAATTGCAGTGTTTTTGCTATTGCAATCGTTCAGCCAATAACGGCAACAGCAGCTCGCAGGACGCTTCGATCTTCACCTGCAGCAGCTCATCCCCCCGAGTCTTGCCCAGGTTGATGGCGATCACCGGTTTGCCTTGCTCGACCATCGCTTTGCACAGACGAAACGCCGAATAGGCCATGAGCGACGAACCCACTACCAGCAAACCTTGCGCATGTTCCACCGCAGCCATTGCCTTGGCCGCTGTCGGCGGGGCTACGTTTTCGCCAAAAAACACCACGTCCGGCTTCAAGCGTTCGCCGTTGCAATGGGGGCAGCGGGGGACCTGGAAGCGCTCTTCGAAGGCCGGGTCCAGCAAGGTGTCGCCATCGGGCGCTTGCACGGCATCGACGCCGGCCAGGTAGGGATTTTCGATTTCCATCACGTGCTGGATCACATCACGCCTGCTGTGTTGCAGGCAATCCAGGCACAGTACCCGGTGCAGGCTGCCGTGCAGTTCGATCACTTCATCGCTTCCGGCTTGATCATGCAGGGTATCGACGTTTTGGGTGATCAGCCCGCTGACGCGCTCCCGATGCTGCAGTGTCGCCAGCGCCAGGTGGGCCTTGTTCGGTTGCGCAATGCGTACCCTCGGCCACCCGAGCATCGCCCGCGCCCAATAACGGCGCCGCGCCTGCGGGGTGGCGAGGAACTCTTGATACATCATTGGCGCTTTACCTCGGCGCACGCCTTCGCTGTCGCGGTAGTCGGGAATGCCCGACGACGTGCTGATCCCCGCACCGGTCAGCACCACAAAGCGCCGTTCGGCCATGGCTCGCTGCAGGGTGTCGAGGTGATCCTCTTGATGTTCCAGCGTGTCGAGCATGGGTTCCCCTATTCGCCGCGGATGTATTGCTCCAGCTGTTTGATCAGGTCAGCCTGTTCGGCAATGGCTTCTTTCACCAAGTCACCGATGGACAGCAGGCCCAGCAGTTTGCCTTCTTCCACTACAGGCAAGTGGCGCAGGTGACTGTCGGTCATGATGTTCATGCATTCATCGACGCTCTTGTGGGTGTCGACGGTTATCACCGGAGAGCTCATCACCTCATGGACTTTTGTGGTGACCGACGATAGTCCCTTAAGCATGATTTTGCGTGCGTAATCGCGTTCACTGATGATCCCTACCACCACGCCATCCTGGACGACCGGCAAGGCCCCGACGTTTTTCTCCGACATCCGCACCAGTGCTTCAAACACGGTATGGTCATGTTTGATGGTATGGACGTCCTGGTTTTTCTGGTCCTTGGCTTTGAGCACTTGTGCAACGGTTTTCATGGCGGCCACTCCGGTGTTGTTGTTAGGAAGTCCAAGTCTCTTTAAGAATCCTAGACGGCCCGCGCGAGGGCAAGGTCCAAAGCGGCGTTAAACCCGTCGAAAAACGTCATTCGCCGGATTTTTTCGGTGTTTACCCGGCATTTGTAGGCTTTCTTGCCCGCTTGGGGCTGGCTACGGTTTTGCGTGGCGCGCTTTTGCGTTTCTTTTTCCACGGCGCGGCGCCTTTGCCTGCCGGGCTGGCCGGGCCAGTGATGGTCATGCGCATGCCATTGCAGCGCGCGACTTGCTTGCTCATCCAGGCTGCCTGTTTGGCGACGAACTCCTCCAGGCTCATTTCGCCGCTTTGCACCATATCCAGGGCCTGCTCCCAGATCGCGGTAGTGCCTGGGTCGGCGATGGCGCGGGGCACCGCGTCGATCAGGCTGAATGCCGCCGGGGTAGCCGACAGCGCCTTGCCATTCTTCACCAGGTAACCACGGTCCAGCAGGCCCTGGATAATCCCGGCGCGGGTGGCTTCGGTGCCAATACCGGTAGTGTCCTTGAGCTTTTGCTTGAGCAGCGGGTCTTCCACCAGCTTGGCGACGTTTTTCATTGCCTTGATCAGGTCGCCTTCGGTAAAGGGCTTGGGCGGTTGGGTCCACAAGTCCTTGAGGTTGACCTTGGCCACCGCGTAATCCTGGCCCTGCACCAATGTCGGCAGCGCTTGGGGGACCGGCGCCTCACGTCCCTTGGCTGGCGCCAGGGCTTCGGGCAAGGCGCGTTTCCAGCCGGGCTCGATCACCACTTTGCCCACTGCGCGCAACGCTTGGCCGGCACAGTCAAAATCCGCCTGGGTACGATCGTATTCATGGTTGGGCAGAAACTGCGCCAGGTAACGCGCGCGAATCAAGGTGTAGACCGCACGATGCTTGCCCGAGAGTTGACCCACGTCCTTGCCGGCGCCGGTAGGAATGATGCCGTGGTGGGCGCTCACCTTGGCGTCGTTCCATGCCCGCGAGCGCCGCTGGGCATCGATATGCGGCATCAACTCGTTCACCGCTGCATCGGCGCGCCCCAGTGCGGCAAGGATCTTCGGTGCTTCACTGTGCTGACTTACCGGCAGGTAGCCGCAATCGCTGCGCGGATAGGTGATGACTTTGTGCGTTTCATACAGCGACTGAGCGATATCCAGGGTTTCCTGCGCGCCGAGCCCGAGTTTCTTGGAGCAGATTTCCTGCAGGGTGCCCAGGTCGAAGGGCAGGGGCGCCACTTCGCGCATGCGCTCGGTACGCAACTTCACCAGCCGTGCGCTGGGGGCATTGCGCATGGCATCAGCGGCGTCCCGCGCCACTTGCAGGTTGAGGCAGCGGCCCTGGTCATCACAGGTGTCCTCGGCCGCACGCCATTGGGCGGTGAAGGTCATGCGCTCATGGTGCAGGTCGACATCGATGGCCCAGTAAGCCACCGGTACGAAGTCGGCAATGCTGCGGTCGCGGTCCACGACCAGGCGCAAGGTCGGTGTTTGCACGCGGCCTACTGGCAGCACGCCTTGATAACCCGACTGGCGCCCAAGCAATGTAAACAGGCGGCTCATGTTCATGCCGATCAGCCAGTCGGCGCGTGAGCGGCCCAGGGCCGAATGATACAGGCTGAAAGTCTCGGTGCCTGGCTTGAGGGACGCCAGGGCCTTGCGAATGGAGGCATCGTCCAGCGCCGACAGCCACAGCCGCTGGATCGGCCCGCGATAGCGACAATGCTCCACCAGTTCGCGCGCAATCATCTCGCCTTCACGGTCGGCGTCGGTGGCAATTACCAACGCCTGCGCTTCTCCCAGCAAACGCTTGACCGCCTTGAATTGGCTGGCGGTCTTGGGCTTGACGCGCATCTTCCATTTTTCCGGGACGATCGGCAGGTCGGCCAGCACCCAGCGCTTGTACTTGGCGTCGTAGGCATCCGGCGGGGCGGTTTCCAGCAGGTGGCCGATGCACCAAGTGACGGTGACCCCATTGCCCAGCCAGCACCCATCGCCGCGCCGGTTGGCGCCGAGCACGGCCGCGATATCCTTGGCCTGGGAGGGTTTTTCACAGAGGTACAGCCGCATGGTCATCACATCAGATCGGGTTGATGCTGTGCAGGATGCTTAGTAAGCGGCGTTGGGGCAACCATTATCTGTATGGATGTACAGCTGAAAGTTTCAAGCGACAAGCTGCAAGAAAGAGCCCATTGCCTTTTACTTGCTGCTTGTCGCTTGCCCCTTGAAGCTTATTCAGTTGTTATCAATGTCCACGTGCCGCGTTTCTTTGAGGCAAATCAACCCCACAATCAGGCTCACCCCGGTCACCACCACCGGGTACCACAAGCCATAGAAAATATCGCCGGTGTACACCACCAAGGCAAACGATACGGTCGGCAGGAACCCGCCAAACCAGCCGTTACCAATGTGGTAGGGCAGCGACATCGAGGTGTAGCGGATACGCGTCGGAAACAGTTCCACCATCAGCGCTGCCAGTGGGCCGTAGCACATGGCGGCGATCAGGATCAGCGCCACGATCAGCACCACTACCATCACCTTATTGACCTGGGCCATATCCGCCGAAGACGGATAACCGGCCAGGGTCACGGCGCCACGCAGGGCTTTTTCGTCAAACCCATCGATACGCACGTCGCCCACACTCACCTGCACCGGGCTGCCCGCCGGTGCGGCAGCGCTGCTGTAGGGCAGGCCTTGCTTGACGAGGAAGGTCTTGACCTTGTCGCACGGGCTGTCAAATTTCGCCTTGCCCACCGGGTCGAACTGGAAAGTACAGGTGGCCGGGTCGGCCAGTACGGTGATTGGGGCCTGGCGGCTGGCCTGGTCCATTGCCGGGTTGGTGTAGTGCGCCAGGCTCTTGAAGATCGGGAAGTACAGCGCGGTTGCCAGCAGCAGGCCGAGCATCAGCACCGGCTTGCGCCCCACCTTGTCTGACAGCCAGCCAAAGAAGATAAAGAACGGCGCGCCAATCACCACGCTGATGATCAACAGCATATTGGCCAGGGCAGGGTCCATCTTCAGGAACTGCGTGAGGAAGAACAGCACGTAGAACTGGGACGCGTAGAAGGTCACTGCTTGCCCGCCGTTGATGCTGAACAGCGCGATCAGCACCACCTTGAGGTTTTCCCATTTGCCGAACGACTCGCGGATCGGCGACTTGCTGGTCTTGCCTTCCTCTTTCATTTTCAGGAACGCTGGCGACTCATGCAGGCTCATGCGGATCCACGTGGAAATACCCAGCAGCACAATGGAAAACAGGAACGGAATCCGCCAGCCCCACACTTCGAACTGGTCACCGGTGAAGTAACGGCAGGCCAGTACCACCAGCAGCGACAGCAGCAAGCCGATGGTTGCGGTGGATTGAATCCAACTGGTGTGGAGCCCGCGTTTGCCGGCTGGTGCATGCTCGGCCACATAAGTCGCCGCGCCGCCGTATTCGCCGCCCAGTGCCAAGCCTTGCAGCATGCGCAGCAGGATCAGAATGATCGGTGCCGCAATGCCAATGCTGGCGTAAGTCGGCAGCAGCCCGACGCAGAAGGTCGCCAGGCCCATCAAAATGATGGTGACCAGAAAGGTGTATTTACGCCCGATCATGTCGCCCAAGCGGCCAAACACCAACGCACCGAACGGCCGCACCACAAAGCCGGCGGCAAAGGCCATCAAGGCAAAGATGAACGCCGTGGTGTCGTTGACCCCGGCAAAAAACTGCTTGCTGATCACCGCCGCCAGGGCGCCGTAGAGGAAAAAGTCATACCACTCGAACACCGTCCCGAGGGACGAGGCGAAGATGACTTTCTTTGAGTCGTTGCGGGTACTGGCGGTGGTGACCGCCGAGCCCAGGGGTTGAGCATGTTCTGACATCGGGTAGCCCTCACAGTGATTATTTATTGTTGTTCCACTGTCGGCGCCAGTTTCAGCGCCGCTATTCAGATTGCATGAACCAGTTCTTTCTCCGGGGCGAGACTCCTTGTATTCGGCGAAAGGATCAGCTGCGCGGCCTTCTCCGCGATCATCAGCGTAGGTGAACAGGTGTTGCCGGACGTAATGCGCGGCATGATCGACGCATCGGCGATGCGCAATCCAGGCACACCATGCACGCGCAGCTGGGCATCGACCACCGCGTCTTTATCGCTGCCCATGCGGCAGGTGCCGACCGGGTGGAAGATGGTCGTGCCGATGCGCGCGGCGGCCTCGTGCAGTTCGTCCTCGGTTTGCAGTGAATCGCCCGGTAGGTATTCCACCGGCTTGAATGGGCTCAGGGCCGGGGCTGCGACGATGCGGCGCGTCAGGCGGATGGCATCGGCGGCCACGCGCAAATCTTGCGGATGGCTGAGGTAGTTGGGGCGGATCAGCGGTGCGTCCGCCGGGTTGGCCGAGCGAATGTCGATACGTCCGCGACTTTGCGGGCGCAGGTCGCAGACCGACGCGGTAAACGCCGGGAACGCGTGCAGCGGCTCGCCAAAGCGCTCAAGCGACAGCGGTTGCACATGGTATTGAAGATTGGCCGAGGTTTGTTCCGGGCCCGAGCGGGCAAACGCGCCGAGCTGGCTGGGTGCCATCGACAGCGGGCCGCTGCGGTCGTACAGGTAGCGCAGGCCCATGCCCATCTTGCCCCATACGGTGCCAGCGATCTGGTTGAGGGTGCGGGCGTTTTCCAGCTTGTAGATCAGCCGCAATTGCAGGTGATCCTGCAGGTTACCGCCCACGCCCGGCAGTTCATGCAGCACGTCGATGCCCAGCGGCTTGAGCACGCTGGAAGGCCCGATCCCCGAGCGCTGCAAAATCCCCGGCGAGCCGACGGAGCCGGCGCACAGCACAATCTCTTTGCGCGCCTTCCAGCTCACCTGCTGGCCCTGCTGACGACCAACCACCTGTGAGGCTCGGCCGTTTTCCAGCAGCACGCGGTCTACTTCCACTTCGGTCAGCACGGTGAGATTGGGGCGCTGACGGATCGGCTTGAGAAATGCCTTGGCCGCGTTCCAGCGCACACCGGCTTTCTGGTTGACCTGGAAATAGCCGCAGCCTTCGTTGTCGCCCTGATTGAAGTCGCTGATCGGCGCGATGCCACTTTGCGCCGCCGCGTCACGAAAGGCGTCGAGGATCGGCCAGTGCAGGCGCTGTTGTTCGACTCGCCACTCACCCCCATTGCTATGGAATTCGGAGCCACCGGCAAAATGATTTTCGCTCTGTTTGAACAACGGCAGCACGTCTTTCCAGGCCCAGCCGGCGTTGCCTTCTGCCGCCCAGCCGTCGTAATCCTGGGCCTGGCCGCGCATGTAGATCATGCCGTTGATCGATGAGCAGCCGCCCAGCACCTTACCGCGTGGATAGCTCAGTGCACGGCCTTGCAGGCCTTCCTGGGCTTCGGTCTTGAAGCACCAGTCGGTGCGCGGGTTGCCGATGCAGAACAGGTAACCGACGGGGATATGGATCCAGGGGTAGTTGTCGCGGCCGCCGGCTTCAAGCAGTAGCACGCGGTGAGCGGGGTTGGCGGACAGACGATTGGCGAGCAGGCAGCCCGCGGGGCCGGCGCCTACGACGATGTAATCGTATTCAGCAGTTGCAATGGGCATCTGAAGGTCTCGCTTGTTTTTCTTATTGGCTCCATCCTAGTTGTTAGTTTTCGTCTTAAAAATGTTAGTTTTTACCCAGCTGCTGTGCGTTTTTAAACAGTACGACCCCGTGTCACGCAATGGAGGCGCCATGTTCGATTGGAATGACCTGCGGTACTTTCTTGAGTTGCAGCGCAGCGGCCGCCTACTCACCGCCGCGCAACGTCTGAAAACCACCCATGCCACCGTGGCACGGCACATCGAGGCGATCGAGAAAAGCCTCGGTACTGCGCTGTTCGTTCAGCATGCCCAAGGCTACGAACTGACCCCTGCCGGCGAAGCCTTGCTCAAACACGCCGAAGCCATGGAAAACGTCGCGCTGCTGGCTGAAGACGAACTGACCCACTCCGCCGCGCCTTTGGGCAAGATCCGCCTGGGCGTCGCCGAAGGGCTGGGCGTGATGTTCCTGGCCAGCCGCATGGGCGGGCTTTTCGAACGCTACCCCGGGCTGGAAGTGGAGCTGGTTGCAGTGCCGCGCTTTGTCAGCATCCTCAACCGCGAGGCGGAAATCAGCATCCACCTTGAACGGCCCAGCGTCGATCAATTGGTCACCCGCAAACTCACCGACTACCGCCTGGCCCTCTACGCCAGCCGCGCCTACCTGGACCGTAACCCGCCGATCGAAAAGCGCGAAGACCTCGCGGTGCATTCGTGGATCGATTACGTCGACGACCTGCTGTTCAGCCAGGAACTGAAGTTCCTCAGCAGCTTCTGCCGCAACCCCAAAGTGGTGTTCCACAGCACCAGCGTGATAGCCCAGCACCAGGCGGCACGCTCAGGGTTGGGCATTGCGGTGTTGCCGTGTTTCATGGCCTCGGCTGATCCGGATCTGGTGGCTTTGCTGCCGGGGGAGGGAATTCAGCGCAGCTACTGGATCAGTTCGCGGCGGGAGTTGCACAAGTCAGTGCGGTTGCGGGTGTTGTGGGATTACGTGGTGGAGTTGTGCGCGCGGGAGCAAAGCTTGCTCCTCGGCGAGATCTGACTGAACGGATCAAAACTGTGGGAACTGTGCAGATTCACTCAATCGTGTCAGGCGCGCAACTCGAACTCTGCGCTGCCCAACCGCTCTCCATTCACCAACACGTGCACGCTATGCCTGCCGGGGTAATGCCTGCGCGTGGTCAGCTCGCGAATATGCTGCTCGCGCCGGATGCTGAGGTGTTCCCCAGCGCCGAGGGTAAGCGTCTTGAGTTTGAACACCTTTGCCGCGCTGTGCCCGGCACTTTTCACATAGTCGATCGCGTAATCCACCACCAGTTTCTGTGGGGCGGCGGCGGTTGATTCCAGGCTGAAGGACAGCTCGATCCGTTCCCCCAGGTTGATCACCGCCGGCGTCACCTTGAGGTCATGGATATTCACCTCGGCCCTGGCCCCGGCGCCCATGATCGTCAGCGCCCGGGTGTTGCCTTGCTTGATCAGGCTGCGCAAGGCGTGGCGGGCGATCCAGGCGGTGTGCGGGTTGTCCAGGTTCCAGCCCTCGATCAGGCTGAGCACCCACTCCGGGTGGTCCTTGGTGATGTCGTTGAGGTGGTTGGCCACGGACTTGCGCACATAAAGGCTGCCGTCGGCCTTGAGGTTGTCGAGGATCGACGCGCACAGTTCAGGGTTCGCCTGGATTTCGGCCAGGCGGAACGACCACGGCAGACGCGGCCGCGAGCCTTCGCTGGCGAGGCGGCGCACGTGTTCGTTGTCATCCAGCGACCATGTCTGCATCACCGCCAACGTGCGCTGGAAGTCATCCAGCAGGAAGTGGCGGATGGCGAATTCGGCGGAGCCAAAGGTGGTGAAGTATTTGAGTGCAGCCATGGAGCGCTTGAAGTCATCCCGCCCGTAATTCGCCACGAAGTGCGGCAGGAACAGGCTGACGAACGCGCTGTTCAGGCGCGGGGCGAGGGCGTAAAGCAGCTTGAGGGTGTGCGCATAATCCAGCGGGATCACTGCATGCAGGCTCTCGCTGACCCGCGCCATGCGCTGCATCACCGACAACTCCGTCAGCCCGGACTTGGCGTGCTGGAGGAAGCCCTTGGCGTCGAACGCCGGGTACACCGCCGTCATTTGCGTGGCGATGTGGTGCAGGCGTTCGACGTTGAAGATTTCCTTGAGGGCCGGGGCGCTTTGGTCAGTCATCGGTGATTCCATAGGGGATGTTTAGAGAAACCAGCGGTATTCCCGCGCAGGGATCTCTTGCTGGAAAGCCAAGTGGTCCTGGCGTTTGTTCTCGCAGTACACGTCGACAAATTCGGCGCCCAGCTTATCGCGCAGTACCGGTTGATGTTGCATGGCGCGCACGGCGTCGAGCATTTCCAGGGGGAAGTCGGTACCGCTGGTGCGATCTTCGTTCAGTGGGGCGATGGGTTCGCGCTTGGCTTCAAGACCGTGCTCCAAGCCCACCAGGATCGCCGCCAGCACTAGGTACGGGTTGGCATCCGCACTCGCCAGGCGATGCTCTATGCGCAGGTTGCGCGGGTCGGACTCTGGGATGCGCACGCACGCGTCACGGTCTTCAAAGCCCCAACTGGCGCGCGTTGCCGCGTTGACCGTGCCGCCCAGGCGGCGAAAGGCGTTGTGGTTGGGCGAAAAGATCGGCATGCAGTGCGGCAACAATTCCAGGCAGCCGGCCACGGCATGGCGCAATGGCTGCTGCTGGTGCGCCGCCAGCAGGTTATTGCCCGCGCCGTCATACAGGCTGACATGCACATGCATGCCGCTCCCGGGGAATTGCAGATAGGGCTTGGCCATGAAGCTCGCACGGTAACCGTGCTTGAGCGCTACGCCGCGGGTGCTGCGACAGAACAGGGCGGCCCAGTCGGCGGCGCGCATACCGTCGCCCTGGTGACCGAAGTTGATTTCGAACTGGCCGGGGCCGATTTCGGCAGTGATCACCGTGATGTCGATGCCCTGGTCCTTGGCGGTTTGCGCCATGTCGTCGAGCACTTCGCTGAAACGCGATAGCCGTTCGATATGCAGGTTGGGTTGGTCGTCGGGGTCATCACTCAGTGGGTCGCGGGCGCATTGCGGCAGGCCATTGTCGAGTTTTTTGTCGAACAGGTAGAACTCCAACTCGAACGCCACCACCGGGTGAATGCCCTTGCGTTGCAGGCGTTCCAGCACCTTGGCCAGCACTTCGCGAGGTTCGAATTCGATGGGCGCTTCGCTACCGTCTGAGGTGATCAGCATTTGGCCCAGCGGCTGCGACTCCCAGCTCACCGGCTTGAGCGTGCCCGGCACCAGACGGCGGTTGGCATCCGGATCGCCGTCGTTGAAGCAATAGTCACCAATCTTGAACAGCCCCCCCTGAACCCCCAGCAGCACGGCGTTCTGCGGCAGCTTCAGCGGGCTGCCGGCGGCGACTTTTTCCAGCATCTCGATGGGGTAACGCTTGCCGTAGAAGTGCCCTGGAATGTCCAAGGCGATCAAGTCTACGTAACGCACGTCGGGATGGTTCTGGCGAAAGGTCCGTACTTCGGCCAGTAACGTGGTGGCATGGCTTTTCACGAGTGCAGCTCCTAGTTGTAAACCCACAACACGCGGGCGGGCAGGTCGGTCAGATTGGCGTAGCGGCAATGGGCGAAGCTGGCCAGGTGGAAGCTGTCGCCGGGGCCGAGGGTGACCGGATCGGTCTCACCGTCGACCCACAGCGTCAATTCGCCCTCCAGTACAAAGCCGGCCTGCTCGGCGCGGTCGCTCATGGTTTGTTCACCGCTGTTGGCTCCGGGAGCCAATAGACTGTCGAGCATCGAAAAGGCGCCGTTCATGCTGGGCGAGACGAGGATGTCGGTGATGCCATTGGCGTAATACACCGTGCGCCGTTCGTTGGGCCGGGTGATCCAGTCCACCGCCTTGGGTTTGGCCTGGCTGTAGAAGTAGGTGGTCGGTACATCAAGGGCGTGGCTGATAGCGGTGAGGTCCGCCACGGTCGGGCGCGACAGGCCGCGTTCGACCTGGGACAGGAAACCCACGGATCGCTCGATTTTCTGCGCGAGCTGGGCGAGGGTAAGCTTCTTGTGCTTGCGCAGATCGTGGATCAGTGCGGCCAGGGTGGCGAGTTCTTCTTGTGGGGTCATGAAATTTATTTCGATAAATTTCATGAAAAATTACATGATTTATTTCACGGAGGCAATGGAATGGATTTAGACGCGCACTTATTTGAGCTTGAACAGGGGCTGCAGCAAACGGCTACCCGTTCGAATGCGACGCGGTTGGCGGAGCTATTGGCGGATGATTTTGTTGAGTTTGGTGCCAGTGGAAATGTGTGGGGCAGCAAGGCAGAGGTGATTTCCGGACTGCAGGATGAGGTGTTTTCTGCGCGCTGTATAACTGATTTCACGGTGAAAAGGCTGACTGAAGGTGTGGCTCTGGTGACCTATCGCTCTCATCGGGACTCAGGTGGGGCTTCGCTGCGCAGCTCGGTATGGCGAGCTGAAGAGGGGCAGTGGCGGATGGTGTTCCATCAAGGCACACCTGTGGCAGTTGGGTAGCTCACTCCGTGCCAAGGCTTGATTGAATGATCAGACCCGCCAGCGGTCCGAACCTGGGTAAGCGCCATTAATTGAAGGAGCACCCATGAAGTCCAAGTCCCTAATCGCCTGCCTGCTGGTTGCCGCCAGCCTGTCCACCGCCAGCTTTGTCGTGCACGCCGGTGATACCCCCCAGGAAACCGTGCAACCTTCGAATATCAACGCCCGTGACTTGAAAGAGGGCGACCGCGCACCGGATATGTTGATGCGCAAGGAATCAGCCGTCAGCGACTGGAAAAAACGCGGCCTCAAGCAGCCTGAAGAAGACAGCCAGTGGGCGCGGGTGGGCGATAAATTCGTCCTGCTCAAGACCACTAACGGCACCATCCTTGAGATCACTCCCGTCAAGAAATGACCTTGCTTTCTTGCCCTGTTCCTGAGTTAAGGTAGCCGGCCGTAAAGGCCGCGTTACCTTCCAGGAAAGAAAGCAGGATGCTTGCCACAATAAGAAACTACCCCCGCACCGTTAACCTGTTGCTGTCCGCCACGTTGATGCTCACGTTGGCCAAGGCGATCACGTTTCCGTACTTGGTGATTTACCTCACCAGCCACTTTGCCCTCGATATCACTCAGGTCGGTCTGGTGATCGGCAGTTCGCTGATTGTCGGCTCGCTGCTCAGCGTGTATGGCGGCTTCCTGGTCGACCGTATCAACAGCTACCGATTGCTGCTCGGCATGAGCGTGCTGTTTGTACTGGGCTTTATCGGCACGCTGCTCGCGCAGAATATCTGGGCGTTCTACAGCTGCCTGATCCTGATCAACCTGGCCTACGCGGTGATCGATATCGCGGTCAAAGCCGGTTTTGCCAGCTTGTTGCCCGAAGAGGCACGCAGCGAAGTGTTTTCCATCAAGTACACCCTGACCAATATCGGCTATGCCGTAGGGCCTTTTTTCGGGGCGATGATTGCCAAGCTGGACATCAGCTTGCCGTTTATCCTTTCGGCGCTATTGGGTGTAGGGTTTTTCCTGCTGTATTGGCGTTGGGGTGACCGCGCGCTGGCGACCGTTGATGCCACGCAAAAGCCGGTGCCCTTTCTTGCCGTTGGCCGCGTGCTGTTGCGCGACCGTCGCCTTGTCTGCTTCACCGTTGGCGGCGTGCTCAGTGCCGTGGTATTCGGTCAGTTCACTGCATGGCTGTCGCAATATTTGGTCACCACCACCACCGCCGAATACACCTACACCGTGGTCAGCGCCGTGCTGACCACCAACGCCGTGTTGGTGATTGCCCTGCAGTATGTGATTGGGCGGCGCATCTCGCATCGCTACTTGGGCCAGTGGCTGATCGCAGGACTGGGCATGTTCATGCTGGGGATCATTGGTTTTGCGC
The DNA here is from genome assembly GCF_963970945.1 of Pseudomonas sp. RA_5y_Pfl1_P24. NCBI lineage: Bacteria > Pseudomonadati > Pseudomonadota > Gammaproteobacteria > Pseudomonadales > Pseudomonadaceae > Pseudomonas > Pseudomonas sp. RA_5y_Pfl1_P24. The sequence goes on along the minus strand of NZ_CAXAOJ010000009.1, from coordinate 298,470 downwards.
TGTCCACCAGCGTGCTGTGGTGGGTAACGGCAATGGCGGTGTTCACGGTGGGGGAGATCATCGTGTTTCCGGCCGAGTACATGTTTATCGACCGCATCGCCCCGGACCACCTGCGCGGCATGTACTACGGGGCGCAGAACCTGTCCAACCTGGGGGCTGCCCTTGGGCCGGTGTTGTGTGGGCTGGTGCTGGCCAGCTTGCCGGCCCACTACATGTTCTACATGCTGGGGGCGTTTATCATTGCGGGCGGGGTGTTCTATTTCATGGGTGCGTCGTTGAAGGCAAATCATCCAGCGTGAGCTTGCCCACGGTGTTGCATTGCAGTTCGTAACGCAGCTCTTCCACCATTTTTTCGACTTCTTGCGGGGTCTGCAGCCGGTTCGTGCTGATCCCGGTGACAACCAGGTCGACCCGGCCGGTCTCCGCGTCGTAGACCTTGAGGGTCAGCGACGCGTCCCGGCACAGGGTGAATTCGCACGTCAGTGGCGACAGACCTTCTTCGATGCAATTGCGCAGTTGAGAGAGGGTAAACATGTGGGTTCCTTCAGGGTGTAAATGCGGTGGCACACGATCAAAGCCTTGTGCCCACGCCCTGAAGATTAGGGTTTACTTGCCCGCGTCATAAGTTGAATTCGCACTAGACGCACTAGTGCATTTGCACCGCGTTCACTTGTTCTTGAGCCGCAATTCGCGGGCAAACAGTCCGCGTTCGCGGGCCCAAACGATCGCTGCACTACGACTATGCACCCCCAGCTTGGAGTACACCGTGGCCACATGGTTACGCACCGTGTTGGGCGCCAGTTTGAGGCGCGAGGCAATTTCCTTGTCAGCCAGCCCTTCGCAGATCAACCCCAAAACATCCCGCTCACGGGCCGTGAGGTCGGTGAACGCGACATTCGGCAGGTTGGGGCTGTTGACGCTTTTGGCGTTCGCCAGTTTCTCGATCAGTGTCTGGCTGAACCATGAAGCGTCTTGCATGACTTCCTCGATGGCGGCCACCAGTTCCAGCTCCGAGCGCTTGCGTTCGGTGATGTTCATCAGCACCAGCAGGTAGCAGGGCACATCCTGAATGATCACGGTGTCGGCGGACACGACACAGTCGATAACCTCATCGCCTTTCTTGCGCACCTTCAAGTCCTGGCCGTCAACGCTTCCGGCTTTTTCCAGGGTGGTGAACAACAGGGCGCCAGCCGTTGCGCTGTCGATAAAACCAATGTCTTCGATGGCCTTGCCGATCAATTCTTCGCTGGTGTACCCCGTGATCGTCATGAACGCCTCATTCACATCCACCACTTGGCGGTTGGCGGCGCTGCAGACCAACGTCGGCACCGGGGTCAGGCGAAATGATTTGGCAAACCGTTCTTCACTCTGGCGCAGCGCGGTTTCGGCCTTGCGCCGAGGCTCCAGGTCAGTGAAGGAGAACAGCATGCAGGCCTCTTCGTTCATGTCCAGCGGCTGGCCGGCGGCGATCACCAGTTTGCTGCCGCCTTCGGGCAATCTCAGTTCGGCCTGCATCTGCGGTATGGTCGCGCCATCGCCCAAGCGCTGGATCGCCAGGCCCTTGCGCTCGGCCTGCTCCAGTACGTCCAGCTCATAGACGGACTTGCCGATGACTTGGTCGCGGTTGTAACCGGTCATCTCCAGAAAGCCTTGGTTGACCTTGATATAGCGCAAGTCGCTCAGACGGCAGATCACCGCAGGCGCCGGGTTGGCGTTGAAGGTTTTCTCGAAGCGCTGCTCGGCACTGGCCCATTCGGTAGCGTCGCTGAGGATCAGTACCAGCAGCTCCGGTTCGCCACGCGAGTCGGCGATCACCAGGCTGCGCAGGCGGTGTACCCAGGTTTTGTCCGAATCGGCGTTTGGAATCACCTCCACCACGACGTCGCTGAATTCGTCGCCAGCGGCAGCACGGGCCAGGGGATAGTTTTCCGGCAGCAGTGGGTGATTGTTGCGATAGCGCAGCGTGAAGCGCTCGGCATACTCCCGCGCATCCGCGCCTAGCCCCATCACGTCGCCCACGCCGTGCATGGTCAGTGCGGCTTCGTTGGCCCACAGGATGGTCTGGTCGACCTCGGCGAGAATGATCCCATCGGATAACCCGGAAATGATCTGCTGCAGTTGGCGGCGGTTGGTTTCTTTAGCGAGGACGTCCTGGCTCATGATTTCTCCGGAAAAAAGCGCATAAAAACTCCGACATGCACGCTTCAGGATAGTGCAGAGAAAGTGAGGGGGACGGAGTGCGAATGCATCAGGCAATCTGGTGCATTTGCGCCACGACTGAACAGATGTCGTTTCGCCACACTCCCACTCAACAAGGCACATCACCTTGCTCCCATAACGTGTGAAGGACCTCTGTATGACCGCTGTCTATGAAACCAATCGGTCGCTGTTCGCTTGCCCTGAAGCGCGGTGTTGGCCGGTAGTGCAATTGCCCTGGTAACCTACCTGGTCCTTAGTGTGCTCGGCACCGCCGGCAACATGGTGGGTAAAGGCTTGTTGGCTGCCAGCAGCGGTATTGCCGCGGCGACGGATGCAGCGACCAATCCTGCGCAGGCGGGCGACCAAGTGAAGGAGTGGTTTGAACGCGTGATAGCGTCCGGTGAACCTGCGCTGAACGCGGCGGATAAAGAAGCGCTGGTCAACTTCGTGGCGGCGCGTACCGGCAAGAGTAAGAAAGAAGCCACGCAGATCGTCGACAATTGCGGCCAGGCTTATCAGCAAGCCATGCAGAAGGTCGAAGAGCTGAAGCAACAGGCTCAACAGAAAGCCCGTGAAGTGGCTGCCAAGCAGGTTTCCCGTGCGGCCTGGAGCACCTTGGCGATGCTGCTGTTGGGGGGCGGCGCTGAGCTTCTTTGTGGGACGTATGGCGCTGACTAATCGTCGCGTACCGTTGGCCTGACGTGTTGTGATGAGGGTGGTGAGAGGGGGACCTCTCACCACGCTTATGCTAAACCACTAACCATCCCACGACTGGTACGATGATCAGCGTACTCAACGCCATTGAGAGCACGTTACCGATGTAGGGGTGGAAGTGGGCCGGCAACCTCCCCGCGATGGCGCACGCTAAAGGTGGAGCAATCAATGCACCGAGCAGCGCACTTGATCCCATCACCATCCAACTTCCTCCATGGGTCAACACGGCAGCCGGTACTACTGACACCAAGGGAACATAGGTGGGATACCATCCTCGCTTGATCCACTCACGTCGCCAGATGACCACACCCAGCGCAGACGTCAGTGCTTGCGCGCCGATCAGGTGCAATATGAGGCCTGAGCCGTACGCCGGGCTCACGGGATTCAGGGCGTACGCCAAGAGGACTCCCGCCAACAGACCCAGACTGGCTAGCTCGTTTCCAAAAAACGGCGCTTCGGAGAAATCTGCCAGCACCCGGCGCAGGCTCCAAGTCACGCCATAAGTGGGAAGAGCGGCAGGCTCCGGTTTGGCCGGTGGGGTAAAGTCCGAGCGCACCACAGAGGGCATCCGACGGCATAGCATAAACGCGATCACGCTACCGATGGCCATGCCCATCACATTGCCAATCACCGTCGGCAACCCCAGCGGCACGCAGACAAAGTTGACGATCAACAGGCACATCGGCGTAACGAGCACAGCGCCCAGTGCTGCGCCAGTGAGGGTGACCTTCCACCCGCCGCCAAACATCAGCACCATTGCCGCCGGCAACGAGACGAACGCCGCGAACGTCGGTTGCCACGTCTGAGCGGTGACAGCCCATCCCCACAGCAGGTTGCTGAGTAGCAGGCCGAGCAACGAGCTGGTTATCAGCCAAGGCCATAATCCGGTCCCATAGGAAATGGAGAAACCTTGCCAGGCCTTACCCCTTCGGCTGGCCCACCAGGCCAGGTAGGCACCTCCCAGCAGGCCGAGCGACGCCAGTTCATGTTTGTAGAAAGCGACCTCGCTGATATCGCCAAGTACCCAGCGCAGCCAGGCAACAGGGTGTGGGAGGCTTTGCACCATATCGGTGTAGCCAGGCCAGGGCTCGGTGAACGCTAACCACACAATGATCAGAGCGCTGGTCAGCGCAATGACAACAACAGTCTTGTCAATGTTGGGCCAGGGGGTTCGTGGTTTTTCTAAGAGGTTACCCATAGTCAACCCTCCAATCAGCGCGGCAGGGCAGGGTGTTGGGCGTAACCGAGCATTTGATCGTAGAGATCATTGCGTCGATCACGTTGCAAATCGTTGAGGCTGTTCCAGATCGGTGCACTGCGGGCGCTGGTGATATCAATGTCGGCGAACAAAATTTCCTGGCGATTGGCCGAAGCGACAGCGCCAATCGGCCAGCCATTGGTTCCGGCAATCAATGAGCATCCGAGGTAACGGGCGTCTCGCTCCTCGCCAATGCGGCTGGCGGCAGCGATAAACACGTTGTTGACGTGGGCGGCGGTCATCGTCAGGTACGACGCCATGCATTTTCCCGCGTCATCGAATAGCGGCGGTGGTGTCCACACCCAGTTGTTCAGGCTGCAAATAATATCTGCGCCTTGTTGGCTGAGAATGCGTGGTACCTCCGGGAACCAGATGTCCCAGCAAATCAGCAAGCCAATACGGCCGATCGGCGTTTCAAATACCGGAAAGCCTGTATCGCCGGGGGTGAACCATAGCTTTTCCAGGTTCCACAAATGCGCTTTGCGGTATTTTCCGATGTAGCCTTCGGGACCTAACAGCACGGCCGTATTGAATAGCTGCATACCGTCTATTTCACATAGGCCTGCTACCAGATACACCTGGTGCCTGCAGGCAAAATCTATCCACGCCTGCACGCTGGTACCGTCTGGCACTCGTTCTGCGTGATCAAAAGCATCCTGGCGACTGCTGAAGAAATACCCGCAATTGGTGAGCTCGGGCAGCACGATCAGGTTGGCTCCGCCGTTCGCGGCTTCGGCCGCCAGTGCGAGGCTCTGACTCAGATTATTGGCGCGGTTGGCCATGCCGACCTGTGGATCAAGTTGAATGACCGCTACGCGTGCAGGGCTTACTGGTTCGCTCATTGAGGTGACCTCTTATTGTTATACAACCGGAAAATGGTTGGATGTTTATAAGAGGCGACAATATGTTTAATTGAAAGTCAGACGGTTCTCATTACTGCGTAGTCTATTTCCTTTGTTGCTCGGTTTTGTAGGCTGGGTAGTCCTGCATGTCAAAGCCGCCGTTGAAATTGGCGCGTGTTTTATTGCAGATGTTTATCACGGTGTCGACGGCGCCTCTGAAGCAAGGCTCAGTCCAGCCAGCATCAACGGAAAACGACTCGCCGCAGAGATAAAGTCCCGATTTGTGCGAGAAGTCCCTGTTGTATTTCATTAAGGACACCGCGGCGTAGTAGGTGCCTGCGCGATAGAGCTTTGCACAACCCAGCGAGTGCTTGTCGTTCATCCAGCGTTGAACGACGGCCTGTTTATGCCCTATATAAGGTGATATTTTTTCTTTGATGTTTGTGGACTTCAAGAGGATTCGGTCAAGCTCTTTTATGCATTTATCGACCAGTTGTTCGTCGTCAAATACCGATAGCTTGGTCGCGTCGTCTTCCCACGTGTAGCTGAGGAGGATGCAGTCATAGGTATTATTATTGTGGTAGCGGTAGGTATATACATCATGTACCCAGCTGTCCGTAACGATCGCTTGAGGTATGTTCTTGTTCTCTGAGAGAAACGACTTTTTTAGTGGCGCGTAGACTTTGCAGCTGGTTTCCCAGTGGGCGGTCTTATAGGCTTCTATGATGTTGAATGGGAGTGTCTCCTGGCTGAAGTTTTCAATTGATACTTGTGTCTCGATCAGCCAGGAGGGAAGTGTCATTACGACAGCGTCACAATCGATAAATACGTTTTCTGTTTTGTCTTTTTGTGTGGCATTCCAGCTGTAATACACCCGTATTTTTCCGTTCTTGAGTTTTTTCAGTGTTGTCACTGCACTGCTGGTCAGTAAACCGGATGGGCGCTTTAAAAGGTGTTCGTACAAAGAATCATCGGTCTCGTCGGGTTTTATGAAGAGCAGCGATTCCGCCAGCGATCCAAGGCCAATATAGTTTGGTTTGTTGAATTTCAGCCCTCTGGAGTCCAGGGTCTCTTTAGCATTCAAGTACGGCGCGTCCATGGGAGTACCGTCTGCGTCAACCCGTCCGTGGATTAACTGCAGATGACTGCTGAATCCAAATATCGCCGTGCGCAGAGGGTAAAGCGCGCAGACGTCATAGAAGGCGCCCCAACTGCCATCACCTATTCCGATGGCGTAGAACACTGCAGATTCCTGGGCACTCATACCCAGGCCGCCAAAGTTTCCAGGATCCCTGTGGTGCCACGTATCAATACTTGGCAACTTGACCAGATCCCGAAAGGACATACCTTCGTATTTTCTTACTATCGATGCCCACATGTCCTCCCAGCGTTCGGAGCCGTAATTTTCGGAGACGCACAGCGTCATACGCTCGGCAAATGTCTTCCATTTCCCGAAAACGTGGCCCAGCGTTTGCCCTGGCGGGGCTGTTTTTCCATCGGCGTTTTTCCAGATCAGCAGGGTGGGTTCACTGCTGTTATCTATGCTCCCTTCTCTGAGGAATATACCTGTTGAGCGGACGGCCGGGCTGCCCGGGTTTGGAAAGTCTGAATAGCGCAAATCGAATTCGTTAGCGTAATAGGCCATCAGTGAGCGACCGTCTTTGGGAGGCTCATTTGTCTTGTTGAAGAACGGCATCCTCATTGCACCCATCTCGAAAGGGGGCCTGCCTGGCGTGTTGGTGTGATTGTTCCCTAGGGCGGTAAGGTGTCGGCCGCCAATACGCTTGGATTTTTCGAGTAAGGTAATGTTTGTGAACCCGCACCTGTAAAGCTCGCGTGCAGTCGTCAGGCCGGTAATGCCAGCGCCAATAACGCAGATCTTATGATTGGGTTCAGTGGCCTGGGCAATCCCGTTTACCTGTTCAACCAACGCGCGGTAGTCAAAGCACAGGTCGGGTGGATTAGGAAATGTTGCCCTCCATTTTTTCTCGGTAGAGCGCTTTTCTCGATGCTGCCGCTGGGCGATGTCTGCGGGGTAGTTGAAGCCGGAACCGATGGTCATTCTGATATTCCCTATTCAGCGTAATGAACGCTTCATAGGTTGAGCGTCAGCACTGTGCGCGAGAAATAAGCTGAAGGTGTTTTGGGGGGAGGGGACATCGTGTTTTTTTGTAAGTGAATTTCAGGCAGCAAGCGCAGAGAGCGCCCTCTGATCCTGAAAGACGCTGCGGCGCGTAGAAACTGTCAGTGTTGCGTTTGAAGCTTGCCAAACCCGCTTGATTCTGGGAGAAACGCCATCCTTTGCGCCCTCAATGAGAACCGCCATGAGCCACGACGAACTCCAAATCACCGACATCCGCCCCGGCACTGGCAAAGCCGTGGTCAAGGGCGCGTTGATTACTACCCAATACACCGGCACCCTGGAAGACGGCACGGTATTCGATTCGTCCTGGGAGCGCGGCAAGCCGTTCCAGTGTGTGATCGGCACCGGGCGGGTGATCAAGGGCTGGGACCAGGGGCTGATGGGCATGCAGGTGGGCGGTGTTCGGACCTTGTTCGTGCCGGCGCATCTGGCGTATGGCGAACGGTCGATGGGCGCGCATATCAAGCCCAACAGTAACCTGTGTTTTGAGATTGAGTTGTTGGAAGTGCTGACGCGTGATGATTGAGGGCGGATGAACATGGATGTTGATGAGCACGTGTTGCCCGGTTGCTCTGTTGCAGGTATTCGGGTGGTTGAGCTGTGCGCTGGCGACGAGGCCGAGCTGCAACTTTTTTTCGAGCGAGCGCCGGATTACTTCATTGCGGTGAACGGCGAGCCCGCCACGCCGACTGAAGCGCGCGAGGAGTTGCACGGGCAGCTGCCCACAGGATGGACGTGCCGCCGGATGTACTGGCTGGGTTATCGCGATGCTGACGACCGATGGGTCGCGGTGGTGAACATTGCGGCGGACTTGCTGGCGAGCGGTGTCTGGCATATTGGGCTGCTGCTGGTCGACTCCTGCCTGCATGGCACTGGCCTTGCGCAACGACTGCATGCGGACCTTGAAGAATGGGCTGCGAAGAAGGGCGCCCAATGGCTGCGGTTGACGGTGGTTATCGGCAATATCAAAGCCGAGCGTTTCTGGCCCAGGCTTGGGTATGCGCAGGTACGTACGCGGGAGGGCGTCACGATGGGACGGCAGGTGAACCGGGTGTCGATTCAGGTCAAGGCGCTGGCGGGTGGGGCGGTTGAGGATTACTTGAGGCTGGTGGCGAGGGATAGACCGGGTACCGCGTAGCAACAGATGTACGCTGTCCGAAATGTGGGCTTGCTCGAGAATGCGGTAGCTCAGTCGACATCTGCAGTGGCTGATACACCGTCTTCGCGAGCAAGCCCGCTCCCACATTTAGATCTCTGGAGGGTTCAGGAAGATGCGTTCCTGAACCCTCCCTGAAGAATCTTCTTATTCCTCACGCAGACACTTTCCTACGGTTTACGCTCCTGAAATCGAGGCGTAAGCTTCGCGCGTTTTCATCAATAGCGGAGACCCTCAGTGGGTACTTGTTCGAGTGACAGTAGTCGGCCGGTTCTGGTAGCCGGCACAGGCTTGGCAAGGTAACGCGCATTCTTCTGATGCCGTTGTCTCGCCAATAAAAGCGAGAAGCGGCATCCCGGCAGCAGCCAATCCTGGCGCCTGCCCGAATCCCTCTCATCGACGCTGACCAGCACCTGACTCACCTCGGGATGCTACGGACGCGCCTGCCTTTACGGTGGGCGGGCCAAGCTGACTGTGCCTATAAAATGGCGCGGGGCAGACGGCCGTACCTGCACGAGTGTTTCCTCGCGCAGGAGTAACACCATGAACTTCACGCTGCTCAAAGAGTTCTTCGCCGGCTTCCTGCGGACCCGGCATATTGCCCGGCATTTCCGCCGCCTGGCGATGCTCGAAACCGTGACCGACGCCAGTGTCAGCCGCGAAGTACCGCCGACCCTGGCGCAAACCCTCGTGGTCTCGGCCAACAACAGTGCCGTGCAATTGCTCGGCACGCTAGGCAGTCATTGCGAAGGTTTGAACACCCAAGAGGCCGATGCCCTGCGCGTGCAATACGGCCTCAACGAAGTCGAGCATGAGCAACCGCTGCCCTGGTGGGCGCACCTGTGGCACTGCTACAAGAACCCGTTCAACCTGTTGCTGACCCTGTTGGCGGTCATCTCCTGGCTGACCGAAGACATGAAGGCCGCCACGGTGATTTTCTCCATGGTGGTGCTGTCGACGTTGCTGCGTTTCTGGCAGGAGGCCAAATCCAACAAGGCCGCCGATGCCCTGAAGGCCATGGTGAGTAACACCGCCACGGTGCTGCGTCGCGATGAGGCCAAGCGCATTGAGTTACCGATCAAGCAGTTGGTGCCCGGCGATCTGATTGTACTTTCGGCCGGCGACATGATCCCGGCCGACTGCCGTGTGCTCAGCGCCAAGGACCTGTTCGTCAGCCAGGCGGCGATGACCGGGGAATCGATGCCGGTGGAGAAGTTCGCCCACCAGCAGGACGCCAACACCCGCAATCCGCTGGACCTGGAAAATATCCTGTTCATGGGCACCAACGTGGTGTCCGGCGCGGCGACGGCGGTGATCCTGACCACCGGTAACAGCACTTATTTCGGCGCGTTGGCCCAGCGTGTGACGGCCACCGATCGCGCGACCACGTCGTTCCAGCACGGCGTTAACAACGTCAGCTGGTTGCTCATTCGGTTCATGTTCGTGATGGCACCACTGGTGCTGTTTATCAACGGTTTCACCAAGGGTGACTGGACTGAGGCGCTGCTGTTTGCATTGTCGATTGCCGTGGGCCTCACCCCGGAAATGTTGCCGATGATCGTCACCTCCACCCTGGCCAAGGGTGCGGTGTTTCTGTCGCGCAAAAAGGTCATCGTCAAGCGCCTGGACGCGATCCAGAACTTCGGCGCCATGGACGTGCTGTGCACCGACAAGACCGGCACGTTGACCCAGGACAGGATTTTCCTGGCGCGCCATGTGGATGTGTGGGGCGAAGAGTCCGACGATGTGCTGGAAATGGCCTACCTCAACAGCTACTACCAGACCGGCCTGAAAAACCTGCTGGACGTGGCAGTGCTGGAGCACGTGGAGGTGCATCGCGAGCTGAAAGTCGGCACCGCGTTCCACAAGGTCGATGAGATCCCGTTCGATTTCAATCGTCGCCGCATGTCAGTGGTAGTGGCCGAGGAAGGCTTGCCGCACCTGTTGATCTGCAAGGGCGCTGTGGAGGAAATCCTCTCTGTGTGCAACAACGTGCGCCATGGCGACACCAACGAGGCGCTGACCGATGAACTGCTGGCACGTATTCGCCAGGTCACCGCTGCGTTCAACGAAGAAGGCCTGCGCGTGGTGGCCGTGGCCGCGCAACCCATGACGCCGGGGCGCGACACTTACAGCCTGGCGGATGAGCAAAACCTCACGCTGATCGGCTACGTGGCTTTCCTCGATCCACCAAAGGAAAGCACCGCTCCCGCCCTCAAGGCGCTCAAAGCCCATGGCGTTGCGGTAAAAGTGCTGACCGGTGACAACGAGCTGGTCACCGCCAAAATCTGCCGTGAAGTGGGCCTGGAGCAACAAGGCCTGCTGATGGGCAACGATATCGAGGACATGACCGACGCCGAGCTGGCAGAGGCCGTGGAAACCACCAACGTGTTCGCCAAGCTGACGCCGAGCCACAAGGAGCGCATCGTGCGCCTGCTCAAGGCTAACGGACATGTGGTGGGCTTTATGGGCGATGGCATCAACGACGCGCCGGCGTTGCGTACCGCCGACATCGGTATTTCGGTGGACAGCGCGGTGGATATTGCCAAGGAAGCCGCCGACATCATCCTGCTGGAAAAAAGCCTGATGATCCTGGAGGAGGGCGTGCTGGAGGGGCGGCGTACCTTCGCCAACATGCTCAAGTACATCAAGATGACCGCCAGTTCCAACTTCGGCAACGTGTTCTCGGTGCTGGTGGCCAGTGCATTTATCCCGTTCCTGCCGATGCTGCCGATGCATTTGCTGGTGCAGAACCTGCTGTATGACATTTCGCAGATCGCGATTCCGTTCGATAACGTCGATGAAGACATGCTCGCCAAGCCACAACGCTGGCAACCGGGCGATGTCGGCCGCTTCATGCTGTTTTTCGGGCCGATCAGTTCGATCTTTGACATCTCCACGTTTGCACTCATGTGGTATGTCTTCGATGCCAACACCCCCGACCACCAGACCCTGTTCCAGTCCGGCTGGTTTGTGGTGGGGCTGCTGACCCAGACGCTGATCGTGCACATGATCCGCACCCCGAAAATCCCGTTCCTGCAAAGCCGTGCGGCGATGCCGTTGATGGTGATGACCGGTGTGATCATGGCCGTGGGGATTTTCCTGCCGATGGGGCCGTTGGCGCATTACTTTAAATTGCAGGCGCTGCCATCGCTGTACTTTGTGTTCCTGCCCGTGATCCTGCTGGCGTACATGGCCCTGACCCAGGCGGTGAAGGGTTACTACATCCGTAAGTTTGGCTGGCAATAAACAGGGACGATTTCCTTTGCAAGCAATCAACAACATCAACCTCAATTCCCTGATCGACACCCTGGTCAGCCTCACTGCGGCATTCATCCTTGGTGGCCTGATCGGTTTCGAGCGTCAATACCGCCAGCGCACTGCAGGTCTGCGCACCAACGTGCTGCTGGTGCAGGCGTTCTGGAGTCCGAGTACCACCGAGTAGCCCCCCGGCTGTCAGGCTTTGTCCCGCGCAAAGCTGACTATGCTACTACGAGGAAAAATCCTACAAGCAATCGAGATGATCCCTTCATTTGATAAGGCGCGACGTTGCTAAGGTTGCGCGCTTGCGCCTCAGGAACAAGGGCGCGGCTCTACGTGTTTACCGTGCTTTATCAAAAGGAGGGGTCTGTACTGCCTGAAGTGTCATGCAGAGTAATCAGCACCGTTTGTCGGAACTGTTACTTTTCACAGGTAGATAGGTCCCGTGTGATATGTAAGCGTATTGATCCCTCGGGGAGTCTTATGAGCAAAGCTTTAATTGTGGATGATCACCCTTTCATACGTGCCACCGTGAAGTACCTGTTGAAGCAGGAAGGATTCTTTGAAATATATGAAGCAGGCAACGGTGCAGACGCCATGCAGATTGCTCGTGAGAAATGTCCGGACCTGGTCATCCTTGACCTGGCGATGCCCAAGCTTGGCGGGTTGGAGGTGATCAGCCGGATCAAGGCGCTGGAACTGCCCTGTAAAATCCTCGTGCTGACTTCGTACCTGGCGGTGTTCTTTTCTACCCGCTGCATGCGCGCCGGAGCCATGGGCTTTGTTAACAAGACCGGTGAACTGGATGAGTTGCAAAAGGCGATCAGGGCGATCAGGTCCGGTTACAGCTGCTTCCCCAGCGTGGCCACCAGTTCGGTGCGCCGTGATGATTTGCAGACCACCGAGCAAGAACTGGTGGACGCGCTGTCGGATCGCGAATTGACGGTACTGCAAAAGCTGGCGCTGGGCCTGGGCAACAAGGAAATCGCTGAGGACATGTTGTTGAGCCACAAGACCATCAGCACCTATAAGACACGACTCAAGGAGAAGCTGCGTATGTCCTCGGTGGTGCACCTGTCCAAGTTCGCCCAGCGCAATCATCTGATCTGAAATGACCATCTCCCGGCTGTTGATTTTCATGGCCATCCTGCTGATGGGGCTGTTGCCCTGTGCAGCGATGGCTCTGGATGAGCCACATACACTGCGGCTGTTCGGCCATTCAACGCTGGAAAACCCCCGTCTGGAACTTGAGGAAAGTGACTGGCGCTGGCTGCGCGAGCGACGGATGTTGGTGATGGGGGTGTCAGCACCTGACTACATACCTTTCGACCGGTCCAACGGAAACGACTTTGAAGGCATTACAGCTGACTATGCGTGGCTGATCAGCCTGATTTTAAACATGCCTATTGAGGTTCGACGCTACGACACTCGTGATGAAGTCATCGAAGCGCTCAAACGCGGCGAGGTGGATTTAGTCGGGTCTGCCAACGGTTACGAAGCGGCCGATAAGGCACTGATACTGTCGCGTTCCTACGCTAATGATCAACCCGTGCTGGTGACCCGCACGGGTGACAGTCATTCATTGAGCGCCGACCTGGCTGGCAAGCGCGTAGCGATGCTTTACCACTATATGCAGCCTGACGCTGTCCAGGCCTTTTACCCCCACGCGCAACTGCAGCTGTATGGCTCGACTCACCAGGCTATCGGCGCCTTGGCGTTCGGTCAGGCGGATGTCTACTTGGGCGACGCTATCAGCGCCCGCTATCTGATCAACAAGAACCACCTCAATAACGTCCGCATGGCAGATTTTTCCGCATTGGAGGTCAACCCGTTCGGGTTTGCCTTCAACCAGGACAACGAGCGCCTACTGAATATCATCAACGAAGCGCTGGCCGTTATCCCGGCCAACCAGCAGATGGAGATCCTGCGCCGCTGGAGTGCCGGTGACAGCGGTTTCCTGGCTGCCGACCGTTTGCGTTTGAGTGAGAGTGAGCAGCGTTGGCTGCAGAAGCACCCACGGGTGAAAGTTGCAGTGCTCGATAAGTTCGTGCCGTTGTCTTTTTTTAATGAGCAAAGGCAGTTTGTGGGCTTGAGTGACGAGGTATTGTCGCGAGTCAGCTTGCTTACGGGCTTGAAGTTCGAAGTGGTGCCAGGGAGTTCGCAGCCTCAGCAGATTGAAGAGGTCAGTACCGGCAGAGTGGATATGCTGGCGGTGATCACGCCCAGCGTCGAGCGGTCCGAAAAGCTGCGCTTCACTCGGCCTTATCTGTCCAATCCCTATGTGTTAGTGGCGCGTACCGGTGACGAACGCCTGGTGACGCTGGAGGACATGCCTGGAAAACGCCTGGCATTGCTCGCCGGTAGCACGCTCTCCGTGCAGATTGCCCGGGACTATCCAGGCATCGAGTTTGTCAATGTCGAGAACCCCGAGCAGGCCATGGATCTGGTCGCCAAGGGCAGCGTCGATGCGAACGTTATTTCGCTGATCAGTGCACGCTACATGATTGCGCGCCATTACCGTGATCGCTTGCGTATCACCAGCACCGTCGGTACGGAGCCAGCGCGCATTGCCTTCGGTGTCAATCGCAGCCAACTGGAGCTGTATTCGATCCTCGAAAAGGCGCTGTTGTGTATCACGCCTGAAGAAATGGACGAACTGACCAACCGTTGGCGCAGTGAGATCATCATCGAAGACAGCTACTGGATCAGCCATCGCAACGTGATTATCCAAGGGTTTGGCCTGGCCGCGCTGCTGCTGCTGATCACTCTGGGCTGGGTGCTCTACCTGCGCAACCTGATTCACAAACGCACACAGGCCGAACGGGCCCTGAGCGACCAGATGCGGTTCATGAGCGTTCTGATCGACGGCACGCCGCACCCCATTTACGTGCGCGACCGCCAGGGCCGGTTAATGGCCTGTAATAACGCTTACCTCGATGTATTTGGCTTTAAGTTGGAGGACGTGATCGGCAAGACCGTGGTGCAAACCGATACGGGCAACCCGCCCCAGGCACAGTCGTTCCACGCCGAATACTTGAGCTTGATGGCGCGGGGGGAGCCGCAGATCCAGGATCGCGTACTTAAGGTTCCCGGCGGCGGTGTGCTAACCATCTACCAGTGGATGCTGCCGTACCGAGATAGCAATAGCCACGTTGTAGGCATGATTGCAGGTTGGGTGGATGTGAGCGAGCGCCAGCGGCTGTTGAGCCAGTTGCAGGCAGCCAAGGAGGACGCAGACTCGGCAAACCGTGCCAAGACCACATTCCTCGCGACCATGAGCCATGAGATCCGCACGCCGATGAATGCCGTGATAGGCATGATCGAATTGGCCCAGAAAAACGCCGAGCAGGGCCGCGTCGATCAGGATGCGCTGGAGGTGGCGTCGATGGCATCCCGAAGCATGCTGGAATTGATCGGCGATATTCTGGACATTGCGAAGATAGAATCCGGCCACCTGTCCCTGACCCTGGCGCCGGCCAATCTCCACGAGTTGTTGGCATCTGTGGCGCGTGTGTTTGAGGGGCTGGCGCGGGACAAAGGTTTGCACCTGCAAGTGGATCTCGATCCGATGATTGACCGCCCGGTGCTCATCGACCCTTTGCGCTTCAAGCAAGTGGTGTCCAATCTGCTGGGGAATGCCATCAAGTTTACCGCCACCGGTCAGGTGCGCCTGGGTGCCCAGTGCGCCCCGGCGTTGGCCGGGGACCACTTGAACCTACGGTTGTATGTCGAAGACACGGGGGTTGGCATCAGTGCTGAAGATCAGCAGCGGTTGTTCAACCCATTTATCCAGGGGAGTAACAACGACCAATCGGCGCGCAGTGGTTCCGGACTCGGGTTGGCGATCAGTCGCAACCTGTGCGAGATGATGGGCGGTCAACTGCACTTGAGCAGTGTGCTGGGCAAGGGGACGCGGGTGGACGTGACGTTGGCGCTGGCGTTGACCCGCGCAGCACGGGTTTCGACTTCCGTCGCTGGTGTTCCACCGACGCAGGCGTTGAACCTTCTGGTGGTCGACGATTATCCGGCCAACCGTTTGTTACTGACTCGTCAACTGAGCTTCCTTGGGCATCACATCGTCACGGCCGAAAATGGCGCCGAGGGCTTTGCACTGTGGCAGGCCGGGCATTTTGATGGCGTCATCACTGATAGCAACATGCCGGTTATGGACGGTTACACGCTGGCCCGTGATATCCGTGCCCAAGAGCGTCAGCGTGGTCTGGTGCCGTGCCTGCTGCTGGGGTTCACCGCCAACGCCCAGCCGGAGGAAACCGAGCGCTGCAGGCAGGCGGGCATGGATGGTTGCTTGTTCAAACCGACCGGGCTCGATGATTTGCGTGCGGCGCTGGCTCCTCGCACCGCAGCAGCCGTGAAGGGTGAGGTCGAGCCGGTGTACGACCTGAGTACGCTGACTGCGCTGACAGGCGGTGACACTGCCGCGCTTAACGAGTTACTGATGCCATTGCTCATCAGTCTTGCAGACGATCGCGTGCTGTTGTCGACGCTGAAAGATCACGCGGATATCGCCAAGTTGCATGACCTGGCCCATCGCGTTAAAGGGGGCGCTCGCATGGTCAAGGCCCACAGTTTGGTCGCCTGTTGCGAAACCTTGGAGGGGGTGTGTGAAAGGCACGACCATGGAGCACTGGCGGCTGCGAAACAGGCGGTTGGCATGGCCATCGATGGTTTGCATCACAGCCTGAGCCAGCACAGCAAGCAGGCTTGACTGAGGTGGATAGCCATTCGGCGGATTTGGGAGAACTCCTACATGGAAGGGGAATAAGCCTGATTTTGTCTTCGGTATATGTCTGGAAAATGGGCCTCGCTCACTGACGAGCACTGCCTGCCCAGGGGTTTTCCATGCCAAACAAAGCACTGACTATCCTGATTGCCGATGAGCAGCACCTGCAACGCCTGTACATCGAGAAAATGCTCAACCAGTTGGGGTATCACCGGATCGTACCGGTGCAGACCTTCGAAGAGGTCCAGCTACTCACTGCTATCCCGGCCCAACCTTTTGACGTGCTGATCATCAGTGCGGGGCTGGCGGTCCAAGCTTGCGGGCCTCAACCCCAGGCACATCATGTGCTGGTCTACGATCACCAGGACCTGAGTCTGGATCTGAACACCCCCGCCGATGCAACGCCGGCGGTGCTGGTACGGCTGCCCGGCATGCCGGATAACGTCAACCTCGAACACTTCATGGACATCATCGACCCACCCGCAGCCACCACCGGCCTGCGGGTTTTACCGTGGCTGCGGGAGTTATCGCGCGCGCCCGTGGCCTAGTCCCACTGTGGCGCGATACCTTTCGGGCTGGTCAGGCGATGGCCGCGCTCCAGTTCGGCAATCTGCGCCATGTCGGCCGCACTCAAGGCCAGTTGCAAGGCCTTGAGGTTGCTTTCCAGGTTGGCACGTTTGGTCGACGATGGGATGACCGCGTAGCCCAGTTGCATGGCCCAGGCCAACGTCACTTGCGCCGGGGTAGCCTGATGGCGCTCGGCGATTTGCTCAATCACCGGGTCTTTGAGCACTTCGCCGTAGGCCAGGGTCATGTATGAGGTGATCTGGATACCGTTAGCGGTGGCAAAATCCACGACCTTGCGATTTTGCAGGTAGGGGTGCATCTCGATCTGGTTGGTGGCGATGTTCTCGGCACCAACGGCGGCAATCGCTTGCTTCATCAGGTCGATGGTGAAGTTGGAGATGCCGATCTGGCGGGTCAGGCCCAGGCGTTTGGCTTCAAGCAGTTGGCCCATGAATTCGGCGACAGGCACCTGGTCTTCCGGCGATGGCCAATGGATCAGGGTGAGGTCCAGATAGTCGGTTTTCAGTTTGCTCAGGCTTTCACGCAGGCTTGGAATCAGCTTGCCTTTGGCGAAATTGGCGATCCAGATTTTGCTGGTTATAAACAGCTCATCGCGCGGTATGCCGCTGTCGACAATGGCTTGTCCGACGTCTGCTTCGTTCTCATAGATCTGCGCGGTGTCGATGACGCGGTAGCCCAGTTCCAGGCCGGTGCTGACCGAATCGATCACCACCTGGCCCTGCAAGCGGAAGGTGCCTAGGCCGAAGGCCGGAACGTTTTGCGTTGGGATAGACATTAGTAACTCCTGAAGGGGTGTAAACAATGGAGTCGAGTATCCGCTCGTCGTTCCTCTGGAAAAACCGCCGAATCCGAAAAGGACTCTTTACCCCAGGTCACGAGTATGGGCGCGTGCCAGGTCGGCATCCAGCGCATCGCTCAACATTTGCGTGCGCTGGGGGGCAGCAGGGCGCCGAGGGTGAACAGGTCCTGGCGGATATGCCCGAAGTCATCCAGGGAGTGACCCGCGCAGGCTGATTCCCGCAGGTACGATGCCACCCTGTTGTTCGCCAGCCCGGTGCGCGAGGTGATCCCATCGCCGAAGGCACTGGCAAAGCCGCCAACGAAGAGGTCCGGGCGCTGCTCACGGTCACCTTGGGCGGGCGTGAACATATGTTCGGCGAGGGCGCGCTTCACGGACCGCTGGCGGATATGTTGCGACCGATTCTGCGCGGGACGCTGGCGTATGGGGGCTATGACGTATTGGCGCCGTTTGTGGCGTGGCACGTTCCGTATATCAGCGCTGAGGCGCGCCAGGATTTCCTGCTGGGGTATGAGACACGACGGCAAGGGTTGGCGGATGAGCCGCCCTTGGTGTTTCCGAAACTTGAGCAGTTTGATGAGGCGTTGTACCCACGTCTCTGAACCGAGCATTGATCAAATGTGGGAGCAGGCAAGCCAGCTCCCCACATATCGATCTTCATCAGTCAGTGATGTTTCGTTGTCCGCGCAACCGCTCCGCCGCACTGCGCAGCAGTTGCTCGGTGCTGCTCCAGCCCAGGCAACCATCGGTCACTGACACGCCGTACTTCATCGACGCGCTCAACGGCTGGCAACCTTCGAACAGATGACTTTCGAGCATCATGCCGATCAGCGCGGTGTCGCCCTGCAGGCGTTGCTCCAGTACGTCGTTGAATACGGCCGGTTGACGCAACGGATCCTTGCCGCTGTTGGCATGGCTGCAGTCGACCATGATGCGCGCCGCCACCTTGGATTTGGCCAAGTCGTGTTTCACCTGCGCCATGCTTTGCGCATCGTAGTTCGGCCCACGGTGACCGCCGCGCAGTACCAGATGAGTATCGGGGTTGCCCGGAGTCTGGATGATCGCCGGGTGGCCCTGGCTGTCGACGCCGAAATGGCGGTGCGGGTGTGAGGCCGAGCGCATCGCGTCAGAGGCTATCGCCACGCCGCCGTCGGTGCCGTTTTTGAAACCCACCGGCATGCCCAGGCCGCTGGCCATTTCGCGGTGGATCTGCGATTCGGTGGTGCGCGCGCCAATCGCGACCCAACTGAGCAGGTCATCGAAGTAGCCGGCGGCCATGGGTTGCAGCAGCTCGGTGGCTACTGGCAGGCCCAGGCGCAGCATTTCGCGCATCAGTTCGCGCGACAGCGTAAGTCCGGCAGCCATGTCATCGCTGCCATCCAAATGAGGGTCGTAGGCCAGGCCTTTCCAGCCGATGGTGGTGCGCGGTTTTTCGACGTAGGCGCGGATCACCAGCAGCATCTGGTCGCTGACTTCAAGCGCGAGCTTCTTCAGGTTGCGCGCGTATTCCATGGCCGATTCCGGATCATGGATCGAGCACGGACCGACAATCACCAGCAAACGTGAATCGTCGCCATTGAGGATGCCGCGTACGGCTTGGCGATGGGCATGGACCTGCTCGTTGAGGAACGGGCTGAGCGGCAACTTGAGCTTTAAATCAAGGGAACTGGGCAGGCGCTGGGTCAGCGCTTCGTTGGCGCTGGTCAGGGCAGAGAGGGGCAGGGCGGCAATGGCAGTGTTCATATTCAAGGCTTCCTGGGCAAGCGGCGGGCTATTCCCGCGCGCTCTGCCCTACTGGGGTGTTCGACAATTGGCCGTATCGGCTGCGTGTGTTGTCTTGCCACCAATAGGTGACCGATCGGAGGCGGCAGGCTGTCCCGAACGGAGCTTGCTAAATCGCCATGCAGTGGAAGTGTCGTAGCGGTAATAGGTGGCGTAGTTCATGTCGTGAGTCCTTTAAGTGTTCTTGCAAAATTGATGGAGGCCTGAAAAAACAAAACCCCCGGTCGGGGAGCCGACCGGGGGTTAGATTTCTCTGGTAGGCGACCCCTTGAGTAGTGGGCGCCGATTTCAGGTATCAGGCGCGCCAGTGGCTAAACCAATACCCAAAATAAAAGCATACCGCAGCGCTCGAACCGTTCACACGGGTAGCCGATACCGGACGCGGGGCGCTGGCAGCAGGGCAAACCTGAGTGTGGGTGAGTTGCAACACGGTATGTCTCCAAATGATGGGGGCAGCTTACTAGAGGCACACGGGGGGATTCAATCAGAAATTTCTATCGTGCCGGGGTACTTACTGCTATCGGCCGGGATATGCTTCTAACACTTCGACAATAATTGCTTGGACGCGACCATGACTGCCCTGACCCTTGCTGCGGCTCAATCCATTTCCATTGCGGGTGATGTGCCGGCCAATATCGAACGGCACCTGGCGTTCATGCACGTGGCGGCCGAGCATAACGTGCAATTACTTGTATTTCCCGAGCTTTCGTTGACCGGGTACGAGCCGTCATTGGCTGCCGGTTTGGCGATTACGCCAGATGACCCAGTCCTGGCGCCGCTGCGTGAAATAGCCCGGGCGTTGCAATTGACGGCGGTAGTGGGAATGCCTGTCCGCCTCGCACCCGATGCCGGTGTATTGATTGGCGCCCTGGTACTGGGCGCGGATGGCTCCCTGGCGCTCTATACCAAGCAGCATTTGCACCCAGGCGAAGAGGTTGCGTTCGTCCCGGGCCAGGGCGGTGCGGCCCTCGAGTGTGAGGATGAGCAGATAGCATTGGCCGTGTGCGCGGACTTCTCCCACGCCAGTCATCCGCGCCTGGCGGCAGAGGCGGGCGCCACTGTCTACGCCGCTGGCGTGCTGGTTAGCGAGGGCGGCTACGCAACGGACAGCGCGTTACTCCAGGGCTATGCGGCTGAGCATGGCCTGCTGGTGTTGATGGCCAACCATGGCGGCCCGTCCGGTGGCTATGTTTGCGCCGGTCGCAGCGCCATCTGGGCGGCTGATGGCGGTTTGCTGGCCGCCGCTCCCGGTGTTGGCGACGCGCTGGTGATTGCCCGTCGTGTTGGCGCCGTGTGGGCTGGCCAAGTGGTAGCTCTCTAAATGGCGTTCCACTTACGCGCGGCGACGGACCACGACCTGCCATTCGCGCGGACGTTGACGTTCGAAGCCATGAGCCGCTACTACGTGCAATACGGCTTGGTGTGGTCCAACGATGGCTTTGATGTTGCCTGGGCGGGCCGTGAAAACTGGCTGATCTGCAATGATGACGTCGTGCTGGGCTTTATCAGCCTGAGCCGCGACAGTCGCGCGCTCTATATCCGCGAGTTGCATATGCTCGAGGCGTGTCGCGGGCTGGGCGCGGGCAGCTGGGTATTGGAGCAGATGGCAGCCAAGGCTCAAGCCTTGGGTTTGTTACGCTTGACGGTGTTCAAGAGTAATCCTGCCAGGCAGCTCTATCAGCGCAGTGGGCTGAACATTGTGGGTGAAGATGATTGCTTCTGGCGCATGGAGCGTGCCTGTCAATCGAGCTAATCCCTATGGTCCATTCTAATAAGCGCATACTGGGTACAGGAGGCGACTTTCTTGTTGTCGCTTCAACGTGTCAAACAGGAATGCGTATTCAAATGAGTGGAATCAGTTCGCGTTTGAGACAAGAAAGGGAGCGACTTGGCCTGTCGCAAAAATTATTTGGTGAAATAGGCGGCGTTGAAGCCAATGCACAGGGTAAGTACGAAAACGGAGGGCGAGCGCCCAAAGCCGACTACTTGTCGCGTGTCGCCGAAAGAGGTGTAGACGTGTTGTACGTGCTGACCGGTGAAACCACGCCGCTTCAACTGGAGAATCTCAGCAAGCTTGAAGAAAAAGTACTGGGTGACTACCGCGCGATGTTCAAGGAAGACCAGGCTGCAATCCGTCGTTTGACGTCTAGCCTTGCTGAGCATTGTGTGGCGCATAACGGTAAAACCACGCCCTAGCCCCGGGATGCCTGACCTGTTGCTCAGAAAGTTGAGCCGTCCGGCCCACACTGGGCGGCTACTGTGTGTGCTAACGCTATATATATGACGCTTGCAGCTAGGTCTGCGCCTAGGTTTTTTGCTAAGGTGTTCAGCAACCTATAAGACCATATCGCGAGGTGTCTGCTTGATTAGGGTGCTAGTAGTCGATGACCATGATCTCGTTCGTACAGGCATTACACGAATGCTGGCTGACATCGATGGCCTGCAAGTAGTCGGCCAGGCCGAGTCCGGGGAAGAGTCCCTGATCAAGGCCCGGGAGTTGAAACCCGATGTGGTGCTGATGGACGTCAAGATGCCCGGTATCGGTGGTCTTGGCGCCACGACCAAGTTGTTGCGCAGCCACCCGGACATCAAAGTCGTGGTGGTGACCGTGTGTGAAGAAGACCCGTTCCCGACACGCCTGTTGCAGGCGGGTGCGGCCGGTTACCTGACCAAGGGCGCAGGCCTGGCGGAGATGGTGCAAGCGATTCGCCTGGTATTTGCGGGCCAGCGTTACATCAGTCCGCAGATTGCCCAGCAACTGGCCATCAAATCCTTCCAGCCCACCAGCGACTCGCCATTTGATGCGCTGTCGGAGCGGGAAATCCAGATCGCCTTGATGATTGTCGGTTGCCAGAAGGTGCAGACGATTTCAGACAAACTGTGCCTGTCGCCCAAGACCGTCAACACCTACCGCTATCGCATTTTCGAGAAGCTCGCCATCAGCAGTGATGTTGAATTGACCCTGCTCGCGGTGCGCCACGGCATGGTGGACGCCAGCGCCTGACATGACCACATTGTTTGATCCAAGTGCTTTCCTCTCGACCTGCAGTGGCCGTCCTGGCGTGTACCGCATGTTCGACAGTGAGGCGCGCCTGCTGTATGTCGGCAAAGCCAAGAACCTGAAGAACCGTCTGGCGAGCTACTTTCGCAAGAGCGGTCTCGCGCCCAAGACCGCTGCGCTGGTGGCGCGTATCGCCCAGGTCGAAACCACCATCACCGCCAATGAAACCGAGGCGTTGCTGCTCGAGCAGACGCTGATCAAGGAATGGCGGCCGCCTTACAACATTCTGCTGCGTGACGATAAATCCTACCCCTACGTGTATTTATCCGACGGTAATTTTCCACGCCTGAGCATTCATCGTGGCGCGAAGAAGTCGAAGGGTAAGTATTTCGGGCCCTATCCGAGCGCCGGCGCGATCCGCGAAAGCCTTAGCCTGCTGCAAAAGACCTTTTTTGTGCGCCAGTGCGAAGACAGCTTCTACAAGAACCGCACCCGGCCGTGTCTGCAGTACCAGATCAAACGCTGCAAGGCACCCTGTGTGGGCCTGGTTGAACCGGCCGAGTACGCCGAGGATGTGCGCCATTCTGTGATGTTCCTCGAAGGACGCAGTAATGCGCTCACCGACGAACTCTCCAGCGCCATGGAGCAAGCCGCCAGCACCCTGGATTTCGAGAAGGCCGCCGAACTGCGCGACCAGATATCCCTGCTGCGCCGCGTGCAGGACCAGCAGAGCATGGAAGGCGGCACCGGCGACGTGGACGTGATCGCAGCCTTCGTCAACCCAGGCGGTGCCTGTGTGCACCTGATCAGCGTGCGTGGCGGGCGGGTGTTGGGCAGTAAGAATTTCTTCCCACAGACCGGTATCGACGAGGAGGTCGCCGAAGTCATGGCGGCGTTCCTTGGCCAGTACTACGTCAGCAGCCCCGAGCGCGACCTGCCAGCGGAGCTGATCGTCAACGTGGTACATGAAGACTTCCCCACGCTGATCGAGGCGATCCACGAACTGCGCGGCCGCGAGTTGGACATCAGCCACCGCGTACGCGGCACCCGAGCGCGCTGGCAGCAATTGGCCGTGACCAATGCCGAACAGGCCCTGGGAGCACGCCTGGCCAATCGACAGCATGTCGCAGCACGCTTTGACGCCCTGGCCGAAGTCCTCAACCTGGACGAGCCCCCGCAGCGCCTGGAGTGCTACGACATCAGCCACTCCAGCGGCGAGGCCACCGTGGCCTCCTGCGTGGTGTTCGGGCCGGAAGGGCCGATCAAATCCGATTACCGGCGCTACAACATTGAAGGTGTCACCGCTGGCGATGACTATGCAGCCATGCACCAGGCCCTCACGCGGCGGTTCAGCAAGCTGAAGGACGGCGAGGGCAAACTGCCCGATATCCTGCTGGTGGACGGTGGCAAAGGCCAGCTGTCGATGGCTCGCGACGTGCTCAACGAACTGGCCGTGCCCGACCTGATCCTGCTCGGCGTGGCCAAGGGCGCCACACGCAAAGCCGGTTTCGAAACGTTGTACTTGAATGATGCCGCCCACGAGTTCACCTTGAAGGGTGACTCGCCTGCGCTGCATTTGATCCAGCAGATCCGCGACGAAGCCCACCGTTTCGCCATTACCGGCCACCGCGCCCGCCGTGGTAAAACCCGGCGAACGTCAACCCTGGAAGGGGTGTCGGGGGTTGGGCCGACACGGCGTCGCGACTTGCTAAAACATTTTGGTGGCTTGCAGGAGCTGTCCCGTGCCAGCATTGACGAAATAGCCAAAGCACCCGGTATCAGTAAAAAGCTCGCTGAGTTGATTTATGCGAACCTGCATAGCGAATAGAATGCCCTTTCCACCTCGTAGCCAGTTGTGCCGATGAATATCCCTAATCTGATCACCGTTCTACGCGTCCTGCTTATCCCCATTTTCATTCTGTTGTTCTATTTGCCGTACGAATGGAGTCATATGGCCTCCAGCTCGGTGTTTGCGTTTGCCGCCGCCACCGACTGGCTCGATGGCTACCTGGCACGCCGACTGGAGCAGAGCACGCCGTTCGGCGCGTTCCTCGACCCTGTGGCCGACAAGCTCATGGTGGCCGTCGCCCTGGTCCTGCTGGTTCAGGAACACGGCAACCTGTGGCTGACCCTGCCGGCTGCGGTGATCATCGGCCGCGAGATCGTGGTGTCGGCCCTACGCGAATGGATGGCCGAAATCGGCGCCCGCGCCCACGTTGCCGTCTCCAACATGGGCAAATGGAAAACCGCTGCGCAGATGCTCGCATTGGTGATTCTGCTGGCCAACCCGTCGGATTTCTCTTTCTGGGTCCTGAGCGGCTACGCCTTGCTGCTCATCGCCGCCGGCCTAACCTTGTGGTCCATGCTCCAGTATCTGCGCGCCGCCTGGCCGCATCTGCGCACCACCATTGAAAAGAAATAAAACTTTTTTGAATCAAGGGGTTGACGGGTTCTGATATTTCTATAGAATGCGCACCACCAAGACGCGGGAATAGCTCAGTTGGTAGAGCACGACCTTGCCAAGGTCGGGGTCGCGAGTTCGAGTCTCGTTTCCCGCTCCACATATTAAGAATGGACCTCTGAAAAGAGGTCCATTTTTTTCGTCCAGAAAAAGTCGTTCTATGACTTTTGCTGCGCACCTCCCTGAAAACACTCCGATCCAGTTCTTATGTGCGCAGTTTTCAGTGCATCAATCCGCGTATCCATCGGCAGCAGAGGTACCACGGCATGGGCTTTGGCAGGCTCTCTGTATCCGGGATCGTCCGGCAGAGGCGTGACCTTGGGCCGCTGCTGGGGGCGTGTCACACCTGCCGCTGCCCTACGACGCCGGAATGCGGTTCAGCGCCGTGCAGGCGCAGCAGGGGCGCAAGACCGTCGATGAGGTGCATGGGATCGGTAGGCATGGGGCATTTCAAAATTTGCCCCTGTTGCAGGGGCTTATCAGGACGGCGTAGAACTTATCCAAGCTTGCAGAACAATTTGTTTTTTTGGTAAAAAGTTTTATTGACTAAAATATTATATGAGGTAATTATTTCTCTGCATCTGCTTCATGCAGAGTCATCTTCAGGGTTATCCCGATGAGTCATAATGCCCAATTCTCCCTTGCGACTTCTTACGTCGAGGCCAATGAGTCTTCATTGGCCACTCGCGTGGCACCGCTGCTGATGCAGAGTTTTCCCGCCGCGCTGGAACACCGGGTAACGTGGAACAACTGGATGCGCGCGCCCTTCAATCAGTGGGGCTTCCGTCATCTGGCGCGACTGCGCCCCAGCATTGATGTGTCGGCGGGGCCAGGGCCTGCCGGTCAGCTCCAGGAGGCTCCCCGCGCTCTGGATCAACTGTGTTTCGACAGTGAGAGCGGGCTGGGCATCCGTGTGATCGAGCACCTTGTCGCCAGCCAGACCGACGCCTTTTTGGTGATGCAGGGTGACACGGTGTTGTTCGAGCGTTACTTCAACGGTCAGCACGCCTGTGACCGGCATATCATGTTCTCGGTAACCAAGTCGCTGATCGGTACCTTGGGTGAACAGCTGGTGACGCGCGGTGTGCTCAAGCCCGAGCGGCCGGCCGCTTATTACGTGCCTGAACTGGCGGGCAGCGCGTTTGGCGATGCCACGGTGCGCCAATTGTTCGACATGGCGGTGGGCATCGACTACAGCGAAGTGTATGACGACCCCAATTCAGAAAGCTCGCAGTACGGCTATGCCTGCGGCTTTCAACCGGCACCGGCGCAGTACGCGCAGTTCGAATCGTTGTACCAGTACTTGCCCTCCCTCAAGAAGCGCGGCAGCCACGGTGGGTTTTTCCATTATGTGACGGCCACCACCGAAGCCTTGGCGTGGGTCATGGAGCGTGCCTCGGGCAAAGCGTGCAGTCAGATGCTGGAGGAGGTCTGGGGGCGCCTGGGGTGCGAGCGCGACGGCTATTTCCTGGCTGATCCCTGGGGCCGTAACGTGGCCGGAGCGGGCTTCAGCGCCACCTTGAGAGACATGGCGCGTTTCGGTCGCCTGCTGGCCAACAACGGTCGCCACGACGGCGTTGAGCTGCTGTCGCCCGAGACGGTGGCCCGTATCACCGCCGGCGCGGATCCGGCGGTCTACGCGCAAAATGCCGAGTTCTCCCACTGGACGCCCGGTGCGTCCTATCGAAGCCAGTGGTACGTGTTCAACGACCACAGCCAGGCCCTGATGGCCGGGGGGATTCACGGCCAGTACCTGTTCATCGACAAGCCGTCCGGCGTAGTGATCGTCAAGCAATCTTCGCTCACCGATGCGGTCAGCCCGTTCGATACCGACAGCGTGCGCATGCTGCGCGCGATCGCCGCCCACTTGAGCCACTGACCCACGCCAAAAAATAAGAGTTTTGCGTTCTATTCACCTGGCTTGCCCAGGTGTTGGCGGCGCCCTGCGTCGCCATTGACTGCCCTGTAACAACAATAATTCCACAGGAGCTTCTTATGGTATTCAGCAAGCGTTTCTCTCGAGCGCTGTTGGCGGTCGGCTTACCCTTGACCACCCACGTCGCATTCGCGGGCTACACCTTTGAGGACGGCGATCTCAAGGGCGAAGTCAATCTCACGGCAGGCGGCGCAACGTTGTTTACCCGTGGTGTCAACTTCGGCAGCGGCCAGGTCGATGCGCGCAACGGTAAAAACGGCGGCGCCCGGATCAACTGGCAAGAGGTCTACGTAAAACCGGGGGTCAAACTCGAGTATGCGTTGCAACCGGATTTTAGCCTGCTCGCGGGCGGTTCCCTGGTGGCAGCGAGCACCTTCGGCGATGGCGACGCGGGGGGCTTCAGCCGCAGCTCCGATGGCAAGGCCGCAGCCGAAGAACTCTACGGCGGTTTTCGCGCCGGCGAGTGGACGCTCACCGCCGGCCGCCAGAACTACATGATCGGTACGGGGTTCATCGTCATGGACGGTAACCTCGACCAGTACAAGGATGGCGCCTACTGGCTCGGCCCGCGAACCGCCTTCAAGGATTCGGCGATCCTCGCCTGGGATCATGGCGCGCTGAAGTCCCAGGCCTTCACCTTGCGCACCGATGATGACTTGGGCGATTTCCGCATGACCGGCGTCAACGTGGATTACAACGTTGATGACCAGGTGACGCTCGGCGCCATGGCCATGAAGGTCAATGCCCTTGGCCCCAGAGGCAGCACGCTCCCGCGCCGCCGGGACGGGATGCAGGTGTACAACCTGCGGGCACTCAACGCCAAGGTGCCCGGTGTACAGGCGCTGACGCTGAATGCCGAGTACGCGCTGGAGCGCGGCAGCGGCGAGGGGGTCGACTACGATGCCAACGCCTGGTATGCCCAGGCCGACTATGCCTTCAACACCTTGCCGCTGACGCCGGTCCTTGGCTACCGCTACGCGAGCTTTTCCGGCGACGACAACCTCACCGACAACCGGCAAAAAGCCTGGGACCCACTGAGCAAAGGCTTCGTCGACTGGAGCACGTGGCTGGTCGGGGACGTGGTCGGCAACTACCTGTTGTTCAACAGCAACGAAAACGTCCAGCAGTTCTCCCTCAAGACCCACCTCAACGAAACCCTGACCCTCGGCGCGATTCACTATCAGTTCTGGCTGGACGAGAAAAACTACATGGGCGCACCGGTCAGTGATCGGCGCTTTGCTGACGAAAGTGTGGTTTTCCTCGACTGGACACCCACGCCGTCGTTCTATACGTCGCTGTCGTACAACTGGGTCAAGCCACTGGCCGCCGCCAAACAGGTGTTCGGCAACGACCAGATGTTCAGTGCGCTGGAACTGTATTTCACCTACCGCTATTAAGTGCTGCGAGCCATCGCGGCCGCGCTGGAGTGTTTTGATCATGAACAGATTTTTGCGTAACACCGTGCTGGGCACTGTCGCCTCGTTGCTCATCAGTGGTGTTTGCCTGGCTGAAGAACGAACCGTACGGATCTACAACTGGATCGAATACCTGCCACCCGAAGTGCTCAAGAGCTTCCAGGAGGAAACCGGCATTCGCCCGATTTACGATGTGTTCGATAGCGTCGAAACCATGGAGTCCAAGCTGCTGACGGGCAACTCCGGGTATGATGTGGTGTTTCCCGGCTCCGCCAACCTGGGACGCTTGATCACGGCCGGTGCCGTGCAGCCGCTGGACCGCAAGCAGTTGCCGAACTGGCAGCACCTGGACCCGCAATTCATGCAAACCCTGGAAACCGCAGGTGACTCAGGCAATCGCTACGCCGCACCTTACCTGTGGGGCACCACGCTGATCGGCTACAACGTCGACAAGGTGCGCAAAGCCCTGGGCCCCGACGTGCAGATGAACAGCTGGGACATCATCTTCAAGGAAGAAAACCTCGCCAAGCTCGCCAGTTGTGGCGTGGGTTTCCTCGACGCCGGCAACGAGATCCTGCCGATTGCCTTGCACTATAAGGGCCTCGATCCTAATAGCCAGAAGCGTGAGGACTATGTGCAAGCCCAGGCCGTGATGATGAAGATTCGCCCTTACGTCAGTTACTTCAACTCGTCGCGCTACGGCATGGACCTGGCCAACGGTGATATCTGTGTGGGCGTGGGTTGGTCCGGCGGTATCGCACTGGCCACACGACTGGCAGATGCCGCTGGCAAGGGCGTCAAGGTCGAGATGGCACTGCCCAAGGAAGGCGCGCCCATGTGGTCGGACGTGATGATGATCCCGGCGAAGGCCCCCGATCTGGAGGAGGCCCATGCGTTCATCAATTACATCCTGCGCCCGGACGTGATTGCGCGCATCAGCAACAAGATCGGCTACCCCAACCCGAACAAGGACGCCACCGCGCTGGTGGCCGCCAGCATCCGTAACGACCCCAACATGTATGTGCCGGACGAAGCGCGCAAGACCCTGTTTGCCCTGGAGCCGATTCCGGCCGCCGTGGAGCGCATCCGTACCCGCACGTGGACCGCCATCAAGAGCAACCGCTGATCAGTGTGGCCCGGTGCGTGCGCGCCGGGCTTGGAGCTTGCCATGACTGAACGGATGGACATTGCCCCGAACTTGCAGCGGGTGCTGACCCTTCGCGTCGCGATAGGGCCAGGTGTGATGCTGGGCGACAGCGTTGAAGGTCTGCGCTGTAACTACCCGATTCTGGGCGGGGATTTCGATGGAGTCGGCATCAGCGGCCAGGTCCTGGCGGGCGGAGAAGATTGTTTTCTTTTGCGCCAGGATGGTATCGGTCAACTGGATGCCCGCTACAGCGTTAGGACCGACGAAGGCGAGGTGATCAACATCCGTAACCGGGGTGTGCTGAGCATGACTGAGTACGGGCGCCAGCTGGAGCGCGATGGTCAGTGGCCGATTCCTGAGACGGAGTACCGCTGCACCTGCACCCCGGTGTTCCAGGTGCCCAGGGGGCGGTTGGACTGGCTCACCCGATCAAGTTTTATCGGCCTGGTGCATTATCCGTGCGCCGACCAGGTGATGATTCGTTGCTATCGCTTTTACTGAGGCCCGACCCCAGAAGCTGTCAGGCCTGCATGCCGTAGAACAGCAGCTCGGTGATACGCCTGACCTGGGTTGAGTGCGCGTCGATATCCGGGTGTTCCTGGTTCACCAGTCTGAACAGTTGCAGGTGCGAGTAGTCATTCAAGAGGAACGCGGCCAACTCCACATCGAGTTGCGGGCGCAGCTTGCCGGCCCGTTGCAATTCCCGAAGCAGTTCGCTGATTTCGGCCCTGAGCGCATCGTTCATGGCCCGATAACCCGCGGGCAGTTCGTTGCTGCCACCGAACAGGATCAGCGGCAGCAGTTCACGCCACAGGCTGGGGTGCATGACTTCCAGGGCATAGCCCGTGAGCAGGCGTTCCAAGTGGCAGAGCGCTTCGACCGGGTCGTCTATTTTGTGGATCAGGCTGCGGGTGTCGGTGATCGCGCGTTGATCGGCGTGGTGCAGGATCTCCAAGATGATTTCCTGCTTGTTGCCGAAGTACTTGAACACCGTCGGCGGCGACACCCCGGCCTGGCTGGCGATCTGTTCGATGGTGGTGTTCTGGAAACCCTGGCGCTCAAACAGTTCGATCGCGGCTTTACTGATAGCTTGCCGGCGCTCGGCTTTCTGACGTTCACGCAGTCCGCTCACAGGAGATCCTTGTCACGAATTAAAAGAGGGGCGCGTGTTGGCCCCAGACCCCTGCAAAATACTTAATTGGGTAAAGCTTTTAAAGCACTCATTGCCATTCAAGGGGTTTGCCGCTGATGCTTCTTCATACGGTAAGCAAATTGAGCCCGGCTGAGCCCCACGAGCCTGGCGGCCGCGGCCAGGTTGCCGGCGCTTTGTTGCAACGCTTCATTGATCAGGCGCGATTCAAGGCCTTCGATGGAAAACCCCTGGTCCAACTGGTCGAGGGTATCCAGCAGCGTCGAGCGGGGCGCCTGCCCGGTATTTGACAGGCTGCCTTGGTCGTCCAGGCCATAGGGCTCGGCGGGCATCGGTTCGTTGCGAAACAGATGCCCCAAGTCAATGGCTTGGCCTTCGTCGCTGGCGATCAGGCCGCGTTCGATGAGGTTTTGCAGCTCGCGCACATTGCCCGCGAAGTCGTAGCGCAGCAATGTCTTCAGGGCGCGCATGGTCAGGCCTGCCGGGGTCCGGGCGTAGTCTTGGCAGAAGCGCGTCAGGAACGCATTAATCAGCAGCGGGATGTCGTCCCGGCGTTCACGCAGCGGGGGCAGGGCGATGGGGTATACGTTCAGCCGGTAGAACAGGTCTTCGCGAAAGCTCCCGTCTGCCACGGCTTTACGCAGGTCGATATTGGTGGCGGCGACCACGCGCACATCCACCTTGATCCCGCGCACCCCGCCGACCCGTTCGATTTCCCGTTCCTGCAAGGCTCGCAGCAACTTGCTTTGCCCGGGCAGGCTGAGGCTGGTGATTTCATCCAGGAACAAGGTGCCACCCTGGGCCCGTTCGAATCGCCCGGGGCGCGAGTGCGTCGCGCCGGTATAGGCGCCGCGTTCGACACCGAAGAGTTCGGCCTCCACGAGGTTATCCGGGATGGCGGCACAATTGAGTGCCACAAACGGGCTGTCATGGCGACGACTGAGCTGGTGCAGCTGGCGCGCAAACATCTCCTTGCCCACGCCGGACTCACCGCTGATCAGCACCGTCGCGGGCGTCAGTGCAACCCTTTGCAGCGCTTGCATCGCCGCGTTGAACGCGGCACTGGCGCCCACCAACGGTTGGGGCTGGCGGGTTCCGCCACTGCTGCCCACGGGGCCTGCGAGCGTGGGGGCGGCAGGGCCGGTGACGGCCTGGGACACATTCAGGTAGCGCAGGTCCTGCTCGACATCACCCCATTGCTCGGCCGTCTTGCCAATCACGCGGCAACGGCGATGGCCCATGCCACGGCATTCCACTTCGCGGAAAATCACCATTTGCCCGAAGAGGCCACTGACGAAGCCGATGGCGTAGCCGGTTTCAGTCCAGCACACCGGGTCCTGGCCGATGCCGTAGGCCCCTACATGTTCATCGGCTTCGCACGAGTGGTGCCAGAGAAATTCCCCTTCATAGAACCCTGAGTCGGCATCGAACTTGAAGTGCAGCGGTTCGACCTTGGTCATGCCTTCCAGGGTGTGCAGGTGTGTGCCGGCGCGAAACACAGCGGCGGCATCGGCCTGCGGCCAACGCTCGCGGATCAAGCGCGCATCCCGGGCGCCGGAGGCATAACCGGTGCGGGTGAACAGACCCCGAGCCTGGTCCAGTCCCAGGCGCTCGATGACCTCGGCGCGCAGGGCGCCGAACGACGAACTGTGCAGCAACAACATGCGTTGATCGTTGAGCCAGATGCGCCCATCTTCAGGGGAAAAGAACAGGCAGTCGGCCAGTTCCGCCGTGGTGGGCGAGCTGCTGTCACTGAGTTGGCGACTGTCGCCACGCGGAGGGTAGGGCGCGGTGGCCACCCGGTCGTCGGGCAGCGCGCTGTGGGGATTAGTCATTGTTATGCCCCTGCAAAGCGAGTGATCGATATGAGCAATTGCTCAGATAGTTATAAAACATAACCTTATCAATTGAACAAGTGGCAGAACCCGGGTTTTTTGCGGGCGATCGCCCCAGGCGTGTGAACGCTTCGTGGCAGGCCTCGACCCAGAGCCTTCGCCGGTTTATATGCGCGTCGTTGCGTGCAAGCGGCACAGCCTTTGCTCAAGGCTTGATGCGGCGTTTGCACCTTGTGCAGACGATGACAATTACAAGAACCGGGAGTTGCCAATGTCAGTGTCTGAAACCACCCCCTTTCTACAGCGGGCCATCGCGTCCGCATGCCTGTTCAACGGCGATTGGATTCCCGCTTCGGGATCTGTGATTGACGTGATTGAACCCGCCACCGGCGAACCCCTGATGCGCTGCGCCATGGCCAACCCGGCCGACATCGCCATCGCCTGCCGCAGCGCGGCCCTGGCGCAGCCGGCCTGGGCTGCACTCGGCCCACGGGAACGCGCCGAGGTGTTTCGCAGGGCGGCGGACCTGGCCCAGCGGTCCTTCGCCGAACTGGCGCTGTACGTCGCCCGGGAAACCGGGGGCGCGTTATTCAAGGGCGAACACGAAGTGCGCGAAGCGATTGTGCTGCTGCATCAGGCGGCGGGGCTGTTGTCCCAACCTCACGGGGTGGTGCTGCCCAGTGCAGCAGGCCGACTGTCCTATGCCCGGCGCCAGCCCCACGGCGTGGTCGGGGTGATTTCACCGTTCAACTTTCCGCTGGTGCTGTCGCTGCGTTCAGTGGCCCCGGCGCTGGCGGCGGGCAATGCAGTGGTGCTCAAACCCGACCCGCAGACCCCGGTCAGCGGAGGGTTTCTCATTGCCCGGCTGTTCGAAGAGGCGGGCTTGCCCAAGGGCCTGTTGCAGGTGTTGCCCGGCGCGGCGCCAGCGGGGGAAGCGCTGTGCCGCGATCCTAATGTGCGGATGATTGCGTTCACCGGGTCCACTGCGGCGGGGCGCAAAGTTGCTGAAGTGGCCGGGCGACAGCTGAAAAAAGTCGCGCTGGAACTGGGCGGCAAAAACCCGCTGATCATTCTCGAAGACGCCGACCTCGATCTGGCCGCGAGCAATGCTGCGTGGGGCGCCTGGCTGCATCAGGGGCAAATTTGCATGGCGACCGGGCTGATTCTCGTGCATGAATCCATCGCCGAAAGCCTCACCCGCAAGCTGGTGGACAAGGCCCGGGCGCTCACCGTGGGCAATGCCGCCCGCGGTGAAGCCGCGCTCGGCCCATTGATCAACCAACGGCAATTGCAGCGCGTGCACGAGATCGTCAGCGACAGCCTGCAAGCGGGCGCGCGGTTGGAGGCGGGCGGCGACTATGACCGCTTGTTCTACCAGCCCACTGTGCTCAGTGGCGTGCGTCCGGGCATGCGCGCGTTTGAGGATGAAATCTTCGGCCCGGTGGCCACGGTGGTCAGTTTTGCCACGGACGAGGAGGCCATCGAGCTGGCCAACCGCACCGAGTACGGCCTCTCGGCCGCGATCATCTCACCGTCGGTCGGGCGTGCCATGGCCATCGGCGAGCGGCTTGACTGCGGCCTGCTGCACATCAATGACCAGACCGTCGCCGACGAATGCATCAACCCCTTTGGTGGGCGCGGCGCTTCCGGCAATGGCGGCAGCGTAGGCGGGCCGGCCGACTGGGACGAGTACAGCCAGTGGCAGTGGGTCACGGTGAAAAACACTCCACCTGCCTATCCGTTCTGAGTCCTGGCTCATCGTTTTGATCCACCCATGCCTATACAAAAATAAGAGGGCTTGAACATGAACCTGCACAACAAAACCCTGATCGTCACCGGTGTCGCTTCCGGCATTGGTGCCGAGTTGGCGCGCCTCGCGCGTTTCCAGGGCGCCACGGTGATCGGCGTTGATCGCCATGAACCGCAACTGACCCTGGATGGCTTCTTCCAGGCTGACCTGGGCGATCCGGCCAGCATCGATGCCCTGGTGGCACGCCTGCCATCGCGGGTCGACGGGCTGTGTAACATCGCCGGGGTGCCCGGTACGGCGCCCGTGCAAGCGGTGGCCACGGTCAATTATCTGGGGCTGCGGCACCTGACTCAATCGTTGCTGCCACGCATGCCGGCGGGCGGCAGCATCGTCAATGTTGCCTCGGTGCTCGGCGCGCAATGGCCGCAACGGCTGGCGCTGCACAAGGCCCTGGCCGAGACGCCCAGCTTCGAGGCCGGGCAGCAGTGGCTGGCGGCCAATCCGGTGGAGCCGGCCAGCTGTTATCAGTACTTCAAGGAAGCGCTGATCGTGTGGAGCTTCCAACAATCCCAGGGCTGGTTTCGCGATCACTCGGTGCGTATCAACTGCGTGGCGCCGGGGCCGGTGTTTACCCCGATTCTCGGCGATTTCGTCAGCATGCTCGGGCCGCAGCGGGTGGCCGAGGACAGCCAGCGCATGACCCGTCCAGCCCTGGCCGATGAGGTGGCGGCGGTGATTGCCTTCCTCTGCTCGGACGCCGCGCGCTGGGTCAGCGGGGTCAATCTGCCGGTGGACGGCGGGTTGGCGGCGACCTACGTGTAGGGGTTGCACCAGCGGTAAACCCCGGCGCGGATCCACCGTGCCGGGCGTCTTGAACAACAACAAAAATACAGGACATACAAGATGCTCAAGCCTATCTTGCGGACGGTTGCGGCCACGACTTTTGTCGCACTGTCACCGATTGCACACGCTTACGACCTGCCCGGACTCAACCTCGGCAGCACCAGTTTCTACGACGGCTCACCGGCCCCGGCCGGCCCGGGCTGGTACCTGGAGGAATACCTGACGTACTCCCGGGCCAGCCGCTTCAATGATGCCAACGGCAACAAGCTGGCGCTGCCCAAGCAGGACGTGGAAGTGGTGGCGCCTACCACGCAGATCATCTACGTCGGCCAACCCCTGGCCAATGGCGTGATGCCCGGATTCACCCTGATCAACACCTCGCTGGCCCATGTGAATGTCGACGATGGGTTGAACAATGCGGCGCTGAGTTCCCGTGCTGGCTTCGGTGACCTGACTGTCGGTGCCTTCCTGCAACTGCCAACCCTGAACCGCGCTGATGGCAGCCCGCTGTTGACCCAGCGTGTCGAGGCTGATGTCTCGATCCCGGTGGGGGCCTATGACCGCAATCGCTCGATCAACCCCGGCAGCAACTTCTGGTCATTCAACCCGTATTACGCGGCGACGTACTGGTTCAGCCCGAAATGGTCGGCGAGCGGACGCTTCATGTACCTGTGGAATGGCAAGAATGATGATCCGCAGGCAGGCTTTGGGGATGTTTCCGATACCCAGGCCGGCCAGGCATTGCATGCCAACCTGACGCTGCAATATGCCTTGAGCCAGCAACTGAGCGTGGGGGTGAACGGCTACTGGTTGAAGCAGATCACCGACACCAAGGTCGATGGGCGCGCCGTGAGCGGGCGTCGTGAGAAGGTCTGGGCCATGGGCCCAGGCCTGGTCTATGCGTTCAGCAAGGAAGACGTGCTATCGGTAAACGCCTACTTTGAACAGCAGGCGGAGAACCGCACCGAGGGCAACAAAATGGTGCTCAATTGGCTGCATAAGTTCTAGTGGGCGCCGTACGCACCATCACGCTGATGATGGTGAGTGCGGCAATCACCACCCCGGGTGACGTCGCCAGCAGTACCCCCGCGGTGCCGGCGCCGGCGGCGAGCAGTTGCCCGGCCGCCAGCGGCCCGGCCACCGAACCCAGGCGGCCGACGGCCACCGCGGCACCGACACCGGTGGCGCGCACCGAGGTTGGGTAGGAGGGCGGTGCCGACGCATACAGCACCAACTGCGCGGCCATGACGAACAGGCCGGCGGCAAAACCGGCGATGGCCATGGGCACGATGCCCACCGACAACCCGACCCCTGCCAATGCCGCCAGCAACCCGGCATACACCGACAGCACCACTTTGAGGGCATTGCAGCGGTCCAGCAACACGCCGCCGAGCAGCGAACCGAGGGCGCCGCCGATATTGAAGAGCATCTGCACCATGCCCGCCTGGGGTTTGCTGAAACCCTGTTCCAGCAACAGCGACGGCAGCCAGTTAAGCAGCATGTACATCACGGTCAGGGTGAAGAAGTAGCTGAGCCACAAGGCCAGTGTGGTGCGGGCGCGGCCTTCGCCGAACAGCGCCTGGCCGGTGGAGGGGCGGGCGCCGTGCGTGTGGTCGAGTTGTTGGCGAAAGGCGCTGGATTCAGGCAGCAGCAGGATCATCAACGGCACGGCCAGCAAGGGCGCCAGGCCGCCGATGATAAACGTGGTCTGCCAGTGCTCACTGGAAAACATCGCCACTACCGCGGCCAATGCTCCCCCCAGCGGCACCCCGCAGTACATCACGCTGATGGCCGTGCCACGGTTGCGCTCGGTCACCGCTTCGGCGCACAGGGCGATCAGGTTGGGCAACGCGGCGCCCAGGCCCAGGCCGGTGAGGAAACGCACCAGCAACAAGCTTGAGTAGCTGTCGACAAAGGCGGTGCTCAGGGAAAACAGCCCGAACAGCAGCACCGCGCTGACCAGGATTTTCTTGCGCCCGATCCGGTCGGCAACCCAGCCGCCGAAGAACGCCCCCGGCAGCAGCCCGATGATTCCGACGCTGAACACCCAGCCGAGCATCTTCGGATCCAGGGCGAAGGTTTGACGTAACCCCGCAGCGGCGGTGCCGGCGGCTTGCAGATCGAACCCTTCGATCAGCGCAACGATAAAGCACAACGCAATAGTCAGCGTCGAACGACGCGATGGACTGTTCATGGCAAACCTCATTGTTGTTTTTGTTGTGGTGGCCAGCTTGAGTGGCTGCTGGATATTAAGATAACAAATATAACTAAAAAATGAATCGCGGAATAAAGTCTGCAAAAAAGCAGAATAAAGCCATTTAATTCAATCAATTGAGATATGGATGTGGGCTTGGCCAAAAAATAGATAGTTTTATTAATGTTCGATTATCGGTCATGTGTGGTTGACGAGTGCCGTCGGCTGTTTCCATTCTTGGCTCGCGAGGCTGACAAGGCCGAGCGTGTGCCAACCCAAAAAAACAACAAAAATGGACATCGAACATGCCAGAACTCCCTATGGAGGACGCCGCTGCAGCGGCGTCTGTCTCCTGTGTGTCGAACAACACTCCACGCCGGCTGATGGCTTTGCTGGCCTTGAGCGTGCTGCCCGGTTCGCTGTGGGCTGCAGGCTTTATCGACGACAGCCACGGCACCCTGACCTTGCGCAATTACTACCTGGACCGTGACTACAAGGACGACGGTGCGAAGACCGCCGCGCGGGAATGGGCCCAGGCATTCATCCTCAACCTGGAATCGGGTTACACCCCTGGCCCAGTGGGCTTTGGCCTGGATGTACGCGGGTTAATGGGGGTCAAGCTCGACTCTTCGCCGGACCGCAGCGGTACCGAGTTGTTGCCGGTGTCGGCGAGCGACAAACGCGCCGCCGACGAGTACTCGCGCCTGGCCCCAACCGCCAAGCTGCGGTTTGCGCAAACCACGGTCAAGGCCGGCGATGTGTCGATCTTCCTGCCGTTTGCCTTTGCCAGTCCGTCGCGGCTGCTGCCGCAAACGTTTCGCGGCACCACGTTGAGCTCCAAGAACATCGATGGCCTGACACTCAACACTGGCTATATCGATCGCATCAACAAACGCGACTCCACCGACTACCAATCCATGACTGTCGCCTCACCCAACCGGCGTTTCAACGCCACCGCCACCACGTCGCACCTGGCTTACGTGGGCGGTGATTACCAGGTCAATAAAGATTTCAGCCTGCGCGCCTACCATTCGCAGATCGCGGACCTCTACCAGCAGGACACCCTGGCGCTGCTGCACAACCTGCCGGTAGGCGATGGCGTGCTTACCAGCGACCTGCGCAGTTTTTTCAGCCGTGAGGATGGCAGTGCCAAGGCGGGCAACGTCGATAACCGCAACCTCTCGGCCTTGTTTGGCTACCGCCTGGGCGGCCATCGCGTCAGCCTTGGCTACATGCACTCAAGCGGGGAGACGGCCACGCCCTATATCTCGGGAACAGAGTTGATGGGCATGAGCGAACTGACCATGAGTTCAGACTTTCTCAACGCCAAGGAGCGCACCTGGCAAGCCATCTACGACTATGACTTCGCCGCATCGGGTGTGCCGGGGCTGAAGGCTCGGCTGCGGTATGTGCGTGGCGACCATATCGAACTGGCGGCTTTGAATGCCGAGGATCGCAAGGAGCGCGAGTTCCAGATGGAACTGGGGTATGTGATTCAGAGCGGCCCGTTTAAGGACGTCGGGTTTATGGCGCGCAAGTCGATCTACCGCAATGACTTCCCGAGCGGCGCGGCTTTTCGCGATGAAAACCAGACCCGTTTCCTGGTGCTCTACACCGTGGCGCTCTGGTAAGCCGATCAGTCCTGATAGACCTTCTTCAGCAAGCGCAGCAGCGCTTCACGCTCCTGGCCGTCGAGGGCGGCGGTGGCGTCCAGGTCGCTCTGTGCGGCGATTGCCTTGAGCTCTTTGAGCAGGGCTTCGCCGGTCTTGCTGAGGAAGATCCCGTAGGAGCGCTTGTCCGGCTTGCAGCGTACCCGCACGGCAAGGGCGCGGCTTTCCAGCTTGTTCAGCAACGGCACCACCTGGGGTGGCTCGATGGCCAGGGCACGTGCCAGGTCGGCCTGCATCATCCCGGGGTTCTGCTCGATGATCGCCAGGGCCGAGAACTGCGCAGGGCGCAGGTCGTGGTCCGATAACCGACCGATCAGGTTCTGGAACAGCTTGAGCTGGGCGCGGCGCATGGCGTAACCGATCAGATCGTCCAGGGCTGAATCCAGCGGCGGCCGTCCCTCATCGTTGTCGGGCAGGCCCTGGCTGGCGGTGGCGATGTTGGAAGGCTTGGCCATTGGCAGTGCAATCCTCAGAAGGTGGAGGTTAAGAAGGCTATCTAGTTTGCCGGTATTGGCGGGCTATGGCTACGCCGGGTTTTTACGGCGCCTGCAATGTAAGGGGTTTAATCACGTGAAATATTGGTTATTCAAATTAATAGTTAATTGACATAACTATATTTGCGGTTTAATTTCGAATCATCTTCACACCCAGAACAAGAGCGTACCGCCATGAGCAATTACGAAGGCCGTTGGACCACTGTCAAGGTTGAGATCGAAGAAGGCATTGCCTGGGTCATTCTCAATCGTCCGGAAAAACGCAACGCCATGAGTCCGACCCTGAACCGGGAAATGATCGACGTCCTGGAAACCCTGGAGCAGGACCCTGCCGCCGGCGTGCTGGTACTGACCGGCGCCGGGGAAGCCTGGACCGCCGGCATGGACCTCAAGGAATACTTTCGCGAGGTGGATGCCGGCCCGGAAATCCTCCAGGAAAAAATCCGCCGCGAAGCCTCGCAATGGCAATGGAAACTGCTGCGCATGTACGCCAAGCCGACCATCGCCATGGTCAATGGCTGGTGCTTCGGCGGTGGCTTCAGCCCGCTGGTGGCCTGTGACCTGGCAATCTGCGCCGACGAAGCGACCTTCGGCCTCTCGGAAATCAACTGGGGTATCCCGCCGGGCAACCTGGTGAGCAAGGCCATGGCCGATACCGTGGGCCATCGTCAATCGCTGTACTACATCATGACCGGCAAGACCTTTGGCGGGCAGAAAGCCGCCGAAATGGGCCTGGTCAACGAAAGCGTGCCGCTGGCTCAACTGCGCGAAGTGACCATCGAGCTGGCGCGTAACCTGCTGGAGAAAAACCCGGTGGTGCTGCGTGCCGCCAAGCATGGCTTCAAGCGTTGCCGCGAACTGACCTGGGAGCAGAACGAGGATTACCTCTACGCCAAGCTCGATCAGTCGCGCCTGCTCGACACCGAAGGCGGTCGCGAGCAGGGCATGAAGCAGTTCCTCGACGACAAGAGCATCAAGCCTGGCCTGCAGGCGTATAAACGCTGAAGGGCGCGGCCGCCTGGCCGCGCCGTTGTACTCTGCTTGAACGTATTCCCGATAAAGACAATAAAGAGGAATCACCATGCTGGACGTGCCCCTGTTGATCGGCGGCCAGTCGTGCCACGCCCGTGACGGTCGAACCTTCGAACGTCGCAACCCGGTGACCGGTGAAGTGGTCTCTCGGGTGGCCGCCGCGACCCTGGAAGATGCCGACGCCGCCGTCGCCGCCGCTCACGCCGCGTTCCCCGCGTGGGCGGCGCTGGCGCCCAACGAACGCCGCACCCGCTTGCTCAACGCTGCCGAGCAATTGCAGGCGCGCAGCAGCGAATTCATCGCTGCCGCCGGCGAGACCGGCGCCATGCCCAACTGGTATGGCTTCAATGTGCGCCTGGCGGCCAATATGCTGCGCGAAGCGGCGTCGATGACCACCCAGATCACGGGGGAGGTGATCCCCTCCGATGTCCCCGGCAGTTTCGCCATGGCCTTGCGTCAACCTTGCGGTGTGGTGCTGGGCATCGCGCCGTGGAACGCTCCGGTCATCCTCGCCACTCGCGCCATCGCCATGCCGCTGGCCTGCGGTAATACCGTGGTGCTCAAGGCCTCGGAATTAAGCCCGGCGGTGCACCGCCTGATGGGCCAGGTATTGCAAGACGCAGGCCTGGGCGATGGTGTGGTCAATGTCATCAGCAATGCCCCGGCGGATGCCGCCGCGATTGTCGAGCGGCTGATCGCCAACCCGGCGGTGCGGCGGGTCAACTTCACCGGCTCGACCCATGTCGGGCGCATTGTCGGCGAGCTCTCGGCGCGTCACCTCAAGCCGGCGTTGCTGGAACTGGGTGGCAAGGCGCCGTTGCTGGTGCTCGACGATGCCGATCTTGACGCTGCTGTGGCGGCGGCGGCTTTTGGCGCCTATTTCAACCAGGGCCAGATTTGCATGTCCACCGAACGCCTGATCGTCGATGCCAAGGTCGCCGATGCGTTCAGCGCCAAGCTGGCGGCCAAGGTTGCGACCCTGCGTGCGGGTGATCCAGCGGCGGCTGATTCGGTGCTGGGTTCCCTGGTGGACGCCAGCGCCGGCACACGCATCAAGGCCCTGATCGACGATGCTCTGGCCAAGGGCGCGCGGCTGGTGGTAGGCGGCCAACTGGAGGGCAGCATCCTGCAGCCGACCCTGATCGATGGTGTCACCGAACAGATGCGCTTGTACCGCGAAGAGTCCTTTGGACCGGTGGCCGTACTGCTGCGTGGTGAGGGTGATGAAGCCTTGTTGCGCCTGGCCAACGATTCCGAGTTCGGCCTGTCGGCGGCGATCTTCAGTCGAGACACCGGGCGCGCGCTGGCGCTGGCGCAGCGGGTCGAGTCGGGTATTTGCCATATCAACGGCCCGACGGTGCATGACGAGGCGCAGATGCCGTTTGGTGGGGTCAAGTCCAGTGGGTACGGCAGCTTTGGTGGCAAGGCGTCCATTGAGCACTTCACGCAATTGCGCTGGGTGACCTTGCAGAACGGGCCACGGCATTACCCGATCTGAGCAGGCGCCGCGACATAACAATAACAAGGCGGCTGTGATCCGCCTTGCTGGAGGACATCCTTGTGAGTTCCGAATTTCGACCGCAACCCCAGCCCGTACCGCGATACCGCGAGGTCTCCATCGGCCACGCACCGGTGGCGGTCACTGAAGAGCAGGGCGTGTTGCACATGCGCTCCCTGGAACCCCTGGCCGAGTTGCCGGCGCGCTTGCTCGATCGCCTGGTGCATTGGGCGCGGGTGCGGCCCGAGCAGACGTTTATCGCGGCACGCCAGGCCGGCGGTGATTGGCGCCGTGTCAGCTACCGCGAGATGCTCGACAGCGTGCGCGCGATTGCCCAGGGCCTGCTGAGTTACGGGCTGTCGGCGGACAAGCCGCTGGCCTTGCTGTCGGGCAACGACATCGAGCATTTGCAGGTCGCCCTCGGCGCTATGTACGCCGGCATTCCCTACTGCCCGGTATCGCCCGCGTACTCGTTGTTGTCCCAGGATTTCGCCAAGCTGCGGCATGTCTGCGACTTGCTGCAACCCGGGCTGGTGTTCGTCAGTGATGCGCCGGCCTACCAGCGTGCGATCGACGCCGTATTGCCGGCCGAAACCCCGCTGATCTGCGTGCGCGGCCAAGTGCCCGGGCGCAGCCAAATAAGCTTCGCCAGCCTGCTGCACACACCGGGTGGCGCAGAGGCTGAAGCGGCGTTCAAGGCCACCGGGCCTGACAGCATCGCCAAGTTTCTCTTCACCTCGGGCTCGACCAAATTGCCCAAGGCCGTGGTCACCACCCAGCGCATGCTCTGCGCCAACCAGCAGATGCTGTTGCAGACGTTTCCGGTGTTCGGTGAGGAGCCGCCGGTGCTGGTGGACTGGCTGCCGTGGAACCATACGTTTGGCGGTAGCCATAACGTCGGCATCGTGCTCTACAACGGCGGCACCTTTTACCTCGACGACGGCAAACCCACGGTCCAAGGCTTTGCCGAGACCCTGCGCAACCTCAAGGAGGTTTCGCCCACGGCCTATTTAACGGTACCCAAGGGCTGGGAAGAATTGGTCAACGCCCTGGAACAGGACGCCGAGTTGCGCGAGCGTTTTTTTGCGCGCATGAAACTGTTCTTCTTCGCCGCCGCCGGCCTTTCCCAACGTATCTGGGATCGCCTCGACCGCGTGGCCGAACAGCACTGTGGTGAACGCATCCGCATGATGGCCGGGCTGGGCATGACCGAAGCCGCACCGTCCTGCACGTTCACCACCGGGCCGTTGTCCATGGCCGGTTATATCGGTTTGCCCGCGCCGGGCTGCGAGGTGCGCCTGGTGCCGGTGGATGGCAAGTTCGAAGGACGCTTTCGCGGGCCGCATATCATGCCGGGGTATTGGCGGGCGCCCCAGCAAACCGCCGAGGTGTTCGACGAGCAGGGGTTCTACTGTTCAGGAGATGCGATCAAGCTCGCCGACCCTCAGCAGCCGCAACTGGGCCTGATGTTCGATGGGCGGATTGCCGAGGATTTCAAGCTCTCTTCCGGGGTGTTTGTCAGCGTTGGTCCGTTGCGCAATCGCGCGGTGCTCGACGGCTCGCCCTATGTGCAGGACCTGGTGATTGCCGCCCCCGACCGCGAGTGCCTCGCAGCACTGGTGTTCCCCAGGCTCCACGAATGCCGTCGGCTAGCGGGCCTGGACGCCGACGCCAGCGACGCCCAAGTGCTGGGCAGCGCGCCGGTGCGCCAGTGGTTCGGCGACTGGTTGCAACGCCTCAATCGTGAGGCCACCGGCAATGCCAGTCGCCTGGAATGGATTGCCCTGCTCGACGAGCCGGCGTCCATCGATCGTGGGGAAATCACCGACAAAGGTTCGATCAACCAGCGGGCGGTACTGCAATGGCGCGCCGCCAAGGTCGAGGCGTTGTATCGCGGCGAAGACACCACGCTGTTGCGTGCCGAGCCCAAGCCTTGAACGGGCAGTATTCGGCATTTGCCGATGTGGCGATTTTCGAGGCCGTGCGCACCCCCTGGATTGACCTGGGTGGAGCACTGTCTCAGGTCTCACCCATTGACCTGGGGATCAAGGTTGGCCGTGAAGTACTGGCCCGGGCGGGTATTGAGCCGCAGGCAGTGGACAGCGTACTGGCCGGCTCCATGGCCCAGGCCAGCTTCGATGCCTACTTGCTGCCACGGCATATCGGCTTGTACAGCGGTGTGGCGCAAGCGGTACCGGCACTGGGGGTGCAGCGCATCTGCGCCACCGGTTTCGAGTTGTTGCGCCAGGCCGCTGTGCAACTGCGGGATGGCGTGCAACTGGCCTTGTGTGTGGCCAGTGAATCCATGTCGCGCAACCCGATTGCGGCCTACACCCATCGGGATGGGTTTCGACTCGGCGGCGAGGTGCAATTTAAGGATTTTCTCTGGGAGGCCCTTTATGACCCGGCCCCTGGCCTGGACATGATCGCCACCGCCGATAACCTGGCGCGCCGTTATGGCCTGAGCCGCAAGTCCGTGGACCGCCACGCCTGTGACAGCCATCAGCGAGCGTTGCAGGCGCAGCGTGACGACGCGTGGGCGGAAGAAATCGTCACGGTCGACAACCAGGTGTTCGAGCTTGAGGGGTATCAGCCCAGGGGCATCAGCCTGGCGCGTCGGGCCAGTGCCGTCAGCACGGACAGCCACCCACGTCCCACCGACCTTGAAGCCCTGACACGCTTGCGCGCCGTGCACCCTGGCGGTGTACAAACCGCCGGCAACAGTTGCGCCGTGGTCGATGGCGCAGCCGCCGCACTGGTGGGGCGCGCCTCGGCCTGCACGCGTCCGGCCCTGGCGCGTCTGTTGGCCAGCGCGGTGGTCGGTGTGGCCCCCGAGTTCATGGGCATCGGCCCGGCACCGGCGATCCGCCTGCTGCTGCAACGCAGCGGGTTGAACCTGGGTGACATCGGCCGCTTCGAGATCAACGAAGCCCAGGCCGCCCAGGTACTGGCGGTGGCCTATGAACTGGAGCTGGACAGCACCCGCCTCAACGTCCAGGGCGGCTCGCTTGCG
This sequence comes from Pseudomonas sp. RA_5y_Pfl1_P24, assembly GCF_963970945.1. NCBI lineage: Bacteria > Pseudomonadati > Pseudomonadota > Gammaproteobacteria > Pseudomonadales > Pseudomonadaceae > Pseudomonas > Pseudomonas sp. RA_5y_Pfl1_P24. The sequence goes on along the minus strand of NZ_CAXAOJ010000009.1, from coordinate 253,548 downwards.
CTGGGGCATCCACTGGCTGCCACCGGCCTGCGCCTGGTGATGACCCTGGCCCGACAACTGCGCCAGCACAACCTGCGCTATGGGATTGCCGCAGCGTGCGTGGGCGGCGGGCAGGGCATGGCGTTGCTGATCGAGAACCCTGTCTACCGCGCTTGATTGTTTTTTTAGTCGATGAGGTGTCCCGATGTGGAGCTACGAGGCGCCTTTGCGCGATATGCAATTTGTCTTTGAACACTGGTTGCAGGCGCCCGAAACCTGGCAGCGCCACCCGGCGTTCGCGGCCCTGGACCTGCCGCTGGCGCTACAGGTGCTGGAGGAGGCGGCACGCTTCAGTCAGGGCGTATTGGCACCGTTGAACAGCAGCGGTGATCGCCAGGGCTGCCGCTGGCAGGCGGGCCGGGTCAGCACCCCGGACGGCTTCGTCGAGGCCTATCGCGCCTATGTCGACGGTGGCTGGCCGGCGCTGGCGTGCGCTGAGGAGCAGGGCGGGCAGGGCTTGCCGCAACTACTCGATGCGGCGCTGCAAGAGATGCTCTACGCCAGCAACCACGCCTGGGCCATGTACACCGGGATCGCCCATGGCGCCTACCTGTGCCTCAAGACCCACGCCGCTCCCTGGCTGCAGGCACGCTACCTGCCCGAGATTGTCAGTGGCCAGGCCTTGCCCACCATGTGCCTGACCGAGCCTCAGGCCGGCAGCGATGTCGGCTTGCTGCGCTGTCGCGCGCAGCCCCAGGCGGATGGCAGTTATCGCCTCAGCGGCAGCAAGCTGTTTATCTCCGGCGGTGAGCACGACCTCACGGCCAATATCCTGCACCTGGTGCTGGCGCGTTTGCCCAATGCGCCGCCGGGCAGTCGCGGCCTTTCACTGTTCCTGGTGCCCAAGCAACTGGACGACGGCCGTGCCAATGGCGTGCACTGCGACGGCATCGAACACAAGATGGGCATCAAGGGCAGCGCCACCTGCTCCCTGGTATTCGACGCCGCCCAGGGCTGGCTGATCGGCGAGGCCAATCAGGGCCTCGCGGCGATGTTCGTGATGATGAATTCGGCGCGCCTGCATGTCGGCCTGCAAGGCCTGGGTCATGTCGAGGCAGCTTGGCAGAATGCTCGGCAGTACGCCGCCGAGCGTGTGCAGATGCGTGCACCGTCAAGGCCCGAAGGCGTGGCGGCCCAGGCCGCTGACCCGATCCGTTATCACCCGGCCATGCGCCGCGTGTTGCTGGAGCTGCGCACCACCAGCGAGGGTATGCGCGCCATCGGCTATTGGGCGGCGCACCTGCTTGATCAGGCCGAGCATGGCCAGGACTTGTCGGCCGCCCGTTTGGCGCCTTTGCTGACACCCATCATCAAGGCGTTTTTCACCGAACAGGGCTTTCGCCAGGCGAGCAATGCGTTGCAGGTGTTTGGCGGTTACGGCTACGTCACCGAGTTCGCCATCGAGCAAACCCTGCGGGACAGCCGCATCGCGATGATCTACGAGGGCAGTAACGAGATCCAGGCGAATGACTTGTTGCTGCGCAAAGTGCTGGGGGATGAAGGTCGAGCCTTTGGCCTGCTGCTGGCCGAGTTGCGTGCCGAGGCCGGGCAGGGCTTGCAGTATGTCGAGTGTGCAGGGTTCTCCCGTGCATTGGGCAGTCTGTGCGACTCGCTGGCCGGTGTGGTGACTGCCCTGCGTGAACGCTCGCAGGAAGACAGTGAATACCCCTATCGGGCTGCGCCGGATTTCCTCCAGCTATGTGGCGTGGCGTTACTGGCCTTTGCCTGGGCGCGGGCTGCGCGTGTCTCCAGGGCATTGCCCGAAGACGATCCGTTGCGTGCTGCCAAGCTGCACAGCGCCGGGTTCTTTTTCGATTACCTGCCGTCGCGGCTGGCGCACCACCTGGGTGCCATAGAGGGTGCCCGCGCCGCGCTGGCGTTCGTCTGACGGGATCGGATGCTTGCGGTACTATGGCCGGCCATGTTTTCTGGAAGTTGCCTGGATGAGTAAGCCCGGTCAATTGGTGCTGGTTGCACTGCGCAAGATGATTGCCAGCGGGGAGTTGGTGGCGGGGGAGCGCCTGATGGAAATCCCTACGGCGCAACGTTTTGGAGTGTCGCGCATGCCGGTGCGCATGGCATTTCGTACCCTTGAGCAGGAAGGGCTGCTGGTGCCGTTTGGCGGGCGCGGCTATCAGGTGCGCTCGGTCAGCCCCAGTGACATTGCTGGCGCCGTCGAAGTGCGCGGTGTGCTGGAAGGCCTGGCTGCGCGGCAAGCCGCCGAGCATGGCCTGTCGGATGCGGCGCGTGCGGCGCTGGAGCGCTGCCTGGTGGAAGGCGACCAACTGTTCGACAAAGGCTACGTGACTGAAGATGACCTTGAGGTTTACCACGACCTGAACATGCGCTTTCACCAGGTCATCGTCGAAGGCAGCCACAACCCGGCGATCGCGGATGCGCTGGCTCGCAATGATCACCTGCCATTCGCATCGGTGACCGCGCTGGCGGTGGATCGCGAGGACATGGCCCGTGAATACCGGCGCTTCAACTATGCCCACATGCAGCACCATTCGGTGTTTGACGCCCTGGTCAATCGCCAGGGCGCGCGCGCCGAAGCCATCATGCGCGAGCACGCCAATGCGACGTTGCGTTATGCCGAGATCTTCAGTTCAGCCACCGCCGACGCGCGCATGAAGGTGATTTTGCCCGCGTCGTGACACCTGTCAGATATCGAGCACCAGCAGCGGGGTCCTCGAGCGTGAACAGCAGGGCGTGAACTGATCATTCAGCGCCTGTTCCTGCTCGGTGAGGAACAGGTCGCGGTGCTCAGGTATGCCCTCCAGCACACGGGTCAGGCAGGTGCCGCAAATCCCCTGTTCGCAGGACACGGCAATCTCGATACCGTGGCTTTCCAGGACCTGGACTACGGTCTTTTCGGCGGGGATTTCGAAGACCTGGCCGCTGCTGCCGAGCTTCACCGAAAAGCTCCCGTCGAGGCTGTTATCCACCGGTGCCGCGCTAAAGTATTCGCGGTGCAGGCAGTCCTCCTGCCAGCCCTGTGCGCGTGCGCTGTCGAGTACATGCTGCATGAACCCGCCAGGGCCGCAGACATACAGGTGCACATCGTCTGCGGCCCCGGCCAGCACCTCGGCAGCATTCAAGGCCGTGTGCGGCTGCTCATCGAAATGCAGGAACACCCGCTCGGCAAACGGCGACGCCTTGAGCCGCTGCACAAACGCCGCTCGCTCACTGGCGCGGGCGCAGTAGTGCAGTTCGAAGTCGGCCCCCGCATGGGCCAGGCGCTCGGCCATGCACAGGATCGGGGTGATGCCGATGCCGCCGGCGAACAACAGGCTACGGCGTGCTTCATGGGCCAGGGAGAACAGATTGCGTGGTTCGCTGATCGTCAGGCGGGTGCCCTCGTGTACTTTCTCGTGCAAGCTGCGCGAGCCGCCGCGAGAAGCCGGGTCGTTGAGTACGCCGATCAGATAGCGATGACGCTCCTCGGGGTGATTGCACAGCGAATACTGGCGCACCAGCCCATCCGGCAGATGCACGTCAATGTGCGCGCCGGCACTGAAGGCTGGCAGCGGCTGGCCATCGACCCTGGCCAGTTCATAGCTGCAAATGTCCTGGGTTTCGTTATTACGGGATACCACCACCACATCGATCATGTTCGGTCCTCGCAGAGTGTCGCGCCGTTCAGGCGGTGGTGGTCGTGATCAGTTGCGGTTCGAGGGCGCGTTCCTTGGCAATCAGTCGCTCAAGGATCTTGCGCGACTGCACGCCGCCAGCATCGATATTCAACTTGAGCAGGTTGCGTTGCGGGTGGGCCAGCAGGTTCTGCTGCTGACGTTCGAGCATCTCCAGGTCTTCGCTGAAAATCTTCCCCTGGCCCTCGCGAATGCTGGCGGTCAGCGCTTCATCGTGAGGGTTGAAGTTGCGCGCCATGCCCCAGAAATACCAGATTGATGTCTCGGTTTGCGGGGTGATGAAGTCGACCACGATGCTTGCAGCCTTGTGTTCGGGCGCTGCGTGGTAGCCGCCCTTGCCGGCGTGGGCCACGCCGACTTCGATCAGCACATGGCTGGGCGGGGTGAAGCGACAGATCTGCCAGCGGTCCACCGGCACGTCCTCGGCAAGGTTGTTGCCGCGCAGGGCCATGCGCCAGAACGGCGGAGCCATGATGTTTTCCATGTGCCGGGCGGTAACGACTTCGTCGCCTTCAACCGTGGTGACGGGTGGGGCTTGATCGATTTCCTTTTGGCCGATGCTGGAGGCGTGGACGTAGGTTTCGTGGGTCAGGTCCATCAGGTTGTCGATCATCAAGCGGTAATCGCACTGGATATCAAAGAGCCCGCCGCCGTAGGCCCACTGATCGCTCACGGCCCATTCAAGATGATGAATCAGCGCGGGGTCCGCCTGGGCCTGATCGCCGGGCCACACCCAGATGAAGCCGTAGCGTTCCACCACCGCAAATGTCTTGTTGCACGGAAAACCGCGCACCCGCTGGCCCGGCATTTCCACCGTCTTGCCGTCGCTCCCCATGACCAGGCCGTGATACCCACAGACCAGGTTGCCGTTTTCGACATAGCCCAGCGAGAGCGGCGCGCCACGATGGGGGCAGAAATCCTCGACAGCCACGACGCCTTCCAGGCCCCGATAAAACACCATTTTTTCACCGCAGATCTGCCGACCCAGAGGTTTTTGAGCGATTTCATCGGGTGTGCAGGCGACATACCAAGTGTTCTTGGGGTACATAGCAACTCTCCAGGCGAGGTATTATTCTTATTTAGTGGATCCATTAAATTTCTGGATCTGCTTTGAGTCAATATGTAAATCAGTAATTTCAGGTTATTTTGGGCGATTATCGACAAAATATATTTTAATGGATCCATTGAGTTGGAGTGGTTTCGTGCGCCGATGGCAGAAGCGAAAGGCCTGCCCGCTGATTTGATTTGCTCATTAAATCCGACCTCACTAGCGAGTCTCCACCGACTTCAGTTAGGTGTAATCATCAATGAATGCTCTGCCAAACCCGCGACCCACTTTAACGAAAACGCCGATCAGAAATGGTCGGCGTTTTTGTTTGTGCATTTTTATATTCGTCGCTGTGCGTAGGGTAATCAGCATCCGGCGGCAACCCTGGCGAACGCTCCCGCGTCCAGGTTTCGTCATAGGCTGCGGCGAGCGGCAAACGTGGCGCCCAGGCGCGGCTCACAACGCCAAATCCGGGCGGTTGGTTTTTGTAGTAGGCCGCGTTCTGCGCTATGCCGTTGGCATCGAGTTCGCCGTCGTGATGGTTGGCCCGATCGAGGCACCACACCGGTTTGTCGATGGGCTCGATCTCTGGCCCTCGAAGATCCCCCAGTTGGAACGCATATTGAAGCGAGCCAGGGTCTTGTACGCCTTTGTCGAACGGCGGGTCGAGTAGCAGAATGGCCCGAATTTCAGGTTTTACCAGATAACGGTCAAGCGCCTGCATTGCCAAGCACTGGCGTTTTAGCGAACCAACGCCGGACAGGACTGACCCGCTGTCATGCAGGCGGCGATGATTCTGATGTTCTTCTCGAACAACGCGTGGAACGTGATGCTCTCCATCACTGGCGTGATGATATTGCCGGCCTACATCGGCGCCACGGGCTTCTTGTGGAAAATCATCGCGAATGGCAGTTACCCGACGACCGCAAAGGTCGGTAAAACCACGGCGTTGGTTAACAGTGTGTTGGGTACGGTCTATGGGTGTTGGCTTGTTTATGCCGCTGGCCTTGAATACATGCTCGCCGGCGCCATGTTCTTTGCATAGGCAACGGGGTGTTTACCTGGGCACGCAAAGAGCACTCGCCGACTGAGCCTGTGTTCAAAAGGCTCGAGATGATTGTTGCCGTGCTGCTTGTCGTCCTTGGCGTATTAGCGCTGTGGATGCTTTTCAGCGGCCACCTGGCACAGGTCTATTCTCGCGTTCCCGGTTGAACTGTTGTGACGATTCATTCGGCGCAGAGGCCTTGATCGAAGCACAGTCGAGGTCGACAGACAGCGATTTGTGATTCAGTTGGCTTTATCTACGCTGGCGCTGATCGACGCTCCACGACGTCTGCGTCGCTCGAGCCATTCAAAGAGTCCCATGCCGGCTAACATGGCGATGACAAAAACCACACCTTCAGGAATGCCCGAGCCTAGCAGCACCAAGGCCGGCCCCGGACAAATACCCGCCACGCCCCAACCGACGCCGAACAGAAGGCTACCCATGACCAGGCGCCGATCAATATTTCGAGCGGTGGGCAGGTTCATCGGCAGCCCCAGCAGCGATCGGGTTCGCGTTCTTGCGAATTTGAAACCGACTGCCGCCACCGCAATGGCGCCGCCCATGACAAAGGCCAGTGAGGGATCCCAGCGTCCGCTCACGTCGAGGAAACCTATGACTTTGGCCGGGTTTGTCATTCCGGAAACCAGCAAGCCGATGCCGAACACCAAACCGGCAACCCACGCATAAAAAAGCGGCATGTTCAAAGGCCTCCCAGGAGATGGCCAACGACATAAACGGTGATGAAACCCGCGCTCATGAACACGAGTGTGGCGACCACGGAGCGCGGGGATAAACGCGACAGGCCACACACACCGTGACCACTGGTGCACCCAGTCCCATAGCGCGTGCCAATACCGACCAGCAGGCCGGCAAGGATCACGAGTGGATAACCGGCGTCGATCTGCACCGCAGGCAATGGCGCGATAAGTTGGTAAGCCACGGGTGCCATCAGCAGCCCCAGCACAAATGCCGTTCGCCAGGCCACGTCCCCGGTCACCGGGCGTAGCAGGCCGCCGACGATGCCGCTGATGCCGGCGATGCGACCGTTGAACAGTATCAACAGCACGGCGCCCGAGCCGATCAATAGGCCACCGACCCATGCACTCAGCGGCGTGAAGTGGCTCATATCGATCATAGCGATTTCCTTTCAGGGCGCTGCGAGGAGGATGACTGATTGGGGCGGGCGGGCATTAATTCATGCCCAGCCAGTTGGGCAGTGCCAGGGTAATCCAGGGTACATAGGTAATCAGCACCAGGAACAGCAGCAAGAGCACCAGCCAGGGCATGGCTGCCTTGATGGTGGCAGGCACTGACATGCCCGTCACCGCGGACGTCACGAACAAGTTCAGACCGACCGGGGGCGTGATCAAACCGATCTCCAGATTGACCACCATGATGATCCCAAGGTGAATCGGGTCGATACCCAGCTTCATGGCGATCGGGAAAAGGATCGGCGCCAGGATCAGGATAATGGCCGAGGGCTCCATAAAGGCACCTGCCACCAACAAGACGATGTTCACCACCAGCAGGAAGGTCACCGGTGTCAGCCCCGCCTCGATCACCCAGGCCGTGATTTGTTGGGGTAACTGCTCGGTGGTTAATACGTGAGCGAAGAGCATGGCGTTGGCAATGATGAACATCAGCATGATGCTCAGCTTGGCAGCGTCCAGCAGCACTTTAGGTGTCTCGCGAAACGTCAGATCCTTGTAGACGAACAAGGCGATGAACGCCGAATACACGGCCGCCACGGCAGCGGCTTCCGTCGGCGTGAACATCCCGGTGTAAATGCCACCCAGGATGATCAGCATCAACAGCAATCCCCAGACGGCTTTACGCGCAGCACTCAGAAACTCACGCAGGGTTGCGCGTGGCAGGGCCGGCAAGTTTTTCTTAACGGCGACGATGTAGATTGCCACCATCAGCGTTATCCCCAGCAACAGGCCAGGTATGACGCCGGCCATGAACAGCTTGCCAACGGATGTCTCGGTGGCGGCGGCATACACCACCATCACGATTGAGGGCGGTATCAGGATACCCAGTGTGCCCGCGTTACAGACGATTCCCGCGCCGAATGCCTGCGGGTAACCAGAGCGCACCATGCCGGCAATCGCGATCGAACCCACCGCCGCAACCGTTGCGGGGCTGGAGCCGGAGAGGGCTGCAAACAGCATGCAGGCCATTACGGCGGCGATGGCCAACCCCCCACGGATATGGCCGACGCAGGCGTTGGCAAAGTCGATCAGCCGGCGTGCGACGCCGCCGGTGGTCATGAAGGCGCCCGCAAGCAAGAAAAACGGAATCGCCAGCAGGGTGTAGTGCTCTGATGTTTCAAACAACTTTATGGCGAGGGAGCGAACGGAGTCCGGGCTGAAAAATACAAGGGTCAGCGAGCCCGCCAGGCCCAAGGAAATGGCAATGGGCACACCAATGAACATCAATGCGAAGAGTGCCGCGAACAGGAAGGCAATGGTCATGGTTTATTGTCCTCGTGTTCGGTCAGTTTCATCACGTCGGCGGCTTCATCGGCCAGGCCGAGACCGGTTTGGCGGTGCAGCAGGATGCGCACGAAAATTTCAGCGAAACGGATGAATACCAATGCAAAACCCACAGGGACAATCAGCCCTATGTGCCATTGCATGATCCCGAAATGGCCAAGGTCCTCGGCGCCTATTCCCGCCGACATCAAGGTATGAATCCACTCGAAGCTGGCCACGCTGAACAGGCCGGCATAGAGCAGGCAGCAAAGACAGGCCAAGATCCCAATGAGCCGTTGGACGGGTTTACTCGCCAGCTTTACCAGCGCGTCAACGCCAATATGCCCGGCGGTGCGCACGCCATAGGACAGGCCGAAGAAGATCAGCCAGCCGAACAGCGCCTTGGTGAGTGAGGTGCTCCAGGTCATGGCTTGAGCCATGCTCATGACGCCATCGCCGATGGTGAACAATAGGTTGCTGGCGCCTTCCCAGTTATCGGCAAGCCGGTAGAAAAGCGTATAGAGATTGTTGAGAATGACGTAGACGAACGTTACCAATGTCATCGCGGCCAAAAGGAAGACAATGAAGCCTTCCTCAAAGTGTTCCCAGATGCGCCGAAAGGCCTGCATGGATGGCATCTCCCGTATCGTGATGACTGGCAGGTGCTACCACGTCGGCAACACCTGCCTCCCGGTCATTGAGCCTTGTTGGCGGCTTCGGCTGCGGTGATCAGCTCAGGGCCGATATCGGCTTCGAATTTTTTCCAGACGGGTTTCATCGCGACGCGCCATTGTTCGCGTTGTTCAGGTGTCAGGGTAATGATTTCGGTGGTTTTGGCGGCAATGATGCTTTGCTTGGCGTCCTGATTGAGCTGCTCGGCATCTTTGTTAACCTGCGCGGTCACCTGCACAATAATCTTGTCCAGTTCACTGCGAATGTCCGGCGGCAGGCCATTCCAGAACTTGGTGTTGGTGATCAGCATGTAATCGAGCACACCATGGTTGGATTCGGTGATGTATTTCTGCACCTCATGCATTTTCTGGCTGTAGATGTTCGAGTAAGGGTTTTCTGCACCGTTGACCACACCGGTTTGCAAGCCCTGATACACCTCGGCAAAGCTCATTTTGCGCGGGTTGGCGCGCAGGGCCTTGAACTGCTCCTCAAGCACGGCAGAGGCCTGCACCCGAAACTTCAGGCCGCGGGCATCCCCAGGAACACGCAGCGGTTTGTTGGCCGACAACTGCTTCATCCCATTGTGCCAATAGGCCAGGCCGGTGATGTTTTTACTCTCCATGGACTTAAGCAGCCCCTGGCCCTGCGGGCTCATCTGGAAGCGGTCAACCGCAGCGATGTCATCAAACAGAAAGGGCAGGTCATACAGTTGCAGGGTCTTTGTGTACTGTTCGAACTTGGCCAGTGACGGCGCAATTAACTGCACATCCCCCAACAACAGGGCTTCCATCTCTTTGCCGTCACCAAACAACGATGAGTTGGAATACACCTCGACCTTGACCTTGCCGGGTAAGCGTTCCTCTACCAGTTTCTTGAACAGCAGTGCGCCTTGGCCTTTGGGCGTATGGTCGGCGACGACGTGTGAGAACTTGATGATGATTGGATCAGCTGCCATGACTGCACTCATGCTCCCTAGAGCAACCGTGCAGGCGAGTGCCTTGCAGATGGATTTGAACATTTTGGGGGATTCCTCTTATTTTAGTTTTTGTGCGGCCTGTGCTCTGACGCGCATTTGGTTATACGGCTAAGCGTCCAGTCTAGGCAAAAAAACATCACTGGGTGCAGGCGCGTCAGCGTGACAATGGAAAGCGCCACTGCGTAGTTTTCGCACCTTTTGCCCCTGCGCGACATCTGCGGCTTTAGAACGGGCCAGACTCTGGGGGCGCACGGGCCTCCTGGTATCCGCCCAGTCATACCGCCCATGCTTGTCTGTAGGCAGTTTCCGAGGCTACTCAAGCGCCTCTCAGGCCGCTAACGTGGGGGTATGCCGTATTGGCGTAGAGCGCACGCTCAGGTCGGCGTTGCCTGGCCGCTGAACTCGCGTGCTCCGCACCGTGTCAAGGGTGCCGAAAAAAAGGTTACTGAATATGTCGGAGACGCCAACCCCCCAGCAGAACCGTTTACTCGCCTTACTCCCTGGCGATGTTCGCCATGGTCTGTTTCCTGAGCTCGAGTGGGTATCAGTTCCCGTTGGCAGGGTTTTATATAACCTCGGGGAGGTGCTGCGTTGAATCGGCCAGCAGCGGTGTCGTTGGTTATTACTGCCGTTGGATCGCCTACCCGATCACGCATTGGTGATGACCCAAGAACGCATTGCCAAAACCGCGCAGTCTTTGGAATAGGCTAAGGTTGACGAAGCGACCCGTCGGCCCTAAAAAATTTACGAGAAATTTACGGGTGGAGACGTTTTGGCGCCGCGATACTGCGCGGCGCTAATTTGCCAGGTTATTGTTTATGTCCCACGCGGCAATACGACTCATCGGCTTTGTCTTAGGTCTGTTTCTGATTACGTTGGCCATCAGCATGGCCATCCCCATGATCACCTTGGTGGTCTATGAGCGCAGCGACGATCTGTCCGCCTTTCTTTGGTCCAGCTTGATTACGTTCATCTGCGGCCTGTTGCTGGTCATGCGAGGGCGCCCAGAGACCGCTCAACTTCGCCCAAGGGACATGTACCTACTGACGACCGGCAGTTGGGTGGTGGTGTGTATCTTCGCGGCGTTGCCAATGGTGTTTATCAGTCACATCAGTTACACCGACGCTTTTTTTGAAACGATGTCTGGCATTACAACCACCGGCTCAACGGTGTTGAGTGGTTTGGACACCGCCTCGCCGGGGCTGTTGATCTGGCGATCGATGCTTCACTGGCTGGGTGGGATCGGTTTTATCGGCATGGCCGTGGCGATTCTTCCGCTGCTGCGAGTAGGGGGCATGCGGCTGTTCCAGACAGAGTCTTCAGACTGGTCGGAAAAAGTGACGCCGCGCTCCCATGTGGCAGCCAAATACATTCTTTTTCTGTATCTGGGACTCACGGGGGGCGGAACGCTCGCGCTCTGGATTGCCGGGATGACGCCATTTGACGCCGTCAATCACGCCATGTCGTTGATCTCTACCGGTGGTTTCTCGACGTCGGACGCCTCGCTTGGGCATTGGACACAGCCTGCTATTCACTGGGTGGCAGTTGCCATCATGATTCTGGGTAGCCTGCCTTTTACGTTATACGTCGCGACATTGCGCGGCCATCGGCGCGCGCTGCTGAAGGATGACCAGGTTCGTGGATTTATTGGGTTCTTGGTCTTCGCGTGGCTGGCGGTAGGTACTTGGCTTTGTCTTCACAGCGATTACGGATGGTGGGATGCATTTCGTATCGTGGCGGTGAATGTGACATCGGTTGTCACCACCACCGGCGTCGCTGTCGGCGATTACACCGTGTGGGGCAGTTTCTCCGTGTTGCTTTTTTTCTATTTGACCTTTGTGGGGGGCTGCTCAGGTTCCACAGCGGGTGGTCTTAAAATCTTCCGTTTTCAAGTGGCGGCAACTTTACTGGTGAGCAGTTTGAAGCAACTGATCCATCCACGCGCCGTGATTCAGAAAAAGTACAATGGCCACCCCATCGACGAAGAGATCTTACGTTCGCTTTTGACGTTCTCATTCTTTTTCACCATCACGATTGCTCTGATTGCCTTGGGCCTGAGCCTGATTGGGCTGGATTGGACAACGGCGTTGAGCGGTGCCGCTACGGCGGTGTGTAACGTCGGGCCTGGGCTTGGCACAATCATTGGGCCGGCCGGTAATTTCTCATCACTGCCGGATGCCGCCAAATGGCTACTGACCCTAGGCATGCTACTTGGACGGCTGGAAATCCTGACAGTGTTAGTGCTCGTCACGCCGGTATTCTGGAGATATTGAGTGTTCACTGTTGAGAGGCTTTAGCCAGGATAGACGGTCAGCACTCAGGGCCGTCGCGACGCGAAGCGCCGATGCATGTGCGGCCCAAAGGCTACTCGGTGATCCCATTCAGCGTGCAGTAATCCTTCCATGGCATCTCAACCATTTCTGACACTTCCCGATGAAACGCCAGGGTCAGGCGTTTCAGCTCTTGGGGAGGCTGCGAAATCATTGTCAGCGTCAGCTCCCACACTTCTACCCCAAGCCTTGCGGCCTCTTGCTCAAAGGCCGATTCGATACACAGTTTCCTTTCAGCCTGACTCAGTCCCTGTACAGCGTCATTGAGGGATGAATCGCCTTCGAAGAATTTTGATAGCGCGAGTTCTTTGCGTAGATCATCGGAGTTCATGACCTTCTCCTCACTATTCACGTTACCTGGGCCTCATCGAACCAGCTGCGGACCGTCTGGGTAAAAAACAAATGCACGGTATCCCACCAGCGTTGCCACCAATGACCTTGCTCTGCGTCCACAAGGACCACCAATGACCGACTCCCCAGCTTATGCTCGGCGTCGAACAGGTCGAGCCTTCCGACGACCGTGCCTGCCGTGATAGGGGCTTCGATGGGGCCATCAAACGCCAGGCGCATCTCGACGTCTCGGTTTTTATTCTTGGGCAGCGTGAGGGTCATGTCTTTAAGCAAACCCACATTCACGTAGGGTTGTATGCCTTTCCAGAGCGCGACCTGCGAGAGTACTTCGCCACCTTTCTTATAGGTTTGGGTGTCGTAGAAGCGAAAGCCATACCCCATCAGCTTTTCCGTTTCTGCCGTGCGCTTGTGGGCGCTACTGGCGCCCAGGACTGCGCTGATCAAACGTTGCCCATCGCGCTGTGAGGAGGCGACCAAGCAGTAGCCCGCTGCCTCTGTGTGCCCGGTCTTCAAGCCGTCGTAGGTGGAATTACGCCACAAAAGCGTATTGCGGTTGGATTGCTGAATGCCGTTCCAGGTGAAGGTTTTCTTGGCGTAAAGAGGGTAGTAGGTGGTCCCTTCGTTGATGACTTTTCGAGCCAGGGTTGCCATGTCACGTGCGGAAGAATAGTGCTCCGGGTCCGGTAGGCCGGTGGCGTTCATAAAGTGGGTGTTGAGCATTCCCAGTGTTGAAGCGGTTGAGTTCATCATTCCGACAAACCCGGCTTCGCTTCCAGCGATATGTTCGGCCAGCGCAACGCTCGCGTCATTGCCTGAGTCGATGATCACGCCGTTTAGCAAATCGTGAACCGAAGCAGAGCTGCCGGGCTTGAGAAACATCCGTGATCCACCTGTTCGCCAGGCATTTTCGCTCACGACGACCTCATCATCTGCGCTGATCAGGCCGGCCTTAATCTCATGCGTCGTGATGTACGCAGTCATTAACTTGGTCAGGCTGGCCGGTGGTAGGCGTGCATCACTGTTGTGGCTGGTAATGACCCTGTTCGTTTCCGCGTCGATGAGTATCCAGGCTTCGGCGCCCAGCTTCGGCGCAGCGGGGATCATTGTCCCCAGGGTTGCGTTGGCAGCCAGAGCGGCATTCGCCCAAAGAAGCGGTGGTGTTACACAGAGCACGGTTAACACACGCAGCAACAACAGATATTTCACAAGCAAAAGGCCTTGGGTCAGCAATATGTGCTGCCAAACTAGGCCTGGGCGCAGAGGCGCTCAAATTAACCAGTATTAAGTTAAATTTAATGTTGAGGTACAAATCGATCCGTGGCTTGACCGCTGAACATCGGGCAGTGAATCAATACGCGTGTTCCCCTGCCTGAGGCACCAGGGTGGATATCCAGTGTGTATCCGTGCAATTTCACGATGGCGGCGACTAATGACAGGCCTAAGCCGTGGCCTGGGTTTATCTGGCTTCCCTCGCCGCGATAGAGCCGGCGAATGACATGCGTACGGTCCGCTTCAGGGATGCCGGTACCATCGTCCACGACTTGAATAATGACAGCTGAGTCCTTGATGCTCCCCCGCAATTCGATATGGCCGCCCTCCGGGGTAAATTTAATGGCGTTATCGAGCAGATTGACCAGCGCTTCGAACAGTAACGAAGAGTCGCCATACACCTGGGCGCAATCGCTGGGAATGTCCAGCGAAAGCGTTTGGGCGCGGTCAAGTGCCATCGGCTCGTAAAACTCATGCGCCTGTTTCAACAACGTCATGATCGGGAAGGGCGCAAAGGCAGAACGGCGACGAATATCCTCAAGCTCAGCGACCCGCAGCAGTCCTTGAAAGCGCACCATGATCGACTCGCTCTCCTCAAACGCCTGGTTCAAGGTCTGCTTATGTTCACGGGCCAGCGGCAATTTCTGGAGCTGATAGAGCCGTGCGCGTAAGCGTGTCAAGGGCGTGCGCAAATCATGGGCAATACCGTCGCAGACGCTTTTCACCTCGTGCATCAACTGCTCAATGTGATCGAGCATCGTGTTGACAGCGTTGGCCAGCATATCCAGTTCATCGCGGCGTGTTGACAACGGCAAACGCTCAGCCAGGTTGCCCGAAACGATACTTTCGGTACACAGCTGCAGGCGTTTGACACGGCGCAATGGGCGACGTCGCAGTAAGCGCCAGCCAATCAAACCGGGGATAAGGGTTAATGACAACCCCCACATCAGGGCCTGCTCAATAATGCCACCCACGGCGGAAATCGACCCGCCGTCACGTGCCAAAATCAGGATATGCCCGTCGGCGCGCCGTGCCAGCAAGGCATAGCTGCTTCGGGTTTCTGTGTTGGGTAACGCAATGCTCAAGCCGCGCTCAAGGTAATGAACCTGGCCATCGTCGGGCAGGTTGGAGCGCAGCTTCAGCAGGTCGCCGGCGACATGGGTGCCATCGGGTGCAAATAACCCGTAGGCGTCGATCCCGGGGGTCGAGTAAGCCTCACTCGCCGCCAACTCAGCAAGCAGGTTCGAGTCGTCGACCTTTTGATAGTAGTGGGCGCGTTGCAACAACGTACGCTCGGCAACCGTGCCCAGATAGTGGGAGATTTCCCAGTACAGCACACCGGTAAAGAGTGCTCCCCAGGCCACGAAGAACACCGCGTAAAACCCGATCAATCGACTACCGGACGAGCGCCATTCCTCATTTTTTGGTGGCGAGGACATAGCCGGCACCGCGTATTGTATGGATCACAGGTGAGTCTTTGTCGCTTTCCAGCTTTTTACGCAGCCGACCGATGTGCACATCAATGATGTTTGTCCCGGGGTCGAAGTGATAGCCCCAGACGCCTTCAAACAGCATGGTGCGAGTGACCAGTTGGCCGGCACTGCGCATCAGGAAGTTGAGCAGTTTGAACTCGGTGGGCAGCAATTGGATGTCTTCGTCATTGCGCGTCAGCTTGTGCTCCACCAAGTCCAGTCGCAGGTTGCCGCAACTGAGGTGTGGGTTGCTGGGGTCTGCGGCGGTGCGTCTGAGCAATGCGTCAAGGCGCGCGACCATCTCGACGGCCGAAAAGGGCTTGGTCAGGTAGTCATCGCCGCCCGCACGAAGTCCCAGAACGCGCTCATCCACGTCCGAAAGAGCGCTGATCATCAGGACCGGCGTCTGAATCCCAAGACTGCGCAAGGTGCTGACAATCGTCAGCCCGTCAAAGTCCGGCAGCATGCGATCCAGCGTGATGGCGTCGTAGCCGCCTGCAATCGCCAGGGCCAGCCCGTCGCGCCCGGTGGCCGCCCACTTTGAGCTGAAGCCGTGGCGCTGGAGTTCGGCGACGATGATTTCCGCCGTTACTTGGTCGTCCTCTATGACCAACGCATTACTCATGATGTCCTCCCTTTGAACCTGTTTTTCGGTGTTCCCGACTCAATGCCGACACCCAGTGCCAGCGAACCCTATTGATCTAAGGCGCGTGCGAACACTAACTATTTCTTAACCCACCTTAACCTTCCCACCTCGCCTGCATGGATATATTCCTGATAACACCCTAACGTGCTGGCTGAGATGAGCGGAAATGAGGGTGAACGTGGTCATCCGGCCATCAGTCGGTTTTGCACGTCCACAGTTGAATGAACGGATGGCGAGTGGTTGGCGCGCCCACCCAATGACTCAGGGCGGAACACTGGCCATCAACACACAGCTGGTAATCGCCAGCCTCCGGTGTTCGCCCCAGGCGCAAGGGTTGCAAGGGCGGCAATAGGCGCCGGTAGTGCCAACTGCCATTTTCCAGTCGCGCGTCGTCTGGAACCTCCATCCCTGCGCCGTTACCGCGTACACGTGCTTCTTCCAGCACTAGCCCTTGCTCGGTCACGCGGTAGTCTTCCTCCCAGCGGATCTTTTCAATGGTGTGATCCCAGGCCAGCGTGAAGTGGGAAATCGACAGCTGGGCCCACACCACACCCGTCAGGCCCAGGCACACGCCGATCATGGGAGGGCTGGCTCGGCACGACGGGACCGCCAGATATGCTGGAATATCACCACGATCCCCAGCGCGAAGCCCAATTCATCGGTCAGCGGTAACGCCACCACCAGCAAGGCCCCAGCAACCACACACAGCAATCGCTCCCATAAGGGCATTTTGCGCTGCAAATACCCGGTGGACGCCATTCCCCAGAGCCCGACCGCCAGCAGGGTCTTGATCAGCATGTACGCGGTCATCCACAAATTACCACCTTGCAGCATCAACGCCGGGTTGTAGACCGCCATAAACGGTATGACAAACCCCGCCAGGGCAATTCGCACCGCCCACAGGCTGATCTTGAACCCGGTCTCTTTAGCGATGGGTGCCGCGGCAAAGCAGGCGAGGGCGACGGGGGGCGTCAGGTCGGCGAGGATGCCGAAATAAAATACGAACATGTGCGACACAATCAACGGCACGCCCAATTCCAAGAGGGCAGGCGCTGCGATCGAGCTGGTGATGATGTAGTTGGGAATGGTGGGAATCCCCATGCCCAGCACCAGGCACGTGATCATCGTCAGGATCAGCGAAAGCAGTAGGTTATCTCGGCCGATCGCCAAGATATACCCCGCAAACGTCGAAGCGACGCCCGTCAGTGAAACCACGCCGATAATGATGCCCACCAAGGCACACGCGATGCCAACCGGTACAGCATGGCGTGCACCTTCTACCAGCGCGTGCAGGCAAATGGTCAAGGTCTCGTGCCCGCCCTTGATGAACCCACAGACCGCCACCAGCACTGCAATCACGGCAAAGATCACGCCGATTCCCAGTTGGAAAAAACCGGTACATAGGATGCCCAGCGCTATCCAGAAGGCGCAGCGCAAGCCAAAGCTTTGTACTCTCAGGATGATCGCCGAGCCGAGAATCACGATGGCCGTGAGTGCCAGTCCGACCATGCCGGAAAACAACGGCGTACGCCCTGAAAACAGTAAGTAGACCAATACCAGCAGTGGGATCAGCAGGTACCAGTTCTCCTTCACAGCGTTCAACGCACTGGGGCATTGATCCTTGGGCAACCCCTTGAGGTTGGAGCGCTTGGCTTCCAGGTGGACCATCCAGAAGACCGAACCGAAATACAGGATGGCAGGGATCAATGCCGCTTTGGCGATCTCCACAAACGGTACGTTGATGGTTTCGGCCATGATGAAGGCGACGGCGCCCATGACCGGCGGCATCAGTTGACTGCCCATGCTGGCGGTCGCTTCCACCCCGCCGGCAAAGGCAGCCCGGTAACCAAAGCGCTTCATCAGCGGGATGGTGAATTGCCCTGTGGTCACCACGTTGGCGATCCCCGAGCCGGTAATAGTGCCCATCAGCGCCGATGAGGCCACGGCGACTTTGGCCGGCCCACCCAGTCTGTGGCCGAACAGGCCCATCGCAAAGTCGGTGAACAGTTTGATCATGCCTGCCTGTTCGAGGAATGCGCCGAACAGGATAAATAGGAAGATGTAGGTCGCCGAAACATAGGTGGGCGTGCCGTACAGCCCTTCGGTGCCAAAAGACAGTTGGTTGATGATTTGGTCGAAGCCATAACCTCGATGGGCCAGTTCACCCGGTAGATACTCGCCAAACAAACCATACGCCAGGAACAACCCGCATATGATCGGCAGGGCAATGCCCATCACCCGTCGCGCGGCTTCGAACACCAGCACCACCAGCACAATGCCGATCACCGTGTCCGCGGTTGTCAGGTCCCCAGAGCGCTGGATCAGGTCAGCCTCGTACCGCCATTGATAAAAGGCGGTGGCAATGGCTGCCAGGCTGAGAACCCAGGCCAATGGTTGCCAGGGGCGCTTGTTGCCATAGGCCGGATAGCTCAGGTAGACCACCCACAATAAGAAGCCGACGTGTATGGCGCGCAGTACCTGGCTTGAAAAGGGTGAAAACGCTGCCGTGACGATCTGAAAGATCGAAAATAACAACGCGACGTAAAACAGCGTTTTTGGCCAGTCTCGCGGGTTCGCAGAGATGCCGTGATGATCTTCACTCATTAGCTGCCTGCCTCACTGCATGGAAAAAGGGCGGACCGTTGGCGCAGCGATCGGGTGCCGCTGCGCCGTGCGTCGCTAGAGCGCGCCTTTTTCGGTGTAGTAGCGTTCGGCACCCGGATGCAGCGCAATCGGCAGGTTCTTGGTGGCGTTTTCCAGGGTGATGTCCTTGGCAGCCGAATGAGCGTTACCGAGGCGGGGGAGGTTTTCGAACAATAATTTTGTCATCTGGTAGGCCAGCTCATCGGGTACATCCGAGCGGGTCACCAGAATGTTGGTGATCGCAACCGTCGGCACCGCGTCAGGTTGGCCGTCATAGGTGTTGGCCGGAATCACCGCGCTGTGATAGGCCGCGTTGCCGATGTTCGCCACCACTTCAGGGGGGATCGCCACATAGTTCAGCGGCATCACCGATGACAAGTCGCGGATGGCGGCCATGCCCAGTCCGGAAGACTGCAGCGTGGCATCCAGTTGCCGGTTCTTGATGAGCTCAACTGACTCGGCAAACGGCAGGTATTGCACCTTGCCCATGTCTGCGTAGGTCAGGCCCGCTGCCTTGAAAATCGCCCGTGCGTTCAACTCGGTACCCGATTTCGGCGCTCCGACTGAGAGGGTCTTGCCTTTAAGGTCCGCCAGCGTCTTGATCCCCGACTCTTTGCTGGCCACGATTTGAATGTAGTTGGGGTACGCGCCGGCAATGGCGCGTAACTTGGTCAGTGGTGTATTGAAGCCTGCCTCCTCGACGCCGTTCTTGGCATCCGCCACCGAGTCACCCAGCGCCAGTGCCAACTCGCCTCGACCCGATTGCAGCAGGTTCAGGTTCTCCACGGAGGCCTTGGTGGCCTGAACCGAAGTCTTTACGCCGGGGATGCCTTCATTGTAGATCTGGGAGAGGCCGACCCCGATCGGGTAATACACCCCGCTGGTGCCGCCTGTCAGGATGTTAATGAATACCGGGGCTGCCTGTGTCGCGGTGGTGAGTGTCAGGGTTGCGGCGGCTGCCAGCAGGATGAAGCGGT
Organism: Pseudomonas sp. RA_5y_Pfl1_P24; assembly: GCF_963970945.1. Lineage (NCBI taxonomy): Bacteria > Pseudomonadati > Pseudomonadota > Gammaproteobacteria > Pseudomonadales > Pseudomonadaceae > Pseudomonas > Pseudomonas sp. RA_5y_Pfl1_P24. The sequence continues at coordinate 233,953 of NZ_CAXAOJ010000009.1, read as the reverse complement.
TCTTTACTCGCATGGGAATCTCTCCGGCTTGTCTTGTTTTTATTCAGAGCGACTCAACTGTAGTTGATTGATCACCGCAGTGGCGAGCAGACAGTCATACTATGTATCAGAATGGCTGGATGAGGGGGCCGAGCGAGCGGTTAGACGCGAGCCGGGGTTGTAGTGATCGGGTCACTGCCGGTTGGACCTGACCGTTTAACCCGTTAATCTGGTTATTACATTTTATTGAATCTCAACAACGGGAATCCGCTCGGGTGATCAAACCGATATTGCTGATACGTCGTCGTTTTGCCTCTATCCGATGGCGTACTCGAGTGACGCTCTGGGCTGCTGCTACCCTCGCAGGGTTGCTGGTTGTGATGTTCGCCCGGCTGGCTGACCTTGCGCTGATGCAGTTCGCCCAACAGGCCGCCGCCCGGCCGTGGCTGCCGTTTATCTACACGCCGCTGATCGGCATGTTTGTGGTGTGGATGACCTCGCGTTTTTTTACAGGCGCCCAAGGCAGCGGTATTCCCCAGGTGATCGCGGCCACACGGTTGGCCCACCAAGGCAAGCCTGTGAATACGTTGGTGTCATTGCGTCTGGCCTTCGCCAAGATAGGCCTCGGTACCCTGGCCCTGACCGGTGGCTTTTCAGCGGGGCGTGAAGGGCCTTCGGTGCAAGTCGCCGCTTCAATCATGCATTTCTTTCATCGTTACCTGCCCAACGCACGCATCATTCGCCCTGAAGACCTCATCCTGGCCGGTGGCGCAGCGGGTATTGCCGCCGCCTTCAATACGCCCCTGGCCGGTGTGGCCTTTGCGGTAGAGGAGCTGGGGCGCAAGTTGGAAACCCGCACCAGCGGAGTGTTGCTCAGCACGATCATCTTGTCGGGGATGGTCGCGATTGCCTTGCAGGGCAACTACAACTATTTCGGGCACTTCGACGTACAAGAGGCCAATCTCGATATCGTTCTTCCGATACTGACGATTGGTATTGGCTGTGGCCTTATGGGGGGATTGTTCAGTCGGATGCTCCTGTGGCCACAGCGCTATCGCCGTTTTGTCGTCTGGGAATGGCGCCGCCTGCATCCAGTCTGGTTCGCCGGTGGCTGCGGCATGATCGTGGCGATTCTCGGTTGGCTCAGCGGTGGCATGTCCTTTGGCAGCGGTTACGGGATCACCTCCCAGATCATCGTGTCCGATGTCGGTTTGCCGTGGCACGCGCCGATTACGCGTTTTCTTGCGACCGTCGTGACTTATTTTTCCGGTATACCGGGCGGTATTTTTGCCCCTTCTTTGGCGGTAGGCGCTGCTGTGGGGGCCAATGTCGCTGAATACTTCGCCCTGGCGGCACAGCCCATCATTGCACTGTGCATGGTGGGGTTTCTGGCAGCAGTCACGCAATCGCCGATCACCTCTGCAATCATCGTGATGGAGATGATCGACAGCCATGGCATGGTCATCAGTCTGATGGCTGTTGCGCTGATTGCCAAAGCAGTCAGTGCCAGGATGGGCCCCGAGCTCTATCAGCAGTTGGCGCGTGGCTTTCTGCAATCGGACGGCAGTGGCGCCGCCGCGAAAAAAATTAACACGTAGAGTGGTCAGTGCAGCAGCGGTCGCGCCGCTGCGCTGAGCGTGTGCCGGTCCTCTTCGAGTACAAGCGCAGTGTTCGCGTGCTTGAGCAGCCGTTCTGCGTGCCGGGTACAGGCACCCCTGAACATCGCCGGGTTTATCTGTGCCAGGCTTACAAGGGTCTTCATCATGCGTAGGTCGACTTCCAACAGGCCCGCGCCATCTCTGGCAATCGGTGCGAAGAAGTCATCGAATAGGTCATCCACGGTCAAACCGCGCAGGTAAACGTGCTGGCAGTCAGCGTCGATTTTCGCGGCGGGTTCTTTAGGTTTACCCCAACATGTCAGGCTTCTGACACCGCGCCCAATGACGTCAATGGCGGTGCCGGGGTCATTGACGGCCGGCGACAATGCGCGGGAGGCGATCTCCGACAACACTGACAAGCCGAACCGGGGGTCGTGTTCGAACGTTCGACGCACGCCGATAGCCAGGGTAGCGATGATTTTTTCGTTGCTCGACGCCAGTTCTTCCCCGCGTGCCTTGTTCAAGCTGACGGTTCTTGCGAGCGGCATGCCGACATGCACAAAGCTTCCCGGCAGGACGTCCATAAATATCTGTATCTCGTCTGCTTTGGCGATCGCGCCTAACGCCTGAACGTCAATGTGCTGAACGTACCCCGTGTGGAGGCTTGTGATGATCAGCGCAGAACGGGGGATCACTGACTCGCAAGGGTAGGCGGCTGCCCCCAAATGCGGCCATTGGACTCGATTGTTAATGGCATCTATGGTTGCCTGCTCGACACGGTCAATGGTTTCTCCCACCCGGCCAAGCTTGGACAAATGATCGATCCAGCGCAAAAGGGTGTAGACAATCAGAATGACCACGGCGATGGTCACCGCGAATAGCAAAACCCTCCCTTGTGTACCGTAGGCGCCGGTACTCAGCGCAATGATCCCAACCAGGCTGAACAGGAATGAGCCGATAAAGGTGGCCAGGGCATTTTGTGTCGTGGTGTCTTCCATCACCAGTGTAGTGGCGCGGGGCGTCACGCCGCTGCTCGCTGCAGCGTAAGCGCTGACCATGGTACTTAACGAAAAGGTCGTCACCGCGAGCATACTTGAGGCAATGATGCCCAATATCTTATCGACGGCGTCGGCACCGATGCGGGCGGGCAACGACTCGGGAATGTAGTCCTTGAAGACAACGGCGAGTAACGCGGTCGCAATACCCAGCAAGGAAAACAGACTCGCCCTGAACCACAGCCGTTTGGTCAATTGGTGTAGCACCCAGCGCCAGCGTGCGAGCATTTTTTATCCCTTCTGCCAATAACACGATGGAACCCACCGCAAGGATTCAGGGAAACGAAGGCGGTGAGTTGATTATCCTTAATAGAGTCTTTTGCCGGGCCAAGGGTTCATCCAGCGTCTTTGGTTGCTGCACAAGGAATGACTCGCTTGACCAATTTACCGATCGACATGCCTTGGATCAGGATAGAAAAAACGACCACCAGGTACGTCAGGGAAACCACGATATCGCGAGCTGCGCCTGGGGGCAGCGACAACGCCAATGCCACCGATATCCCGCCACGCAGGCCGCCCCAGGTCATCACACTCCAGGCACCTTCCGGTAGGCGGAAGCGTTTACCCAATACCGCAATGGGAACCCCTACAGTCAACAATCGTGATAACAACGTCAGCAATATGACCAGCAGGCCCGTGGTGAGCAATGGGTTGGAGAACTGGATCAGAACGACTTCCAAGCCGATCAATACAAACAGCACTGCGTTGAGTATTTCATCGATCAGTTCCCAGAACATGTCCAGGTTTTTTTCAGTCTGCTCGGACATGGCATGGGAGCGTCCTTGGTTACCCACAATCAGTCCCATCACCACCATCGCCAATGGGCCCGAAACATGGAACTGAGTGGCGACTGCATAGGCGCCGAGAACCGCGGCCAGGGTGATGAGCACCTCCTCCTGATAGCTATCGATACTCTTGAGCATTCTGTAAGTGATATAGCCCACGCAGGCGCCTAACAGGGCACCGCCCCCGGCTTCCTTCAGTAACAGCTGCGATGCGCCGATAATCGACGGAGCCTCCCCGCTGGCAATCATTGCGACGATCAGCGAAAACAGCACGACACTCACACCGTCGTTGAACAGTGACTCACCGGAAATGACCAGCTCCACGCTATTTGGCGCGCCGGCAGATTTCAGAATACCCATCACGGCGATGGGGTCGGTGGGGGAGATCAGCGCGCCAAACACCAGGCAATAAGATAACGGTAGCTGCAGTTCGGTAAGGGACAACAGCGCCCAGAGCCCAAAGCCGATGAACAATGTCGAGAGCGTTGTCCCTACCACGGCCAAGGATGCAACCTGCCATTTGTAGGCCCGCAGCTCCGACAGGTCCACATGCAACGCGCCAGCAAAGAGCAGCAATGACAACATGCCTTGCATCAGCAGTTCGGAAAAGTCGATGGACTCCACCAGCGATTGCTCAAGGGTATGCAAGGCATGAAAGCCCAGCGCATCGGATGCCATATTCAACAGTGACAGGCCCAAGGCAATGCCCATTACACCGATGGCGGATGGCAGGCCGACGTAGCGCCGATTGAGATAGGCGAGTACTGCTGTGATGCAAAGGAAGATCGCAATAATGTTCAGCATTGACCCGCTCCAAAAACACAGGATGAGGAAAGCACCCTAGGCAATGCAGATCGCAAATACCTCTGAGCGTTCAGAAATAACCGCCGCCTGCGCTGTGCATTCAGTGATGCCGCGCCTGCCGGGAGTGTAAATATGACGGCCAGCCGTTACGCAGCAGTTGTTGCCACTCATAGCGTAGATCAGACGTGGCGCTTGATCCTCGTATCGGGATGTGATGTGGTGGGCGACACAGAAAGACCACTGCCCTTTGCGATGTAGGGCGCTCGCAAGTTTAATTCTTTTCAGCATTTCGAGGTTTCATGCAAATCGAGTTACAGGAGATTAGCGACCACCTCTACCGTTTCGCTCCATTTGATACGCTGCCAAAGGAATCGGTAGACGCCATCGCTCGGCGGGTAGAAGTAAGTTATTTCAAGGCCGGCAGTGACATCCTTGAAGCGGGCGCGATCATTCATGACTTGCACTATGTGCGTAGTGGTGCGGTGGAGATTTACCGGCGCAATGGCGAGCTCTACAACCGACTTGTCGAAGGCGACCTCTTCGGTCAGGCCGGTTTGCTGCGCAGTAACAAGGTGCGTTTTCCCGCCAGAGCCTTGGAAGATAGCCTGATTTATTACATACCCGCCGACGTCTTCGCCGACCTGTGTGCGCAGCATGATGCGTTCGCCGACTTCGTTGAAGCTGAGGGGCACTCCAGGCTCAAGACTGCCGTTGAGGCGCAGGGGCGTGCGAGTGAGCTTATTCAGCTCAAATGCCGAGGCCTTATCTCTCGGCCTTTGGTATGGGTCACGTCGGATACCTGCGTTGGCGACGCGGCAAAAATCATGACAGAACAAAGCGTTTCTTGCGTGCTAGTGATGTCATCAGCGGGCTTGCAGGCGGCTCAAATCCAGGGAATCGTGACGGATCGGGACCTTCGCACACGCGTTGTCGCGGCCGGCCGAAACGCTGGCGAAACGGCTGCCCGAGACATCATGACGGCCGAGCCGGTAACGATAGGCGCCGACGACTCAGTGTTTGAAGCGATGCTGGTTATGTTGCGCCGTAATATTCACCATCTGCCGGTGGTCCACCATGGCCATCCGATCGGGCTGATCAACCTGTCGGATATCATCCGCTACGAGTCACACAGCAGTCTGTACCTGGTCAACAGAATCTCTAACCAGACGTCGGTCGACGGTCTGAAATCGCTTTTGCGTGACCTGCGCGGAACCTACATCCGCATGGTGCGTGACGGCGCGACGGCGCACATGATTGGTAGCGCGATTTCCGGCATTGGCCGTGCCTTTACCCAGCGTTTGCTGGAACTGGCAGAGAAAAAGCTGGGGCCGCCTCCGGTGCCTTACTGCTTCATGGTGCTGGGTTCCATGGCGCGTGATGAGCAGTTATTGGTGACTGACCAGGATAATGCCCTGGTGCTCGACGACGGCTTCGATCCACTCCAGCACGATGCTTACTTCCGAGCGTTGGCGACGTTTGTGAGTGATGGCCTGGCCGCGTGCGGTTACAGCTATTGCAAAGGCGGGATCATGGCGACGAACGACCAGTGGCGTCAGCCATTGAAGGTATGGCGAAGTTATTTTGATCAGTGGATCGAAAAGCCTAACCCGACGACATTGCTCAATAGTTGTATTTTTTTTGATCTGGATGGTGTGTTTGGCGAGCTCGAGCTTGTTCAGGAACTGAAGGTGCTGTGCGCTCGAAAATCCAGCGCACATCCTGTTTTTTTGAGTGCCATGGCTCGGATTGCGCTTAACCGGACGCCGCCATTGGGCTTTTTCCGTACTTTTGTCGTTGAGACAGACGGGCAGCACAAACGGATCATCAACCTCAAGGGTCGAGGCACCGCACCGCTGACGGACCTGATCCGCATTCATGCGCTCGCGTGTGGCAGTACCGCGCAGAATTCATTTGATCGCATGGATGCCATCGCGAAGAGCAACGTCATTCCGCCTGAAGCATTAAAGCAACTGCGATACGCGCTGGAGTTCCTGTCGATGGTGCGAATTCGACACCAGGTTGACGCACTGGAGCAGGGCGCTGCGCTGAATAATTACGTCGAACCGGAACGCTTTTCCAACAGTGAGCGACATAACCTGAAAGAGGCGTTTCAGGTTTTGAGTAATGGCCAGAATTTCTTAAGATTCCGCTATCCATCAAAGGGTCGCCTGCCGTCATGAAACACGTGAAAGCGCAACCCGATCATAAAATGCTGGAGTGGTCTTCGAGGTTCGAGACCCTGGCAGACAATGCCGTTAACAGCCGCTTGCGACAGTTCTATCAAGCCGGCGCGGTCTCTGCGCAGGCCTCCATTGACAGCGTGCAACTGCTGGCCATGGACGTGGAAACCACCGGCCTTGATGCGCAAGCTGACAGCGTTGTGAGCATCGGGGTCATGCCGTTCACGCTGCAGCGCATTTATTGTGGGAACTCGCTTTACTGGGTAATAAAACCAGCGTCCGAGCTGAATGAAAAGTCGGTGACGTTTCATCACATAACCCATGCTGAAATTTCAGATGCGCCCACCTTTGAGCAGGTGCTGGCCCCATTGCTGGAGGCCATGGCAGGCAAGGTGATGGTGGTCCATTATCGGAATATTGAGCGGGCCTTTTTGGATCAGGCAGTGCGTAGGCATTTAGGGGAAGGGTTTGAGTTCCCGGTCATCGATACGATGCAGTTGGAAGCCCGACTGCACCGGCAAAAGCGCGGGTGGTTTGCCCGACTTATGGGGCGCTCACAACCGTCCATAAGGCTGGCAGATAGCCGAGCGCGCCTTGGCCTTCCGGCTTATCACGCGCACCATGCATTAACCGATGCCCTGGCAACCGCAGAACTGCTGCAGGCGCAGGTAGCGACTTATTACTCAGCGTCCACGCCTGTTGGCGAGTTATGGAACTGAGTCACCGCTTGATAGTGAAACGCTAACGCCTGTCCGACCGATATTCCTGTGCGCATTGACTCGCCAGCGGTACTCAGTACGGTGAATGCTTGTGACATCCTGGCTCAGGCATTGGCCGTAACCTGACCGAGGTGCGGGAGGAATAGCCCGCAAGCGCGGGCTGCCATTACCTCGGCCATTGAGCTTGCAAAAGACTGCCAGTCAAGCTCTCAGCGTGTCTCATGATCCGTTTGAGAGCCCTCATCGCGCCAGGCACACATCGCGTGTCCTGCGTCATTTTTTCAAACGACGAAGCGATTCACCATCCTATTAAGGTCAACCGCCAACTTTGACATTTCCCCGCACGCGCTGGCTGTTTGACTGGCGCCCGCAGAACTCTGCACGGCAAGCTCTCGAATGCTGACGAGATTACGATCAACTTCTCGGGCAACATGGGCCTGTTCTTCAGACGCCGTTGCGATCAACATATTTCGCTCATTAATCTGCGTAATGGCCTTGGCGATCTGATCGAGTGAACTGCTGGCCTCCTGTGCCACATCGAGGGATTGGGTTGCCAGCTCTTTACTTTTACTCATGGCTTCCACTGCTTCAGCTGAATCGCTCTGCATTGCAGAGATCATCTGTTCGATCTCTTGAGTGGAAGACTGCGTTCTGTGCGCCAACGCCCTGACCTCGTCAGCAACGACTGCAAAGCCGCGGCCTTGCTCACCAGCCCTGGCAGCTTCAATCGCTGCGTTCAACGCCAGAAGGTTAGTTTGCTCTGCGATTGCACGAATCACTTCGACGACTTTGTTGATGCTTTGAGCCCGCTGTGACAAAACCTGAATCTTGTCACTCGTGGCTTCAACATTGCCGCTGAGTTTTTCAATCGACTTCAACGTTTGAGAGACTCGCTCTAAACCGGTTTCAGTAAAGCCCTGGGTGCGACGCGACTCTTCCGAGGCCGACTCCGCATTACGGGCCACCTCATCAACCGCCGCACTCATCTCAGTTACCGCAGTGGCCGCTTGGTTGACTTCATCATTTTGGGAGATGAGACCTCGACTGGATTCCTCAGTGACCGCTGTCATTTCTTCTGCGGCTGAGGCCAGCTGTGTAGATGAGTCGCCGATTTGCATGATGGTTCTGCGAAGGTTCTCTTGCATCTGGGCCAGCGCTTTTAACAGGCGTCCGGCTTCATCCTTCCCGCTGACGTGCACTTCTTTGGAGAGATCACTGCCGGCGATGCGTTCTGCCACAGATAACGCTGCACCGATTGGGGTCGTAATGCTCTTGGTCAGAAGTATTGCCAACCCGACAGTCAGGACGACGACGACGGTAATAAGGCCAATTATTGTCCAGATGCCGTCGGAGTACGTATTGGTTGCGTATTGCCCAGCCGCTGTGGCGCCGTCGTTGTTGAAGTCAGTCAGGGCTTTGATTTCGCCCTCCAACCTATTCGTCAACGGCCGTATACTTGTACTCACGAGGTTAACGGCGGCAGGTATGTCACCGCGCGCCATCAACGGTTCGAGGATATCCAGTTGTTTGCCGTACGCATCGGCGGACGCCATCACTACTTGATAACGCGAGCGTTCGTCGTTACTAGTGATCAGAGGTTCATAATTTAGCACCGCATCCGCGAAAGCCTTCCGGTAGCCTGGGAAGGACGCAACCGTCGATTGAACTGCTTGAGGGTCAGCAAGTGCACGCTGGGTTTCAAGCCTGAGCCGCATTGCGCCAACGTTCATAAGCGCCGTTTGTCGGATACTTGCAAGCCAATTGTTTTCGACATCTTTTTCGGCGTCCCGCAGCTTGCCCATTTGCACAGCAGCGACCGCGCCGAGTACAAAGACCAATGCAATGATCGACGCGAAAAACAAGGAAGCTCGGGGTGCTACGTTAAGGTTTCTAAGGTTCATGCGAACTTCCTGACGCGAGGGAATGATCTAGGTAACCAGTCTATCGACCTGACGGTAATAAACTTAATCAGGCCTCTCGCTTTAGGTGCTCTGCTCAGTCGTCTGCGCGCATCAGTCGATGCACTAAAGTGCTGCGCTACGTTTAAGTGTCTAATACCAAGCGCTGCTGACAACCAGAACGTGAGCGTTCATGCATGCATGTACCAAGTTCTTACCGGGGTGGTTTTTTCTGTCGTTAATACCCGCCTGCTCAGACGGACGCCATCGCCCCGGGCGATGGCGTCACGGGTGTGTTTGCTGTGCGCTGACAGCGAAAGCCCTAAGTGCTAACGGGGCTCAGACATCAGTCCTTTCACGAGGGATATGCATCCCAGCATTAAAACGATTGCGAAAGGCAACCCGGTGGACACTGCCATTGCCTGCAGTGCTACAAGACCGCCGCCCAACAAGAGGGCAATCGCAATCACGCCTTCGATGACCGCCCAGAACACTCGCTGAGGCACAGGCGCATCCACCTTGCCGCCGGCGGTGATCGTGTCGATTACCAAGGAGCCTGAGTCCGAAGAGGTAATAAAAAACACAATGACCAGAACGATGCCCAGGAAGGAGGTGATCTCTTTAAGCGGCAGCTCTCCCAGCATGGCGAACAACTTCAGCTCCAGCACAGCGTCCTTGACGCCCACCAGGCCCTGTAAGGTCGCTTGGTCAATGGCGGTTCCGCCGAACGTTGTCATCCACAGCACAGACACCACTGAGGGAACGAGCAAGACCGAGATCAGAAACTCTCTGACCGTGCGACCACGACTGACGCGCGCGATAAACATGCCTACAAACGGCGACCAACTGATCCACCACGCCCAGTAGAAGGCCGTCCAGCCTTGGGTGAATTGGGTGTCAGTGCGGCCGAATGGGTTTGACAGTGCCGGCAGGTATTCAGCATACGTCACCAGGTTCTTGAAGAACCCTGTGAAGATGGCCAAGGTCGGTCCCACTACGATGATAAACACCAGTAAGAGCAATGCGAGTCCCATATTGATCTGGGAAAGCATTTTGACGCCCTTGTCTAAACCGGCAAGGACTGACCACAGCGCGATCAAGGTAATGCCAACGATCAGCACGACTTTACTGAGGTTCGTCGATTGTATCCCGAAGAGGTATTCAATCCCCGCGGCAGCCTGCTCTGCACCAATGCCCAGAGAGGTTGCCAACCCGAATAGCGTGGCGAATACCGCCAGGATATCGATGATATGCCCCGGCCAGCCCCAAACGCGCTCACCCAACAGTGGATAGAAAATCGAGCGTATCGAAAGCGGTAACCCCTTGTTGTAAGAAAACAACGCCAAGGACAACGCCACAATCGCATAGATCGCCCAGGGATGAAGTCCCCAGTGAAAGATCGTAGCGGCCATTGCCAAGTCGGCGGATGCTTTCATATCGCCTGCTGCACCGCCCAACGGCGCCCAGTCCGTACGCACGCCGCTCGCATCGACTGTCACGCCTCCCATGGACGCCGCGTAATGCGACATCGGTTCGGCGACGCCATAAAACATCAAGCCGATGCCCATGCCCGCGGCAAACAGCATTGAAAACCATCCGACGTAGGAGTGATCGGGTTTGGCATCTCTGCCGCCCAAACGCACCTTCCCCAGCGGGGAGAAAATCAGCGCAATGCACAGCACCACAAAAACGTTCGCAATGCTCATGAAAAGCCAGGCGAGGTGGCTGGTTAACCAGTTCCGGATAGCGCTGAAGAGGGGTTCTACTTCATTCTGCAAGGCCAGTGTCAAAATCACGAACAGCAGGATGGTGGCCGCTGAAATGATGAAGACTTTGCCGTGGATATCGAGCGAGAACGAAAACTCTCCCTTGATATTGTCTTGACCAATAACATAGTCGGTGTCGATCAGATTGGCAGCTCCACTTGGAGCCGGAATACCGTCCTCACTGGCAATGTGAGGGGTGTTAGGCCGATCATCCGTAGGCTTTTCAACCATAAGAATCTCCTTATTGTTGGCACGTCTTAACGTGTAGTTGTGATTATCCCCGCTGTTCCTATGGTAAAACGAGATGTAAACGCCTGTATCCTAACAAGCTTTTAGAACAAAACCGCCAAAACCTGCCGATTGCATAGCCCTTCGATCGAATATGTCACCGTCACATGACGTCTTTGTGGGCTGCAATCTATTCGATTGAGTGCAATGAACAGGTTTGCGCGGGCCCGCTTAATGCCCCATCAACTTATTTATGCCATCGGGTTTGTCGTGAACGCCAAAGCGATCCACGATCGTGGACGTAGCCTGGTTCATCCCGATGACATCTACGTGAACCCCTTCTCGGCGTAGCTTGAGCACGACCTTATCGAGCGCAGCGACTGAAGTGATATCCCAAAAGTGGGCCTCTCGAAGATCGATGGTCAGGGTCTCCAGTCGTTCCTTAAGATCGAACGAATGAGTGAACCTGTCCGCAGAGCCAAAAAACACCTGGCCTGTGACGTAGTAAGTGCGATGGGCATGTGCGGGGTCACGCTGAGAAGTGACCTCCAGGTAATGTCCGATCTTGTTGGCGAAGAACATGGCGGCCAGCAAGGTGCCTGCGACAACGCCGTAGGCCAGGTTATGGGTCGCGACGACCACGACCACCGTGACCAGCATGACGATGTTCGTTGAGAGCGGATAGTCTTTGAGATTGCGGATGGAGTCCCAACTGAAGGTGCTGATGGAGACCATGATCATCACGGCGACCAACGCGGCCATCGGTATGCGGGCGAGCCAGTCGCCCATGAAGATCATCATGATCAGCAGTGAAACGCCTGCACTCAGCGTAGACAAGCGGGTTCGTCCGCCAGATTTAACGTTGATCATCGACTGCCCGATCATCGCGCAGCCTGCCATGCCGCCAATGAGGCTGCTGGTGATGTTGGCGATACCCTGGCCTTTGCATTCACGATTCTTGTCGCTGCTCGTGTCTGTCAGGTCGTCGACGATGGTTGCTGTCATCATCGACTCCAGCAAACCGACCACTGCCAGCGCGGCAGAGTACGGCAGTACGATGATCAGTGTTTCAAGGTTTAGCGGCACGCTTGGCCACAAGAATATCGGCAGACTATCAGGCAGCGAACCCATGTCGCCTACCGTATGTATATTCAGGCCCATGTAGATCGAAATCGCCGTCAGCACGATGATGCATACGAGCGGCGAGGGGAGCAGTTTTCCTACGCCCGGCAGCCTTGGGAACAGGTAAATAATCGCCAGTCCGCCAGCAGTCATGGCGTAAACGGGCCAGGTTACCCCGGTGAGTTCTGGCAGCTGCGCCATGAAAATCAGGATCGCCAAGGCGTTAACGAAACCTGTGACGACTGATCGCGATACGAAGCGCATCAGCTCGCCCAGCCGCAGATAGCCCGCGATGATTTGAAGTACGCCGCACATCAGCGAGGCGGCGAGGAGGTACTGAAGGCCGTGATCCTTGACCAGGTTGACCATGAGCAATGCCATGGCGCCGGTGGCCGCCGAGATCATCGCCGCACGCCCCCCGACAAACGAGATCACAGTGCAGATACAGAAAGAGGCATAAAGGCCAACCTTTGGGTCGACGCCGGCAATAATAGAAAAGGCAATAGCCTCTGGAATAAGGGCCAGTGCGACAACGAGGCCCGCGAGGACATCGGCTCGGATATTCGACAGCCAAGCGACTTTGATCTTTTCAAACATTGATTCACCCATGGCAGGTACCACATCCCGCGCAGCGGTGGGCGCTGAGCAGTGCGTGTGTATCTGTCTTCAATTGAGTTGTGGAGTGGCTGCGGCCAAAAAAGCAGGCGCGGCAAAATACGACCGCAGCTAGGGGGCGGTCAGGGGCGTGCGAGGGGGCGGTGCGCTATGGCGGCGTAGGCAGCCAGCTGGAACGGGGCAAGGTAACTCCTTTGGCGTGTCGTCGATAGACCGCAGGATAATAACCGGCAGTAGCGCACGCGCACAACCGATAGGCGGGTTTGCACGAACGTATCATGTAGAATGCGCCCATGGGTGTCACCGCAAAACGCGGGAGGGCAGGTTTAATTCAGCGCAGGTCGGGCCGCCGCGCGGAGTGGCTGTGCCTATGAGCTTGAAATCTTCACGTCCTGATAAAAACCAGGGCCATCGTGAATCACGCGACACGCGTGCTTTTTTCTCCCGATTCCTGGCCGCGGAATCCGCGGGTGGCCTGATACTCATGGCCGCTGCTTCGATAGCACTCCTCGTCGCCAACTCCCCGTTGGCAGACATTTACTTCTCGTCACTGCACGTAAAAGTCGTTGGCCTCTCGATTGAGCACTGGATCAATGATGGCCTGATGGCTGTCTTTTTCATGTTGGTCGGGTTGGAGATCAAGCGTGAAATGCTGGTTGGCCAATTATCGAGCTGGAGCCAGCGCGCACTTCCAGGGTTCGCCGCGGTAGGCGGTATGCTGGTGCCTGCTTTGATCTACATTGCGGTCAACTGGGGCAATGCCGAAACCTTGGGGGGTTGGGCTATTCCTGCAGCGACCGATATCGCGTTTGCCTTGGGCGTACTGTCGCTGCTCGGTAAACGTGTGCCCATTTCGTTGAAAATCTTTCTATCCGCGCTGGCGATTCTTGATGACCTTGGCGCCGTACTGATCATCGCCCTGTTTTACACCAGCGGCTTGTCGGTCAGCATGTTGCTGGCCTCACTGAGCGTTATTGTGTTCCTGGTGATGCTCAACCGATTCGGTGTGACCCGGCTCTGGCCTTACCTGATAGCGGGCGGTCTGCTGTGGTTCTTTATGCTTCAGTCGGGTATCCACGCAACCCTGGCAGGTGTCATTCTCGCACTGTGCATTCCGATGCGGGCGGCGAGCAGCGAGCGCAAATCGCCGCTCATCCACTTGGAAGAAAAGCTGCACCCGTGGGTCGCTTTCGCCGTTGTACCCATCTTCGGTTTTGCCAATGCGGGTGTATCTCTTGCCGGTATCTCGCCCAATAACCTGATCGACCCGGTACCTCTGGGGGTTACGCTTGGGCTATTGTTAGGCAAGCAAATTGGCGTGTTTGGTTTGGCTGCGTTGGCGATTCGCGCAGGGCTGGCCAAGCTGCCTGAGCAATGTAATTGGTCTCAGCTGTACGGTGTAGCGCTGCTGTGCGGCATTGGTTTCACAATGAGCCTGTTCATCGGGGCGCTGGCCTTCCCGGATAACCCGCATTTGGTCGATGAGGTGAAGGTTGGCGTGCTTATGGGCTCTATTCTTTCCGCTGTCCTCGGTGTGGCTGTTCTTTTGAAGGCTAAACGTTAATCCTGAGCTTATCTGTCCGTTGATAACTGCATGGGGGGATGAGCATCCAGTCGCGCCGAGGGGTTCAGGCATCACGAAGGCTGATGTTCGATTAATTTTTTGGCCTTGAGATGCTCCGAAAACAAATCCAGAATTAAATGATTTCCTGCTCCGGCAAGAAAAGCCACTCTGGTGAGTGGCCTTTTTTTGCCTGCGATTTATGAAATAGACGCTTAAGTGTCTTTTTTGTAAACGCCGTCAGTCGCAAGCAGTATCTGAGCCATTTCACCTGTTAGGCGTCTTTATAGAACAACGGACTATTTTTAAAGCCAGGCAAAGGTTGATAGCATCAAGCCACCCTTTTTGAGTGTCCGCAATGTCTCGTTCTTACAACCGTAGAGTGATGCTGGGCCTCGTTTTGATGCTATCAAGCACGATCACCCTGGCTGCCAATACGCCTTGTTCAGGTCGCAAGGGTGGGATTGCGGGCTGTGATGGTGACGCGTTCCTGTGCAACGACGGCTCCATCAGTGCTTCGAAAAAAAGTTGTCCGGCCTACATCGGCAATCGCCAGGCACGGCCCGCGTTGCAACCGCTGCAAGATCTTAAAGATAGCTGCGGCTGCGGCAGTGGTGCTTACTGCACCGGACCAAGGGGTGGGGTTTACTGCCTCACGCCTTCCGGGCAAAAAAGTTATCGGCGTCGTTGACATCATCGCCTGCGCTTACATGCACCACGCATGATTGCCCATTGATGCGGCTCTCTGCGCAGGCGCTTATGCCTTATCCAGCAACCCAGGCAGATGGATTCTGCCCGAGCCCGTAAGAGCGGTGAGGGGCGGGGGACAAGCGTTGTGCCCCGGCTTCACCCAGTGTCCGCAGCTTTTCGATCTACGCAGTTCGCCGCGTACTCAACGAAACGCCGGCACCACATGCTTGATAAACAATTCCAGGGATTTTTTCTTCTCTGCGTGGGACAGGCTGTTGTCACACCAGAAGCTGAACTCGTCGACACCCAGCTCCTGGTAGTACTGGATGCGCGGAATGATCTCTTCCGGCGTTCCAATCATCGCAGTCTTATGCAGGCTTTCCAGTTCAAACTCAGGGCGACCGGCGAATTTTTCTTCCGGGCTAGGGTCGAGGAAGCCGTTGACCGGCACGCTCTTGTTACCAAACCAGGCATCGAAGGTGCGGTAGAACTTCGAGATTGCCTTGGCCCCGACTTTCCAGCCTTCCGGGTCGTCAGCCGTATGCACATGGGTGTGGCGCAGCACCATCAGTTGCGGGCGAGGTACGTCAGGGTTGTTGTCCAGAGCGGCCTGGAATTTGTTTTTCAGGTCGAGGACTTCTTCATCACCCTTCATCAGCGGCGTGACCATTACGTTGCAGCCGTTGGCCACGGCGAAGTTGTGGGAGTCCGGGTCGCGGGCGGCGATCCACATCGGCGGGTTAGGCTGTTGGATCGGTTTGGGCACGCTGGTGGAGGTGGGGAACTTCCAGATATCGCCGTCGTGGGCGTAGTCGCCTTTCCACAGTGCACGCACCACCGGTACCATCTCGCGCAGGGCCTGACCGCCGCTTGAGGCGGGCATGCCGCCAGCCATGCGGTCAAACTCGACCTGATAGGCACCCCGGGCCAAGCCGACTTCCATACGCCCGTTGCTGATCACGTCGAGCAGGGCGCATTCGCCTGCCACCCGCAATGGATGCCAGAACGGCGCGATGATGGTGCCAGCGCCCAGGTGAATGGTGGTGGTCTTGGCCGCGAGGTAAGCCAGCAGCGGCATCGGGCTTGGCGAGATGGTGTATTCCATGGCGTGGTGCTCGCCAATCCATACGGTGCTGAAGCCACCGGCCTCGGCCATCAGGGTCAGTTCGGTCAAGTCTTCGAATAGCTGGCGATGGCTGACACTCTCATCCCAACGTTCCATATGTACGAACAGGGAAAACTTCATGACGCTTACCTCGGATCTATTGTGATCGGCCTGTCGACTGCGGGCCCTTAAGTGCTCTCGCCAATGTGACGCGTGCCGGTGATAACGGCTGTTCGGCGGATTGATTGTTGGTATACCATAATACGGAATATCCGCAAAACTTTTCTCTCCAACGGTTGCACCCTCACCTCACAAGGAAGGCGAGCTCGATGAACATAAAACAAAAATTAATCCTGGCCTTTGCGGTGATCGCCAGCCTGCCGGTGATTCTGGTGGCTGTGCTGATCATCCTCAATGTGCGTCATGAGGCCAGGGACGGCTTTGTCGACAGCAATGGGCGCGAGATCCGCCAGGTGGACAATGCGATGCAGCTGTTTTTTGAAGGCATCAGCCAGAACGTCGCCTATCTGGCCGGACACCCGCAGTTGCAGAGTATCAATGGTGACGTGAAACGCTACCTGGCCAGTGATGCGGCGCAGATCGCTCCCGGTGCGCGTGACGGGCAACTGTTCACGTTGTTCGAGGGGCTGGCCAAGAGTCACTCGGCCTACACCTATCTGTCCCTGGGCACCGAGGACGGCGGCTATGTGTTCTGGCCCGGCGACCCCAAGCTGGCCAGCTACGACCCACGCACGCGGCCTTGGTATAAAACGGCCATGGCCCAGCCAGGCAAGACCCTGCGCACTGAAGCCTATTACTGGGCCGCCGACGATGTGGTGCTGGTCAGCACCGTGCAAAGCTTCAACGACCGCCAGGGCAAGGCGAGCGGGGTGGTGAACATCGACGTGTCCCTCAAGCAACTGACCGACCTGGTCAAGCAGATCAAGCTGGGCGAGAGCGGCTACCTGATGCTGATGGAGGCCAATAACACCGTGCTGGTGGACCCGAATGACCCGTCCCACAATTTCAAGAAGCTTGGCGAGCTGGGGGAAGGCTATCGGCAGTTGAGCGAAGCCGGCGAGGGCCTGGTGCAAGTCGAACTGGCGGGTGAGCGCTATATGGCCTTGGTATGGCCATCAAAGGCCTTGGGCTGGCGGTTTGTCGGGCTGGTGCGTGAGAGTGAGGTGATGGCCGGCGCAGCACGCCTGACCTGGCTGATTGCGGCCATCGCGCTGGTGTGCGGTGTGTTGTTCGCGGTGGCCGGCGCCTGGTTTGCCGGGCTGATCGTCAAGCCGATTCGTGGCGTGGCCAGCGGCCTGGAAGGCATTGCCCAAGGTGAAGGTGACTTGACCGCGCGCCTGGAGGTGAAAGGTCGCGATGAAACGGCGCAGCTTGCCGGTTGGTTCAACCAGTTCCTCGAAGCCATCCGCACGCTGATCCAACGTATCGGCCAGGCCGCCGCGCAGATTCACACCAGCTCAGGCAGTGCCACTGAAGTCTCGGTGGAGATGGCCGAAGTCGCCGAGCGCCAGCGCGAAGCGGTGGACATGGTCTCCACGGCGTTTCATGAAATGGTCGCCACCTCCAACGAAGTCGCGCGCTCCTGCAGCCAGGCGGCCGACTCGGCCGACAACGGTCAGCGTCAGGCCCATACCGGGCAGCAGCAGATCGACGCGGCGGTGAGCAGTGTCGGGCGCTTGAGCGAGGAAATCGGCCACTCCGCCCAGGCCATGGAGCAGCTGGAAAAAGACAGCAATGACATACAGTCGATCCTCGGCACCATCCGCTCCATCGCCGAGCAGACCAACCTGTTGGCGCTGAACGCCGCTATCGAAGCCGCGCGGGCGGGTGAACAGGGTCGCGGTTTTGCGGTAGTGGCGGATGAGGTGCGCGCACTGGCCAAGCGCACCTCCGACTCCACCGGTGAAATCGACGGACTGCTCGGCAACCTGGCACGCCGCACTCATCAGATGGGCAAGCAGATGCATGCGAGCTTGGAGGTTTCCCAGGAAACGGTGGTGTCGATCAACGACGCGCGGGCCAGTTTTGGCCTGATCCGCGAGTCGGTCGACGTGATCCGCGACATGAACACGCAAATCGCCACCGCCGCTGAAGAACAGCACCAAGTGGCCGAAGACATCAATCGGCACATCAGTCAGATTCATGGGGATGCGCAGTTAGTAGCGAGCCTGGCCGACTCCACGCGCCAGGATGCGCAGCAATTGACGGCGCTGTCGCAGACGTTGAATCAATTGGTCAGCCGCTTCCGAACCTGACTGACACCGCCCTCCCTTTGGAGTAGGTTCGAATGTGGAAGCGAGCAAGCCCGCTCACACATTTGATCTTCGGTGTTTTCAGAAAGGTGTCGGGGATCAGGCAACCAAGGGCAGGGCGCCCATCTTGCCGTGGCAATACACCAGTGGCCCGGCGTTCTGCTGGGGCACGATCAAGTTTTTCACCGAGCCGACCATGATTGCGTGGTCGCCGCCTTCATATTCGCGCCACAACTCGCATTCGATCACCACTGTGGCATTGGCCAGAATCGGGTTGCCCAGTGCGCTCAATGTCCACTCAATGCCTTGGGCCTTGTCTTTGCCCTTGCGCGCAAAGGCATAGGCTTCGGTCTGCTGCCCACCGGAGAGCACGTGGATGGCAAAGCGTTTGTTCTTGATCAATACCGGGTACGAGTCGGAGCTGTAGTTGGGGCAAAACAGTACCAAGGCCGGGTCCATCGACAACGAACTGAAAGCGCTGGCGGTCAGCCCGACGATTTGCCCGTCGTCATCAAGCGTTGTGATCACGGTGACCCCAGACGGAAACGAGCCCATCACTTGTTTGTAGATAGCGGCATCGATCATGGGACGGTCCTCTGAAAATAAGCAGTTTTATGAGTCTTGTAGGTCTGATGGTATACCGTAATACAATCTGTGCAACAGCTTTTTCAACCGTCCGATGAACGTCAAATACCGGTAGTACAGTCAATAAATACGGGGAATCAGTCGGGAGAAGGCGCGACGTCATGTGGCACAATTACGGATCAGATGCGCTCCGAAACTGCGGATCAGTCTTGTGGAAATATTGGAATACCATAATATGGTGTTCATCTGAGGGTGACCATGAAGCTCCCCCGGTTTGGCGTCAAACAACTATAAGATCAGACAAGCGCGAGTTCATTTCCATGCCCCAGATGTCCCGGCAAGACCCCTTGATCGAGAATCACACGGTCGACTACGTCCCCTTCGCAGAGCGCCATGGAAAGGCCCGCGACCTGTTCACCTTATGGTTCAGCACCAACATTGCACCGCTGCCCATCGTCACCGGCGCCATGGTGGCCCAGGTGTTTCATCTCAACCTGATGTGGGGGCTGCTGGCGATTGCCCTCGGGCATATGCTCGGCGGCATTGTGATCGCTCTTGCGTCGGCTCAGGGCCCACGCATGGGCATTCCGCAGATGGTCCAGAGCCGTGGTCAGTTTGGCCGTTATGGCGCGCTGCTGATCGTGTTTTTTGCGGCACTGATCTACATCGGCTTTTTCATCTCCAATATCGTGCTGGCCGGCAAGTCGATCGTCGGCATTGTGCCTTCGGTTCCGGTGCCGGCGAGCATCCTGATCGGCGCCCTCAGCGCCACCGCCATCGGCGTGATCGGCTACCGCTTTATCCATACCCTCAACCGCATCGGCACCTGGGTAATGGGCAGCGCGTTGCTCGCCGGCTTCATCTACATCTTCGCCCACGACTTGCCGGCGGATTTCCTCACCCGTGGCGGCTTCCACGTGGCTGGCTGGCTGGCTACTGTGTCGCTGGGCGTGATCTGGCAGATCAGCTTTTCGCCCTACACCAGCGACTACTCACGCTACCTGCCGGCCGATATCGGCATTGCGCGGCCTTTTATCGCGACCTACCTGGGCGCGACCCTCGGCACCATCCTGTCCTTCGCGTTTGGCCTGGTGGCCGCATTGGCCACACCCGAAGGCACCGAAGCCATGGTCGCGGTCAAGCAGGCAACAGGCGTCCTGGGGCCGATCCTGATGGTGCTGTTCCTGCTCAATATCATCAGCCACAACGCCCTGAATCTGTATGGCGCGGTGCTGTCGATCATCACTTCGATCCAGACCTTCGCCAGCCAATGGACCCCGAGCATCAAGGTGCGCGTGGTGCTGTCGGGCGTCGTCCTCACCGGTTGCTGCGTGGTGGCGTTGGGGGCGTCAGCCGACTTCATCTCGCAATTTATCGGCCTGATCCTTGCGCTGTTGTTGGTACTGGTGCCATGGGCGTCGATCAACCTGATCGACTTCTACATCATCAAGCGCGGCGCCTACGACATTGCCTCAATCTTCCGGGCGGACGGTGGAATCTACGGTCGATTCAACCTGCATGCGATCGTGGCGTATTTCATCGGCATCATCGTGCAACTGCCGTTTGCCAATACGTCGCTGTACGTGGGGCCGTGGGCCAACCTGGTGGAAGGCGCGGACTTGTCGTGGCTGGTGGGATTGGTGGTGACGTGCCCGTTGTATTACTGCCTGGCGACACGTCAACACACCCAAAAGGTCAGGGCGGCGCGGTTGGGCTACACCGACTGAGCCTCCCCGCCGAACTCCTCCAGCGCATCCCGCAACGCGCCCTCGAAGTATTCCTTCGAGGCGCGATCCCAGAGGATATGAAACGCCGGCAGTTCCACACTGCTTGTGTGGATGACAATCGCATTGACCCGCGCCACCGACGTCTGCGCCACCATCCCCGGCTTGAAGGCTGGAAAACTGAGATCCACCCCGCACAGCTTCGCCATCACCTGCGCAATCACCTCCCCGCTGAGCCGCACACAGGCATGGCTATCCTGGCGCGGCAGCAGGTAGTTGGCGCGGTGGTCCAGTTCCCAACGCGCTTCTTCATCGGCAATCCGTTGCCCCTGATCCCGTGGGCTGCCCAGCACTAGGTATTCGTTCTGCGACAGGCGCGCCACCCAACTGCCGTCCGCTTGCTCGCAGGCTTGGTTAGGCGCGCCTGGCAACGTGAAGCCGCGCGCTGTGAGGTACTCGGCGCTTTGTGCGCCGCGAAAGCCGACCCGGGGCAGGTCGGTCTGATCTTGCAGTTGGCAGGGCGGGGTGAACAATTCGTGGGCCTTCAGACTGGTCATGGCTTAACCCTCCTGGCGTTGGTTGGTGGGGTCGAAGAACGGCAGTTGCACCACCTCGGCCTGGACGACGATGCCGCCTTCGACGCGAATCGGAATGCGCTGCCCCGGTGTGCTTTGATCGATCCCGGCATAGGCCAGTCCGATGATGCGGCCCAGGCTGGTGGAGTATTCGCACGAGGTGACGTTGCCACTGATGTCCGCGCCGTTGAGTACCAGGTGGCCTTCCAGCGGTTGCACACTGCCCTTTGGCAGGCTGAAGCCCACCAGTTTGCGTTTCAGCGGCTGGGCTTCGAGGATGTCCACCGAGCGGCGGCCGACGAAGAACGGCTTGTTGCGGCTGACCGCCCAGCCCATGTCGATTTCTGCCGGGTGAGTCATGCCGTCGGTGTCCTGACTGATGATCACGTGGCCTTTTTCCAGGCGCAGCAGGCGTTGGGTTTCGACGCCGAAGGGACGCATGTCAAAGGCCTTGCCGGCCGCCATCAACGCGTCCCACAACGCCAGGCCGTGGCGTGCCGGTACGTGGATTTCATAGCCCAGTTCGCCGACGAACCCGACCCGCAGCAGGCGTGCCTTGATCCCGGCCACCGTGCCCTGGCGCACGCCCAGATAGGGGAAGCCTTCGGCACTGAGGTCGAGATCGCTGCACACCTGTTCCAGCACCTTGCGCGAATCCGGCCCGGCGACGTTGACCGCACAGATCGCAGCGGTGACGTTCGCTACATCCACGTCCAGGCGCCACTGCGCGTTCCACTTGAGCATCTGCTGGTAGATGCGGTCGACGCCGCTGGTGGTGGCGGTGACGTAGAAATGGTTGTCGGCCAGCCGTGCGCACACGCCGTCGTCGATCACCACGCCGTGTTCGTTGGTCATCAGCGCATAACGCGAACGACCCACCGGCTGCTTGAGGAACGCAAAGGTGTACATACGGTTGAGCAATTCGGCGGCGTCTGGGCCACGCACGTCGAGGCCGCCGAGTGTGGACACATCGATCAGCCCGACCTTGTTGCGCACGTGCAGCGCTTCGGCCTGCATGCACGCTTCGCGGTCCTGTGTCTTGCCGTAATAGGCCGGGCGCTGCCAGATACCGGCGGGCATCATCTTCGCTCCGGCTTGCACATGGCGCGCGTGCATCGGCGTTTGACGGTAAGGGTCGAAGGCGCGCCCGGCGACATGCGCGAGTTTCTCCGCGACGAACGGCGGCCGTGCGGTGGTGACCCCGGTTTCGCTGATATTACGCTGGGTCGCCCAGGCCACCAGCCGTGCAGTCGGCAGCGCCGAGTGGCGCCCCTGGGACGGGCCCATGCCGACTGTGGAATAGCGCTTCACCAACTGCACATCGCGGTAGCCGATGCGGGTGGCGTTGACGATGTCCGCCACTTGCAGGTCTTCGTCGAAGTCGACGAAATCCTTGCCCTTAGGGTGCGCGAAGATCGGCCAGTGGAAGTTGACCTGGGCTTCGCTGCGCAGCGCTGCAGGCGAGCTGGCGCTGTTCAAACCGAGGGCGCGCAGGCTGTCGGCGGCGGCGTTGGTCGCATCCGCCAGCACATTGTCCAGTTGATGCCGCCCGTTTACGGAACCGGCCACTCCCAGGTTGCGCGGCAGGCCACTGAGACTGAACTCTGCCCGCGAGTCGTCATAGGCCAGCTTGCCACCTGCCTGGCATAGCAGCTGATAGACCGGCATATAACCGGCCGACATGCACAGCAGGTCGCAGTCGATCACTTGTCCGCTGGCGCTGACCTGGCCCTGGCCGGTGATCTGGCGCACGTCGACGCCTTTCACATGGCGCAGGCCTTTTTCATACAGGGCTTCGAACACCGTGCTGTTGCTCAGACACGGGATCTTGCGCTGGGCCAGGGCGCCCGGCAGGGCTTTGTCCGCCGGGGCGTGACGCAGGTCGACCAGAGCGGCCACGTCCACGCCCTGGTCATGCAGGTCGAGGGCGGCCAGGTAGCCGTCATCGTTGCCGGTGAGCACCACCGCGCGCTTGCCGGGCTTGACCGCATACAGCTTCATCAGGCGTTGCGCCGCGCTGGTGAGCATCACCCCCGGCAGGTCATTGTTGCGGAAGACCACCGGTTGGTCGAACGAACCGCTGCACACCAGGCACTGCTGCGCGCGCACTTTGTACAGGCGCTTGCCCTGGATCACCGGCAGGTAGTTGTCGGTGAACCAGGCATTGCAGGTGGCGTCGGTGAGTACCTGGATATTCGCGTGTTGCTGCACCGTGCCCAGCAACTCGCGGCGCAAGGTGTCGGCACGGGTGCCGGCAATATCGAAGCGCGCGTAGGTCAGCGACCCGCCGAGGATCGGTTGCTGCTCGATCAGCAACACCTTGGCGCCGGCATTCGCGGCGGTCAGCGCGGCCTGCAAGCCAGCGGGGCCGGCGCCGATCACGGCGAGGTCGGTAAACAGGTAGGCCTTGTCGTAGTACTCGGGTTGGAACGTCAGGTCGAGCACGCCCAGGCCGGCCTTTTTGCGAATGATCGGCTCCCAGACTTTCCACATGCCCTTGGGCTTGTAGAACGAACGGTAGTAGAAACCCACCGGCATGAACTTGGAGAACTTGCCCAGGTAGGCGTCCTTGTCGTTGTCCAGCGAGCCGTTGACGTTCTGCGCCGTCACCGCCAAGCCGGCGGACAGCGTGTGGGCGTCGGCTAATACGTTGGGTTCGCGAGGCAGTTGCACCAGGCTGTTGGCGTCCTGGCCGGCCATGGTCAACGGGCCGCGTGGGCGGTGGTATTTGAACGAGCGCGACATCAGGAAGCGCCCGTTGGCGAGCAGGGCGCTGGCGATGCTGTCGCCCTGCAAACCTTGGTAGGGCAGGCCGTCGAAGCTGAAGTCGAGTGGCTGGTCACGCTGGATCAGCAGGCCCATGGGGGCGGGGAGGCGGTTCATCCGGCGATCTCCTTGGCGGTGGTGATGTCGACGCGGGTGGTGAACACTTCGCGCGGATCGAAGGTGCGCACGATCTCGTCGGTGACCGTATGGCGCTCGGCGAGGAACCAGTAGCTGGACGGCGTGTGCATCCACCATTCGCGCACCACACCGGCGAGGTTGTCGGTGTTGAACACGTAGTCGGCCCATTCGGCATCGCTGCAGGTCACCGGGTCGGGCATCGGTTTGAATTCACCGCCGTAGGTGAACTCGCTGATATTGCGCGGCCCGTTGAGCGGGCAAATCATGATTTTCATCGTCTGCTCTCCGTCAGTGGCTGGCCGCTGTGGCGCCCATTTCGTTGACCTGCTGGAAGGTCGAAAAGCGCTCGAGGCCGAAGGGTTTGATCAAGTCCGGCACCTTGCCGCCGCTGGCGACCAGTTCGGCCATGGTCTTGCCGCAGATCGGCGTGGCCTTGAAGCCCCAGGTGCCCCAGCCGGCGTCGAGGTAGTAATTCTTCACCGGCGACAGGCCCATGATCGGGCTGTAGTCGGGGGTCATGTCGGTGATCCCGGCCCACTGGCGCATCAACTTGGCGTTGGCCAGGAACGGGAACATCTCGATGGCATGGGCCAACAGGCTTTCCTTGAGGTCCAGGGTCGAGCGCGTGTTGAACAGCGGGTACGGGTCGGAACCGCCACCGAACACCACTTCGCCACGGCTGGTTTGCTGCACGTAGCAGTGCAGGGCCGAGGAGCTCACCAGCGGATCGAGGAACGGCTTGAACGGCTGGGTGACCATGGCTTGCAGCGGGAACGTCTGGATCGGCGAGCGGATACCGGCCTTGGCCATCAGCAGCGAGCTGTGCCCGGCAATCGCTTGCACCGCGCAACCACACTTGATGGTGCCGCGATTGGTTTTCACGGCGGTGATAGTGCCGTTTTCGATGACCAGATCCTGCACTTCAGTAAGCTGGTGGATTTCCACGCCGCGCTTGGCCGCCTGCTTGGCGTAGCCCCACGCCACGGCATCGTGGCGCGCGGTGGCGCCGTCGATATGCCAGAGCCCGGCAATCACCGGCAAGTGGCCGGGGTCGAGGTTGAGGCTGGGCACCAGCTCGCGGATCTGCTGGCGGTCGATCATCTCGGTACGCCCGCCGAAGTGCTTGTTGACCTCGGCGCGCTGGCGGAACGAACGCACAGTGGCGTCGGTGTGGGCCAGAGTCAGTTGGCCGCGCTCGGAGTACATGATGTTGAAATCGAATTCGTTGGACAGCGACTGGAACATCTTCACCGACTCGGCGTAGAAACGAACGCCTTCGCTGGTGAGGTAGTTGGAGCGGATCACCGCCGTATTGCGCGCGGTATTGCCGCCACCCAGGTAGGCCTTTTCCAGCACCGCGATATTGGTGATGCCGTGGTACTTGGCCAGGTAGTAAGCCGTCGCCAGGCCGTGGCCACCGGCGCCGATGATCACCACGTCGTAACTCGACTTGAGTTCCTTGGGCGGTGGCAGGTCCACCTCCACCGGGTACTCCGAACTCAGCCCGTATTTCAATAGATTGAATGGCATACGGCCTCCGATTGGCTGCGTAGGGCGTGGTGTTGCGCCTGGGCGGCGGCCACGGTGTTTTTCATCAGGAAGGCAATGGTCATCGGCCCGACACCGCCGGGCACCGGGGTGATGGCGGCGACATGGGGCAGGGCGCTGTCGAAGTCGACATCACCCACCAGGCGGCTGCGGCCGTCGTCGTCGATGCGGTTGATGCCGACATCGATCACCACCGCGCCGGGTTTCAACCAGCTCGCGTCAATCAAGCGGGCGCGGCCCACGGCAGCGATCACGATATCGGCCTGGCGGCACAGGGCCTGGGCGTCGTGGCTGCGTGAGTGCAGCACGGTCACCGAGCAATCCGCCTTGAGCAGCAGCGCGGCCATGGGCTTGCCAACGATGTTCGAGCGGCCGATCACCACCGCGTGTTTGCCGCGCAGGTCGCCGCAGGTTTGCTCCAACAGGTACAGGCAACCACTCGGCGTGCACGGCGTGAGCACCGCGCGCCCCTGGCTGAGGCCGCCGACGTTCTGGCTGTGAAAACCGTCGACGTCCTTGTCCGGCGCGATGGCCTCCAGGGCGCGCAGTTCGTCCATCTGCGGCGGCAACGGCAATTGCAGGAGGATGCCGTGGATCGCCGGGTCGGCATTCAATTGGCCGATCAGGATCAACAATTGTTCGGTGCTGGTATCGCTGGGCAGGCGACGCTCCACGGAGCGGATGCCCACCTCTTCGGCGCGCAGGATCTTGTTGCGCACATACACCTGGCTGGCCGGGTCGTTGCCCACCAGGATCACTGCCAGCGCCGGTTGAATAGCCTGCCCATGCAGACGCGTTACGTCCTCGCGCACTTGCAGCAGCACCCGTGCGGCGGCGGCTTTGCCGTCGATCAGTTTATGCGCGTTCACCGGAACACCACCGTTCTGTCCTGATTGAGGAAGACCCGGTGCTCCAGGTGGTACTTGACCGCCTTGGACAGGGCCACGGTTTCGGTGTCGCGACCGATGGCGACCAGGTCGTCGGGCTTGTACACGTGGTCGACGCGCTGCACTTCCTGCTCGATGATCGGGCCCTCATCCAGGTCGCTGGTCACGTAGTGCGCGGTGGCACCGATCAACTTCACGCCGCGTTGATAAGCCTGGTGATAGGGCTTGGCACCCTTGAAACCGGGCAGGAACGAATGGTGGATATTGATCGCCCGCCCCGACAGTTGCCGGCACAGGTCGTCGGAGAGGATCTGCATGTAGCGCGCCAACACCACCAGTTCGGTGCGGGTGTCGTCGACGATCTTCATCAACTCGGCTTCCTGCGCGGCCTTGTTGTCCTTGGACACCGGCAGGTAGATAAAGCGAATGCCCTCGCGCTCGGCCATCGGCCGCAGATCGAGGTGGTTGGAGACGATGGCGGTGATGGTCATGTCCATCTCGCCCTTGTGGTATCGGTAGAGCAGGTCGGTGAGGCAGTGGTCGAACTTGCTCACCATCAGCATCACGCGCATTGGCTCGCGGGTGTCGTGCAGTTCCCACTGCATGTCGAAGGCCTGGGCGACATCGGCGAAACCGTCTCTGATCTGTTGCAGGTTGCCTTCGTGGCCATCGTTGAAGCGGAACACGGCGCGCATGAAGAAGCGGCCGCTGAAATCGTCATCGAACTGCGCCATCTCCCCGATGTAGCACGCCTTGTCCGCCAGGTAAGTGGTGACGGCAGCGACAATTCCGGACACCGCGGGACAAGTGACCTTGATGATGAAATGGTTTTTTTCGTGTTGCATGACACGTCCTCGGGATGATGGCGGCAGCTCATCGCATAGCGAAAAATGTCTGAGGACAGCAGGCTCATTCCATGAGCGCGTTTTCTTTTGGGGAATAAAATATTCCTGAATTGGCTTTATAGGGGAATGAAGGCGGGGCGTCTAGGGCTTTTGGGAAAGATTTTTAACTGGGGGGAATTTTTTTTTGCGGGGCGACGGGGAGGTCCAATGCGATCAAAGGTGGGCGCTGGCTTGCCTGCGATGGTCATAGGTATCTGCAAAAACTGTGAGCGGGCTTGCCCCGCGCTGGGCGGCGAAGCCGACTCAAACCAGGCGACTTGGTCTTATCTGGAACTCGGCGATGTTTTTACTGGGGCGGCTTCGCCGCCCAGCGCGGGGCAAGCCCGCTCACTACAAGGTGCTCATGTGCCCTTAAAAGATGTGCAGATACCCATCAGGCTCCCACAGCAGAGCCGCTCTCGGTTCGTGCATCACTCCTTGTCGTTACCGTAGTTCATGATCGACAACAACCGAATCGGCACCCTGACCAACTCCTCGGGCCCATGGGGAATCTCGCCCTCAAACGTCAGGCTGTCCCCGGCCTCCATGCGATACAACTGGTTGCCGTGGCGATAAATCAGCTCCCCTTCAAGCAGGTGCAGAAACTCGGTCCCTGGGTGCGCAAACGTAGGAAACTCCTCGCTCGCATCATCCATGCTGACCATGTACGCCTCGAAGCTCTTCTTCGGCCCGCGCGTATGGTTGAGCAGGTGATAGGTATGGCCCTTCTCGGTCCCCCGGCGCACCACTTCCATGCCTTGGTCGGCCTTGACCAGCAAGGCGCTGCCATCCTGCTGGTCGTATTCGCTGAATAATTTCGACAGCGGCAGCCCGAGCACATCGCACAGGCGGCTCAAGGTATCGAGGCTGGTAGAGACCTGGGCGTTCTCGATCTTGCTCAACATGCCCTGGCTGATATCGGCAATTTTTGCCACGTCAGATAGCTTCAGGTCCTGGGCCTGGCGCTGGCGTTTGATCTGCAGCCCCAGGTATTGCTCAAGCTTGAGGCGCGGGGCGGTTTCGGTGGACATGATCATCGGCTCCTGCACGGTTTCCGTTCAGTAATATTATTTTCGCACTGGGAAAGTGCAAAGTCTGGCGCTTAAAGGCCGCCCCGCTGTACGTATTCCTGCGGAGAAAAGAATTTTCTCATATATACAGCACAAAAGCGCTTTTCACCGGCACATCAAACAGTCGTCCGCGATTCTGGCAAGGGTATTGCATTCCTGTAGGGAAACTAACTTTCTTTTTAGGAATAAAAAGACAGCCTAGCCCACCCACACGGTTTTGCCTTTCGCGAGGAGTGACGAGCAATGTTGCCAGCAGAAACCCAGCGCATCATCGATAAGCACGGGATCAAGTACGTGCTTGCGCAGTTTGTGGATATACACGGTGCGGCCAAGACCAAGTCGGTGCCGATCTGTGGGCTTAAGACGGTCGCCAAAGAGGGCGCGGGGTTTGCCGGATTCGCCATCAGCGGCATGGGCATGGAGCCTCACGGGCCGGATTTCATGGCGCGGGGCGATCTGTCGACATTGACCCCGGTGCCGTGGCAGCCGGGTTACGGGCGGGTGGTGTGCGTCGGTCATGTCGACGGCAAGCCCCATCCCTACGACAGCCGCTACGTGCTGCAGCAACAGGTGCAGCGCCTGCAGGACAAGGGCTGGACGCTGAACACCGGCCTCGAACCCGAGTTCAATCTGATGCGCCGCGACGAGCAGGGCACGTTGCAATTGGTGGACCCCAGCGACAACCTCGACAAGCCTTGCTACGACTACAAGGGCCTGTCGCGTTCGCGGGTGTTCCTCGAGCGCCTGACCGAAGCCTTGCAGGCGGTGGATTTCGAGGTCTATCAAATCGACCATGAAGACGCCAACGGCCAGTTCGAGATCAATTACACCTACAGCGACGCCTTGACCTCCGCCGACCGTTTCACCTTCTTCCGCATGGCCGCCGGCGAGATCGCCAATGACCTGGGCATGATCTGCTCCTTCATGCCCAAGCCCGACCCGAAACGCGCCGGCAATGGCATGCACTTTCACCTGTCTATCAGCAGCGCCGAGAACAAAAACCTGTTCCATGACGCCAGCGACCCGAGCGGCATGGGCTTGTCGAAACTCGCCTATCACTTCGCCGCCGGCTTGCTCGCCCACGGCCCGGCGCTCTGTGCGTTCGCTGCGCCCACGGTCAACTCGTACAAGCGCCTGGTGGTCGGCAACTCGTTGTCCGGCGCCACCTGGGCCCCGGCCTTCATCGCGTTTGGCGCCAACAACCGCTCGGCCATGGTGCGCGTGCCGTACGGTCGCCTGGAATTTCGCCTACCGGATGCAGGCTGCAACCCCTATCTGGTCAGCGCCGCGATCATCGCCGCGGGCCTGGACGGTATCGATCGCCAGCTGGAAATCGACCACGTCTGCAATGAAAACCTCTACAGCCTGAGCCTCGAGCAGATCGCCGAGCGCGGCATCAAGACCCTACCGCAATCCCTCAAGGAAGCCTGCGACGCACTGGAAGCCGACGCGCTGTTCGCCGAAGTGCTTGGCCCGCAGATCGTGGGCGAGTTCATCACGCTCAAGCGCATGGAGTGGGTGGAGTACAGCCGCCATGTGAGCGACTGGGAAATCCAGCGCTATACCGAATTTTTCTGACACCGTGTGACGGAGACTTGTTATGTGTGGAATCGTAGGCCTGTACCTGAAGAATCCGCAGCTGGAACCCCAGCTCGGCAAGCTGTTTGAACCCATGCTGCAAGCCATGACCGACCGTGGCCCGGACAGCGCCGGTTTCGCCATCTACGGCGATGAAGTCGCCGATGGCTGGGTCAAGCTGACCCTGCAAGCCACCACCGAAGCCTTCGACTGGAAAGGCTTGATGGGCGAGTTGGAAGGGCGCCTCGGCTGTTCCCTGGATTGGTTCCAGAACGCCAGCGCCGCTGTACTTAAGATCCACGCCGACGAAGCCCCGGTACGCCTGGCCCTGGCCGAACTGGCGCCGAGCGTGCGTATCATGAGCGCCGGTCAGAGCATCGAGATCCTCAAGGGCATGGGGCTGCCCCAGGAGATTTCCCAGCGCTTCGGCCTGGCAAACATGCAGGGCAGCCACATCATCGGCCATACCCGCATGGCCACGGAAAGCGCGGTGACCATGGAAGGCAGCCACCCGTTTTCCACCGGCGCCGACCTGTGCCTGGTGCACAACGGTTCGCTGTCCAACCACTTCCGCCTGCGCCAGGAACTCAAGCGCGAAGGCATCCATTTTGAAACCGACAACGACACCGAAGTCGCCGCCGGCTACCTGACCTGGCGCTTGCAACAGGGCGATTCGCTCAAGGAAGCGCTGGACCATTCCCTGGAAGACCTCGACGGCTTCTTCACCTTCGCCATCGGCACGCGCAATGGCTTTGCAGTGATCCGCGACCCGATTGCGTGCAAGCCGGCGATCTTGGCCGAGACCGACGACTACGTCGCCATGGCCTCCGAGTACCAGGCGCTGTCGAGCCTGCCGGGCATCGAGAACGCGCGGATCTGGGAGCCGGCACCGGCCACGTTGTACATCTGGGAACGCCATTCAGCTTAAGGAGCGCACACATGAAAACCATCGATCTTTCCACCGCCACCGTGCGTGACCTCAACCAGGCCCTGCACGCCCATGCCATCGACAACGAGTGGCGCATCACCCATTCCAACGGCAAGCACAACCTTGCGGTGGGGGTGAACCAGGCCGTGTCCATCGATATCGAGGGCCACGCCGGCTACTACTGCGCGGGCATGAACCAGCAAGCCTCGATCACCGTGCACGGCAATGTCGGCGTGGGCTGCGCCGAGAACATGATGTCCGGTTCGGTGCGCGTCAAAGGCAGTGCGTCCCAGGCGGCCGGGGCCACGGCCCATGGCGGTTTGCTGGTGATTGAGGGCGACGCAGGCGCGCGTTGCGGGATTTCCATGAAGGGCATCGACATCGTCGTCGGCGGCAGCATCGGCCATATGAGCTGCTTCATGGGCCAGGCCGGGCGTCTGGTGGTGTGCGGCGACGCCGGCGATGCGCTGGGGGACTCGCTGTACGAAACCCACATCTACGTGAAAGGCACGGTGGAGTCCCTGGGCTCGGACTGCGTCGAAAAAGAGATGCGCAGCGAACACCTGCACGAGCTGCAGGAACTGCTCGACCGCGCCGGTTTCGCCCACCAGGCGGCAGATTTCAAGCGCTACGGCTCGGCCCGTCAACTCTACAACTTCAAAGTCGATAACGCCTCCGCGTACTGATCAGGAGCTCCACCATGACTGAACAAACCCCTCCGGTCCTGCGCGAGTCGGCCACCTTCGACCGCCTGACCATCCAGGAAATCCAGCGTGCCGCCGAAACTGGCATCTACGATATTCGCGGCGGCGGCACCAAGCGCAAGCTGCCGCACTTCGATGACTTGCTGCTGCTCGGCGCCAGCGTGTCGCGCTACCCGCTGGAAGGCTATCGCGAGAAGTGCGGCACCGATGTGATCCTCGGCAATCGCTTCGCCAAGAAGCCTATCCACCTGAAGATCCCGGTGACCATCGCTGGCATGAGTTTCGGTGCGTTGTCGGCCAACGCCAAGGAAGCCCTGGGCCGTGGCGCGACGATCGCCGGCACCAGCACCACCACCGGTGACGGCGGCATGACCCCGGAAGAGCGCGGCCAGTCCCAGCACCTGGTGTATCAGTACCTGCCATCGCGCTACGGCATGAACCCGGATGATCTGCGCAAGGCCGATGCCATCGAGATCGTCCTCGGCCAGGGCGCCAAGCCCGGCGGCGGCGGCATGTTGCTCGGCATGAAAGTCACCGAGCGTGTGGCCGGCATGCGCACTTTGCCCATCGGCGTGGACCAGCGCAGCGCCTGCCGCCACCCGGACTGGACCGGCCCGGATGACCTGGCGATCAAGATTGCCGAGCTGCGCGAAATCACCGATTGGGAAAAACCGATCTACGTGAAAATCGGCGCGAGCCGGCCGTATTACGACGTGAAGCTGGCGGTCAAGGCCGGGGCCGATGTAATCGTGCTCGACGGCATGCAAGGCGGCACCGCCGCGACGCAGGAAGTGTTTATCGAGCATGTGGGCATTCCGATTTTGTCGGCCATCCCGCAAGCGGTACAGGCTTTGCAAGAGATGGGTATGCACCGCAAGGTCCAGTTGATCGTGTCGGGCGGGATTCGTAATGGTGCCGATGTGGCCAAGGCCATGGCGATGGGCGCGGACGCGGTGGCCATCGGCACTGCGGCGCTGATCGCCCTGGGCGACAACCACCCACGGCTGGACGCGGAACTGAAAAAGATCGGCTCGGCCGCCGGCTTCTACGACGACTGGCAGAACGGCCGCGATCCGGCGGGCATCACCACCCAGGACCCGGAGCTGTCCAAGCGCCTCGACCCGGTGGAAGGCGGACGGCGCTTGGCCAACTACCTGCGGGTGATGGTGCTGGAGGCGCAGACCATGGCGCGTGCGTGCGGCAAATCGCACCTGCACAACCTCGACCCCGAGGACTTGGTGGCGTTGACCGTGGAATCGGCGGCCATGGCCCGGGTGCCGCTGGCGGGTACCCGTTGGGTGCCGGGTTCGGGTAGCGGTTACTGAGGCGGGATAAGCATCTGTGGCGAGGGAGCTTGCTCCCGTTCGACAGCGCAGCTGGAGCCGGCTTTTTAGGGCTGCTTCGCACCCCAGCGGGAGCAAGCTCCTTCGCCACAACAGATAGGCAAATCAAGGCGCCCGCCAAGAGGCTCTCCAAACAACAACTGCTCGCTGCCCGACACTTCCCATTTCTTTTGCAGGAGCTTTGAACATGGTCAATCGTCTTCTCGGCAAATCCCTCTTCGGTTTATTGGCGGCCGGTGCCTTTGCACCCCTGGCCCAGGCCGCCGACGCACCCACCTTGAACACCGGCAGCACCGCCTGGATGGTCACCGCCGCCGTGCTGGTGCTGTTCATTTGCCTGCCGGGGCTTGCGTTGTTCTATGGCGGCCTGGTCCGTGCGAAAAACATGCTCTCGTTGTTCACCCAGTGCTTCGGTATCGCCGGCCTGGTGGGCGTGCTGTGGGTGGTCTACGGCTACAGCATGGTGGTCGACACCACCGGTATGGTCGAAGGGCAGGTGACTTTCAACAGTTTTGTTGGCGGCCTGAACCGCGCCTTTCTGGCGGGCATGACCCCGGAGAGCCTGGTGGGGGATATTCCGGAAGGGGTGTTCGTGACCTTCCAGATGACGTTCGCCATCATCACCCCGGCCCTGATCGCCGGCGCCTTTGCCGAACGCATGAAATTCTCGGCGGCGCTGCTGTTCATGGCCATCTGGTTCACCCTGGTCTATGCCCCGGTGGCGCATATGGTCTGGGGCGGATCGGGGGTCTTGATGCATAACTGGGGCGTGCTCGATTTTGCCGGAGGCACCGCCGTGCACATCAATGCCGGTGTGGCTGCGCTCGCTGCGTGCCTGATCCTCGGCAAGCGCAAGGGCTACCAGAACACGCCGATGCCTGCGCATAACCTCAGCCTGACCATGGCCGGCGCGGCGATGCTCTGGGTCGGCTGGTTCGGCTTCAATATAGGCCCCGGTGGCGGCCTCAGCGGCACCTCGGGCATCGTCATGCTCAACACTCAGTTGGGCGCCTGCGCCGGGATTCTTGGCTGGATGTTCACCGAGTGGTTCAAGGTCGGCAAGCCCAGTGCCCTCGGCCTGGCCAGTGGTGCGCTGGCCGGCCTGGTGGGGATCACCCCGGCGTGTGCCTACGTGGGCGTCGGCGGTGCGTTGGCCATCGGCTTGCTGTGCGGGGTGTTTTGTTATTTGAGCGTGACGGTGTTGAAGCGCCGCTTCGGCTACGACGACAGCCTCGACGTGTTCGGCTTGCACGGCATTGGCGGGATGATCGGCGCGGTGTTGACCGGTGTGTTCTGTGTACCGTCCATGGGTGGCCTGGTGGAAGGCGTGACCATGGGCGGGCAGGTGGTCGCCCAGCTTAAGGGGGGGCTGCTGACCACGGCGTACTGCTTTGTGATCAGTTGGATCATCCTCAAGGTGGTCAATGCCTTGGTTGGCTTACGTGCCCATGAGTCGGTGGAGGAGATGGGGTTGGACCTGGCCGAGCATAATGAGCGGGCCTCAACCACTGAAGTAAACGCAGCTCAAACTGTTTGCCAGTCAGTTAAGGGCGAGCACTGTACCTGTGGTGAGGGAACAAGCTCCCCTCGCCACAGACCGCTGAAAAAAGTTGTGTAGATACCCATGCCCCGATGAGGGAGTGTCAGTGAATGCACCTGTAACTGACACACTGCTATCGGGGGCAAGTCGAATCATCGCACCGCCCCTCCTACATGTGTGACTCAATGGGCGCCGGCCGCCTTGTTCAGATCGCTTTCGGCCCACTCCGTATACACACACGCATCGGCCGTCGCCCAGCGCACACGCACCGGGTCGCCGGCCTTGAGCGGCATGCCCGCAGCGGACAGCGCCTTGACCGTCATCGATGTGCCGCCGAGGGTCTTCACCGCGCAGGTCTGGCTTTCGCCAAGAAACAACACCTCACCGACAATCGCCGACACTTCATTCCAACCTGACAGCAGCGGTTGCTCGGCGGCTTGTTCGGCGCTCAGTGCCAGGGCTTTTTCCGGGCGCACCATCAGCAGCACGTCCTGTTCTGTACGCAGCCCGCTGGTCAGGCGGATCGACAACGATTGGCCTTCGAACGACGCCACCGCGTTGCCCTGAGCCTTGAGTTTGAGGAAGTTGGAGTTGCCGAGGAACGACGCCACAAAAGCGTTCGGCGGGTTCTGGTAGAGGTCGAAGCCGCTGCCCAGGCCGACGATCTTGCCGTGGCTGAAAATCGCGATGCGCTGGGACAGACGCATCGCTTCTTCCTGATCGTGGGTCACGTAGACGATGGTGATGCCCAGGCGCCGGTGCAGTTGGCGTAGTTCGTCCTGCAGGTCTTCACGCAGTTTCTTGTCGAGCGCGCCGAGGGGTTCGTCCATCAGCAGGATGCGTGGCTCGTACACCAGCGCGCGTGCGATGGCGACCCGTTGCTGTTGGCCGCCAGACAATTGAGAAGGGCGGCGATGGGCGAACTGTTCCAGCTGCACCAGCTTGAGCATGGCGTCGACGCGCTTCTCACGTTCGGCGCTGGGCAGTTTGCGTATCGCCAGGGGGAAGGCGATGTTGTCGCGCACCGACAAATGCGGGAACAGTGAGTAACGCTGGAACACCATGCCGATGTCGCGCTTGTGCGGCGGTACGTTGACCAGTGATTGGCCGCTGACAAGGATCTCGCCGCTGCTCGGCGTTTCGAAGCCGGCAAGCATCGAAAGCGTGGTGCTTTTGCCCGAGCCGCTGGAGCCGAGGAAGGTGAGGAATTCGCCGTCCTGGATGTCCAGCGAGATGTTGTCCACGGCGGCAAACTCGCCGTAGTACTTGTTCAGGTTGCGCAGGCTGACCAGGGGCTGGCCATGGCTCTGCGCGACGTCTTGGATCACTGCACTCATGTTCTACTCCTCGGCGCTCAAGCGCGGGTTTCAGTGCGTCGACGAACGACGGCGGCAATCACCATGACCAGTACCGACAGGCCGATCAGCAGCGTCGAAGCGACGGCGATCACAGGCGTCAGGTCCTGGCGCAGGGTGGTCCACATTTTCACGGGAAGGGTTTGCAGGGTTGGGCTCGCCATCATCACGCTGAGCACCACTTCGTCCCACGAGACCAAAAAGGCAAACAGCGCACCGGCGACCATACCCGGGCGGATCGCCGGGAAGGTCACCTTGAACACCGCCTGCAAGCGTGACGCGCCGCAGATCACCGCCGCGTCTTCAATCGACTGGTCGAAAAGCTTCAGCGAGTTGATGATCGAGATGATGGTGAAGGGCAGCGCGACGATCACATGGCTAACCACAAAGGCGAACATCGTGCCGGTGTAGCCCAGCTTGAGGAACAGCGCGTACACCGCCACGGCAATGATCACCAGCGGCACGATCATCGGCAGCGTGAACAGGCCGTAGAGCAGCTCGCGGCCGGGGAAGCGTCCACGCACCAGGGCAAAGGCGGTCGGCAAACCCAGCGCCACCGCGAAGATCGTTGTCAGCACCGCCACCTTGAGGCTGGCCATTGCAGCGTTCATCCAATCCGCGTTGGAGAAGAACTGGTCGTACCATTTGAACGTCCAGCCTGGCGGCGGAAACACCAGCCATTGCGACGAACCGAACGATAACAGCACGATAAACACGATCGGCAACAGCAGGAACAGGCCGATCAATCCGGTGGTGGTGTAGAGGCCCAAGCGCATCCTGCGGCTCATGGCGTTGGGGGTCAGGAGCATGACGGCTTACCTCGCGTCGCTGGCGCCAACCGGGGATTCCGGCTGGAGTTTCAGGTAGAAGTAGAACAGCACCAGCGTGATGAAGATCAGCAACGCGGCGCCGGCACTGGCCAGGCCCCAATTGAGGAACGATTGCACCTGCTGGATGATGAACTCGGGCAACATCATGTTCTGCGCACCGCCGAGCAGCGCCGGGGTGACGTAGTAACCGAGGGACATCACGAACACCATCAAACCGCCGGAGAACAAACCCGGCCGACACAGCGGCAGGAACACCCGGAAGAAGTTGGTCCACGGGCTGGCGCCGCAGATGGAGCCGGCCTGCAGGATCATCGGGTCGATGGCCTGCATGGTCGCCTGCAAAGGCAGCACAATGAACGGGATCATGATGTAGCTCATGCCGATCACCACGCCGGTCAGGTTATGCACCATCTCCAGGGGCACATCTATGATGCCCATGGCCATCAACGCCTTGTTGATCACCCCGGAGGCTTGCAGCAAGACCAGCCAGGAATACGTGCGGGCGAGCAGGCTGGTCCACATCGACAGCAGCACGATGTTGAGGATCCAGCGTCCCCAACCGCGTGGCACCAGGGTGATCGCCCAGGCCAGCGGAAAGCCCAGCAGCAGGCTGAACAAGGTCACCAGGCCCGCCACCGAGAACGTGTTGAGCAGCACCCGGGCATAGGCCGAGTTGGCGAACAGCTGTTCATAGTTGCCCAGGCCCGGCACCGGCTCCAGCACGCCGCGCAGCAACAGGCCGATCAGCGGCGCCAGGAAGAACAGGCCGAGGAACAGCAGGGCCGGGATCAGGTTGCTCGACCCCCGCCAGCGCTGCGCCAGGGACGGCGCCCCGGCCTTGGCCGAAAACGCGCCGGCAGCGCCGAGGGCGCTCCCGGTCGGTGTGGTTGCCGTCATTTTCATTTGACTAGCCATTCATTCCACCGTGTCGCAATGGCCGGGCCGTTCTTGGCCCAGTAGGCGAAATCGAGGGTGATCTGGTCCTTGACGTAGGCGGTCGGCAGGTTCGGCGCTAGCACCGAATCCAGACGCTGCACGCTGTCGATGTTCACCGGTGCGTAGGCGGTCAGGTTGGAGAAATCAGCCTGGCCCTTGGCGCTGCTGGCGTTGGCCAGGAACTTCATCGCGGCGGCTTTGTTTTTCGAACCTTTAGGCACGACGAGGATGTCGGCCATCACCAGGTTTTGCTTCCAGCTCACGCCAACCGGTGCGCCGTCTTCCTGCAGGGCATGGATGCGGCCGTTCCAGAACTGGCCCATGCTGACTTCGCCGGAGGCCAGCAGCTGTTGCGACTGCGCGCCGCCGCCCCACCAGACGATGTCTTTCTTGATGGTGTCGAGTTTCTTGAAGGCGCGGTCCAGGTCCAGCGGGTAGAGCTTGTCGGCGGCTACGCCGTCGGCCAGCAGCGCCAGTTCAAGCACGCCAGGGCTTGGCCATTTGTAGAGGGCGCGTTTGCCAGGGTAGGTCTTGGTGTCAAACAGCGCGGACCAATCCTGAGGCTTGCCAGCGCCGAGCTTGCCTTCGTTGTAGCCGAGCACGAAGGAGAAGAAGAACGAGCCCACACCATGGTCGGAGACAAACCGCGGGTCGATCTTGTCGCGCTGGATCACCGAGAAGTCGAGGGGTTCGAGCAGGCCTTCGGCGGCGGCGCGCAAGGCGAAGTCGGCTTCGACATCCACCACGTCCCACTGCACGTTGCCGCTTTCGACCATGGCCTTGAGTTTGCCGTAGTCGGTGGGGCCATCCTGGACCACGGTAATGCCGCTGGCCTTGCTGAACGGGTCGGCCCACGCCTGCTTCTGCGCGTCCTGGGTGCTACCGCCCCAGCTCACGAAATTGACGCTTTCGGCCGCCATGGCCGCGTGAGTGGCCGTAGCCAATAAACCCGCGAACAGCACCGCGGTTGCACGTTTATTCAACACCATTTTCACGCCCTCATTTGTTTTGTTATTGAGCGGGCTTGGTAATGCCCGCCTATCGGGAGCAGTAGGTCCATCGGGAGCCTCTAATCGAGACCCCAAAAGGCGACCGTGCCAAGGGCTTTTATTGGTGCTCTCCCTGGCGGGCGCACTTGGCAGAAGCGTTCGGTCTATGGAATATCATATTATGGTATTCCAAACTTTGTGCAAGCATTTTGCCTTACCGGTTATCCGTCATTCGGTGAAGGGAATGCTCTCGATCACCTCCAGGTCGTAGCCGGTCAGCCCGGCGTATTTGAGGGGCGGGCCGAGGTGACGCAGCTTGCCGACGCCGAGGTCCTGCAAGATCTGCGCCCCGGTGCCCACTTCAGAATAGATGCGCGACTGCGAACGGTTGAACTGGCGCGGCGCCTGGGTCAGTTGCGGCACGCGTTCCAGCAGCGCCTGGGACGACTCATGATTAGCCAGCACTACCACCACGCCGCTGCCTTCAGCGGCGACACGTTGCAAAGCCGCCCACAGCGTCCAGTTGGACGGGCCGCTGTAGTCGGCGCCGACCAGGTCGCGCAGCGGGTCGATCACATGCACGCGCACCAGCGCAGGTGCATCGCGGCGCAACTGGCCCATCACCATCGCCATATGCACACCGCCGTCGATGCGGTCTTCAAAGGTGATCAGGCGGAACGTACCGTGCACCGTGGGCAGGTCGCGTTCGCCAATGCGCACCACGGTGCGTTCGGTGCTGAGGCGGTAGTGGATCAGGTCGGCGATGGTGCCGATCTTGATCCCGTGTTTGCGCGCGAAAATTTCCAGTTCGGGACGCCGCGCCATGGTGCCGTCGTCATTCATGACTTCTACGATCACTGAGGCGGGCGTGTGCCCGGCCAGGCGCGCCAGGTCGCAACCGGCCTCGGTATGGCCGGCGCGGGTCAATACACCGCCGTCTTTAGCGCGCAACGGAAAGATATGCCCCGGCTGCACGATATCGGCAGGCCCGGCATTAATATCGACGGCGGCCGCGACGGTGCGCGCCCGATCGGCGGCTGAGATGCCGGTCGTCACGCCGGTGGCGGCCTCGATGGACACGGTAAATGCCGTGCTGAACACGCTTCCATTGCTCGGCACCATCTGTTCCAGGCCCAGGCGCTGGCAATGTTCATCGGTGAGGGTCAGGCAGATCAGGCCACGGGCTTCGCGGGCCATGAAGCTGATAGTCTCGGCGGTGCAGCACGCGGCGGGCAGCAACAGGTCGCCTTCGTTTTCTCGGTCTTCGTCATCCACCAGGAGCACCATCTTGCCTTGGCGGTAGTCTTCGATGATGTCTGCGATGCTGTTGAAGGACATGGAGAGTGCTCGATTTGTTGGTTGTATGTATTATGGTATACCACAAAATTCAACAAGAGGATGTTACGATGAAGGCCTACTGGATTGCCCATGTGGATGTGTCTGATGCAGAGCAGTACACGCAATACACTCAGCGCGCGCCGGCGGCGTTTGCCTTGTATGGCGGACGATTCCTGGCCAGGGGAGGGCGCAGCGCAGCGATGGAAGGCGGGCCAGCACGGCAGCGGAATGTGGTGATCGAATTCGACAGCTACGAGCAGGCGGTGGCGTGTTATGAGTCGGCGGAGTATCAGGCGGCGAAGGCGCACCGAGAGGGCGTGGGGCAGGCGCAGATTATTATTGTGGAAGGCCTGGCACCTTAGATTTTTCGGGTGTAAGCCGATTTAAATGTGGGAGCGGTTCGGCCTGCAAGTCAGCGGATGAAGTGAATCTTGCCGCTGTCGTCATTCCCAATGTAGATGCCATACACCCCAGCCTGCCGCTCCTCGATATACCGCTCAAGGATCTGCCGGATCGCCGGATAGTAGATGCTGTCCCAGGGAATGTCCTCGGGGGCGAAAAACTTGTAGTCGAGGGTCTCGGGCCCGAACTGGCCGGTGATCTCCAGCGCGATGGCGCGGAAGATGATGTACACCTCGCTGATCCTGGGCACGCTGAAGATCGAGTAGGGCGAGAGGATCTCGGCACGTACGCCGCTTTCTTCCCAGACTTCGCGCAATGCGGCCTGTTCGGTGGTTTCGCCACCTTCCATGAAGCCGGCGGGCAGAGTCCAGGTGCCGGGGCGCGGCGGAATCGCGCGTTGGCACAGCAGGTATTTACCGTCTCGCTCGATGATGCAGCCGGCGATGATCTTGGGGTTGATGTAATGGATATAGCCGCAGCCCCGGCACATCAGGCGCTCTTGGGTATCGCCCGGTGGCAGCTGGTGACCGAGGTCACTGCCGCCGCATGTCGGGCAAAAGCTGGGGCCGGGCATGGTCAGTGACCTATGCGCGGTTCTTTGAGCGCGATGGGCAGGGTGATCTCGGGGAGTTTGCCGGTCTCTTCCTGTTTACGCTTGAGGTAATCCAGGGCGACGGCGGCGGCGGCGCGCACGTGATCGACACAGGCCTGGTGGGCGGCGAGGGGGTCACCGCTCTTGATCGCCTGGACCATGCGTTCCATTTCCTGGTTGCTGGCGCCACGGCGGTTTTCCTGGGACACCGAGGTCGCGCGCAAGTAGCTGATACGCGCCTGCAACTGGCGCAGCTGGGTGGCGGCCACATGGTTGCCGGAGCCTTCGAGCAGCACGTCGTAGAAACCCTGCACCGAATCGATCACCTGCTGCAATTCGCCTTCCTTGAGGGCCTTGCGGTTTTCCTCGAGGGCTTTTTCCAGGGCCTTGATGTCCTTGGCCTTGGCGCGCAGGGTGAATAACTGCACGATCAAGCCTTCAAGCACGCAGCGCAGTTCATAAATATCGACGGCATCGGCGAGGGTAATGATTGCCACCTGCGGACCCTTGGCATCGGCGAACTCCACCAGACCTTCCGACTCCAGGTGGCGCAAGGCTTCGCGCACCGAGGTGCGGCTGACGCCGAGGCGGTCGCACAGGTCGCGTTCTACCAGGCGGTCACCGGGCAGCAGTTGGAAATTCATGATGGCGCTGCGCAGCTTTTCCAGCACGATTTCGCGCAGGGTGACCGGGTTGTGATTGACCTTGAAGCTGTCGTCGAGGGGCGCGCGTTTCATGGGGTCTGCTCTGAATGTAACGGTTAACTGGAGGTCTCGGCATCGGCTTCAGCGAAGGCTTCACGGGCCAGCCGGAAGCTGTCCACGGCGGCGGGAACCCCGCAATAAATACCGACTTGAAGCAAAATTTCGCGTATTTGTTCACGACTCAGCCCGTTACGCAAGGCGCCGCGTACATGCAGCTTGAGTTCGTGGGGCCGATTGAGGGCTGAAATCATTGCCAAGTTTATCATGCTGCGTTCTTTAAGCGACAAACCCTCCCGGCCCCACACGTGGCCCCAGCAGTACTCGGTGACCATCTCCTGCAGCGGCCGGGTGAAGTCATCGGCATTCTCGATCGAACGCTGCACATAGGCGTCACCCAGTACCTGAGTACGAATCTTCAGGCCCTGCTCGTATTTGTCGTTACTCATGCTTCAGCGCCCCTCAGGCCAGGGTGGGCAGCGGGCCCAGCTTGCCTTTGTGATAGATCATCGGTGTGACCGGCTGCTCGGGCAGGATCAGGTTCTTCACCGCGCCAACGATGATTGCGTGATCGCCGCCGTCGTATTCGCGCCACAGTTCGCACTCGATGATCGCGGTGGCCTTCGCCAGCAGCGGGTTGCCCAGTTCGCTCAAGTGCCACTCGATACCTTTGGCTTTTTCCTTGCCCTTGCTGGCAAAGGCATAGGCTTCGGTGGTCTGGTCGGCTGACAGTAAGTGAATCGCAAAACGCTTGCTGTCGCGCAGGATCGGGTAGGTGTCGGAGGCGTAGTTGGGGCAGAACAGCACCAGCGCCGGGTCGATCGACAGCGCGCTGAACGCACTGGCGGTAATGCCGACGATGCCGCCGTCCGGGTCAAGGGTGGTAACCACCGTGACGCCGGAAGGGAAGGAACTCATGACGTCTTTGTAAATGCTGGGTTCGATCATGGTGGTGGACTCTTAACGCATCACAAAAGGATCAGGCATGGGCGCCTGGGAGAGGTTGATCCACACCGTCTTCAGCTCGGTGTAGGCGAGTACCGAATCGATGCCGCTTTCACGTCCGTAGCCGCTGTTCTTGAAGCCGCCGATGGGCGCCATGGCCGAGACGGCACGGTAGGTGTTGACCCAGATGATGCCCGAACGCACGTCGCGGGCCAGGCGATGGGCGCGGCCCAGGTCACGGGTCCAGATGCCGGCGGCAAGGCCGAACTGCGAGTCGTTGGCGATGGTCAGCGCTTCGGCCTCGTCCTTGAAACGGATGACCGACGCCACCGGACCGAACACTTCTTCCTGCATGATCTTCATCGAGTTGCGGTCGCACTCGAACAACGTCGGTTCGTAGAACCAGCCTTCGCCAAGGTTCGGCGGGCGCTTGCCGCCGGTACGCAGGCGTGCACCTTCAGCGATGGCATCCGCCACCAGGCCTTCGACCACGGCCAGTTGCTGTGCGGTGGCCATGGGGCCCATTTCACTGGCGTCGTCCTGAGGATTGCCGATGCGTATGCGTTGGGCGCGCGCCACCAGGCGCTCGACGAACTCGTCGTAGATTTCATCCTGCACCAGCAGGCGCGAACCGGAGACGCAACTCTGGCCCGATGCAGCGTAAATACCGGCAATCGCACCATTGATGGCGCTGTCCAGATCCGCGTCGGCAAAGATGATATTCGGTGACTTGCCGCCCAATTCCAGGGACAACTTGGCGAAGTTCTCCGCGCTGCTGCGCACCACATGCCGTGCCGTGGCCGCGCCGCCGGTAAAGGCGATCTTGCGCACCAGCGGGTGGCGGGTGAGGGCGGCTCCGGTACTGGGGCCATACCCTGTGACCACGTTGACCACGCCAGGTGGGATGCCCGCTTCCAGGGCCAGGCGCGCCAGCTCGAGGATGGTCGCCGAGGCATGCTCGGAGGGTTTGATTACGATGGTATTGCCTGCTGCCAGGGCCGGCGCGAGTTTGATCGCGGTCAGGTACAGCGGGCTGTTCCATGGAATGATCGCGGCGACCACGCCCATGGCTTCGTGCACGGTGTAGGCGAAGAGGTCGGGCTTGTCGAGGGGCAGCGTGCCGCCTTCGAGCTTGTCGGCCAGGCCTGCGGTGTAGTGGAAGAACTCCGGCAGGTAGGTGACCTGGCCACGGGTTTCGCGGATCAGCTTGCCGTTGTCGCGGCTTTCCAGCTGGGCCAGTTGCTCTTTGTTCTCGGCGATCAGGTCTCCGAGGCGGCGCAGCATTTTACCCCGCGCGGTGGCAGTAAGGCCACGCCAGGCCGGGCTGTCAAAGGCCGTTTGGGCAGCCTGTACGGCGCGCTCCACGTCCGCTTCGTCGGCGTCGGGCAGTTGCGCCCAGGGCTCGGCCAGGGCCGGGTTAAGGCTGTCGAAGGTCTT
Organism: Pseudomonas sp. RA_5y_Pfl1_P24; assembly: GCF_963970945.1. Taxonomy (NCBI): domain Bacteria; kingdom Pseudomonadati; phylum Pseudomonadota; class Gammaproteobacteria; order Pseudomonadales; family Pseudomonadaceae; genus Pseudomonas; species Pseudomonas sp. RA_5y_Pfl1_P24. The sequence continues at coordinate 189,780 of NZ_CAXAOJ010000009.1, read as the reverse complement.
GCCGGAAAGGGCATCGACCCATTCACCGCCGATGCACATCTGGAAGCGTTCAAGCATCATGCAACGATCCCCTTTATTGGATTATTGTGGGCGTATACGGTGTCAAGAAACCCCAGCAGCAACTGATTGACCAGGCGCGGCGATTCCACCGGCATCATATGCCGTTGCTCAGCCAGCACCGCAACCGTGGCACCTGGAATACGATCGGCGAGTTGCCGGGCCATTTCCGGCGTTGAGCCGGGGTCCAGTTCTCCGGTGGCGACCAGGGTGGGGGCACGCAGACCCTTGAGGTCATCGGCGCGGTACATGTCCTGGGTTGCAAACAGCTCATACGTGGTCAGGTAGCCTTGGGGGTCGTTGCCCGCAAGGGTCTGACGCAACGCGGCGATCTGCGCTGGGTTGGCCGCCTGATATTCGCGGCTGAACCAACGCGACAGCGCCGATTCGGCATTCGCATCCGGCCCGTGTTCGGCGGCCTGGGCGGTGCGTTCGATCACGCCGGCACGCTGCTCGGGGCTGCGGTTGAACACACTGTTGAGCACCACCAGGCTTTTGAGGCGGTCGGGGTAGTGCAGGGCAAACGCTCGCGCCACCAAACCGCCCATGGAAAACCCGATCACAGTGGCCTGGGGCAGTTGCAGGTGGTCGAGCAGCTCCAGCAGTTGGTCGGCATAACCCAGCAGCGGCGTGCCGGCGGCCGGGCGCGGGCTGGCGCCATGGCCGAGCATGTCGTAGGTGATCACGCGGTAGTTTGTGGCTAGGCCAACGACTTGCCCGCCCCACATTTCTTTGTTCAGGCCCACGCCGTGGATCAATACCACAGGCTGGCCTTGGCCGGTCGCCAGATAACTGGTGCCAGCCGGGGTGCGTTCAGCGGTGAGCCGAATCATGGAGCGCTCCTGCATGCCTTTTCTTATTGGGGTGCTTGCCTGGCTTACTGGGCCTTTTCGGCGGCCAGTTCTTCCAGGTCGATATACCGGTTGCCGATGCGCGGGTGCAGGCGGCCGCCATCGGCGCAACCCAGCACCACGACAATTTCATCGGCCCGCGGCGCGTCTTCGATCTGCATTTCCAGAGTGATGTAGTGCGAGCGAAGGCCTTCGTCGTCCTTGTGCATCATCGGGATTTGGATCGAGGTGCCCGGGCCGCCACGCTTGTTGGTGAAGCTCAGGTAGCTCTTGGCTTTTACGGCTTCACGGTAATGGTTGCCGAAGCGCAGGGTATGGATGATCGCGCTGGCATGTTCTATCTCGCCGTCGGCACCGACAACAGCCGCTTTGCCGTAGGCCTCGATGTTCTCAGCACCACCGATGATGCCCACCAGGCGCTCGACCATCAGCGCGCCGAGGTCGGAGCAATTGGCACGGATCTCCGGCTTCAGATCTTCGACGAAACCACGCCCCAGCCAGGGATTTTTCAACACCACGGCCAGACCCACCATTTTCACGGGGGTGTCGGAGGCCTTGCCTCCTTCGATAAAGGTTTCTTCTACGTAGCTGACGATCTTGCGGATTTCGAAACTCATGGCTGCTCCAACGGGATACGATTGGTTTGCGTATGATGGTATACCATAATACCAGAAGCGCAAGAGTCAGAAATGAACCGAGGACGGAGTGATGCGATGAAAGGTCGAAGAGATGACTTGTTGTGGAGGGGGGTAAACGTCTCCTCATCAAGGTAAGTTTGTGGAGCAGGGAGCATCAAGTGGTCATGAACGTTGTCGACAACCAGCAGGGCACCGATCCAATACCTGAGTTCGCCTTCAGAAGGACGCCTGGCAACATCGATCTGATCCCGACGGTTTGCCTGCCAGTACCCACAAGGCTTACAAGCCGGGGCTCCGCGAGAGTCTGCCCATAACAGAGCGGCATAAACGCAGGCCGTACACCGATGTCGATATCAGACCAATCCCTGCCGCTTTCAGGCTGTTTTCAGTGAAGTCAGGCCGCGTAAGGTGACCCATCATTAAGAAATGATGATCGCCTGACCCTTCAGTCAGTACGCCCTGACGTCGATCACCGAGAACAACAAAAACAATGAATAGCCTGAATTCCAACGATTCGAACGGCCAGTTGGCGCAGGGCTTCAAGCCGCGTCATGTCACCATGCTTTCCATTGCGGGCATTATCGGCGCGGGGTTGTTCGTCGGTTCCGGACACGCGATCGCCGCGGCTGGGCCGGCGGTGCTGCTGGCCTATCTGTTCTCCGGCACGCTGGTAGTGCTGGTTATGCGCATGTTGGGGGAGATGGCGGTGGCCAACCCCGATACGGGGTCATTCTCGACCTATGCCGACCAGGCCATCGGCCGCTGGGCCGGGTTCACCATCGGTTGGTTGTACTGGTGGTTCTGGGTGCTGGTGATCCCCATCGAAGCCCTGGCCGCCGGGCATATTCTCAACCAGTGGTTCCCACAGATCGACGCTTGGCTGTTTGCCTTGCTGTCGATCTTTTTGTTGGTGGTCACCAATCTGTTCAGCGTGTCCAAGTACGGTGAGTTCGAGTTCTGGTTCGCCATGGCCAAGGTAATTGCGATCATCGGCTTCATCGGTCTGGGCTTCGCGGTTTTGATGGGCTGGATTCCCGAGCGGGAGGCCAGTGGGTTGAGCCGGTTGATGGAGGAACATGGCGGTTTCGCGCCCAACGGGCTGTCGGCAGTGGTCGGGGCTTTCATCACGATCATGTTCAGTTTCATCGGTACCGAAGCGGTTACCATCGCGGCGGCCGAATCCAGTAACCCGGCGCAGAACATCGCCCGGGCCACGCGCTCGGTGATGTGGCGCATCGGCGTGTTCTATCTGTTGTCGATTTTCGTGGTGATTTCCGTGGTGCCATGGAATGACCCGCTGTTGGCGTCTGTAGGGTCGTATCAACGGGCACTGGAGCTGATGAACATTCCCCACGCCAAACTGCTGGTTGATGGGGTGGTGTTGATCGCCGTGGCCAGTTGTATGAATTCCTCCATCTACATCGCCTCGCGCATGCTGTTTTCCCTGGGCAAGCGGGGCGACGCACCCCAGCTGATGAGGAAGACCTCGGCGGCGAGCGTGCCAAGGGCGGCGGTGATCGCCAGCACGATCCTGGGCGCGGGAGTGACCCTGTTCAGCTACTTCGCGCCGGCCGGGCTGTTCCACTTCCTGCTGGCCAGTTCGGGCGCCATCGCCTTGCTGGTGTACCTGGTGATCGCCATTTCCCAGTTGCGCATGCGCAAGATCCTACGACAGCGCAACGTCACGCTGACCTTCCAGATGTGGCTGTTTCCGTGGCTGACCTGGTTGGTCATTGCGTTCATCTGTACCGCATTGACGGTGATGTTGGTGACCCCCGAGCACCGTTCTGAAGTGTCCTCGACAATCGGCCTGGCCTTGATAATTTCCCTGATTGGCTTGCTCACCGCGCGGCAGCCTGAACGCGCGCAAAAAACAGTGGCCGCAGCTTCGCAGCCATGAGTGCCCGTCCTGTCAGCAGCATCGTTTTCGTTCTGCTGGACCAGTTCACCTTGATGTCACTGGCGGCTGCAGTCGAGCCCTTGCGCATGGCCAATCAGTTGTCCGGCCAGGAGCTTTACAAGTGGCATACCGCGAGCCCGGACGGCAACCCTGTGTGGGCCAGTGACGGCGTGCCCATCACGCCTGACGGTTCGATAGTCAGCGTGCCGCCCGCCGACATTGTGATTGTCTGTGGCGGCATCGGCATCCAGGGCACCGTGACTGGCGAACTGGTCAAGTGGTTGCGCAGCCAGGCGCGTTACGCCAAGCGATTGGGCGGTATTTGTACCGGTAGCTTTTTGTTGGCTCGGGCCGGCTTGTTGGATGGCTATGAATGCAGCGTGCATTGGGAGTGGTTGGCCGCCATGCAGGAGGCCTTCCCACGGGTGACTGTCAGTTCCAGCCTGTTCAGCCTCGACCGGGACCGTCTCACCAGCTCGGGCGGTACCGCGCCCTTGGACATGATGCTGCACTTGATCGGTCGGGATCACGGGCATGAGCTGTCGGCGGCCATTTCCGACATGTTTGTGTACGAGCGGATCCGCAACGAGCAGGACCATCAGCGCGTGCCCCTCAAGCATATGCTGGGCACCCAGCAACCCAAGTTGCAGGAACTCGTGGCATTGATGGAGGCGAATCTGGAGGAACCGATCAACTTGGACGAGCTGGCCGCGTATGTCGCGTTGTCGCGTCGCCAACTTGAGCGCATGTTCCAGAAGTACCTGCACTGTTCGCCTTCGCGCTATTACCTCAGGCTGCGGCTGATCCGTGCGCGGCAGTTGCTCAAGCAGACACCCATTTCAATCGTGGAATTGGCCGTGCTTTGTGGCTTTGTGTCCACGCCGCACTTCTCCAAGTGCTACCGCGAATACTTCGGCGTACCGCCCAGCGATGAGCGTTCAGTCACGGACAGCGAGCGATCCGTCGCGCTCAAGCCGGTGCTGCACGCGTTGCCTTCGCCTGCGCCCATGAACGTGTTGGAGCAGGCGCGGGGCGAGGCCACGTTTGCCAGCGTGAAAAACCTGAAGTCCTGAATTCAGCGCATATGCAGGATGATCGGGCTGCTGCTCGCCGGGTCGGTATGCCCGCGCAGCTTGCCCACCGCCTTCGCGTCCACCGTGCCACCCTGATTACCCCAGGTTCCGCGCACGTAGCTCAGAACTTCAGCGATTTCCTGGTCGGACAATTGCTCACGAAACGCAGGCATGCGGTAGGCGTCCGGTACACCGGCCGCGACTACGCGTTGCGAGCCGTTGAGGGTGATGTTGATCGCGGAGGCGCTTTCCTTGGCCAGTGCCGAAGTGGCGCCGGCCAGCGGGGGCATCCACTCGGGCTGGCCCTTGCCGTCCAGGCCATGGCACGAGGCGCAACGGGTCGCGTAAGTACGGGCGCCGGGGACGTCCTGGTTCGTGGTCACCGCCTGATACTGCCAGGGCGTGCCGTCGCGCTGCGGGTCGCCAGGCAGCGACTTGAGATAGCGAGCGATAGCGGCCAAATCGTCGTCCTGCATGAACTGCGTGGAATTGTTAAAGGCTTCGGTCATAGAGCCGTAGACCACCGCATGCGCGTTACGCCCGGTCTTGAGGAACTGCACGATCTGCGGCTCGCTCCAGCGCCCTAGCCCAGTATTGGGGTCCTGGCGCAGGCTCGGTGCGTACCAGCCGTCGAGCAGGGCGCCGGCGAGGAACGGCTTGCCGGATTCATCCAGCGCTTTTTCGTTAAAGGCCAGGCCGCGTGGCGTGTGGCAGCTGCCGCAGTGGCCGGGGCCTTGAACGATATAGGCGCCGCGGTTCCACAGTGCGTCCTGGTCTGGCTTGGCTGCATAGGTGGCAGTGGGGGCGAACACGCCATTCCACAGCGCGATCGGCCAGCGCATATTCAGCGGCCAGGGAATATCGCTGGGGATATTCGGTTGGTTGGCCGGCTGTATGCCCTGCATGAAGAACGCGTACAGCGCTTTTATATCGTCATCGCTGAGTTTTACGTAGGACGGGTAGGGCATGGCCGGGTACAGCCGTCGCCCACCCGGCGCCACGCCATGGCGCACTGCGCGGTCGAAGTCAGCCAGGCTGTAAGTGCCGATCCCGGTGTTTTTGTCCGGCGTGATGTTGGTGGCGTGAATCGCCCCCAACGGCGTGGCCATTTCCAGCCCCCCGGCGAACGGTGCCTTGCCTGCCAAACTGTGGCAGGCCACGCAATCGCTGAGGCGGGCGACATACTCGCCACGGCTGACCAAGGCGGGTTCGAAGCTGGCACCCGCCTGTTCCTGTTCGAACGCAGTAGCAGGTTCACGGGTGACATACCAGGCCAGCAGGCCTGCGGCAGCCAGGCAGGGCAGCGCCAGCCAGCCTGCGGTTCTTGCGAATCGACGGTTGTTCATGGGCGTTTCCTGAGGGTCAGCTGAAAGTGTGTCGGCTCAAGGGCAGGCTGCGCACGCGCTGGCCCGTCAACTGCGCCACCGCATTGGCCACGGCCGGTGCCACGGCGGGCAACGGCGGTTCGCCGATACCGCCCATTTTTTCGCCACTCTCGACCACCCGTACATGCACCCGCGCCATCTGTGCGGGCGCCAGGATCGGGTACAGGTCGTAGTTGCGCGCCCGTGGTTTTCCATCCACGTACACCGCTTCTTCCAGCAAGGTCTGGGACAAGCCCAACGCCACGGCACCATTGACCTGCGCCTCGACAATCGCCGGGTTGACGATGCTGCCCGGGTCGATGGCCTGCCAGATATCGTGCACCTTGACCTTTCCATTCTCGATGGACACTTCGGCGATCGCTGCCGTGTGGGAGCCGAACGGTGAGGCCATGGCCACGCCGCGAGCGCGTCGGGTACCGTCCTCGGCGGTGAAGGGGCCACGCTTCCAGCCACCGGACAATTCACCCGCCGCTTGCAGCAACGTGGTCAGCCGTGGGTTGTCGCGCAGCAGATGCAGGCGCAGCTCATAGGGATCATGTCCGCCTTTGTCCGCCAGTTCGTCGAGAAACGACTCATAGAAGAAGTCGTTGAGCGAGTTGCCCACCGAACGCCAGTAGCCGAGCATGGGCGCGCCTTTGACGTAGATCTGCGCGATGCGTTTGTTGGGAATGGTGTAGGACTTGCCCGACAACCCTTCGAGGGCCGTGGGGTCGATTTTATCGCCCTGCTTGCCGGCCAGCGCTTCGGCCGGGCCTTCGGTCGCGCTGACCGCTTCGATGGCCACCGGGAAGCCTTTTTCATCCAGCGCAGCGCGGAACTGGACCACGGCCAGCGGGCGCAGCACGTCGCGCAGGAATTCTTCTTCACGGCTCCAGATCAGCTTGATCGGACGCCCCACGGCCTTGGCCAGCGCAATGGCCTGGGGGAAGGGATTGGCGGAGTCATACAGAAAGTGCCGCCCAAAAAAGCCGCCCAGCAGTGGCGAGTGCAGGGTGATTTTGTCGAGGTCGAGGCCGGTGCGCTTGGCGATGTCGGCGCGGAACATGTCAGGCGCCTGGTTAGGCAGCCAGATCTCCAGGGTGCCATCGGGGTTGAAGCGTGCGAGTGCCGACGGCGGCTCCAGTTGGGCGTGGTTGAGGTATTGGTTGTGATACGTCGCTTCGATTTTGGTCTTGGCGCCTGACAAGGCGGCGGCCACGTCACCTTCGTTTTCGTCGTCACGGGCCGGGCCTTGCTGGGCAGCGAGGAAGTCGCGGTGCTTGTCGCTGGAGAAGTCTGCCGGCATGACGCGCAGTGTCGAGTCGGCAGCCGCTTCTTGCCAGTCGACCTGGACCGCTTCAACCGCACGCTTGGCGTGCCACCAACGTTCAGCCACCACCGCCACTGCGCCGGGCAGCACGTGCACCGAATGCACGCCTTTCATGGCTTCCACTTGCGACTGGTTACGCACACTGCCCACGGTCATGCCCAGGCGTGGCGCATGCTGGACCGCCGCGTGAAGCATGTTGTCGACTTTCAGGTCGATGCTGTATTGCGCCTTGCCGGTGGATTTGTCGTAGGCATCCAGGCGTTTGACCGGCTTGCCGATCCAGCGGAACTGGCTTGGGTCGCGCAGCGTGACGCTGGCCGGGTCGGGCACTGGCATGTCCAGAGCGCGACTGGCCAATTCGCCGTAGCCCAACGAACGGCCGGAAGCCGTATGTACCACCCGGCCAGGCTGGGTGGTCAGTTCCGCAACCGGTACACCCAACTGCGCGGCACCGGCTTGCAGCAGCATCGCGCGGGCGAGGGCGCCCAGGCGGCGCATGGTCGGGTAGCTCATGCGCACCGACATGCTGCCGCCGGTGATGCGCAGGCCGTTGTCCATCACCACATACGCTTCGCCGGGTGGCGCGGCTTCGACGATGAACGTGGCGGGGTCGGCATCCAGCTCTTCGCCGACAATCTGCGCCATGGCGGTGTGGGTGCCTTGTCCGCCTTCCATGAACGGACTGAGCAGGCGCACCGTGCCGTCCGGGCGAATTTCAAGAAACGCTGGCACCTGAGTGCCCCGTTCTGCGGCGTTGGCCGTGGCCGCCTGCACCCTCGACGAGCCAAGCGGCAGGCCGAAACCGATCACCAGCGCGCCCACCGCCGTGCTCGCCAAGAAGCGGCGGCGCGACAGGTTTACCGGTGCCTCGAGCAGTTCATTGAGGATGCCCATCAGACGCTCTCCTGCTTGGCCAGTGCGTCGACCGCCACATGGATGGCGTTATAGGTGCCGCAACGGCACAGGTTGATCATTGCCGCATCAATCTGCGCTTTACTAGGGGCGGGACTGTGTTTGAGCAGCGCAGTCGCGGCCATTACCTGCCCGGACTGGCAATACCCGCATTGCGCCACCTGATGCTCGACCCAAGTCGCGACCACGCGCTTGCCCACCTCATCGTCTTCAATCGCTTCGATGGTGGTGATTTCACGCCCGACCACTCCGGCCACTGGCGTGACACACGAGCGCACCACATTACCGTCCACCAGCACCGAACAGGCCCCGCACTGGGCCAGGCCGCAGCCGTATTTGGTGCCGGTCAGGCCCAGGTCGTCGCGGATCACCCACAGCAGGGGCGTGTCAGCGTCGGCTTCGACCTGATAGGTTTTCTGGTTGATTCGTAATTCCATGGCTCACCTGCTGATCATCGGTGTATGCGGCCATTTTTAGTATGAGGTTGCGGCGGCCGCTTATTGTCGAACTCTAGACCACGGTGCAAGGGCTATCTATCCGAAATCCGAGAAGTCGGAGGATCAGGCAAGTATTCAAGAGGATTGAGCTAGCGTGCCTGATCCCATTCTTGACGTACCGCACTGCGAATCCCGTCCAGCAACATTGCAAATGCCGGGTTGTCGTTGTTCTCGCGCCAGATCAAATGCAGCTCACTCTGCGCCCCTTCACCCAAGTCGATATCGCGGAACACCACGTTCTTGAACACCACACTGCTGGCGCAACGTGGCACCAATGCCAGGCCCATGCCCGCATTGACCAGCGCCAGGATGGTCAGGGATGACCCCAGCCACTGCACAAACTCCGGCGCCACGCGCGCTGAGCGCAGCAGGCCGGTGAGCAGTTCGTTGAACGGCGGGTAGGCCGAGTGGGCGTACATCAGGAAGGGCTGGGCGTCCAAGTCGTGCACGCTGACCGTCTCGGCATTGGCCAGCCGATGGCTGCTGGGAACTGCCAGCACGAAGGGCTCGCGCACCAGGCACTCGGTGGCGTAGCCCGGCTCCAGCAGCGGCGCGCGGACGATCCCCAGGTCGATCCGGCGGGCGCGCAGCGCTTCATATTGCTGGTAGGTGTTCATCTCTGACAGGTCGATCTTCACCTGGGGCTGCCGGAGCCGCGCCTCGGCGATCACGCGTGGCAAAAACTCGTACACCGCGCTGCCGACGAAGCTGATATTGACCGTGCCGATATCGCCCTCTGCGAAACGACGCGCCGTCACCGCCGCTTGCTGGGCGCGCTCCAGCAAGTTCTGCGCCTCGATAAAAAATGCGCGGCCGGCAGCGGTGAGGGCAACGCTGCGGGTGGTGCGGGCAAACAGTTCGACCCCCAAGTGATGTTCCAGCAATTGGATCTGTCGGCTGAGCGGCGGCTGGGTCATGTTCAGCCGTTCGGCCGCCCGCCTAAAATTCAGCTCAGTGGCCACAGTGGTGAAGCAACGCAGTTGAGTGAGCTCGAACATTGATCTAATCCAGGTATCAATCGGATGCCAAGTTAGATTAGACGGGATCAATGCCCGGCGTCCATGATCAACGCGTCCCTAAAAAAACAATGATTGGGAGTTGCCCTTGGACACTGTTCAGAATCCGCCAGATCCGACCGTGCTCGCCCGTGCGGCCACCAAGGTCAAGCGTCATGTACTGCCATTATTTGTGGTGATGTTCATCGTCAACTACATCGACCGGGTCAACATCGGCTTTGTGCGCAGCCATTTGGAGATCGACCTGGGCATTGGCGCGGCCGCCTACGGCCTCGGTGCCGGTTTGTTCTTCATTGGCTACGCGATCTTTGAAGTACCGTCCAACCTGCTCCTGCAGCGCTACGGCGCAAGGGCCTGGCTGACGCGCATCATGTTCACCTGGGGCGCGGCCGCGATGGCCATGGCCTTCGTCAAAGGTGAAACCAGTTTTTATATCTTGCGCTTTGTCCTCGGCGCCGCCGAGGCGGGGTTTTTCCCCGGTGTCATCTACTACTTCACCCAGTGGCTGCCAGCCTCCGAGCGTGGCAAGGCGATGGCGATTTTCCTCAGCGGCTCTGCGATTGCCTCGGTGATCTCAGGCCCGGTGTCGGGGGCCTTGCTGCACATCAATGGGTTTAGCCTGCATGGCTGGCAGTGGATGTTTCTGATTGAAGGGTTTGCCTCGATCGTGCTCTGTGGCTTTGTATGGTTCTGGTTGCAGTCCCGTCCCGATCAGGCGAGGTGGCTCAGCGCAGAGGAAAAACACGCGTTGGTGAGTGCTATCGAGGCGGAACAGCTAGCGCGTGAAGCCGTCCGGACTGTCCGGCCCTCAATGTTCAAGCTCCTCGCCGACAGACAGATCGCGCTGTTTTGCTTTATTTACTTTTCCATCGCCCTGACCATCTATGGCGCCACCTTCTGGCTGCCCAGCATGATCAAGAAAATGGGCAACCTGGGCGACTTCCAGGTGGGCTTGTTCAATTCGATTCCCTGGTTGATTTCCATCGTCGCCATGTACGGTTTCGCCGCCCTCGCCAGCAAATGGAAACATCAGCAGGCATGGGTTGCGCTGATGCTGGTGATCGCCGCCTTCGGTATGTTCATGTCTACCACCGGCGGGCCGGTGTTTGCCTTTGTCGCCATCTGTTTTGCCGCGATTGGCTTCAAGGCCGCCTCTGCCTTGTTCTGGCCAATTCCCCAGGGTTATCTGGATGCCCGGATCGCCGCGGCGGTGATTGCCTTGATCAATTCGGTCGGCAACCTGGGAGGCTTTGTCGCCCCACCACCTTTGGTTTGCTGGAACAGACCACCGGCTCCATCGAAGGCGGGTTGTATGGCCTGGCCGCTACCTCCCTGGCGGCGGCGGTGGTGGTGTTTTTTGCGCGCACCGCACCACGGGGCACCGTGCCCCCCACACCGACTGCACATCAGCACGCCTCGCGTCCAGGCCCACAGGGAGCAGCCTCTTGAAAATCGTCCGCGTTACCGTCACGCCCATCGCCTTTCGCGACCCCCCGCTGCTTAACGCCAGCGGTATCCACGAAGCCTTCGCACTGCGCTCGATCATCGAGGTCGAGAGCGACACCGGCTACATCGGCCTTGGCGAAAGCTACGGCGATGCCCCGGCGCTGGCGATCCAGCAACAGGTGCAGCCGCAACTGATCGGCCTCGATCCCTTCAACCTGAACGGGCTGCGTGCGATCGTCCAGGCCACGGTGGCCGCGCACAGGCCCGTGAGCCTCAGCGGCGCAGAACTGGCGCCGGGCTCTCACGCCAGCAAGGCCGTGAGCAATGCCTATTCGGCGTTCGAAGTGGCCTTGCTCGATCTGCAGGCCCACGCCTTGAATGTACCAATGGTGGATTTGCTCGGTGGGGCTATCCGCGACCGGATTCCGTTCAGTGCGTACTTGTTTTTCAAGTACGCCGAACACATCGACTCGCCCTACAAGCCTGACAGCTGGGGCGAAGCGCTCAACGAACAGCAGATCGTTGCCCAGGCCCGGCGGATGATCGAAGCCTACGGCTTCAAAAGCATCAAGCTCAAGGCCGGCGCGCTGGAACCGGAACATGAGGTGCGGTGCATCAAAGCGCTGAAAAAAGCCTTCCCCAGCGTGCCGCTGCGCATCGACCCGAATGGCAATTGGTCGCTGGAAACCTCGATTCGCATGGCTGAACTGCTGGGCGATGACCTGCAGTATTACGAAGACCCGACCCCGGGCCTGGAAGGCATGGCCGAGCTGCACAAACGCACCGGCTTGCCCCTGGCGACCAATATGGTGGTCACCGATTTTGACGAGTTCCGCCGCAGCGTTGCCCTGGACAGCGTGCAGATCGTCCTCGCTGACCATCATTACTGGGGCGGCCTGCGCGACACCCAGGTGTTGGCGAAGATGTGCCAGACCTTCGGCCTGGGCGTGTCGATGCATTCCAACTCACACCTGGGCATCAGCCTGATGGCGATGGCCCATGTGGCCGCGTCGGTGCCCAACCTTGATTACGCTTGCGACACCCATTACCCCTGGCAGGAGCCGGACGAGGAAGTCATCAAGGGCGGCAAGGTGCCGATTGTCGATGGCTGCGTGACGATCACCCGTGCCCCGGGGCTGGGCCTGGAACTTGACCATGACCAACTGGGCAAGCTGCATGAGCAGTACCTCAGTTGCGGCATTCGCCAGCGCGACGACGTAAAGCAGATGCAGCGTTACCAACCGGATTGGAAGACTGTGAAACCGCGTTTCTGAAGCTGGTCGCTTCGCTTTGCCCGGCAACACACATGTGTGTCGCCGGGCTTTTTTTCAGCCAAAATCTTCTTCGAAGTGTTCCTGTTCGCCCCGCGTATCACTCTGGCGACGCAGTACTTCCATCTGGCGCAGTTCCACCCGACGGATTTTCCCGGAAATGGTCTTGGGCAGTTCGGTCACGAATTCGATACGCCGCACCCGCTTGTAGGGCGCCAGATGTTCGCGGGCGAAGGCGAGAATATGCCGGGCCAGCTCGGCGCTGCCGGGGGCGTCATGGGCCAGGATCAGGAAGGCCTTGGGCACGGCCAGGCGCAATGGATCGGGGCTGGGCACCACGGCCACTTCCATCACTGCCGGGTGCTCGATCAGCGAGCTTTCCAGCTCGAATGGGCTGATGCGGTAGTCGGAGGCCTTGAACACATCGTCGGCGCGACCGACAAAGGTGATGTAGCCGTCGGCGTCGACCTGCGCGGTGTCACCGGTGCGGTAATAACCGTCACGCATGACTTCTGCAGTTTTTTCCGGGCTGTCTTCGTAGCACAGCATCAGGCCGAGCGGGCGCACGTCCAGGGGCAGGGCGACTTCGCCTTCATTGGCGGGGTTGCCATCCGGGTCGAGCAGGGCCACTTGATAGCCCGGCAGCGGGCGGCCCATGGAGCCTGGCTTGAGCAACTGCCCGGGCGTGTTGCCCACCAGTGCGGTGGTTTCCGATTGGCCGAAGCCATCACGCAGCGGCAACCCCCAGGCCTGCTGGATCTGCTCGATGATTTCCGGGTTCAGCGGCTCACCGGCGCCGACCAGTTCGCGCAGGTTCAGGCGCGATTTGTAGCTGGCCAGATCTTCCTGAATCAACATACGCCACACGGTGGGCGGCGCGCACAGGCTGGTCACGCCGTAGCGTTCCAATGCACTGAGCAAGGCCGGCGCGCTGAACCGCGCGACGTTATGGATAAAGATGCAGGCGCCGGCGTTCCACGGCGCAAACAGGCAGCTCCAAGCATGCTTGGCCCACCCCGGTGAGGAAATATTCAGGTGCAGGTCGCCCGGTTGCAGGCCGATCCAGTACATGGTCGACAGGTGCCCAACGGGATAGCTCTGGTGGCTGTGCAACACCATCTTCGGTTTTGATGTGGTGCCCGAGGTGAAATAGAGCAGCATCGGGTCGATGGCCAGGGTGCGGCCTTCGGCTTCAAACTGCTCGGGATATTCACAGGCGGCGCTGTGTGGGAACCAGCCGGCGGGCGCCGAACCCACGCAGATGCGGCTGCAGCCTTCAGCCAGCCCGGCGAATTTGCTCACATGCGCCTCGCCGACCACCAAGTGACGAACCTGCCCGCGCTCAATACGGTCACGCAGGTCGTCGGCATTCAGCAGGGCGGTGGCGGGGATGACCACTGCACCGAGCTTGAAGGCGGCGAGCATGGTTTCCCAAAGCGCCACATCATTGCCGAGCATCAGCAGTACGCGATCACCGCGCCCAACCCCGTGGGCGCGCAGGTGGTTGGCCACTTGGTTGGAGCGTGCGGCCAGTTGCTCGAAGCTGTAGCGCTGCTCGCTGCCGTCTTCCTCGACGATCCACAGCGCATTGGCCGCATTGCCCTTCGCCATGGCGTCGAAATAGTCCAGGGCCCAGTTGAATTCGCCCAGTTGCGGCCAACGGAAATCCCGTACGGCGGTGGCGTAGTCGGTGCGGTGAGCGAGCAGAAAATCCCGAGCGGCCAGGAAGGGCTGGGTCATGGTGGCTGTCCTTAATTATTGTTGTGGGACTGGCCCTCGGCTGAACCGAGAGGCTGGACCGAGTATAGGCACGCATAAATCAGAGAAGAACGCCCAAAAATACCGGTGCGTTGTGCAAAAAAGTCATGCTCAGCCTTCCAACATGACGGTGCCTACGCGCAAGCGATGGCCGTCAATCAAACCTGAACCCACCTGACAGTTTTTCCTTAAGGAAGCCCACCAATGCCGTCACCGACTTGGGCACATGCGGTGAATACGGCCGGATCAGGTAGATCTCATCGGCAAACGCGCCCTTGAGCGTCCAGCCCTTGAGCACCTGTACCAGCTTGCCGCTGGCCAATGCGGCATGGGCGCTGAAGTCCGGGAGCAGGGCGATGCCCAGGTGGTTGAGGGCCGCATCGCGCAGGGCTTCGCTGTTGTTGGTGGCAAAGCTGCCGGCGATGGGCACGGTAAGGCACTCGACGTTTTTGCTGCCGCGCTCAAAGGTCCACGCCGGCTGGTCGGTGCCGCGCGGGTAGAACAGGCAGTTGTGGGCTGACAGGTCGCCAGGCTCACGGGGTTCGCCGTGGCGTTGCAGGTAATCGCGGGTGGCGACCAACACCGAGCCGGTGTCGCACAGCTTCCACGCCACGTGGGTTTCCGGCACCTGGAAGCCGTGGCGCACGGCGAGGTCGTAGCCCTCGGCTGCCAGCGAGCTCAACGCATCCGACACATCCAACTGGATACGTACTTGCGCAAACTGCTGCAGGAATTCCGCCAGGTGTGGCACCAACTGCTGCCTGGCGAAGGCCACCGGCGCGGTCAAGCGCACCAAACCACGAATCTCGCCGGCAGAGTCGCGCACCGACGAGAAGCTGCGCGCGATCTGCTCATAGGCACTGCGGACCTCCCGGGTCAGCGACAGCCCGGCATCGGTGAGCCGTACGCTGCGCGTCGTTCGCGTGACCAACCGCGTACCGGTAGCTTTTTCCAGGTCCGAAATGCGCTGGCTGACGGCGGACTTACTCACCCCCAGGCGCGCGGCTGCGGCGGTGTAGGTGCCTTGTTCTTCCAGCACCGACAGCCAGTGAATGTGGGTCCACAGCCCTTCGATCTCAGACTTTTCCATGCGGGTATTGTTCGCTTGTATGGACAATAAGTTCTGGATTCTGCTCTGGTTTGGAACAAACCGAAAGCCTATCGTGTGTCCCAACGCTACCCACCTGGGATCTACTGCCATGACTAAAACAATCGAGCACTACATCAACGATCAGCGCGTGTCCCGCGATGATCGCTATCAGGACGTCTACAACCCGGCCACCGGCGAAAAGACCGGCCGCGTCGCCCTGGCCAGTCACCAGACCGTGTCCGAAGCCGTCGCCGCCGCCCAGGCTGCCTTCGCCGACTGGGCCGACACCCCGCCAATCCGCCGCGCCCGCGTGCTGTTCGAATACCTGCACCTGCTGCGTGCACGCAAGGATGACCTGGCGCGGATCATTGTCGCCGAGCACGGCAAGGTCTTTACCGACGCCCAGGGTGAAGTCGACCGTGGTCTCGATATCCTCGAATTTGCCTGCGGCATTCCGAACTTGCTCAAGGGCGAACACTCCGACCAGGTTTCCCGTGGCATGGACAACTGGACACTGCGCCAGCCGCTGGGCGTTGTAGCCGGTGTTACACCGTTCAACTTCCCGGTGATGGTGCCGATGTGGATGTACCCGATCGCCATTGCGGCGGGCAATACCTTCATCCTCAAGCCAAGCCCGACCGACCCAAGCGCATCGTTGTTCATGGCCGAACTGCTGCGTGAAGCCGGCTTGCCCAAGGGCGTGTTCAACGTCGTGCAGGGCGACAAGGAATCGGTGGACGCGCTGATCGAACACCCGGACGTCAAGGCCGTGAGCTTTGTTGGCTCCACGCCGATTGCCCAGTACATCTACGAAACCGGCGCGCGTAACGGAAAGCGTGTGCAAGGCCTGGGCGGCGCCAAAAACCACATGGTAGTAATGCCCGACGCGGATATTGAAAAAACCGTCGACGCCCTGATGGGCGCCGCCTACGGCAGTGCCGGCGAACGCTGCATGGCCATCTCCGTCGCCGTGCTGGTGGGTGATGTGGGTGACAAAGTCATCGCCGCCTTGACCGAGCGTGCCAAGCAACTGCGCATCACCGACGGCCGCGACCTCAAGGCCGAAATGGGCCCGATCGTGTCCCGCGCGGCGCTGGAGCGTATCAGCGGCTACATCGAACAAGGCGTACAGGCCGGTGCGCAACTGCTGCTCGACGGGCGCGACTACGTGCCCACCGAAGCGGGCCTGGAAAACGGCTTCTGGCTCGGCGCGACCTTGTTCGATCACGTGACCCAAGAGATGAGCATCTACCGTGAAGAAATCTTCGGCCCGGTGCTGGCGTGCGTGCGCGTAAGTGACTTCGCCGAAGCGATCAAACTGGTCAACGACCACGAATTCGGCAATGGCGTGAGTTGCTTCACCCGCGACGGCAATATCGCCCGCGAGTTTGCACGGCGGATTGAAGTGGGCATGGTCGGCATCAACGTACCGATCCCGGTGCCGATGGCATGGCACGGGTTCGGCGGCTGGAAGAAGAGTTTGTTCGGCGACATGCATGCGTATGGCACGGAGGGTGTGCGGTTTTACACCAAGCAGAAGTCGATCATGCAGCGCTGGTCGGAGAGCATCGAGCAGGGCGCGGAGTTTGCGATGCCGGTGTCGAAGTAAGGTTGAACAGATGCTGTAGGACCCAATGTGGGAGGGGCTTGCCCCTCCCATTTTTTTTTGCCCGCACAAGGGTTGACGTTTTGGTGAATGCCGAATACTGTATATAAACACAGTGTTTAAGCGCTGATCGAACCTCACACGGCAATCTCAGTCCTGCCAAACACTGTGTGCAAGTTAACGGATTAACTTGATGCACCCGCTCGTCATAGCGAGCTGTTTTTATTTTAGAGAGGGAACTCATGTCGTATCCAGAAAGCAAACTCACCGGTTTGACCGGTTTCGCCCAAGCGGCAAAAGTGACAGGTGGCTGGTCGGGTCCCGTGGTCAGCATCACTACGCTCGATCAACTCAAGGCCAATATTGGCGACACCACCCCGCGGGTATTGGTGATCAACAGTAATCTCTCGGCCTCGCGTCTCACCAAAGTGACGATGGGCGCTAACAAGACCCTGATCGGCTCATTCCAGAATCGAACCTTGGAAAATATTCACCTGCGGGCAACGGCGCAGTCGCAGAACATTATTCTGCAGAATATTATTTTCAAGCACTCGGCGACTATCAAGGCCAATGACGATATTCAGGTTTACCTGAACGACGGCAGCAAGTACTGGATTGACCATTGCTCTTTTGTTGGGCACAGCTGGTCCACCACTGACGGCAGTGAAGATAAGCTGCTGTATATCGGTGAGAAGGCCGATTATGCCACCCTCAGCAACTGCTTCTTTGGCAGTCACAAGTACGGGCTGATCTTCGGTCATCCGGCGGATGACAATAATGCGGCGTTCAACGGGTACCCACGCCTGACGGTGTGCCATAACCGCTTCGAGAATATGGAAGTGCGTGCGCCGGGCTTGATGCGTTACGGATACTTTCATGTTTATAACAACTACATCAATAACTTCCACCTCGGTTTTACCCTGGCGCAGAACGCCAACATCCTTTCTGAAAGTAACTACTTTGGTGAGGGCAGTCAAAACAACGGCATGTTGGATGACAAGGGGACTGGGACGTTCACTGATACCAACAGTGTTCCACCGATCACCAACCAGAAGTCACCAAAGGCGCAATGGACGGCCACTTCCAACTACGCCTACACCTTGAAAACCGCAGCCCAAGCCAAAGACTTTACGCAGAAGAATGCCGGAGCCCAGTCCGGTGCGCTGGTATTCGGTAGTTGATTAGCTAGCTTTCTAGTTGGTTGGCATCGATTGCAAGTGCCACTGTATTTATATCAAGGATATAAATACAGTGATGGCCTTTTTAATCTAAATAATTCTTCACGCTGCGATAGGCGGGTGGTCATGTTAAACCTGGTTCCGCACTTCAGGGCCAACTACGGCTCATTCTTTTCAGTCACAGCAACGTTGCTGGCTGTTATGTGTTATTCAATCTTCGCTTGTCACGTAAGCATCAGTAAAAGGACATCATCATGAAACATGCGAATCACGCACCTACTCGCTGGACACGGGCCGATGCGCTAAAAGTTAATGAAAATGACCCGACGACCACACAGCCGCTAGTGAGTCCTGACTTTCCTGTCATGAGTGACACTGTATTCATTTGGGACACCATGCCATTGCGTGAGCTGGATGGCACGGTTGTATCGGTCAATGGCTGGTCGGTGATCTTCACCCTGACCGCCGACCGTCGCCCCCATGATCCACAATTCATCAATGCCGATGGCCGTTACGACATCAAGCGCGATTGGGAAGACCGCCATGGCCATGCGCGTATCTGCTATTGGTACTCGCGCACCGGCAAGGACTGGATCTTCGGCGGCCGGGTCATGGCCGAAGGGGTTTCGCCGACCACGCGTGAATGGGCGGGTACACCTATCCTGCTCAACAATAACGGTGACATTGACTTGTATTACACCTGTGTAACGCCGGGTGCCACCATTGCCAAAGTCAGGGGCCAGGTGGTCACTTCCGACACCGGTGTCGAGCTGCAAGGCTTCACCCAGGTCAAGTCGTTGTTTGATGCAGACGGCACCTATTATCAAACCGAAGCGCAGAATGCGACCTGGAACTTTCGCGATCCAAGCCCGTTTATCGATCCAAATGACGGCAAGTTATACATGGTGTTTGAGGGCAACGTTGCCGGCGAGCGCGGGACTCACGAAGTGGGCCCGAATGAACTGGGCCTGGTACCGCCGGGCCACGAAGATGTGGGCGGTGCCCGTTACCAGGTCGGCTGTATCGGCATCGCGGTCGCCAAGGACCTAAACGGTGATGAATGGGAAATCCTGCCGCCGCTGGTCACCGCCGTCGGGGTGAATGACCAGACCGAACGCCCCCATTACGTGTTCCAGGACAACAAGTACTACTTGTTCACCATCAGCCACAAATTCACCTACGCGGATGGCGTGACGGGTCCGGATGGCGTCTACGGTTTTGTCGGCGATCATCTGTTCGGCCCCTACACGCCGATGAACGCCTCGGGGCTGGTGCTGGGCAATCCGCCTTCGCAGCCGTTCCAGACGTATTCCCACTGCGTGATGCCCAATGGCCTGGTGACCTCCTTTATCGACAGCGTGCCCACCAGCGGCGATGACTACCGCATCGGCGGCACCGAAGCACCCACTGTGAGGATTGTATTGAAGGGCGATCGCTCGTTTGTGCAGGAGGCTTATGACTACGGTTACATCCCGGCGATGCGCGATGTTGTGTTGAGCCAGTAACTGACTAAAAAGCCACTCTTCGGAGTGGCTTTTTTACGGCTGTTTTTCTTGCAGGCGCTGTTGATGGCTTCAGACACTCGAGGGGGGGATCACAGGCTCGCCATTGATGCCTGCAATTAAACGCGACACGTCTTACTGGCGCTTTACGAATCATGACCCAAAGCCACTCACGCCACCTATCAAATGTGGGAGAGGGCGTGACCGCAATAGCGCAGTATCAGTCAGCACATCGGGTACTGATAGACCGCTACCGCAGGCAAGCCAGCCCCCACATTTGAGCGTCGGTGTTCTTCCGGATCTTTACCGCCGGCCCGTGCGCGTACTCACATCCACCCACACCGCCAGCACCAGAATGCTGCCCTTCACGATCATCTGCCAGTAACTGTCCACATCCAGCATCGACATCCCATTGTCCAGGCTGGTAATCACCAGCGCGCCCAGCAACGCGCCGTACACCGTGCCCGAGCCGCCACGCATTGACGTGCCGCCGATAAAGCACGCAGCGATGGCATCCAGCTCGCCCATATTCCCCGCCGACGGCGAACCGGCCGCGAGCCGGGCAGTATTGACCAGGCCGGCGAGGGCGCACATCACGCCCATGATGCCGAAGATCCATAGCTTCACCGCTTGTACGTTGATGCCCGACAGGCGTGTGGCTTCCATGTTGCTGCCCACCGCGTAGATGCGGCGGCCGAACACGGTCTGGCGGGTGACGTAGCTGAATACACCCAACAGCACCAGCAGAAGCAAGACGGGGACGGGAATGCCGTCGTAGCTGTTGAGCGTGGTGACGAACCCGGCCAGCACGGCGCCGATAAGTACCACGCGCACCAGATCACGCACGAGGGAATGTGCCGCAAGACCATGCAGCGCGCGATTGCGACGCTGTTTCCATGCCAGGAACAGTGTCAGGGCAAACAGCAAAACCCCGAGGCCAATACCGACAGAGTGTGGTAAATACCCCTGGCCCACATACACCAGCGACGGTGAAACCGGTGCAATGGTGGTACCGCCCGTGATCCCCAGCAGGATCCCGCGAAATGCCAGCATCCCGCCCAAACCGACGATAAACGACGGGATGCGCAGATAGGCTGTCATGTACCCATTTGCCAACCCGATCACCAACCCGCACAACGCTACCAAGCTCAGGTTGGCCAGCAGCGGAATGTGATAAACCACATCCAGGATCGCCGCCAACCCGCCCAGCAACCCCAGTAATGACCCCACCGACAAATCGATCTCGCCGCTGATGATCACCAGCACCATGCCGCACGCCAGGATCCCGGTGATCGACATCTGCCGCAGCAGGTTGGACAGGTTGCGTGGTGTGAGAAACCCGCCCTCGGTCTGCCAGCTGAAAAACAGCCAGATCACCGCCACGGCAATCACCAGGGCGAGCATTTTGTAACGGGTAAACAGCTGTTTGAGCTGATTCATCTACGCGGTCTTCCGATCATTATTGTTATGGCTGAGCGCAGCCGCGAGCACCTGCTCCTGGGTGAGGCCGTTGTTGACGAAATCACCGCGCAGTTGGCCTTCGCCGATCACCAGCACGCGGTCGGAGACCCCAAGTACTTCGGCCAGCTCCGAGGACACCATGATGATTGACACCCCTTCGGCCGCCAGGGCGTTCATCAACGTGTAGATCTCATATTTGGCGCCCACGTCCACGCCGCGCGTGGGTTCGTCGAGGATCAACACTTTGGGCTTGGCCATCAGCATTTTCGCCAGCACAGCCTTTTGCTGATTGCCCCCGGACAAACTGGTGATCGGCAAAAACGGGCTGGAGGTCTTCAGGTGCATGCGTGCGATCTGCTGGTCGATGCTGCCCAGTTCGGCTTCGGCATCGATACGCGTCATGTGCGCATAGGTATCGAGCACCGCCAGGGTGATGTTCTGGCCCACGCCCAGGTCGGGAATGATGCCTTGGCGCTTGCGGTCCTCGGGCACCATGCACAGCCCGGCGCGGATGGATTTGAGCGGCGTGCGCGTGTCGATGACCTGGCCGTCCAGCCAGACTTCGGCGCTGTAGCGCCCTGGGTAGGCGCCGAACAGCGCCGACACCAGTTCCGTACGCCCGGCCCCCACCAACCCGGCAATGCCGAGGATTTCCCCGCGTTTGAGCACAAAGGAAATGTCGTCCACACGCTTGCGTTTGGGGTTGTCGACGTCATAGCAGGTGACGTTGCGGGCCTCGAAAATCACCTCGCCCACGTCATGCGGCTCGGTGGGATAGAGGTGGCTCATCTCGCGGCCGACCATCTGGGTGATGATCTGCGCGATGTCCATGTCGGCCATGGCCGTGGTCGCGATGTGCTTGCCATCGCGGATCACCGCAATGGTGTCGCACACCGCCGCCACTTCATCGAGCTTGTGGGAGATGTACACGCAGGCCACGCCCTTGGCCTTGAGGCCGCGGATGATGTCCAGCAGTACTTCGATTTCAGAGCGCGTCAGGGCCGAGGAAGGCTCATCGAGAATCAACAGGCGCGCCTGTTTATTCAGGGCCTTGGCGATTTCCACCAATTGCTGGTAGCCGCCGCCGTACTGCGACACCGGCAGCGCGACGTTCATGTCCGGTACCTTGAGCTCGCGCATCAAGGCTTCGGCGCGGTGGATCATCGCCGGGTAATTCATGCGCCCCCCCGGCAAGGTCAGTTCGTGGCCCATGAAGATGTTTTCGGCCACCGACAAGTCAGGCACCAGGGTCAGTTCCTGGTGAATGATCACGATCCCCGCCGCCTCGGTCTCGCTGATCGAATGAGCCTCGAGCGGCTGCCCGTCCCAGAGAATGTCACCGTCCCAGGTGCCGTACGGATAAACCGCCGACAGCACCTTCATCAGGGTTGATTTACCGGCGCCGTTCTCGCCGCACAGGCCGACGCATTCCCCCGGCCGTACCTTGATGTCGATGCCGTTGAGGGCGTTGACACCGCCAAAGGTTTTGACGATGCCGTTCATTTGCAGCAGATAGTCGGACATGGCGGTCACTGCCCGGCAATCTGCTCTTTGGTATAGAACCCGTCTTTCTCCAACAGATCGATATTGGCTTTGGTCAGCGGGGTAGGCGTGAGCAGGATGGTGTCGACCTTCTTGCTGCCGTTGTCGTACTGCGAGCTGTAGGTCGGCTTCTCGTTACGCGCCAGCTGCACGGAGAGCTTGGCGGCTTCGGTGGCGATCAGCTTGAGCGGCTTGTACACGGTCATGGTTTGGGTGCCGTCGATCACACGCTTGATCGCGGCCAGGTCGGCGTCTTGCCCGGAGATCGGTACCTTGCCTGCCAGTTTCTGCGCGGCCAGGGCCTGGATCGCACCGCCGGCGGTGGCATCGTTGGAAGCCACGATGGCGTCGATCTTGTTGTTGTTCCGGGTCAGGGCGTTTTCGACGATGCTCAGGGCTTCAGTGGGGTTCCATTCTTTCACCCACTGCTGCCCGACAATCTTGATGTCGCCCTTGTCGATGGCCGGTTGCAGCACCTTCATCTGGCCTTCACGCAGCACTTTGGCGTTGTTGTCGGTGGGCGCGCCGCCGAGCAGGAAGTAGTTGCCCTTGGGCGCCGCTTGCAACACGCCGTTGGCCTGCATTTCGCCGACCTTTTCGTTATCGAAGGAGATGTAGGCGTCGATGTCAGCGTTAAGGATCAGGCGGTCATACGACACCACTTTGATCCCGGCCTTCTTGGCTTCGGCGACGGCGTTGGTGAGGACGGTAGCGTTGAAGGGCACGATGACGATCACGTCGACACCCCGGGAGATCAGGTTTTCGATCTGGGAAATCTGCTTCTGCTCGTTGGCATCGGCGGACTGGACGAAGACCTTGGCATCGAGTTTTTCTGCCGCCGCGACGAAGTAGTCACGGTCACGGGACCAGCGTTCCAGACGCAGGTCATCGATCGAGAAGCCTATTTTCGGGTGGGCCGGGTCGGCCATGACCGGCAGGGCGAGCAGGGCCAGGGCAGTGGCGAGCAGGGTACGTTTGAATGACTTCATGGTGGTGCGTCCTTTTATTGTTGTTGGAAAGACACAGCGTGATGCGGGTAAAACTGTAGAGCGTCCCTCGACGCTCTGTGCAGAGATTTGTCGCGCAAATGTCACCGGTAGATAAAGCGATTCACGACACCTTCAAGCATCTCCTGACGGCCACTCACGGCCTGAGGGTTCAGTTCATGGGCAAACGCATGTTCAGCCAGCGACTCCAGGCTGAATTCTCCCGCCAGCACGGCCTGGCCCAACGGTTGCTGCCAACCGGCATAGCGCTGGTCCTTGAACTGCTGCAACCGATCGTTCTCGACCATAGTCGCCGCGCGCTCCAGGGCCAGGGCCAATACATCCATGGCGGCTACATGCCCATGGAACAGGTCCACATCGTCCAGGCTTTGGCGGCGCACCTTGGAGTCGAAGTTATAGCCGCCATTCTTGAACCCGCCGGCCTTGAGGATTTCATAGGTGGCGAGGGTCATTTCCTCGACGCTGTTGGGGAACTGGTCGGTGTCCCAGCCGTTCTGCGGGTCGCCGCGGTTGGCGTCGATGCTGCCGAAGATGCCCAGGGACACGGCGGTGGCAATTTCATGGTGAAAACTGTGCCCGGCCAGGGTCGCGTGGTTGGCCTCGATATTCACCTTGATCTCATGCTCCAGCCCGTATTCATGCAGGAAGCCGAACACGGTGGCGCTGTCGTAATCGTATTGGTGCTTGGTCGGCTCCTGGGGCTTGGGCTCGATCAGCAGGTCGCCCTTGAAGCCGATCTTGTGCTTGTGTTCCACGACCATGCGCATAAAGCGCCCGAGCTGTTCGCGCTCGCGTTTCAGGTCGGTGTTGAGCAGGGTTTCGTAACCTTCACGGCCGCCCCACAGCACATAGTTGGAACCCTTGAGCCGCAAGGTTGCGTTCATCGCGCTGAACACCTGGGCGGCGGCGTAGGCAAACACCTCCGGGTCCGGGTTACTGGCGGCGCCGGCGGCAAAGCGTGGGTTGCTGAAGCAATTGGCGGTGCCCCACAGCAGCTTGATCCCTGTCTGTTCCTGATGACGCTCCAGGTGATCGACCATCTGTGCAAAGTGGTGGCGGTACTCCTTGAGCGAACTGCCTTCGGGGGCGACGTCCGTGTCGTGAAAGCTGTAGTAGTCGATGCCCAGCTTGGAGAAAAACTCAAACGCTGCTTGCGCCTTGCCGATGGCCAGTTCCATCGGGTCGCCGCTGCGTTGCCATGGCCGTTTGAAGGTGCCGACGCCAAACATGTCCGCGCCTGGCCACACGAAGGTGTGCCAATAACAGGCGGCCATGCGCAGGTGTTCACGCATGGGTTTGCCGAGGATGATTTTGTTGGCGTCGTAATGGCGAAAGGCGAGGGGCGATTCGCTGCTGGGGCCTTCGAAGCGAACCTTCTCGACACCGGGGAAGTACGGCATGGCGTTTTCCTTATTGTTCTTGGCGGTGTCCCGATACTAGCAACGGCGGTGGGGCTGCCGATTATGAAAATCACCAAGGGAGGGTGCGATTTTGAGTAATGTCTTTGCTTGAGCGTAGCGTCACTGCATAGGGGACGATCCGAGTTTATTTATTTTTTCAGAGTGATCCCTAATCAAACTCTTAAGTACTACGTGATTTGCGGAAACGTCTGGCTTTACCTCAAGCAAGTGCCTCTCCAAAGTTTGGCCTGCATCGTCATTTTCTTTGACTTGATGCCATTCGCGGTTGAGAGCGCGGTACTCATCAGGCACATACTAAATAAGGATGAAAACATGAATGCGCAGTCGCCCATGCTGTACACCAATGAAGTGTCTTCGGCATATCTAAGTAGTTTGGACGATCACTGCTTCACAGAGCAGCAACTTGCAGAATTCAACGAACACGCGTTGGAGGTAATCAGTCAGCGGCAGTTTTACTTAAAAACTCATCCGGCCGTTGCCGTTTACCGAGTGGCAGCCGGGGTAATCTGAATTGGTCTTTTATGTGATTGATTATTATCATTGATATTGGTTTTATATTTTGATTGGAATACCAATTGGAATACCTCACAAATGAATTTAGAGAATTAAAACTGTCGAGGGAGGGTCCCGTTTTTTGCGGCCTGCAGCGTCTTGTAGAGGAAACGCAAAACTGTCGCAACCGCCCAAAAACCCGATTCGTACGCATGTTCTAGAGAATTAAAACTGTCGCCGCCAGAAACGACGCGGCTTTAACGTACATTCAAGAGCCCCGGCGGCTGGTCAGCCGCCGGGCGTAGAATCATCGACGAGGGATGAAGTAGGCAACGAGACCGATGGTCATCAACCAGACATGGGTTGAACTGTCGACCGGGGTGTCATTTGGGAAAAGAGTACATGGTGTACATGGGCCGACTCTCCGGCCAGGGGAAGGGTCAAAGCCGGAATTGACTAGTGACTGTCCTGACTTCGTATTTAGTGGTGACGGTCGTCAATCTGACGAATCCAGACGTAAAAAATCGTTTCGCAGTGGGCTGAGTCTCAGATGCGCCAACCCATCGAAGCTTTTGATCTGTCGGCGCCGAGGCCGAGGTGACCCAGTTGCCGAGATTTCACTGCCCCAGCCTGATTTTTCGTAAATCATTGTCTGTGCTGGATTTTTGCAGGTTTAGAGATGGGCGAGTCTTGCGTCGGCAACTGGATCAATCCAGGGGCAGCGCCAACACTCATAGCGCTCTCCTCGTCAGTCATTCGACACCATTTAATGCTGCCGCGAACGCCTCGGGCGTGGGCGATTCTGGCCAGGTCGGAACACCTGCCGGCAGGCTAAGCCATGGCTGTTTGTGCTTGACCCAAATATGCGCAATGGGCATTAGGGTGGCGCGCGTCTCAAGCGTACCGGCCCTGATTACCCACATCCCCGGCGCCGCTGACGTGGTGTTGTAGAGACGGGTATGACAGACCTCGCATAGGTAGTGCTGGGCGCAAAGCCCGCCTTCTTCATAGCCGTATCGAACCGTCGGACCATGCAAGATCAACGCATCGCCGGGCACCAATGCATGCAAGGCAAAACTGCTGCTACTCCAGGCCTGGCAATGCAGGCAGTGGCAGGCGTAAACACCCACACTCAGGTCAATCGTTGAGCTATAGGCCACAGCGCCGCAGCGGCATCCACCGGCTAGTTTCATCAGTTGTTCTCGCTTAAGCGCCACTGCGCACGTGATAGGGAGGCGGGTTGCGCTAAAGCATGTACGATGCTCAATCTAATTAAAATAGATCAAACCTGCCTAGCAACTGATAGGAAATGTATGAACCTGCCGCACCTGCAATGGGAAACTCAACGGGTTTTTCTCGCCGTTCTTCGTACCGGTAGCCTGTCTGCTGCCGCTCGCGCGCTGGGTATCGCACAGGCCACAGCGCGCCGACGGATCGATGTGCTAGAGCGCAGCGTAGGAATGAGCCTGTTTGTGCGCTCGCCAGCAGGCTTGCTGCCCACCGATACCGCCAGGCAGTTGATCAAACATGCCGAATCCATGGCACTGGCCGCAGAAGCATTTTCACGGGCCGCCTCCGCGCAAGCCAACGACTTGAGCGGAACGGTAAGGGTCACCAGTAGCGAATTGCTGGGCGTCGAGGTGCTGCCTTCCATGCTGCGAGAGATACGCGACGCAGAGCCTCAGCTGACACTGGAACTCAGCGTGTCAAACCGCCTGGAAGACCTGGCCCTGCAGGAAGCCGACGTGGCCGTGCGCATACGCCGCCCTACCGAGGCGGCAGTGGTTGCCAGGCACGTGGGCGACCTGCGTATTGGCCTGTACGCCACGCAAGAGCTGCTGGCACGGTACGGTCATCCGCGCACAGCAGACGCGTTGGAAAAATGCCCCCTCATCGGCCCGGACCGCAATTTGATAGAAACAGCATTTCTCGAACAAAAAGGGTTTTTCCCGACGCAAGAACGCCCCTCCATTCGCACCGACCACCACCTGGCCCAGTTCGCAGCGCTGCGGGCGGGGTTGGGGATTGGCGTTTGCTCCAGTCAGCTGGCACGCCGCTATGGGTTGGTGAGGGTGCTGCACGAACAAGTCGACTTCCGCGTGGATATCTGGATAGCCATGCACCACGACCTGCGGCGGGTTAAGCGCATCGCGCTGGTGTTTGATTCGCTGGCTGAGTCACTTGCGCGTTTTTTGCAGGATGCGGAGTGAACGGACCTGCTGGGCAGAGTTAGCAGCAGACAATTGCGAAGCAACAATCGGAGCGTATGGCCAGTCATCGAATCGCATCATGAGCGCACCCCATCAAGGAGCCACCACTCATGCATGCCCCCCACGTTACGGTCGGGCCTCGCCGGCCGGTTACACCAGTCGCACGGCGAAGTGTTTTTCGCCGGCCCAAAAAAAGCCCGCCGAAGCGAGCTGTCCTCTCTGGGAGTCGTTACTGTTTCTGCGTGACGCGATCGCGATAGAGCGCCGAGTTCTGAGCGGTTTTTTCTACGAATTCGATGATAGGATCCGCGTCCCAAGCGTCTCCCTCATGCTCGTGAATTGCTTGGCGGAACCGCTTACCGACCAATTTACGAGTCGTTGGATGCAGATTTGCCCATTCGGAAGCTGGCTTCTTCTTAACCAATTTGTAGGCAGCAGTGAGCAGGAATGGCTTCTCTTGGGGCATCTCCAAGGCTTGCTCAATAAGCTTGGTTACGAGGTCATCAACTTGGGCGGCATCGAGAGATACCGATTGCACGCACTCTGGCCGTTCTTCAGAAAAAAAGACATGAGCTTCTTCAAACGTCAGCGACTCTTCGTCCGCGAAGTCGATGATTTCACGGGTGAGGCCCGGATGCGGGGATGGGATATGTCATGATCTTTCAGCATGGCCACGCTTACCGACACTTGGCCAATCGGTCACCATTATTCACAGCATACTGCGATCAAGCTTTACGGCTCCGTCCGATACCCTGAAGCATTCAAATACCCAACCATAGAATGCTACCTACACGTAGACCCACTACTCCTAGGCGACAAGTCGGCTCCTCGCTGCATAGGCTCTATGCAGGCGACTGGCAAAAGGCTCATTGCATATGTCGCCGTTGACCTCTAAAAGCAGATTGAACGATTATGCGGGATTTTTCCAATAGGCTTGGAGTACTCACGGCATGAGCTAGAGTTCGTTAGCGCAATTTCTATCGCCGTCAGCCCAGCGCTTGATATCACTTATCTTCGGTGATCTGGTACCCACACTCAAGATATTCTTTGTTGTGTATAACCTGACCTGTGCTTTGTTCGCATCATGTCTTTCTATTTCAATTAGGGCGTTGTTAATCAACAGTCCTTCCGAAAGGAGCTTTTGATTGATCTCACCTTCACTGCGCTCATCGCTAAACTCGCTTAATACGATGACCGGCTTTCCTATATATGTCTCATATTCCAGGCATTGTCTTGCCATTAGTCTTAAGTCTCGATAAGTATCGGAGGGCGTCTTCTTGCTAGTGAAGCTGCCGTCATAAGATGAATGACTACTTTTTAATTCGCTGACGGTTATGGCGCACCCACTGATTGAGATAGAAAGGAATAGTATAGACAAGGCTAAATATTTCAATTTCAACTCCATTGTTCTGGTATAGGCCCTCCGCCGGGTAGGTATCAAATCATGCTTTTTTTCAGGCGGAATTGTGTTTTGGAAAATCAACAGTCGCCATGAGTCCACCTTCTGCAGATGTACTTAGCCATACGTTGCTGTTGTGCTGCAGTGCAACCGCTTTGACTATTGCGAGCCCCAGTCCGCTCCCGCTTTGCATTTGATTGGGCTCGCGAAAAAACCTATCGAAGACTCGCGCCCTTAATTCAAATGGAATGCCAGGCCCTGCATCTGAGACACGTAGCTGAGTAGATTTATCAAGTGATCGTACATCTACCTCAACCCGTCCGCCCTCAGGGCTGTACTTCACGGCATTTTCAATTAAGTTATCAATAAGCGACATAAGGCGTTCCCTGATGCCATTGATCCAGATTTCACCATCAGAGTAGAATTCAAGTTCAATCCTACGCTCAGCCGCTAGGGGGGCCAGTGCAGCCATTTGCTCTTGTATGAGCGTCGTCAGCGGCACAGCCTCCATAACAGTGTCGATGCGCACTTCGCTATGCATCAGCAGCAATAACTGATTGACGAGACGCGCAGCACGGCTATTGCTGCGAATAATCCCTGCAAGCAGTTCCCGTTGATTAGTGCTGCTTACATAGGACTGCAAAGCCTCAACATTGATTCGCATTGCAGCCAGGGGAGTACGCAGCTCATGAGCGGCATCTGCAATGAAAACCCGTTCCCTCTCAGAACTTTCTCGCACTCTGGCAAGAAATAGATTCGTCGCGTCCACCATTTGGCGAAGCTCTATCTGCTTTGGTCCTTCTTTTAAGGGAGAAAGATCTTCTAAAGTTCGCAAAGAAATTCCATTTACCACCTTGTTCCAAGGGCGCATTGCAATACGGACTGATAGCCATGCGGGAAAAAAAAGAAAAGGAATGCACACCAGCAGCGGCAATATATAGTATCCACGAGAGTTCAGATATATGAAGAAGTTCCAGCCTCCGGCAGGGGTAACAAGTGTTACCTCCGCGTCGGAATTCCCTGACTTGAGAGTACGGCTATTCCAGCTGCGGCCCTCACTCTGAATGCTCTGAATTTCTCCATACCTGGTATTTGTTACTCCTGTCGGAGCACCATCAGATGAATAAATTATCTTTCTATTCTTACGAACAATCAGGCTGATTGACAGTTTGGGATCTTCACCTCCGCCATAACCTTCCTGCAATGCTGCGCTGAACTTTTCCAGCACAGCGGTGAGATCCTGCGGGCGATCATCCATGCGATTAACTAATGTAAGAATGGTTTCGTAAGTATTGTTACCCGTGAGCATAGAGGGGCTACGCAAGTTCTCCCACAAAATGTAGGTCAGAAAAAGACACCAAAGCAGTGTAAGTAGTAGCATCTGGGCGAGCATAATTCGTCTTACAAGCGTTGGAGTTCTCAAGTTGAGCCAAAAATTTCGCATCAACCAATCCCTTTCTGAATTGTAACGGTATCAATGACATACCCCACACCCCGCACCGTTCGAACATAGCCTTCGCCGATTTTGCGACGCAAATTTCCCATATGCACATCCAGAGGATTACTCATATTTTCTTTCGCGCCGAATAGCCTTTCCTCCAGAAAACGTCGTGTAAGCACGCGGTCAGCGCGCATCATTAAAATTTCAAGCAGAGCGTATTCACTTGCCGTTAAATCAACATTACGTCCACTCACTGTCACGCGACGAGTCGGCATATGAAGAAATAATCCTCGAATTTCTATCACGTCATTTTGAAAACCGTAACTGCGTCGGGCCAGTGCTCTCACCCTGGCTAACAATTCGGCGAGAACAAATGGTTTTACCAGATAGTCGTCTGCACCCGCATCGAGCCCACACAGGCGATCTTGCAGAGTGCCTCTTGCAGTCAGGATGATGACGGGGATCCCCCTAAACTGCTGACGTAAGCATGCTACTAGGCTCATGCCATCACCGTCGGGCAGTCCGAGGTCGAGTAGCACAAGTTCTGGCACGCAGACATCGAGTTGATGCAACGCATCTACTTTTCGGCGAACCCATATGACATCTAACCCTTGATCTGCAAGTGCGATACGAACGCCATTGCCGAGATCCAGGTCGTCTTCGATTAGGAGAATTTTCACAATAGTTACGTTATCAAAAGTGAATGAAGAACGTCTGAAGAAAAAAACATATCAGGAAATCTATTTGTAGTGGTCTAATGATTCCGGACACTCATTTAGGCGAGAATGCTTGCCAGATAGAGGTGTCTCATGACCAAACAACGTCGTACCTTTTCACCAGAATTCAAACGCGAGGCTGCCGACCTCGTGCTCAAGCAAAACTACAGTTTCATCGAAGCCAGTCGCTCACTGAGCGTGGGTGAGTCGGCGCTGCGTCGTTGGGTCGACCAGCTTCAGCAAGAGCGCACCGGCGTCACGCCCCAGAGCAAGGCCCTGACACCAGAGCAGCAAAAAATCCAGGAGTTGGAAGCTCGGATTGCTCGCCTTGAGCGCGAGAAGTCAATATTAAAATCTACCGCGCTCTTGATGTCGGAAGATCTCGAGCGTACGCGCTGATCAATCAGCTAAGCGTCCACGAGCCTGTTGACTGCTTGTGCGAGGCGTTTAAGGTCGCTCGCCCGGGGTACTTCGCGCATCGTCTAAGGCGGCGAACACCAAACGTTGAGCGACTCAGGCTGCGTAGCCGAGTGAACGAGTTGTTCACCCAGGGGCGAAGTGCTACGGGCAGTCGAAGCATCATGTTAATGATGCAAGAAGAAGGTGAGCAAATTGGACGGTTCAAGGTACGCAGGCTGATGCGCGAACTGAAACTGGCCAGCAAGCAACCTGGATCACACGCCTATAAAAAGGCGACAGTCGAGCGGCCTGATATACCAAATGTCTTGAACCGGGAGTTTGATGTCGAAGCGTCCAACCAGGTTTGGTGCGGCGACATCACCTACATCTGGGCACAGAGAAAATGGCACTACCTTGCGGTTGTTATGGATCTTTACGCCCGCCGAGTGGTGGGCTGGGCCTTATCCGCAAAACCGGATGCAGACCTAGTGGTCAAGGCGCTGGACGTGGCTTACGAGCAACGTGGAAAGCCTCAAGGGTTACTGTTTCACTCGGATCAAGGATCGCAGTACGGGAGCCGCCAATTTCGCCAACGGCTGTGGCGCTACCGCATGCGCCAGAGCATGAGCCGCCGAGGAAATTGCGGGGATAATGCGCCGATGGAGCGGGTATTTCGCAGCTTGAAAACAGAATGGATACCGACCTTGGGCTATCGAACTGCACAGGAAGCACAGCGCGATATCAGCCATTTTTTGATGCATCGGTACAACTGGATTCGACCGCATCAGTTCAACGGTGGGCTGGCGCCAACTCGGGCCGAGGAAAAACTTAACGTCGTGTCCGGGGTTAGTTGACCACTACAGACTAAGGTGGCAAGGAAAAAATTCCGATTTGTGGAAGTGGTTTCGATCGAGTCGATGTAGATGGGTTTTCACTACGCTAACGGGCTAGTCGTTGAAAGGTTTTCATTTGTTGTCTAATTCGATCGACCTCGCTGGAAGGGCTCCGGCCCTTACGTCACCGGCGGTAATCGGCTAAAGACCGCCCCACTCAGATTCCGTTCGCATTTGCCTGTTAGGAGATTAGGTAAAGCGCGTAGGCGCGACTCAGGGTGTAGCTGAATCGCTCGACTTCGGCGTTAGAACTATCGCGCCGGCGATCACTTCAACGGTCAGTACGTCGCCGATGCTCACTCCTAGACTGGCGAGCAGGTCTGGCGGTAAGTCAATGATGACTTCGTCACTTCCATCCGCAGGATCTTGGCATTTCACTGTCCAGCGTTGGGCTTCGTTCATGACGTTTCTCACGCTTTGGTCTTGGCGGGCATGATTAATTATGCTCGCAATGTCTTCGCCGGTTGAAGCGTGATGCTGACTGCTGGTGAATTCTTCTGGTCATCTGCTGCTAATCGTGGCGGGCAGCTATCGGCCGAGGCTGTGTAAAACGCAGGCGCCGTTTTTGAAGGCCTCGCTTCTAGGTTAAATCTGCAGACGTTCGGTTGGTCAGCAGACCTGGATTTTGCGTAGGAACATGGTTTTCGCGCCGATTTTGATTGCTGTATCTGCTCGAAAGTGTTTTTACACAGCCTAGGCCAAAAGCAGACACTTGATTGCGGAGCATTCAGTTTCAACTGAGCCACTGCCCCATTAGGGATGCGACGTTTACAGTGAATTTGGCTGTTGCATGAATTAACGTTCATGCTCTCACTTTTTCGAGAACTCGCTGGATACCGCCCCTATGAGAGACCTGCCCCCCACCGCGACCCTGCGCGCATTTGAAGTTGCTACCCGCCACCCTACATTTACTGCAGCCGCACAGGAGCTACATGTTACACAAAGCGCGGTCAGTCACCAGCTCAAGCATCTGGAGGCGCTTTGGGGAGTGCAGTTGTTTGAGCGTGGCAAGGCGTTACGACTCACGGCAGCGGGGGCCACGCTGGCACCCATCGTACGGGAATTTTTCATCAGCCTTGAGGCGACTCTGGGCGATCTGCGCGAGCAAAAAGGCAGGGTTCGACTCAGCGTCAGCACCACCTATTCGTTCGCTCTCAAATGGCTGCTGCCACGCTTGCCGCGTCTCTCTCGTCAGCACCCCGAGCTGCTGGTCTCGTTGGACACCACCGACAAAATCATCCACTTCTCTAACCGCCAGCCTGACGTTGCGATCAGGCTCGGCAAGGGAAGTTACCCAGGGCTGCATTCGGAGTTCCTTTTTGGAGAACAGGTATTTCCTGTGGCCAGCCCCGAACTGCTGCGGCGCGTTGGGACACCGCAGAGCCCCGCAGAGTTGTTGCACTTCCCGCTGCTGACTCGGGACGGTGCCGAGTTGGTACCAAAGTGGGAGGTTTGGTTTCAAGCCGTCGGGCTAGCCTATGTGCCGTTTCACGAAAGCGTCAGATTTGGCGATACCAACATGACGGTGGAGGCGGCCTTGCTCGGCCAAGGCGTTGCATTGGTGCGCAGCGGGCATGTCGAGAACGAAATCAGCGATGGCCGTTTGGTTCGGCTGTTTGACGTGCCGCTTCCATCACCGCTTGCTTACTACTTCGTGTGCCCCAAGGGTATTGAATCGCGGCCGCACATTGCCAGCTTTCGCCAATGGTTGGTCAATGAGGCGCTGAAAGTACGACAGATATAACAGAGAGACATGAGCATTCTCTCATGCTGCGATGAAGAGACTTTGCTTTAGTCCCGGCGCCGGATTGCCTAAAGTGGCGCATGCCTATTCATCTCATCTTCCTTGTGCTTTTTGCCGCGCTCCTGCACGCCAGCTGGAACGCGCTGCTGCGTAGCGGCGCTGATCGGCTGTGGTCCATGACGGTGATGTGCATTGCCATCGCCATCACCAGTGTCGTTGCCGCAGCGTTCATGGTGCCCCCCGCGATTGAAAGCTGGGGCTACGCGGTGCTTTCGGGGTTACTGCACGTGGGCTACAACCTGTTTCTGGTTCGCAGTTACCGAGTCGGCGACCTGGGGCAGATCTATCCGATTTCACGTGGTTCGTCGCCGGTGCTGATCACCTTGGGTGCAGCCGTTTTTGCTGGAGAAAGCATAACGCATGGCGAGTTACTCGGTATTACGCTGGTGTCAGTCGGGATTATGTCGTTGGCCTTCAGAGGGCGCAGTCTGTCGGTTCCCAGCCTGCCCTATGCGCTGGGAACCGGCTGCTTTATCGCGGCCTATAGCGTGGTTGACGGCATCGGCGCCAGGCTCTCCAGCGCGCCGCTTGCCTACACCGTGTGGATGTGCGCCCTGTGGGGTGTGTTGATGCCGCTGGTATACATCGGTATACGTGACGCCCGCAGCTTATTTTCCGTCCGGCCCGGAACAATGACCGCTGTGGTCGGCGGGCTGGTCTCATTGCTCGCCTATGGAATGGTCATTTACGCCATGAACGAAGCACCCTTGGGCGCGGTATCAGCATTGCGCGAAACCAGCGTGCTGTTTGCAGCGTTGATCGGCTATGTGTTCCTCGGTGAGACGCTCACCGCTCGCCGGATACTGGCGTGCGTTGTGATCGCCAGCGGTACCCTCATCATCGGCTGATACAGCCAACGGCTCAGGAGCTATTTTCAATGGTTAACGTTTCGCAGGCACCGCTGATTCTAATCACGGGTGGAAGTCGTGGAGTGGGGGCAGCAACGGCCCGACTGGCCGCCGCAAGAGGTTATGACGTCGCGATCAGCTACGTTGCCAACGACGCCGCAGCGCTTGCCGTGGCTGCGGATGTGGAAGCGTTGGGGCGCAGAGCGTTGGCGATGCGGGCTGACAGTGCGGATCCCCAACAAGTGGCTGATTTGTTCGCGGCTATCGATCACTCGTTCGGACGCATCGACGTATTGGTCAATAACGCCGGAGTGCTGGCCCCTCAATCCCGCTTGGAGGATCTCGGCTTCGAGCGGATGCAGCGCATTTTCGCGGCCAATTCCATTGGACCAATACTCTGCGCCCAGCAGGCGGTAAAGCGGATGTCTTACCGTCACAACGGCCCGGGCGGCGTGGTGATCAATGTGTCTTCGGCGTCGGCGCGCCTTGGCAGCCCCAATGAGTATGTCGATTACGCGGCGTCAAAGGGAGCCTTGGAGACTTTCACCATTGGCTTCGCAAAGGAGGTCGCACGGGAAGGCATACGCGTTAACTGCATTCGCCCCGGACATATCTATACCGAAATGCATGCCAGTGGCGGTGAGCCGGGGCGGGTCGATCGTGTCAAGGACTCGATTCCTATGGGGCGAGGCGGACAGCCTGAGGAGGTTGCACGCGCGATTCTATGGTTGGCGAGCGCGGAGGCATCGTTCGTTACCGGTACATTCCTGGATGTAACGGGCGGCAAATGATCCAGAGGTATGGATCATCGACTCCTTGCGCTCGGTTTCAAATACCAGCGGGTTGCCTCACTTTACGACTTAATCCTGGTGTTTTGCCCGTAATGCGCTTGAATGCACGACTGAAAGCGGCCTGGGATGTATAGCCCAAACGCCGCGCCACTTCTTCAATCGGTAGCCTTTCGAGGGTCAGCCACTGGCTTGCAAGCCGCATTCGCAGTTCGGTGACATAACGCAGCGGGCCCATGCCAATCGTCACTTGGAAGCGGTCCGCGAAGACCGAGCGTGAGGTATTGCAGCGCTCTGCCAATTGCGCAACGGTCCAGTCGCGGCCCGGTTGTTGATGGAGCGCCAGCAGTGCACCGGCCAAGCGCGGATCGCGCAAGGCGGCGACCAGGCCAGAGGCATTCCCGCAGGCGCACTCCACCCACCCGCGAACGACCATGGCGGCCACCACGTCGGCCAACCGCGCCAGGATACCGGCGAAGCCGATACGCGCGGCGCCGACCTCGCGTTCCATGGTGGTCAGGATCGGCACCAGTCCGGGGTAACGCTGGCCGCCGGCATCAATCAGCATCAGTCCTGGCATCAGCCGGCCAAGGCCATGGATACTGCCTAGTTCGAACTCCATGCAACCACTGAACAAAATAATACTCGGCGTGGGGCTGGCATCGGTTCCGGTATCCACCGCGCTGACGGTGTCACCTAAGGGCGCGCCGTCCAGGCGGTCGATGTCTTGAACAGGCGCGTTCGGATCGGAAAACAGTTGGTGGGCCGCGCCGTGGGAAATGAACACGGCGTTGCCGGCAGACAGCGCGTAGGTGCTGCCGTCCTCCATTCGCAGCACTGCGTTGCCGACGGCAATGAAGTGGAACCAGGCGTGCCCAGGTTTTTCCGCGAAGCCCAAACCAAAGGTTGGACCTGCCTGGATACGCCGGTATTCGACGCCACGCAGCCGCATGCCGCGCAACAGCTCGTTGATGAGGTCCGAGGAAAGAGCAAATTGATCTGCTGGCATTATTCAGGTTTTTTAGTCAAAAAAAAGAGATTTTCGATCATAGATCATCCAGCTTCCCGCGCCTAGACTTCGGCTCGCCATGAAGATTGGGAGATCCGTGCAATGACTGACTGTGTATGTAACACCTTATCCGACCGCCATTCCGGCGTCGGTGCGGACGTAGAGCCTGCGACGCCCGCGTGGATGGCAGTATTTTCGTTGGCAATGGGCGTATTCGGATTACTGACCGCTGAGTACCTTCCGGCCAGTTTGTTGACGCTGATGTCTGCCGACCTGGGCGTGTCCGAAGCGCTGGCAGGCCAGGCGGTGACGGTGACCGCCGTGGTGGCGCTGTTCGCTGGCTTGCTGGTGCCAGGCCTGACCCGCGGCTTCGACCGACGCTGGGTGTTGCTGGGGTTTTCCACGTTGATGGTCGCCTCCAATCTGTTGGTCGCCGTTTCCTCCAGCTTCGCGGTGCTGTTGGTGATGCGCATCTTGCTGGGCATTGCCCTTGGCGGGTTCTGGAGCATGGCGGCGGCGGTGGCGATGCGCTTGGTGCCGAGTGCGTTGTTGCCCCGGGCGCTGTCGATCATTTTCAGTGGCATTGCCGTCGGGACGGTCGTTGCAGTACCGCTGGGCAGCTATCTGGGCGGGCTGTACGGCTGGCGCAGCGCGTTCTTTGCCGCGGCGGCGGTAGGCATGGTGACCCTGGCTTTCCAGTCGTTCACGCTGCCGCGCCTGGAGCCGCGCCGGCCGGCACGTCTGCGCACTGTGCTCGAGGTGTTGCAGCGCCCGGGCATCGCCATGGGGATGTTCGGTTGTGTGCTGGTGCACAGCGGCCACTTTGCGATGTTCACTTATGTTCGGCCATTCCTTGAAGGGACGACTGGCATCGGCCCGCAGGGGCTGTCGTTGATGTTGCTGGGTTTTGGCGTGGCGAACTTCGCCGGCACGCTGTTGGCCGGCAGGCTGCTGGAGCGTCACCCGCTGGCCACGCTGGTGTTGATGCCGGCGCTGGTCGGCGTTGCAGCCCTGGCGTTGTTGCTGTTGCCGGCCTCGGTGCCGGGGCAGGCGCTACTGCTGGCGGTCTGGGGCTTGGCCTTTGGTGGTGTGCCGGTGGCGTGGTCGAACTGGGTCGCCAGCGCGGTACCTGACCAGGCGGAAAGTGCCGGAGGGATGGTAGTGGCCTCTGTGCAGTCGGCCATCGCCACGGGCGCCGCCGCTGGCGGTGCAGTGTTCAGCTTCGGTGGCAGCGCAGGCGTATTCGTAGCGGCGGCCGTGCTGATGCTGCTGGCGGCGTTGCTGATTGCGCTGCGTGTCCGCGTCCCTTCTGCCCAGGGCGTACGCCAGCCCAAGCCCGCGTTGCACCTTTGATCCGGTTTGCCAAACCGCTTCGATCCCGTTCGTCACCAGGAGATACCCCATGAACAATACGACGTCTCACCAAGGACGCCTCAAATCGTTGCGCGCAGCCGGTATAGGCAATGCGCTCGAATGGTTCGACTGGACCCTGTACGCCACCTTTTCGGTGTACCTGGCAAGCAACTTGTTCGACAAGACCGATGCGCGCTCGGCGATGCTCGCGACCCTTGCGGTGTTTGCGGTTGGCTTTGTCGCACGCCCTGTCGGCGGCTGGTTGTTTGGCCGGCTGAGCGACCGACTGGGTCGCCGGACCATCATGGTGCTCACCATGCTGCTGCTTGCAATCAGCAGTCTGGGCATCGCGCTTATCCCTGACTACCAGAGCATTGGCCTGTATGCGTCGGTCGCGCTGCTGTTTTTCCGGCTGATGCAAGGGCTCGCCCATGGTGGCGAGACAGGGGTGTCCTACACCTATGTCGCCGAGATCGCCCCAAGCAAGCACCGTGGCTTATGGTCCAGTTCCGTGTATGTGGGGGTGACGCTGGGCGTGATGGCGGCAACGGCCGTGGCGGCAGTGCTGACTTGGCTGCTGGGCGCCCAGGCCATGGGTGACTACGGCTGGAGGATTGGCTTCGCCATCGGTGGAGTACTCGGTATTTATGCGCTGTTTTTGCGCCGTGGCGCCCAGGAGTCTCATGTATTTGTAGAGCAGCAGGGTCTGGCGCGGCCGCCGCGCAAGCTGTCCAAGGGCGAAATGCTACGCGTGGCTCGCAACATCGTCATGCTTGCAGCGGCCGCCAATGTCACTTACTACGCGTGGGTCACGTTTGGCGCTTCGACGGCGATTGCCCAGGGCATGGACGCCACGGGTGCCTATGTGGCCAGCCTTCTCGCGCAGCTCCTCTGTGTGTGCTGGTTGCCGATCTGCGGGATGGTGTCCGATCGGGTAGGGCGCCGGCCCATGGTTATTGCCTGGGGCCTGGGCGTGATCGTGCTGACCTATCCCCTTTCGATAATGGTGACCACTGAACCCTGGACGCTGTTCCTGGCCCAGGTGCTGGGGCTAGGCGCCTGGTCGTTGATCGCTGCGATTTTCCCCGCTGTGCTGTCCGAGCAGGTGCCGACCCAGGCACGGGCCCAGGGCGTCGGTTTGGTCTCGTCGGTTTCAGTGGCGATCTTTGGCGGCACCGCCCCTTATCTACACAACTATCTCAGCGGCGCCGACCTTGGCTATCTGTACGTCAGCTATGTGATCGGGTTGGGCGTCGTCACCGTCCTGGCAGGGTTTCTTATCGACGAAACAGCGGGCATCGACCTTGCGCACATCGAGGCGCCTGGCGCTCGAGTCAGCGAAAATACATTGGCTGGTCGAGCCGCAGAATCAGCCGATCAAAGGAGTACGACTCAATGAATTCCAAAG
The DNA here is from genome assembly GCF_963970945.1 of Pseudomonas sp. RA_5y_Pfl1_P24. Lineage (NCBI taxonomy): Bacteria > Pseudomonadati > Pseudomonadota > Gammaproteobacteria > Pseudomonadales > Pseudomonadaceae > Pseudomonas > Pseudomonas sp. RA_5y_Pfl1_P24. The sequence goes on along the minus strand of NZ_CAXAOJ010000009.1, from coordinate 150,100 downwards.
ACTTCAAAAAAACCGCTGCGCGAGGTGAACGACCGGGCGCCAACGTGACCGTCAGCCAGACTTCGGGCCCACGTCAGGCCGCACGCGAGACCTGGGTCGAAGTTCCTTGCGAGTCGGGCCCGGCGGCCGCCTGGTGCTATTCGGACCGCCGCGCCTATAGCCCGGGTGATTCGGTTTGCCTGTATCTGTCGTCGAACCGTCCGCAAGTGCGGCTGCGGATCTATCGTGATGGCGCCATCGCCCGCACGCTGCATACCACCGACAGCCTTGACGCTCGATTTCACCCCATACCCGAAGGTGCCTATGAGCATGGCTGCCAATGGCCTGTCTTCATGCAATGGTCAATTCCGGCGGATGCCGAGCAGGGTGGCTACATAGTGGAAGTGCGGGACGGCGACGACAGCGTCCTCGGGCATCATCTGTTTATCGTCAAGTCGCTGCGCAAGCGTGCCGATGCCTTGGTGCTCGTCGCGGCCACCTCGACGTGGGCCGCTTATAACGACTGGGGCGGTGCCAATCATTACTTTGGCATCCACCCCGGCACGCCGCGTGGTCGCTCACCGTTGCTGTCGGCGCAGCGCCCCTGGGCGCGAGGGCAGGTGTGGCTGCCGGAAGGTGCGCCACGTTGCGTCAACGCGACCCGACCCCGCAAGCCTGGGCCGGCGCGCTATGACTTCATCGAATGGGCCAGCCTTAACGGCTACGCCAAGTACTACGCGCTGGCGGGGTGGGCGTCTTACGAGAGACCTTTTGTGGTCTGGGCCGAGCAGCAAGGTTATACGGTGCATATCTTGACCCAGGACGATTTGCATCACGACCGGCACGCACTTGAGGGTTACGCCTGCGCCGTCTTCGCCGGGCACGACGAGTACTGGACACGGGAAATGCGCGACCATGTCGACGCCTTTGTCGAGGGGGGCGGCAAGGTCGCGCGCTTCGCCGGCAATTTCATGTGGCAGATCCGCTTGGAAGATGAAGGCCGGCGACAGGTGGCCTACAAGTACGACGCCGGTGCGCTCGATCCTGTGGTCGCTACCGAGCCACATCGGCTAACCGGGGCCTGGGAAGATCCGAGGGTGAATCACCCCGGGGCAACGACGTTCGGGGTGAACGCTTTGCGCGGGATATACGCCAGCTTTGGAGGAATGGCTCCGCGTAACCCGCGCGGATACACGGTATTCAGGCCTAAGCACTGGGCGTTTATGGGGACGGGCCTCGGCTACGCGGACATGTTCGGAGACGAAGCCAACATCTTTGGCTATGAAGTGGATGGCCTCGAATACACGTTCGTCGACGGCCTCCCAGAACCGCTTGGCACAGACGGGGCGCCCTACGGATTGCAAATTCTCGCAATGGGCTGGGCGACCAATGCCGAGCATGGCCGGTCCGAAGATGTCTATTCATTCATGCTCGGCGATGGCGATGCCCGGTTTCGTGCTTCAGTCCTGGCGCCCGAACTTAGCGACGCCAGCATCGATTTGCATAGCCGCGGGGCCGGCATGGTGGTGCATTTCCACAAAGGTCGAGGTGAGGTCTTTACCGCCGCCACGTGCGAATGGGTACATGGGCTCATACAGGCAGACATCTACACCGTGCGGATCACAAAAAATGTGCTCGATAGTTTCTTGCGCAATACACATTAGGTCCGCGGATCTCCCTAAAAAGGAGATTATGGCTTTGGCATAACGGCAAGTCGGCGCTTTGTTTCAAAGGTGCGTGGATCATTGAAAACGGCTCTGGCGGAGAACGCCCTCAGGTGTAGCGCTCAGTCGTTGGATCGCATGGTACGGGGGATCAGAGCGTAGGTCCGGCTATCGGCATTATCGTTCTCCTAAAACAACCACATAATCGGAGAAGTCGACCTCACCAACACCGTCGCTACATTCCAATGTCATCTTGCCATCTGGCTCGCAGACGTGAATTCCTGCATTGCCAACCCATGCATTAATGCCAAACGCGCTTTTCCATACGTTCCAGATTTTTAAAGTACTTCCGAATTTGGAAAACACTTCTATCTCTAAAGCATCAGGACTTGTAGACAGATGTTGGGACCGTCCGGAGCTATCACATAGCCGGCTCGGTGGGAATGGCGTTTCTGACGTTGTTTGAAATTGACGAGTTCACAGGAGGAAAGCAGGCACTGGCCAAATTTGCTCAGCTAAGCGCGCAAGCGAGTACCGAGGAGGTTCAGGGGGTAGCTAGCAACTTCATGCAGGGTGCGCTGAGCAGAAATGTTTCACTTTGGGCGATGGAGCAGTTCGCGGAGCTCATCCGTGCGGGCTTCGACACTAATGGTGCTCTGGATGAACTGGTGAGGCTCAACCCGGAAACATTTAGCGTAGCGATCAGCTAGGCATTTTTGGATTGAGGCTTCCAATGCATCTTAGCAATCGCGCGTTGCGGCTTGGCTCTAAGTTGCCTTCGTAGAAACTCAACGGCGGAGCGGTGTAGTATCAATTTGCTTTCAAATTTGGTGCCCAAGCTATCAACGGACCCGTTGCTTGCGAGGGCACGTGACGACCAGCCAAGGATGACGGTAAATGTTCACACTGCCTGCAATTGTTTTTGAAGAGCGTTATTCGGTTGGTGTTGTTCAACACCAGATCCGTCCAGCACAGCAGGTCTCGCTGGTCGCCGAAACTTCAATCAATGTGTCGGCGCGAATCAAACAGCCGCTAAGACGCTTCGATAATGAGGAGCGGGTGATTGTCACCTCTCGCAAGGATGTGCAGCTTCCAGAGGGAGTGGACGGGGTGCTTCTTGAGGACAATGGCAAATTCAGTTGGGCTCGGCATCGGCTGCTTGACGAGTTTAAAAGCCATCGAGCAGAGGTGGGGCGGGCGAATCATGCTCGTGAAATCGCTGCGCGCTGGAACGGAGCATTACGATTTCGAGCTGAACGGCGTGAGCCAGGCGAAAGGGACTCGTCAGGAGGATTGCGTCCCCCTCAATTAGGCGCTCTACACGCCATTGGGGCTCACTGGAGTCTGGAACAAATACCAGCCACCATCGTCATGCCAACAGGTACTGGCAAGACAGAAGCGATGTTAGCGGCGTTGGCGGCCTATGCACGCGAGCCCTTTTTGGTGGTTGTGCCTTGGGATGCCCTAAGAGCACAGACCGCAAACAAATTTATTACTTTCGGCTTGTTGCGAGCTATCGGTGTACTGCCCCCGGATGTGCCCAATCCGATTGTCGGGATCATGAAAAAACGGCCCAAGACTCAAGCTGATTTGCTCATGTTCGAGCACTGCAACGTTGTAGTCGCGACCATTGGCTCAATTGGCGCCGGTTTGCCCGCTGTGCTCCTGGAAGATCTTGCCAGTCGATGCAAGGCCCTCATCTTGGACGAAGCACACCATGTGCCCGCCACGAGCTGGACGCACCTTAAGGATGCATTTCGAGGCGTCCACACTCTTCAGTTCACTGCAACGCCGTTTCGGCGCGACACACAGCTCGTGGATGGTAAGGTCATCTTCAATTACTCGCTGGGGGCTGCGCAGCATGATGGTTACTTCAAGCCAATTCGCTTTGAGCCCGTGCAGGTCAATCCACTAGAGGCTGATCAGGTCATTGCCGAGGCGGCTGTGATACAACTTAGAAACGATCTGGCCGATGGGCTTGACCATTTGTTAATGGCGCGCTGCTCCAGTATCGCGCGAGCCACCATCGTCGCAGGAATTTATCAAGCGATTGCCGGCGATCTCAGTCCTGTACTGATCCATTCCGAGTCTGATGAAGCACAAGTGCGACTTGCTGCGTTGAAGAGTCGGGAAGCGAAAATCGTCATCTGTGTCGGCATGCTCGGCGAGGGATTTGACTTGCCGCAGTTGAAGGTAGCTGCTGTACATGACATGCACCGAAGCTTGGCAATCCTGCTTCAATTTGTAGGGCGCTTCACGCGTGTAGCTGGTGAGAGTATCGGTGATGCGACAGTGGTCGCCAACATTGGAGACAAGAGTGTCTCTGATGCCTTGGAGCGTTTGTACAGTGAAGACGCGGACTGGAACCTCATTCTTTCCGAAATGAGTTCGACAGCTGCTCGTGACCATGCAGAGCTGGTAGCTTTTCTGCGCGCCTCTAGGCGCCTCGACGATCATGACCAATCCGACTCTATAGTCCTGTCACCACATTTGCTCAGGCCGAAGTTCAGTACTGCCGTTTACCGAGCATCGGCGTTTGCTGGAGAGCGTTTTCATACCGGACTTCCAGGCAACCTCAAGTTGCAGGCCGTATGGCAGAACGAAGAAAGCCCGACGCTGTATTTCGTCACTAGAGCTGAATCCCGTGTGCGGTGGACGAATACCAAAGGCGTACTGGATTGCGAGTGGGCATTGTTCGTCCTACACCATGATGTGGAGCGGGGCCTTTTGTACCTGTCCTCAACCGATCATGACTCATTGTTCCCAGAGCTTGCTGAAGCCGTCACGGGGAACGCGGCGTTGATCAACGGCGAACAGATGTTTCGTAGTCTGGGACACATTAACCGTTTGATGCTGCAAAACATCGGAGTTAAAAAGTATGGACGTCGCAATCTCAGCTTCGCTATGTATACCGGAGGAGATGTAGACGAGGCATTGGGTCTGACGGAACGGCACAACTCGGTCAAGAACAATGTCAGTGGGGCCGGCTGGGAGCAGGGCACACGCGTTTCGGTCGGGTGCTCTGTCAAGGGCCGAGTATGGTCACGAGACCAAGGTTCTATTCCCGCACTACTGACTTGGTGTCAGCGGGTCGGCGCCAAGCTTCTGGATGATACGATCAACGTCGAAAACATCATCGCGAACGTGCTTGTGCCATCTGAAATTGAAGAATTTCCGACAGACAAGCTCGTCTTGTCGATTGAGTGGCCCGCCGAGATACTAGGTCTCTCGGAGGAGCGGATTGTACTCAGCCCGACCGCCCAGGAAGACCCGCAGCCGCTGTACATGTTCGAACTGGCGTTCGCTTCGTTCACTGCCACATCGTTCCAGTTTGCCTTGGCCATTGAGGATGACATCACGGTTGGCGAGTTCGAGCTTCGTCTCGACGCTCAACTCGGTTTCAGGGTGCAGCAAAGCAGCGGAGATCCTTTGACCATCACCATTGGAAAACGCACATGCAGGCTTGATGAATATTTTTGCAGTTATCCTCCATTGGTTCGCTTCATCGACCTCAGCGAGCTTGACGGCAATCTACTTATAGAACCGCGGAATCCTCGCGAACTAATCCTTGATGCGGCGCAGTTCGAGCCCTGGGATTGGACTGGTTTTAATCTGACCAAAGAGAGCTACTGGAAGGAAGGAGCGGCCCGTGAAGATTCGATCCAATGGAAGGTGGCTCAGGCTTACATAGTCGGAAATTTTGACGTCGTCTTCGATGATGACTCGGCCGGAGAGGCTGCTGATCTTGTGTGCATGAAGGAGGACGGCGACGTGATCCGCTTGGCCATGATCCACTGCAAGTTTTCCGGGGCAGCGACTGCGGGGGAACGCATCAAAGATGCCGTTGAAGTCTGCTCCCAAGCAGTGCGCTCCGCCAAATGGAAATGGCGATTTGCGGATCTCTGCCGCCACCTGCTTGGGCGGGAGGAGCGCTTGAGATCGTTTGCGCGTCCCACCCGCTTCTTCCACGGAAATGCGGCTAGGCTTAACGAGTTGCTGAGGCAGAGCCTGTTTAAATCCATCGTCGCGGAGGTGTTGATCGCACAGCCAGGGATATCAGCGGCTAGCCGTAGCGAAGACCAGGACATGGTCATCGCGGCCGCGATGGTTTACCTCAAAGAAACAATCGGCTGCGATCTGAAGATCATCTGCAGCCCTTGACTTACACTACTAGGCATTGCTGTCGTTGCGAAAGGAATGACTCACTGGTGCTTGAGGCCTGATGAACGAATGATCAGTGCTTTCCAGTTTTCCCAATCGCTTCCAGACCACTAGAGCGGTAAGCCGGTAGTAATACAGGGTGGCGTCGGAATGGTCTTTCAGGTGCTGCGTGAGAAACCAGCGCACATGCTTGAGCTGCCAGGTCCAGGGATTGTCTCGCTGCCATCGTTGTTTAATGGCCGCTTGCATGACTCGGGCTTGGCGTAGGTGTCGTTGCTGCGTGACCTTCGAGCCGGTCAGTACGCCGCTCAGGAACAGCGCCATATTGAACGGCTTGGTCACGCTCGACCTCCAATGTAGGCCGAAACCACATCGATCCGGTTATGCCCGAGCTCAGCGCTGATCTGTTGCCGCGTCTGTCGATCCAGTTGGCGGTCAATGCGATAGCAGTGGCCACCATTGACTGGTGCGGCGTGGCCAGTGAGTTGTTCGTAACGCTCGCAGGCGTAGGCCGCGCGCAGTTCATGAAAACCTTTCAACCCTTGGTCATGTAGCGTTTCGCGGGCAGGGAGCACGGTCTTTTGTAGGAACACGGAGTAGCTTTCGTCTCGGGCCAACAAGTTGCGGCTGCGGGGCGGCGATGCATGACGAGCCAACTGCAGGGCCGCTTTCACCTCTTCATTTGCCACGACCCATCGCGGCGCTGAAGCCCCTGAGCGGCCACCTTTGGTGCCGTCCTGAATGTTGATGCGGCCTAAGTGTTCGGCTTCGCGGTGCAAGCGTGGCAGGTCAGCCAGGATCGCTTCGCGCAGGCGCATACCGGTTGTTCGGGCCAACAGGACAATCGCGGCCACCCGCACGTGTTGCAGTTTGCCCAGCGCCTCGAGTACTCGCCGCACCTGTTGGTGGTCTTGGCCATCGGGCGCACGGGTGCGTACGCTCGAGCGCTGCTGTCCCAACGCCTGGCTCGGACTGGCGATCCTCACGTCCTGATCACCGCGCAGCGCCGCGAGGGTACGGTTGACGCTGCTCAGGCGGTTCTGCGCGGTTGCGATGCAGAGTTCACCTTGCTGGATCTGCTGGCGCAGGTACGCGGCGTAATCTTGCAGCGTCTGTCGATCGATTTGACGCGCATCGTTGTAACCGGGGCCGTCCTCTGACCGACACCAACGTACGAACGCTTGCCAGCGATCGCTATGCGCTTTGACCGTGGCGAAGTGGCCGCCGGCAAACAGATCCTTGATCGCTTGTGGGCCGGCGTAGCTTAGCTGGCGTCCGTAGCCAAAGTTGCGCCCCTCACGCCGACCGACCAGAGTCATCATCTTCACCGTTTTCGTTTGTTTGCAGAAAGAGCAGCAAGGCTTTCCAGTAGGGGCTGAGCCGGTCTAGCTGCTGCCAGTGTGTCGGGCGGATCAGGAGGGCGTTCTCCTGGTGTTGCAGCAGTGCCCCTTCCTCGCGCAGTTGCTTGATCAGCCGGGCGAGGTTGGCAGGCTCAAAGGGTGGTGTGGCGACAGAGGCGACAGTGGCGACAACCCGCGTCGTTTCTGGCCTGGCGCGTGGCGACAGGGTGGCGACAGCGGCGGCGACACGCCGCGATTCTGGTTGCGGTTGAAGTTGCGCCTGGTAGCGGCGCACCGCGTCATTGAGGCGAAACATGGCGGACCTCGAACGTTTTTCCGTCGCGGCTGCTCAGCCAGCGATGAGTGATCAGCACGACCAATAGAGAGGCGGTATGGTCAGCGCTCTTGCGGGCAAAGCGAGGGCCGTTGCGATTGACGTCGCGAATGGTGAAGTGAGTCCAGCCTTTCTGCACCAACCAGCGCAGCAGTCGATCCGCCTCTTCGCATCGGCTATTGACCGGCTCCTGTTCGGTCAGGCGCTGGATCTCGGCCAGGTAGTAATCCATCAGGGTGGAGGCGCGCTGGATGTGTGCTTCGTCCAACGCACTGGCCTCTTCAACAATGGTCAGCACACCTGCGATGCGCAGTACATTCGCCGCGGCCTTGCCCGCGACAGGCTGGACGCCGGCCAGCTCGCCGAACTCGCCAGACTGACATTCGATGGTGTCGTGAATATCGATCCAGACCCGGCGGGCACGGGCCGTCAGCTCCAGTGTGGCGGGATTGAGTGATCCATTCTGGTGAAGTGACCAGGGCTTTTGCAGCAGGGCGGTGATCCGCTATTGGTAGCGCTGGACCTTGGTATCTCGGGTCAGGTCGATCGCCTTGTAGAGTCGTTGGCCGGCCAGGCGCTCGGGCTAACTGATCAGGCAACGGCCGAGGATGCCTTGGCCAGTGATCACCGGGTCTTTGAACAGTTGGTTGGCCAGGTAGGGCTGTAGCATCAGATGCAGACTGAGGCGACGGTCATAGGCCCGCAGACTTTCCCCCGCCATGGAGCGCGCCCGATCGATCGGGCTGCCATCCCACAGTGTCGACAAGGTGGTGATCGCCTTGAGTAGGTTCTCTTTGCTCATGGTGCTGCTGCCCAAGAACTGACCACCTTCATCATTAAACAAGCCCATGCTGGGCAAGCCATGGCACAGGCTTTTGACCAGGGCCTCAATGGTGGGTTCGGCAATGATCAGTCTCGGCGGTACCGGTTCGGATAGCTCACCGCCTTCCGCCTCCGCGTGTTTATTTGAGGTTTTGGGTTTGGCCATGATGTTGGTAGCGGCGCGATAGGTTTTTAGCTTTTCCGCATAGAGGGTCCACTGCTGTCGTTCCCAGTCGCGCGCCGCCTTCAGTGCCAGGTGATCCACCGCGCTTTTGCGATCACCCGAGGATGCCACCGTCAGTAGGTAGAGGGACAGCGGATAAGTTCGGCCGTCGAGTTGGGCATTGGCATGGCCCTGGCTCACCAAGGCCGTGGAAGCCAGCACCGATTGTGCAGCCATGGCGCAGGGTACGCCGATCACCTCGGCCAGTCGTTCGACCGCAGGGCCCAACAAATTCCCGAGTGCTTCGACAGGGTAGGGCAGGGGCGCCTGCTGGTACTCCAGCAAGGGTTGTGGTGGCTCGAACGCTTCGCACAATTGCATCGCTATTCTCCTGAAATTGTCGACTTCGTCCTCACTCATCCCGCCACGGTTGTTGAGTGTTATCAGGGATCAAGGCCCCTGCGACCTGTGAGGTTTGTCCACTCACGCGGGACTGGCGGCTCCTTACGACCGGGAGCTTGGGCATCTCATGATCTGGCCCCCTGAACACCGTTACCGGCGGGCGGGTGGAGGCTGCACTGGCTGACGAGACCAGCGCCGCGAGATCTTGAGTCGGGTGAAGGCAGTGACGCGATGACCGGGGCATGCCTGACTGTCAGTCAGGTGCAGTCCATTCCTTGGGCTGCGGCACCATCATCGGCATCGCTGTGGCGAGTGAGCATTCGGTGTTTGTCACGCCGATTGTCACAAGGGGGAAAGCCGCAAAGGCCCGTGCGAGCAGGGCTGCAGCAGTGTGAGATGCGCCCGTCTCTTTAGGGGCAAAGAGACGGGCAACAGGTTGGCGCAAGAAATGGCCAAGCGAATAAGTTGCTGCAGAGCAGCCAGGAGGGGGCATGAGTTGCCGCAGTGGGCATACTGGAAAAAGTGGCATCCATCACATTGCTGTGACCGTGCGAGCCGCCGGACGCTAATCGCACTTGGGGTGAACCACCCACAATGTGGCGTAGCCTCAAAGGTTCTGGCTACCTGGGTGCTGTCGAGGACAGCGCTGGTACGGTTCTGGTTTAGCGCTCGTTCTGCTCGCGGTCAACCGTATTTTCGGGGCGGCTGTTGCGCCAATCGGTAGCGCTGGAAGACATTGGAAGCCGGTGGCTTTCCATGGCCGGGTGGTCGTTCGTCGGTTTTTAATGTGAGCCCATGTGATCGGGAATGCGGAGCCTTCCCGATCACATGGGCTTGGCCGAGAAAGCCCCAAGAGAGAGGCTTGCAACGGCGACAGTCTCCACTTCTGTCGCCATGCTGCAGACCAGGTAGTACGCGGGTTGTCGCCGCTGTCGCCAAATCAACCATCACTCTATCTGGGGAGTCATTCTCGGCTACCGGCAGCGTCCGGTGAGCGCTTACCGTATCGGCACGACGTTGTGGTCTCTGGTTTGATTGATCGCGGATGCCGACAGGCTGCCGGTGGTCGCCTTCTGAATATGCTCACTCCACCAGGCCATCATCGGACGCCGGCGTTCGATGTAGTCCGCCCGGTTGTAGGCACTACGGACTTCATCCTTGTCGACATGCGCCAGCGCGACTTCGATGAGTTCGGGATCCCAGCCGTGCTCGTTCAGGATGGTGCTGGCCATGGAGCGCATGCCGTGGCTAACCAAGCGGTCCTGGAAGCCCATGCGCTTCAACGCCATGTTGGCGGTCTGGCTATTGGCGTGGGTGCGCGGGTTTCTATCAGCCGGGAACACGTATTCCCTGTGGCCACTGTGGGGCTTGAGCGCCTCCAGTAACGCGAGTGCCTGTTCGGTCAGAGGGATGGTGTGTGGACGACGCTTTTTCATGCGCTCCGGCGGGATGGTCCAGATGCGTTTGTCGACGTCGATGTCTGCCCATCGGGTGGTAGCCGCTTCGGCAGGACGGGTCATGGTGTGCAGTTGCCATTCGATCAGGCAGCGGGTGGTCCGCTTGATGCTGGCGTTCGCGATTTCGATCATGAGCTCGGAAAGCTCATCGGGTCGTAGCGCGGCCATGTTCTGTTTTTTGGGTTTCTTGAATACCGCCCGAATGCCACTGAGGGGGTTAGCGAAAATCAACCCGGAGTTCACCCCGTAGGTCATGATCTCGTTGAGCCGTTGGCTCAATCGCTTCGCTGTCTCGAGGCTGCCTTTGGCCTCGATTGGGCGAAGCAGTTCGATGACCATCGGTGCGGTAATTTTCGAGAGCGGCGTTGTTTTCAGGTCTGGAAATACATGCAGCGTGAGCGATCGCCAAATGTCTTCGGCGTACGCCGGCGTGACGGAGTCCTTCTTCAGCTCGAACCAGGCGGTGGCTACGTTCTCGAACGTATGTTCCGTCTCCGCTCGTTTGGCTTCGTCCTGTGCATTGCGTTGCACCTTGGGATCAATGCCTTGTGCAAGCAGCTCGCGTGCTTCCACCACTTTCTTCCTGGCGTTCGCCAGTGAGAGCTCTGGGTATGTGCCCAGCCCCATATTGATACGATTTTTGGTTACCGGCTCGCGGTAGTTGAAGTTCCACAGCATCGAGCCATTGCTCCTGACTCGGAGCTGAAGGCCGTCACCATCGCTGAGGACGTAATCCTTGTCTTTTGCCTTGACTGCCTTGAGCTGGCGGTCGGAAAGGCGAAGGGCTGGAGCGGGCATGAGAGCTACCTCTGACACCGTTTTGGTATTCCAAAAAATAGCACCGGATGGCTTGGAATACCATTTGGAATACCCAAACGGCTGTAACTCAAAAAACCTCTCCAGCGCCAAGTAGCGCTTAAGCCCTTGATTTCGCTGGATTTCAGGCACAAAAAAAGACGTCCATGGACGTCTTTAGATGATGAAGTGGTGGAGCCGTGGGCAGTCAAACCCGCAACGGCGGAACGATCAAACAAACGACCTCAGCGATGACATTCAAATTGACCAACGGTGAGCGCGTACGCGCCGCACACAAGGGCGATTACGTTGAGTACGTCGACGGTTCCCAGGCGCACATTTTGACGGGTGCCGGTGAAAGCAATAGCAACATTGCGCTAGTGGGCAGCTTGCTCAGTAACGGTGACGAAATCATCAATACACCTCAAGGCTCAGTAATCCTCATCGCGCGTGAGGGTGTGCAGTTGGCCGAGGATTTTTTACCCCTTATCCAGAATTGACCATGACGCGTGTTAGTGCTGAGCGTGGCTATGCCGCGTTTGGAATGCTCAGGCGTTATAGAGCGGAGAACATAGATGACTGAAGGATATTTTATTGGCTTGGGCGATAAGACCACTTGCGGTGGAGAAGTGCTTGATGGCGATCCAAGAATTGACATACATGGCCTCCTGCACGCTCGCGAAGGTGACCGAGTCAGTTGTGGAAAACATGCGGGGATTTATCAAATACTCGGCGGCATTTCGCATATAGAGAGTCATGGCAAGCTGGTGGCTGGCACGCTGGATAGCTTCAGCAGTTGCCCCTGTCGAGCGGGGCTGATTCCCTCGGTGTACACCGCTACCTACGAGAACGAGAGCGCACCAGCGCCTATGAACACGCGAGCCGTTCAGCCGGGCGCCTCATCTGTAAACGACCGCCCGATGGCCCGGCATCAATCGGGTTTTGTTCCTTCCGGCAGCCTGGCCTTAGTGCGATCCAGAGGCGTGGATGCTGAGGAGCCTGGTTTCTACGTGGTGCCCAAAAGCATGACTCGCCAGGCACTGGAAGCCACGCTTTTCCCTGGTCATGACCCCGCTGTGATGAGCAAGTATCGATCACTTAACCCTGGCAAGGGTGAGGTTAAAGCCGGCTCGATGATCGTGCTCAGCGATCCGAACAATACGTCCTGTACCTATCAGGAAGCGCAACTGATGCGGGCGGCTCAACAAGTCGATGCATCCCTGGAAACGCTGACGCCGGATGAGGCCGATTTTTCGTATCGGCACGGTGCCGAGATCGCCGGTTTTATCGGCCATACCTCCACCTGGCTGGGCGTCAGTGCGGTGGTGATGGAAAAACACCTGGGAAACTTGCGCGACTCCCTTCAAGCCATCGAACGCTTGCATCAGGAGAGCTACCGCCAGCACGGTCACCTCAAGTCGCCGCAGTTTTTCGCTGAGCGCCAGCGACTGCTGACTCAACTGGACGCCCATCTGCTGAACTCGACACGTTTGCGCGGCCAGACGACGCTGGGTGATCACCCCAAGTTGAAAACGGCGCTTGGCATTTCCAGCCGTAGTCTGGTGCATCACTGGGACAAGGCGGGTGGGCCGGGGCAGATACCGGGCTATTCGGCTCATGTCGAGGCGGTGAGTCGTGCTGCCAAATATATGAAAGCGGGTGGGTATATTGGGGTTGGTCTGGGTGGGGTGTCTTCGGCGCTGGCTATTGCGCAGGTGTGTAATGGTGATTTCGGGGCGGCTTGTGAAAAGGTGAAGTTTACTGAAACGGCGAAATTCGGTTTGTCCACAGCTGTCGGTGTTGCGGGTGGATGGGCGGGCGGAGTTGCCAGTGGACCGATCTGTCTGGCGATTGGCGTAGCCACAGGAGGTATTGGAGGGGTTGTCTGCGTCGCAGCCATCGTGGGGGCCGGAGCCTGGGCAGGTACAACTGTTGGCGGTATGGGTGGAGAATACATAGGTGAAAAAATCTACGAGGCTGCACAGCCATGACCAGTATCGACACGTGGTCTCCCTGGGTTGCGATCTTTGTTGCTGGTTTCCCAGGCCTGCTTGCAGTTGCGGGCACTGTATACAGTCTGTATCTGAGCCGCTGCCACCTGGGCGAGATAAAGGATGCCTTGAAAAACAGCCGTTATATTTATCTCTGGGGGCCTAGCCTGGGGAGGAGGGGGTTGATCTGGTCTCTATTTGAGATTTCGAGAATTGCCGGAATGGTCTTGTGGCCAAAGGCATATATCCGTTTAGGCGATGTAAACCCCGTCGATCTTGATAGCTTTCCACCTCACTTGAAAAGGCATCTGATCGTCAATACGACGCTTATGCTCACCTCATGTATTTGGATGATAGTTGTAGCCATTCTGCTGCAGTTCAGGTAACTCAACCGGGCCTTGCCCGAGGCCCGCTTCCCTCAATAACCAAGTCCCTGCATGCTAATCTGCACCCACCGGCCCCAGGATAAAAACAATGAAAACCCTACCGCCCGTGCACCGCATTGCCTTGCTCTTCAACGGCAGCAAAATCTATGACCGCGGCATCATTGCCGGCATTGGCAACTACCTGAGCAGCACCCGCGCGTCCTGGGATTTGTTCCTCGAAGAAGACTTTTTGTGCCGCCTCAAAGGCATTGAGCGCTGGCAGGGCGATGGCATCATTGCCGACTTTGACGACCCGCTAATCGGCGAAGCGCTGGCCGGGAGCAAGGTGCCGGTGGTGGCGGTGGGAGGCTCCTATGAAGATGCGCGCGCCTACCCCAAAGGCATTCCCTACGTGGCAACGGACAACGATGCCTTGATGACGATGGCGTACGCGCACCTGATCGAGGCCGGGCTGACGCGCTTTGCCTGTTTCAGTCTGCCCGAAGCCCAGGCCAATCGCTGGGCCCAGGAGCGCGAAAAAGCCTTCAAGCGGTTGATGCAACGGGATGGCTTGCCGGTGCAGATCTATCGCGGCCTGGGCACCAGCGCGCCGCTGTGGGACAGCGCGGTGGAGCAGCAGATCGCCTGGCTGCAAAGCCTGCCCAAGCCCATCGGCATCATCGCCGTCACCGACGCCCGCGCCCGGCAACTGCTGCAAGCCTGTCTCACCGCCGGCATCGCGGTGCCGGAAGAAGTGGCGCTGATCGGCATCGACAACGACCCGCTGACCCGCACCCTTACACGCGTGCCACTGAGTTCGGTGATCCAGGGCACCGAAACCATGGGCCGCACCGCCGCCGCGCTGTTGCACCAGATGCTGCACGGCAAGCCCTGCACGGGCACGCAGGTGCTGGTGCCGCCGGATGCGATCAACGTGCAGGCATCCAGCCTGCATCAACCGCTGGGTAATCCCTACGTGATGCAGGCGCTGCTGTTTATCCGCCAATACGCCTGCCAGGGCATAAAGACAGCCCAGGTAGCGGCCTATGTCGGCGTGTCGCGTTCATCCTTGGAGTCGCACTTTCGCAAGGCGCGCGGCTGCAGCGTGCATGACGAGATTCTGCGCTTCAAGCTCGCCAACGCCGCCAAGGGCCTGCAAGGCAACCACCTGGCGATTGCCGACATCGCCCAGCAATGCGGCTTCAAATCTGCGCAGTACCTGCACACGGTGTTCCGTCGCGAGTTCGGCTGTACGCCACGCGAATACCAGCAGAGTCATTAGAAACTTTGCCAGTCAGGCCCATTCGCTGCTGGACTTGCACCGTACAGACTAGGGAGAATGGTTTTTTGTGGCGTAAATGGAAGCTCCCATGACCGACAGTGCTCAGCGTGCCGCCAGCGACATCGACCTGATGACCGAAGTGGCCATGCTTTATTACCTCGACAACATCACCCAGGAAGCCATTGCCAAGCGCTTCGACCTGTCTCGGGTCAAGGTCAGCCGGTTGCTCAAGCGCGCCCGTGATGAAGGGGTGGTGGAGGTGCGGGTATTGCAACACCCGGCGCTGAACACTGAGCTGGAGCAGGCATTGGTCGAGCGTTTCCAGCTAGACCGTGCGTTGATCGCGGTCGACCACGGCGACCCCGACACCCAGCGTTCGGCCGTCGCCAGCCTGGTCGCCAACTACCTGAACAAAACCCTCAGCGACGGCATGATCATCGCCGTCGGCATGGGCCGCAATGTCGGCGCGGTGGCCGACAATGTGTTCCTGCCGGTGACGCGCAACTGCACGTTTGTGTGTGCGATTGGCGGCTCGCTCAAGGCCGGCGAATACATGAACCCCGACCATATCTGCCGGCGCCTGGCCCTGCGTTTCGGCGCCGAGAGCGAAACCCTGTACGCACCGGCCCTGGTGGCCAACCCGGAACTGCGCAGTGTGCTGATCAACAACGACACCGTACGCTCGACCCTCGACCGCGCGCGCCGCGCCGATATCGCCTTGATTGGCATCGGTGACATGAGCGAGAACAGCAACATGGTGCGCATGGGCTGGTTCTCGCCCCAGGAAATTGCCCAGGCCCGTGTGTCCGGTACGGTGGGCGACATGATGGGCTACGACTTCATCGACATCCACGGCCAGCCGGCGGTCAACGCCATGCAGGGCAGGGTGATCGGCTTGTCGGTGCAGGAACTGGTGCGTATTCCGGATGTGGTGGCGATTGCCAGCGAGAACACCAAGGCGGCGGCGACCCTCGGCGCGTTGCGTTCCGGGGTGATCAACACCCTGGCGACGACCGTGTCGAATGCCTACACGATCCTCGCCCTGGATGATGCGACGCGTCGTTAAGTGCATAGGGGCGCGCAGCCTTGGCGGGCGCGTCGGATCGTCGCTCCCACAAGGATGGGGGGTGTGCTCAGTTGACCGGCCAGGCGCAGAACCCAATGTTGGAGCTGGCTTGCCTGCGATAGCGATGGGTCAGCCAGCATTTATGCCAACTGAGACACCGCCTTCGCGGGCAAGCCCGCTCCCACAATTACGCTACCAGCCGGGCCTCGACCGAATCGGCGAGATTGGTGAGGATCAGGCAGCAAGACACCGCGCCGGCATCCAGCGCGCCGAGGGAGCGCTCCCCCAGGCGGCTGGCGCGGCCGATTTTCGCCACCAGGTCGCGGGTTGAATCGCGGCCCTGGGAGGCCGCATTTTTCATCTGGCGCAAGGCGTCGGCAAACGAAGCGCCGCCGGCTTCGGCGCGTTCAAATGCCTCCACGGCCGGGATCAGCGTGTCCATCAGGCATTTGTCGCCCACGCCTGCATCGCTGATGTCTTGCAGTGACGTGAGGCCACCGCGCAGCAACCTGGCGAAACTCGCCGCATCAATGCTGTCGCGGCCGCGCACTTCGTCGGCCATGCCGATAAACAGGCTGCCGTAGAGCGGGCCCATGGAGCCGCCGATGCCCTCCATCAGCGCCAGAGTCAGTTCGTCCAGCGCCTCGGCCAGCGACAGTTCGCGCCCTTCGAGGGTCTTGCCGCAGCGCGAGAACCCCTTGGCCATATTGATACCGTGGTCGCCGTCGCCGATGGCGCCGTCCACTTCGCTGAGGTATTCGCGGTTGGCAACGATGATCGACACCAGGTTGGTGACGATGGCGCTACCGGTGTTGCTGGGGAAATGCTCGCTCATGCTTCACTCCGACTGTGTCATGCCGATGGAGCGGCAGGGGTGATCGATTAAGGTGGTCAGCTCGGTATCGAGGCCGAGCACGGTCAGGGTCACGCCCATCATTTCCAGCGACGTGAAGTAATTGCCTACGTAGCAGCGGTGAATGCGCAGGCCCTTGGCGCGCAGTTGCTGCTCGACCTCGGCGTAGAAAATGTACAGCTCCATCAGCGGCGTGGCGCCCAGGCCCGAGACCAGCACCACGACGCTTTTGTCTGCGCTGAAGTCGCGGTCGGCCAGGATCGGTGCGAGCATGCGTTTAGCCATCGCGGCCGCGGATTCCACCGGCACCACTTCGATGCCGGGTTCGCCGTGGTGGCCGATGCCCAGTTCCATCATGCCGCCTTCGATCTGGAAGTTGGGTTTGCCGACGGCCGCAATTGTGCAGGGCGTGAGGCCCACGCCGATGGAGCGGCACCGGTCCACGGCTTTCTGGGCCACGCGGATCACGCCGTCGAGGTCGTAGCCCTGGGCAGCGGCTGCTCCGCCGATCTTCCACATGAAAATCTCACCGGCCACGCCGCGCCGCTTGGCGATATCCGCCGCAGGGGCAGAGGCCACGTCATCGTTGGCGACCACGGTGCGGATGTTCATCTCTTTGCTGGCGGCCATTTTCATTGCCAGCTTCACGTTCATATTGTCGCCGGCATAGTTGCCGTACAGGCAGGCCACGCCCGCGCCCTGGTCCGCAGCGCGGAAGGCATCAAAGAAGCTTTTGGCGGTGGGTGAGGAGAAAATCTCGCCGACCGCCACCGCATCCACCAGGCCAGGGCCGACATAGCCGAGAAACGCCGGCTCATGGCCCGAACCGCCACCGGTGACAATGCCCACCTGGCCGGCCGGTGAAGTTTTACGTTGGCGGATGACCCGTGGGTTGCTCTCGTACTGCACCAGCTCTGGGTGCGCCACGAGAATGCCCGCGAGCATGTCCTCGACCACCAGGTCTGGGTCGTTTATCACTCGATTCATGCGCTGTTTCCTTATTCTTATTCGTGAGCAAGCGGATTACTGAATGCTGTAGCCGCCGTCGATCACCACGTTCTCGCCGTTGATCATCTTGGCTGCTTCGCTGACCAGGTAGAGCACCAGGCCGGCGATTTCTTCGGGCTGAGCGAAGCGTCCCACCGGGATCTGCAATTTGGCGCGCTCGCCCAGTTCACCGGCCCAGGCCTTCTTGCCCAGGGCGGTTTCGACGATGGTTGGCGACACGGCGTTGACGTTGATGCCGTGGCGCGCCCATTCCATGGCTAACACCTTGGTCATGCCGACCACGGCGGCCTTGCTGGCGCAGTAGGCCACATGGCGATCCAGCCCGATTACTGCAGCCTGGGAAGCAAGGTTGACGATGCGCCCGCCGCCGCTTTCTATCATGTGCCGGGCACAGGCCTGGGCCACGAAGAAGCTGGCCTTGAGGTTGATATCGAGGGTGGTGTCCCAGGCGTTTTCGCTGACCTCCAGCGCCTTGTCCAGCAATGCAACGCCGGCGCTGTTGACCAGGTAATCGATACGCCCGAGCGCGGCGGCAGCCAGGTCGACGGCGGCGTGTACCGAGTCGAGCTGGCGCAGGTCGGCCACTAGGCCCAGGTGGCCGGCGCCGAGGCTGGCGGCGACGTCCACCACCGCCGGGTCGCGATCCAGCAGGGCCACCCTGGCACCGCGTTCCACCAATAAATTGGCACAGGCCAGGCCGATACCGGCCGCGCCGCCGGTGATCACGGCGCAACGGCCGGTGAGGTCAAACGCCTGGTTCCAGAAATTGGACATTGCACACACTCCACTTAGCGTTTTTTCTTGCGCCAGACATCGATCAACACCGCGAGCACGATGATCAACCCCTTGGCCACTTGTTGGTAATACGACGACACTCCCAGCAGGTTCAAGCCATTGTTGATCACGCCGATCAGCAGCGCGCCGAACAGCGTGCCGATAATGCTGCCGGTGCCGCCCGACAGGCTGGTACCGCCGATCACCACGGCGGCAATCGCATCCAGCTCGTAGGAAACGCCTGCCTGGGGCAGGGCCGATGTGGTGCGCGCGGCCAGTACCACGCCCGCAAGGCCCGCCAGCAGGCCGGAAATCACATACACCGAGAACGTCACCTTGCGCACGCCGATGCCGGAGGTGCGTGCGCTTTTTTCATTGCCGCCCACGGCGTACACGTAGCGGCCGTAGGTGGTGTAGCGCAGCACCATCCAGAAAATCAGCGCGACCACGGCAAAGATAATGATCGGCACGCCAATGGGCCCGAGCTTGCCGATACCCAGGGCGAGGAAGCTGTCGGGCAGGTCGGTGACGGGGCTGCCGTCGTTCAGAATAAAGGTCATGCCCCGCGCCACGCTGAGCATGCCAAGAGTGGCGACAAACGGCGGGATCGACAGGTTGGCGACCATAAAGCCATTGACTACACCCAGCATGGCCCCGGCAAACATCCCCGCACTCACCGCTGCCAGCAGGCCATAGCCCTGGGTGGCGACCAGCGCGCTGCACAAGCCTGCAAACGCCAGGATCGAACCCACCGACAGGTCGATGCCCTTAGTCAGGATCACGTAGGTCATGCCCACGGCGAGGATGCCGTTGATTGAGGTCTGGCGCAGGATGTCCATCCAGTTGCGCCACGTCATGAAGTATTCGCTGGAAAACGCCATCACCACGCACAACAGGATAAACACCAGCGGCAGGCCGAAGCGGTCCAGGGATATGCGCAGGCGATTGCGCGGCGCGGCGGTCACGGGTGCAGCAAGGACTTTGCTATTCATGAGGCAAGACTCAACAAGGCTTCCTGGGAGAGGGCGGTGTCGGTGCTGACGGTCACCAGGCGGCCGCCCTTGAATACCGCGATGCGATCACTTAGATGCAGCAGCTCCGGCGCTTCGGACGAGACCACAATGGCAGCGCCGCCGGCACGCACAAATTCATCGAGCAGGTGATAGATCTCCTGCTTGGCGCCCTCGTCGATGCCGCGCGTGGGTTCATCGCAAAGCAAGCAGATCGGCTGGGTCGACAGGCATTTGGCGAGCACCACCTTTTGCTGGTTGCCGCCGCTCATGGATTCCACCGGCAGGTCCAGGGACGAGACCTTGATCTGCAGGCGCTTGACCATGCTTTGCGCCAGGGCTTGCTCCTTGCGCGCGTTGATCACCGACCAGCTCGACAGCTGCTTGTAGGCCGACAGTGCGATATTCGCGAGGATGCTGGCGCTGAGCACCAGGCCGCTGTCTTTGCGGTCTTCGGTGACCAGTGACAGGCCGGCGCGAATCGTCGCAGCGGGTGTGCCAGTGGGCAGGGGTTGGCCTTGCAGGGTGGCGCTGCCGGCGTCGGGCACGGTGAGGCCATACAGGCAGTTGAGGAACTCACTGCGGCCCGAGCCCATCAGTCCATAGATACCGAGGATTTCGCCTTGGCGCAGTTGCAGGCTGATGTCCTGGAATTCGCCGTTGCGGCTCAGGCCGTTGACGTCCAGGCAGGTGGCGGCGGCGCATTCGCGGCCGACTTTGTGGTCGATGCGCTGCAGCTCCTGGCCGACGATACCGCGTACCAGATGAGCGCGGTCGATATCGGCCATGCGCCCGCTTTCGACAAAGGCGCCGTCGCGAAAGATGCTGTAGTCGTCGGCGATCTGCGCCAGTTCGCTGAGGCGGTGAGACACATAAATGATGCCGGCACCGCGCTCGGTGAGGCGGCGGATGGCCTTGAACAGGGTTTGCGCCTCGTGTTCGCCGATGGCCGAGGTGGGCTCGTCCATGATCATCACCTGGCAGTCATGACTGAAGGCTTTGGCGATTTCCACCAGTTGGATCTGCGCCACGCTCAGGCGGTGCATCGGGCTGGTGGCGTCCACGTCGAATTCGAGGCTTTGCAGGAGTTCGCGGGTGCGCCGGTTGAGTTCCTTGCCGTCGACAATGCAGCCGGCGCGCCGCGGCTCGCGACCCAGCCAGATGTTCTCGGCGACGGTCATGTAGGGAATCGGTTCCAGCTCCTGGGTGATCATCGCCACGCCGGCGGCGAGTGCCGCGCTGGGGCGGTCGAACTGCACCGGATGGCCGTTGAGCAGGATGCTGCCGGCGTCGCGCCCGGTGATGCCCATCAAGATACTGAGGAAAGTCGATTTGCCGGCGCCATTGCCGCCGCACAGGGCGTGGACGCTACCGGCACGCAGGGAGAGGCGCCCATCGCGCAGGGCTGGAACCCCCGCGTAGGCTTTGGAAACGTGTTCAGCGTGGAGCAGTAATGGCGCTGCCATTGGTGTGTCCTCTTGCTGATTTTCTTATTAGGTGTTTTGTCCAGTAGCCTGATCATATGATCGAATAGTGATCATATGTTTAAGCTGCTTGAGCCGGTTTTGTCAATGGTCCGGTACAACGTCTTCCAGTGGTGTGGCAGTTTTAAACTGTTTTCTCACTCAAATAAGCCTTGACAGCACCCTGCCAGTCGCTGGCTAATGATTGTGCATAATTTCAGTGAGTGATCATTTGATCGGTCTGATGGAGAAACAGTGATGGGTGCACAAACGACGTTTTCGGTGGCCGTCGGATGCGACGAGGCGGGCTTCGAGCTCAAGGAATTGCTCAAGCGCTTTATCGAAAACCTGGGGTATGAGGTTGAGGACTTTGGCTGCCATTCGTCCAGCCCAGTGCTCTATCCGGATATCGCTGCGGCTGTAGCGATGGCGGTCGGTGCCGGTGAGCAGCGCCTGGGTGTGTTGATTTGCGGCACGGGTATCGGCATGGCGATTTCAGCCAACAAGATCAAGGGGGTGCGGGCGGCCCAAGCCCATGACACCTATTCCGCCGAGCGGGCGCGCAAAAGCAACGATGCGCAGATCCTGTCGATCGGTGCACGGGTGATCGGGCCCGAGCTGGCCAAGAGCATCGTGAAAGTGTTTCTCGAGTCGGAATTCGAAGCGGAGCGCTCCGGGGCGAAAGTCGAGCGCATCACGGCGCTCGAACGGGCGAACAGGGCGTTGCCGTCAGACGACTGAGCCGGGTCAGAATACCGCTTTGACCTGCAGGCCCAGCACCAAAGCGTTGTCGATGTTGTCGCCGGAAAACGCTCCCGGCTCGATGATGTATTGCACATCCGGGCGCAGGGTCAGCCATGGCGTGGCCTGGTAGCCATAGCTCAGTTCGATCAACTGCTCGGCATTGTTCAGGTTGGGATAATCCGTGCCGGCGTTCAAGGCGGCCAGTTCCTGCACCTCGCGGCTGCGCGGGTTCGGTACGGCTCGGCCATAACCCAGGGCCAGGCTGTCACGTGGCCGGCCTTCGAACGGTTTGTACAGCACCACGCCCACGCTGTACCACTTGCTGAACGGCGACGCTGCTTCGCTGGCAGCGGAGTATTGGCCGAAGGCGTGCAGCACGCGGCCGGCGGATGAATCCGACGCCCACACCGCCTGGTCGATCAGCAGGTAGTGGCTGGCGCGTCCGCTGACCTCCTTGTTACTGCCAATGCGTTTCACATCGGAGCTGTCGTAGTAATAGCCCAGTTTGTATTCGCCCGGCAGGGTGCCAGCGTGTTTGTACACCAGTTCGATCGGCACCACGGTGCCTGTGGTGTGTTTGGGGCTCAAGTGCCAGGCGCGGCTGGAATCGCCGTTGCTGTCGGGGTCCACATTGAACGCGGCGACGCGCAGTTGCCAGGAGGGTGATAAGTCGTATTTCACCCGCGCACCCAGGCGCGCGTTCGGGTAGTTGCTCCAGCCGCTGCCGCCGGACATGTTCAGCGGGTGCCCGCAGAAACCGGCGTTCATGAAGTTGCACAGAATGCCGCTGTCCAGACCGCCGAGGTCATTGCCCATGGCCATGTAGCCGAGCTTGACGTTCAGTGCCGGGGTGAAGAGGGTGCGCTCGTAGCTCAGCTCGGTCAGGCGGGTGTAGAGGCCGCCGTAATTTTCCTGGATCGGCAGGCGGTTGCCCACCAGGTCTTCGGAAGCGCTGTTGCCGCGACGGTCATTGAGGGTGACCTGGATGCGGTCGCCATGGTTGAAACCGTAGAGCTTGCCCAGGTCGAACTGCACGCCGAGCTTGAGGTTTTGCGAGTAGCGCGCCGAGCGGTGTTGGCCACCGTGGGCGTTGTAGGCGGTTTCGCCGCTGTAGTCGCCGGTGAAGCGAATGCCTTGCTCGTCGAGTTCACGGCGCAGGCCGCCCCAGTCGCCGGTCAGGGTGGTGTCACTGGCTTGAACGGGCAGGGCGGCGCCAAAGGCCAGGCCGAGCAACAGGCGCCCAAGGGAAAGATAAGAAGAGCGGGTCATGCGGGTTCTTCCAAAGCAGACGGCGCGGTGCAAAGAGCACCGCGCTTAAAGGCAGTTATGGCAGGGCGTAAGCGATCACGTAGTCGCCACGGTCGGTGGACTGGCGTGCGCCGCCAGCGGTGACGACCACATATTGCTTGCCGGTTTTCGGCGAAACGTAGGTCATCGGCCCACCCTGGCTGCCTACCGGCAGGCGGGCTTTCCAGATTTCCTCACCGTTGCCGCTGTTGAAGGCGCGCAGGTAGAAGTCCTGGGTGCCGGCGATAAAGATCAGGCCGCCCTGGGTCGACAGGGTGCCGCCAAGGGTCGGCAAGCCGATCTTGATCGGCAGGTGCATGCGGATACCCAGCGGGCCGGTGTCTTCCACGGTGCCGACCGGCACTTGCCAGGCGACTTTCTGGGTCTTCATGTCGATCGCGGTCAGGGTGCCGAAGGGCGGCGCCTGGCACGGAATGCCAGCCACCGACAGGAAGCGGTTTTTGTTCACTGCATACGGCGTGCCCTTGAGCGGCACGGCGCCCATCCCAGTGTTCAGCGCTTCGCCACCGGACGCGGCCAGCGCCTTGTTCTGCGACGGCACCATCTGGATCCACAGGCCCAGGCGCATGTCGTTGACGAAGATAAAGCCGTGTACCGGGTCGGTGGAAATACTGCCCCAGTTCATGCCGCCCAGCGATCCCGGGAAGCTCAGGGATTTGTCCGTGCCCGGCGCGGTGTACAGGCCGTCGTAGCGCATGCCTTTGAAGTCGATGCGGCACAGCAACTGGTCGAACGGCGTGGCACCCCACATGTCTGATTCGGTCAGGGTTTGGTCGCCAATCTGCGGCATGCCGACCGATTTTGGCTGGGTGGGCGAGTAGGGTTCGTTGGGGATGTTGGCGGCCTTGACCGGTACTTCTTTAACCTCGGTCAGTGGCTTGCCGGTGGCGCGGTCGAGCACGTAGATCTGCCCGGCCTTGGTGCCGATCACCACCGCTGGCACAGCCTTGTCGCTGCCCGGCGGGGTGAAGTCGATCAGGCTTGGCTGCATCGGCAGGTCGAAGTCCCACAGGTCATTGTGGACGGTCTGGTAGACCCATTTTTCCGCGCCGGTGGAGGCGTCCAGCGCCAATACCGAAGCGCCGTATTTATGGTTAAGCTCGGTGCGCTCCACACCATAGATGTCGGTGGACGAACTGCCCATCGGCAGGAAAACCGTGTTCATCAGCGGGTCATAGGACATCGGTGCCCAGCTGTTCGGGGTGCTGCGCACATAGGTGCTGCCGTCGGCCGGGGCCTGCTTGTCTTGCGGATTGCCGGGGTCGAAAGCCCAGCGCATCTTGCCGGTGATCACGTCGAAACCACGGATCACGCCGCCTGGCATGTCAGCCTGTACGTTGTCGGCCACGCGGCCACCCACCACCACAGTGGTACCGGCGATCAACGGCGCGGAGGACAGTTGGTAGTAGCTGTCCGGCACGTTACCCAGGCCGGCTTTCAAGTCGACTTGGCCGTGGGTGCCGAAGTCTTCGCAGAATTTGCCGGTGTCGGCATCTACCGCGATCAGGCGGGCGTCGATGGTGTTGGTCAGCAAGCGACGCTGGCACTGCGCGCCGGCAGGAACGCTGGCGGCGATGATCGGCGAACTGTTCGGTTGGGGCGGCTGGGCAATCGGCGCAGTGACGTCGAAATAAGCCATGCCGCGGCAGCGCTGCCACACCGCCGATTTGGCGTTGACCTCGTTCTTCCACAGTTCTTTGCCGGTGTCGGCGTCGAGGGCGATCAGGTTATTGTGCGGCGTGCAGATGAAGACTTTGTTGCCGATCTGCAAGGGCGTCAGTTGGTCTTCGGCACCGTTGCCGTCGCTGATTGCCACGTCGCCGGTGTGGTAGGTCCACGCCACTTTGAGCTGGTTGACGGTGTCACGGTTGATCTGGTCCAGCGCGGCGAAGCGGCTGCCGCCTTCGGTGTTGCCGTAGTGCGCCCAGTCTTTCTGAGCATCGGCGGGGGCTACCGGCGTGATGCCAGGGCCGGTACCGGTCGGGGCCACGCTTGGGTGGGCGACAAACATATTGCCCGCCGCCACGGCCACGCCGATCGCCAATACCGCGGCGACGCCATAGGCACCGCGTGCAGGCTTATTGACGAGCAGCGGGTAGACCAGCGCTACCACCATGCCGATGGCCGCAAACATGAATACACGCGAGAACAGCGGCCAGAACACCAGGCCCACATCCGCCACCGCCCAGATGGCCGTGCCGACCAGGAAAGCCGCAAACAGCCACGCGCCCGCCGGTTTACGCCGGGCGATCATCAAGCCGGCAATCGCCATGGCCAGGCCGCCGATCAGGAAGTACCAGGAACCTCCCAGGCTGACCAGTTTGAGGCCGCCGATGGCCAGCGCGAGGCCGAGCAGGGCGATGATTACGCCCAGGCCCAGCAGTAAAAATCTAGAGGCGCCAGCGGCGCGCGATGCTCGTTTCATGTCGAAAGGACTCGAATGTGAGAGGGCAAAGACGCGATTTTAGCAACATAAGTAACTGGTTAGTACATTAGAGTCCTGCAATAGACTATTGCAGGGGGTGCGATGATGGGTTGAGGCTAAAGTCGCGTTTGGCGGCGGCGCGAGTGTGGTGAGCGGGGCAAGCCCGCTCACCACACTCGCGCGCTGAACGGGTAGCGCGTCAGGTTAGAACTTGAATCGACCCACCAACCCTTTGAGCTGGCCCGAGATATCGGTCAGCCGGCCTGACCCGGTCTGCGCTGAGTGGGCAAACTCTTCGACCAGTTGCGCATCGGCATGGATCTGCGCGATATGCCGGTTGATCTCTTCGGCGACTTGGTGTTGTTCTTCGGCGGCCGTGGCGATCTGGGTATTCTGGTCGCGGATCGAGTCGACCGAGCCCCGGATCTTGTCAAAGCTGTCGCGGGCCTGCTGGATGCGTTCCACGCTGGTGTGAGACACCAGCAGGCTGCCTTGCATCTGCTGCGTCACTTCCTGGGTGCGGCGGGCGAGGTTGCCGAGCAGGCTGTCGATTTCGCCGGTGGAGTCGGCGGTGCGGCGGGCGAGGGCGCGGACTTCATCGGCGACCACCGCAAAACCTCGGCCCTGGTCACCGGCCCGTGCAGCCTCGATTGCCGCGTTGAGCGCCAGCAAGTTGGTCTGTTCGGCAATCGAACGGATGGTGTCGAGGATGGTGTTGATGTTTTTGCTGTCCTGCTCCAGCAATTGCATGGTCTGAGTGGACTTTTGCAGGTCTTCGCTCAACTTGAGCACGCTGCCGGTGGCTTCGCCAATGTGCTGCTGGCCATCGTGCACGTCGCGGTAGCCTTCGTCTGCACTGGTGGCGGCAGCGCTGCAGGAGCGTGCGACTTCGTTGGCAGTGGCTACCATTTCGTTGAATGCGGTGCTCACCAGTTCCACGGCTTCACGTTGACGGCCGGCCGCCTGGTTCATGTTGTTGGCGACTTCGCTGGTGTCGGCGGCGGCGGTCTGCAGGTCGGAAGACGCATTGCCAATGCGCTGCACCAACTGGGCGATCATGCCGAGGAACTGGTTGAACCAACCGGCCAAAGTGGCGGTTTCGTCCTTGCCTTGTACTTTGAGCTGACGGGTCAGGTCGCCTTCACCTTCGGCGATTTCCTGCAGGCCGTCGGCCACGCCGCGAATCGGGCGTACGATCACGCTGGCGAAACTGGCGCCGACAATCGCGAACACCAACGCCAATACCGCTGCGATGGCCCCAATTAACCACGTCAAGCGGGTGGCGCCGGCCATCACTTCATCACGCTTGATCAGGCCGATAAAGCGCCAGCCCAAGTCTTTGGAGCTGACCACGTTGGCCATGTAAGCCACGCCATCGATGTCGATTTGGGTCACGCCGTCGCCGCGCTTGGCCAGTTCGGCATAGTTGGGGCCCAAGTCGGCCAGGGGTTTGAAGTTGTGCTTGGCATCGCTGGGGTCGACCAGCACGTTGCCGTTGCCTTCCACCAGCATCAGGTAGCCGCTGTCACCGAGCTTGATGTTGCGCACCAGTTCGGTGAGTTGCTTGAGCGATACGTCCAGGCCGACCACGCCCAGGATGTTGCCCGTGGCGTCGGCGACGGTGTGCACGGTGCCGATCAGCACCACATCGTCCGGCGCCCAGTAATAGGCGCCGGTACGCACGGTGGCGCCCGGCGCGGCGATGGCCGCCTGGTACCAGGGCCGTACACGCGGGTCGTAGTTATTCAGTTTGGTGTCGTCGGGCCAACTGGCGTAGCCGCCGTCCTTCAAACCCAGGGACAGGTAGGCGGTGCTCGGATGGCTCTTGGCAAACTGGTCGAAAATCTCCAGCAGCTCTTTGTTGGTCGGGGTCAGCGGGAGTTGTGCAGCGTCGGCACCGGCGTAGCTCTTGAGATCCTTGGCCGCGACAACGCGCGGGTCCTTGGCCACAAAATCGACGTTCTGGCTGATACCGTCGAAGAATTGCTTCATGCCATTGTCGATCTGGCGGATCTCGCGGCCGCTGCTGTCGAGGAAATTGGCCAGGGCCCCCTCGCGCAGATTCATTACAACCAACACAGCGACCAAAATGACCGGGACGCACGCGATGGCGGCAAACGCCCAGGTCAGCTTTTGCTTGATATTCATGACTTCACCCGCGGGTATTTATAATTTTGGCAAGGAGAAAACAGTAGCGTCGAGCGTCGCATGTGTTGTTATGACGGGGGGTGTGGCCCATGCGTACCCCCTGTATATCGACTGCGGGGGCAAGCACTTGAGGCCGAAGGGCGTATTTAGCCGATGCGCTCGCCACCCAGCGCATCACGCTGCATCGACTGCAGGTTTTTTTCGATGGTTTCGCAGATGGTGTCCATCTGGATCTGATGTTCGCTGGAATTGAACGGGCTTTGCAGGTCGGTACCGATGCGCTCGATGGCCAGCAGCATGAAGCCCACCACCGTCGAGGCCAGCGGGGTGAACCACCCCAGGGACTCCACCAGGCCCACCGGCACGATCAGGCAGAACAGCGAAATAAACAATCGCGGGAAGTACACGTAAGGGTAGGGCAGCGGCGTGTTGGCGATTCGTTCCATGCCACCTTGGGCGTTGGACAGATCCACCAGGGTCGACTCCAGCCGCGCCAGGCGGATGCTGTCCAGGTGGCCGCCCTTGTATTCCCTTGACAGCAATGCGGCGGAGCCGGTGAGGATGTCGTTGGCAAAGTTGTTGGTGGCGCCGTTGCGCGCAAACTCATCGCCGGGGATAAACGCCCGGACTTCCGCGGGACACGGCTGGCCCTTGAGGTGCGCGGCCAGGCAATTCACATAGGCCACATGGCGGCGCAGCAGGGTGGCCTTGACCGGGTTCACTTCGCCGGCGGGGTCATCGAGCAGGGTCAATACCTGGCGGGCAAAGCTGCGCGAGTTGTTGACCATTGCACCCCACAAGGTGCGGGCTTCCCACCAGCGGTTGTAGGCGCTGCTGTTACGGAAACTGATCAGCACCACCAGCGCCGAACCCAGCAGGGTCAGGGGCATCAGCGGCAGATTGATCTTGTAGGTGAGAAACAACATGAAGTCGACGGTGACGGCGACGTCCCACAGCAACAGCCAGAACAGGGCCCAGCCCACGTAGCCCATGGTCTTGATGATCAGTCGGTACTTTTTGAGAATGGCGGCTTTCAAACGCGGACCTCGCGGCGAGCAGTAAGCAACAGTGCCTAACTCGGACGCCCGTCGGCGGGGAAGGTTCGCCCCGTACCTGAATCGTTTAAGTTACATAGGTATCAACACTGC
Source organism: Pseudomonas sp. RA_5y_Pfl1_P24 (assembly GCF_963970945.1). NCBI lineage: Bacteria > Pseudomonadati > Pseudomonadota > Gammaproteobacteria > Pseudomonadales > Pseudomonadaceae > Pseudomonas > Pseudomonas sp. RA_5y_Pfl1_P24. The sequence goes on along the minus strand of NZ_CAXAOJ010000009.1, from coordinate 121,398 downwards.
TCCGGAGCACTTATGAAAATCGGCGTGATTTCCGATACCCACGGATTACTGCGGCCAGAGGCCGTCGCAGCATTGCAGGGCTGTGAACAGATCATCCATGCCGGAGATATCGGCAGCCTGGATATTCTCGATCAATTAGCGCTGATCGCACCGCTTCACGTGGTGCGCGGCAATAACGATCAGGATGCTGCATGGGCGCAGTCGGTGCCCGATCATCTGACGATTGATGTGAACGGCTGGAAGGCGCTGTTGGTGCATGACATCGCCGATGTACCGGGGTTACTCGATTCACACACGCGGCTGGTGATCACCGGCCATTCGCACAAGCCGCTGATCGAGTGGCGCGGCGCAACGTTGTATGTGAACCCCGGCAGCGCAGGGCGGCGGCGCTTCAAGTTGCCGGTGACGTTGGCGTTGCTGGAGGTGCTGGAGACGTCCATCGAGGCGCGCTTGATCGCGCTGCTGGACTGAGTCGCGTTTTACCGCTGCGCAAGAATGGTTTGCAGCAATCCCGGGAACCGCTCATCAAGCAGATCGCCGCGCAACGAATTCAGATGAGTGGTGCCGGCACTGCGAGTCTGCACCAGCCCGGCATCGCGCAACACGCGGAAATGATGGGACATGCTCGACTTGGGACGCCCGCCGTCCAGTTCGCCGCAGGTGGCTTCGGGCACACCGGCCAGGCAGCGCACGATTTCCAGGCGCACCGGGTCACTCAGCGCGTACAGCAGGCGCTCGAGGGTCAGGTCTTCAAGGGGGGGGTGTTTAAAGGCTCGCATGAAACGAATCATAACAGGGGGGTATCATCGAATACCATAGTTCGATTACCATCGAACTATCGAATCATTCACTCGCTCCCGGAGTTCTCAATGCCCGCTTTGTTCGAACCGTTCAAACTCAAAGACGTCACCCTGCGCAATCGCATCGCCATCCCGCCAATGTGCCAATACATGGCCGATGATGGCATCGTCAACGACTGGCACCTCGTGCATCTGGCCAGTATGGCGCGTGGCGGCGCCGGGTTGCTGGTGGTCGAAGCCACCGCTGTAGCGCCTGAGGGGCGTATCACCCCAGGTTGCGCCGGTATCTGGAGTGACGCCCACGCTGAAGCGTTCGTGCCCATGGTCAAGGCCATCAAGGCCGCCGGCTCGGTGCCAGGCATCCAGATCGGCCACGCCGGCCGCAAAGCCAGCGCCAACCGCCCGTGGGAAGGTGACGACCACATGCCTGCTTCCGATGCGCGCAGCTGGGAAACCATCGCACCGTCGGCGATCGCCTTCGGTGCCAACCTGCCGCAAGTGCCACGCGCCATGACCCTGGACGACATCGCTCGGGTCAAGCAGGACTTCGTCGACGCCGCGCGCCGGGCCCGTGACGCCGGCTTCGAGTGGATCGAACTGCACTTCGCCCATGGTTACCTGGGCCAGAGCTTCTTCTCCGAGCATTCCAACCAGCGCACCGACGCCTACGGCGGCAGCTTTGACAACCGCAGCCGCTTCCTCCTGGAAACCCTGGCCGCCGTGCGCGAAGTCTGGCCAGAGAACCTGCCCCTGACCGCGCGTTTTGGCGTGATCGAATACGACGGCCGTGACGAGCAGACCCTTACCGAATCCATCGAACTGGCCCGCAACTTCAAGGCTGGCGGCCTGGACCTGCTGAGCGTCAGCGTCGGTTTTACCATCCCCGACACCCATATCCCGTGGGGCCCGGCCTTCATGGGCCCGATCGCCGAGCGCGTGCGCCGCGAAGCGGGCATCCCGGTGACCTCGGCCTGGGGCTTTGGCACGCCGCAACTGGCAGAAGGCGCGTTGCAGTCTGGGCACCTGGACCTGGTCTCGGTCGGTCGTGCGCACCTGGCTGACCCGCATTGGGCCTACTTTGCGGCCAAGGAACTGGGCGTGGAGAAATCCTCCTGGACGTTGCCGGCGCCTTACGCCCATTGGCTGGAGCGCTATCGCTAAGGTAAGCCAGGCAGTCTATAGGCCACTCAATTGAGTGGCTTTTTTTGTCTCGGCATTGATACAAAAAGGATACCCAAAAAATAACGAATGAGAATAGATATCAAACGAGAATTCTTTGATATACCATGCGCGTCGAATTCTTGGCAGGTTTGCCGTCCTATCTGGCTCATTCACTAGGTGCAACATTCATGCGTCGTACCCTGATTTCCCTCTGTGTGCTTCAAGCTTTTTCGCCTTTTACCTGGGCAGAGGTTGTCTCTGCCGACAAGGCCAGTCTTGAGCTGCAAGCCACCAATGTCACGGGACAGGCGGACTACGAGACGGCTCAGGGGCCGGTCAAGGGCTACCACGCCACACGGTCAGCGAGTGCAACGCGCACCGATACCTCGATTCATGAAACGCCGCAGTCCATCACCGTGGTGTCCAAAGATGTGGTCGAGGACATCGGCGCCACCCGTTTGCAGGAAGCGCTGGACTACGCCGGTGGTGTCGGCCGCGCCAACAACTTCGGCGGGCAGGGCCTGACCACTTTTACCGTGCGCGGCTTTACCACTGGCGAGTTCTATCGCAACGGCTTTCCTGTAAACCGCGGCTACCCGGCCATGCCTGATGCCAACACGATCGAACGCCTTGAAGTGCTGCGTGGCCCGGCCACCATGCTCTACGGCCGTGGCGATCCCGGCGGTACCTTCAACGTGGTGTCCAAGCAGCCCCTGGCCGAGCGCACGGTCACATTGGGCAGCCAGTTGGATGATCAAGGCATGAAGCGCGGCACCCTGGATGCCTCCGGCCCGCTGGATGAGGAGGGCCGCCTGGCTTATCGCCTGAACGTGGTGGGCGAGGGCGGCGACACCTTCCGCGACCACGTCTCCACCGAACGCTACGGTGTGGCCCCGGTGCTGACCTGGCAAGCCACCGACGAAACCAAGGTGATCTTCGAAGGCGACTTCATACGCAACAACCACCCGCTGGATCGCGGCCTGACGCGCTTTGCCAACCAGCGCGGCACGCCGTCGCGCGACACCTTCTGGGGCGAAAAATACGCCGGCAACCTGCACAACGATAACAACATGGCGCAGTTGCGTTTCGAGCATATGCTCAACGACAACTGGACTCTGGGCGGAGGGTTCCAGTGGTTGGACGGCACGATGAAGGGCAATGGCGTGGAGGCAAACAACGCCAGCAGCCTCGGGGCCGACGGCCGCACCCTGCAGCGCAACTTCAACTACCGCAAGCTGGACTGGACCGACAAGGACTACCAGCTCAACCTGACCGGGCACTTCTCCACCGGGGGGCTGGAGCACACCTTGCTCACCGGTATCGAATACGAAGATTACGACTACAAGTCGATCATCCAGCGTTCCAGTGCTGCGTTCCCGATCGATATCTTCAACCCGGTCTATGGCCAGCCGCGTCCGGCGCTGACGCGCACGCCGACCCACGATAAAGAAAACCTCAAGACTTACGCCGCATTCGTCCAGGACCAGGTGGCATTGACCGACCGTTTGAAAGTCCTCGCGGGCGCGCGCTTTGAGCGGTTCGAGCACAAGTACGAATCCTACGTAACCGGCGTGCGCGACTGGAACGCGGCCGATAATGCTGTCACCCCGCGCGTCGGCGTGATGTACGACCTCACCGACACCGTCGCGATCTACGCTGATGCCGCCCGCTCCTTCAAGCCGAACACTGGCGCCAGCCGCCAGGGTGGCGGGTTCGAGCCGGAGAAGGGCAAGTCCTATGAGATGGGCGTGAAATGGGAAGCGCTGGATAAACAGCTGAGCGTCGACGCGGCGATCTACCAGATCGAAAAGAAAAACGTCCAAGGTGTCGACCCGCTCGACTCCGCTTTCAACGTCGCGACCGGTCAGGTGCGCAGCCGCGGCTTCGACCTGAACGTGGCCGGCAACCTGACGCCCGAGTGGCGGATGATCGGCGGCTATGCCTACGTGGATGCCGCCGTCACCAAGGACACGACAGTGCGTACCGGAACGCGTCTGGCCAACATCCCGCGCAACAGCTTCAGCCTGCTCAACGTGTATGAGTTCCAGGACGGCGCACTCAAGGGCCTGGGCCTTGGCGCCGGTGGAAAGTACGTGGCTGATCGTGCCGGGCAGACCAACAACTCCACGTTCACCATGGACGCTTACACAGTGGTCGACCTGCTCGGTTACTACAAGGTCAACGAAAACGTGCGGCTGAACCTGGATGTGAAGAACCTGTTTAACCGTGAGTACGAAGAGGGCTCGTTCCTGAACTTCTATGCCTACCCCGGCGAGCCGCGCACGGTGCAGGTGGGGATCTCCTACACCCTGTAGTAGCGGGACCCTATCCCGGTGGGAGCACGCAAGCCAGCTCCCAGATTAAAGCGGCGTGAGCACATTCATCACCGTATCCAATGCCACTCGCGTGTCATCCAACTGCACCAGCGACGCATGCCGCGCCCCAAGGGCGTCGCGGTTCTGGATCGCGGTAAGGATCGCCTTGTGCCGGGGCAGGCTCAGGCCCTGGATATCCGGGCGCTGGTTGGTGATGTTGATCGACTCGCGCAATGGCAGCGACAGCATGTTGCACATGTAGGCCAGCAGGTCGTTGCGGGTGGCGTCGGCAATGGCGCGGTGGAAGTCCAGGTCGGCCTGCAACAGCTGTTCGTGAGTCTGCGCGGTTTCCATGCCCTGGTAGGCTTTTTCGATGGTGGCGATGTCGTCATCGGTGGCGGTGGTTGCGGCCATGGCGGCAATTTCCGGTTCGAGGATGCGCCGCACACCGGCCAAGGTATTGAAAAACTCACTGTGGGGCGTGGACTGCATCAACCAGGACAACACGTCCGGGTCGAGCAGGTGCCATTTCAAGCGTGGCCGCACCACCGCGCCCACGCGCGGCTTGGAATACACCAGGCCCTTGGCGCTGAGCACCCGGGTCGCTTCGCGCAACACCGAGCGACTGACCTTGTACTCCTCGCAGAGCGTTGCCTCCATGGGCAGCCGTTCTTCGGGCTTGAAGCGACCGGAAACGATGTGCATGCCCAAGTCCTGAACGATCTGGGCATGCTGGCTCTTGCGCGGCTTGGGCGGCTGGTGATCCATAACGACAGGGATGCTCTGACTTAAATTCGCGGCATCATAGCATCCCAATTAGTGGGAATGCCGGGGGACTTCAGCCCCACGGCAACCCACCAGGAAGTCAAAGTCGCAACCCTGGTCGGCCTGCAGCACATGGTCGATGTACAACTGCCGGTAGCCGCCGACGATGAGCTTTTCAGGTGGCGCAAGGTCTGCCATGCGCGCCGCCAGTTCTGCGTCGGGGATGTCCAGGTGCAAACGGCCATTGGCGCAGTCGAGTTCGATCCAGTCGCCTTCCTTCACGGTGGCCAACGGTCCGCCGGCAGCGGCTTCCGGGGCCACGTGCAACACCACCGTGCCGTAGGCCGTGCCGCTCATGCGCGCGTCGGAAATTCGCACCATATCCGTCACACCCTGGGCCAGCAGCTTGGCCGGCAGGCCCATGTTGCCGACTTCGGCCATGCCTGGGTAACCCTTGGGGCCGCAGTTTTTCATGACCAGGATCGAGTTGGCGTCCACGTCCAGTTCCGGGTCGTTGATGCGCGCCTTGTACATGTCGAAGTTCTCGAACACCACCGCACGGCCGCGATGCTGCATCAGCTCGGCGCTGGCCGCCGAAGGCTTGAGCACCGCGCCCAATGGCGCCAGGTTGCCGCGCAGCACGCAGATGCCACCGTCGGCGCGGATCGGATTGTCGAGGGTACGGATCACCTCGTCCTGGCCGTAGATCGGCGAGTCCTTGGTGTTCTCGCCCAAGGTCTTGCCGTTGACGGTCAGGGCGTTCGGGTGCGGGATCAGGTTGGCTTCACCGAGGCGACGCAGCACGGCGGGCAGGCCACCGGCGTAGTAGAACTCTTCCATCAGGAAGCGCCCGGACGGTTGCAGGTCGACGATGGTCGGCATGCCACGACCGATGCGGGTCCAGTCGTCCAGGTCCAATTCAACGCCAATGCGCCCGGCGATGGCTTTCAAGTGAATCACGGCGTTGGTCGAACCACCGATGGCGGCGTTCACGCGGATTGCGTTTTCAAATGCCTCTTTGGTGAGGATCTTCGACAGTTTCAAGTCTTCGCGCACCATCTCCACGGCGCGCATGCCCGACATATGCGCCAATACATAACGCCGCGCATCCACCGCCGGGATTGCCGCGTTGTGGGGCAGCGAAGTACCGAGAGCCTCGGCCATACAGGCCATGGTCGACGCCGTGCCCATGGTGTTGCAGGTGCCTGCCGAACGCGACATGCCGCCCTCGGCCGCGAGGAAATCATCCAGCGTGATGGTGCCGGCCTTGACCTGTTCACTGAGCTGCCACACCACGGTGCCCGAGCCGATGTCCTGGCCCTTGTGCTTGCCGTTGAGCATCGGCCCACCGGTGACCACGATGGCCGGCACGTCACAACTGGCGGCGCCCATCAGCAGGGCCGGAGTGGTCTTGTCGCAGCCGGTCAGCAGCACCACACCGTCAATCGGGTTGCCGCGAATGGCTTCTTCCACGTCCATGCTCGCCAGGTTGCGGGTGAGCATGGCGGTAGGGCGCAGGTTCGATTCACCGTTGGAGAACACCGGGAATTCCACGGGGAAGCCACCGGCCTCAATCACGCCGCGTTTGACGTGGTCGGCGATCTGGCGGAAATGCGCGTTGCACGGCGTCAGCTCCGACCACGTGTTGCAGATGCCGATGATTGGCTTGCCATGGAACTGATGGTCGGCAATGCCCTGGTTCTTCATCCAGCTGCGGTACATGAAGCCGTTTTTGTCGGCAGTACCAAACCACTGGGCGGAGCGTAGGCCGGGCTTTTTATCAGACATGATCGATTCCCTTATTGTATGACTATATGTTCTATCTGAGCCTAAACATAAGCGCAAAATCGATGCTTTGGAAGAGTTGTTTTGCAAATAGTCATACTATATAGTCTGGCTTAACTGAGGTATGACCCTGGCGGATTTTCGCGAGAGGCGTCCCCCGAGCTTCTATAAAAACAACAATCGGAGATCGACCCCATGAGCCAGGAACTGCGGCTTATTCGGCGCATCACGCTGAAACTGATTCCCTTCCTGATCCTGCTGTACCTGATCGCCTACGTGGACCGCTCTGCCGTGGGTTTTGCCAAGCTGCACATGGGCGCCGACGTCGGTATCGGCGATGCGGCCTATGGCCTGGGCGCGGGGTTGTTCTTCATTGGCTACTTCCTTTTCGAGATCCCCAGCAACCTGATGCTCGACCGCTTCGGCGCACGGCGTTGGTTCGCGCGAATCATGATCACCTGGGGCGCCATCACCATCGGCATGGCCTTTGTGCAGGGTCCACACAGCTTCTATGTGATGCGCTTTCTGCTTGGCGCGGCGGAAGCGGGGTTCTTTCCGGGCGTTCTCTACTACATCACCCAATGGTTCCCGGTGCGCCATCGCGGCAAGATCCTCGGGCTGTTTATCCTGTCGCAACCCATCGCAATGATGATCACCGGCCCGGTATCCGGCGGGCTGCTAGGCATGGACGGCATCCTTGGTCTGCACGGCTGGCAGTGGCTGTTTATCGTGATCGGCAGCCCGGCGATCCTGCTCACCTGGCCGGTGCTGCGCTACCTGCCGGACGGCCCCAAGCACGTCAAATGGATGAGCGACGAGGAAAAAGCCTGGCTCGCCGGCGAGTTGAACAAAGACTTGCAAGCCTACGGCCAGACCCGTCACGGCAACCCGCTGCATGCCTTGAAAGACAAGCGGGTGTTGCTGCTGGCGCTGTTCTACCTGCCGGTGACCCTGAGCATTTATGGCCTGGGCCTGTGGTTGCCGACGTTGATTAAACAGTTCGGCGGCAGTGATTTGACCACCGGCTTCATCTCCGCCGTGCCGTATATCTTCGGCATCATCGGCCTGCTGATCATCCCGCGCAGTTCCGACCGTTTGAACGATCGCTACGGCCACCTGGCGGTGCTCTATGTACTCGGTGCCATCGGCCTGTTCTTCAGCGCATGGCTGAGCGTGCCGGTGCTGCAAATGACGGCGCTGTGCCTGGCGGCGTTCGCGATGTTTTCTTGCACGGCGGTGTTCTGGACCTTGCCGGGTCGGTTTTTTGCCGGCGCCAGTGCGGCGGCGGGCATTGCCTTGATCAACTCGGTGGGCAACCTCGGCGGCTATATCGGTCCGTTCGTGATCGGTGCGCTCAAGGAATACACCGGCAACCTCGCCTCGGGCTTGTACTTCCTGTCCGCGGTCATGGTGTTCGGGCTGGTCTTGACCGGCGTGGTCTACCGCGTGCTGGAGCGCAAGCACGCACTGCCCGCCGATCAATTCGCCGCCAGCGCTCGTGGCGCCACACGTACTTAATCTGGGAGAAGTTTCATGCGTTTAGTTCAGTTCGAATTAAGCAATGGCGAGCGTCGGGTCGGCGTTGTAGAGGGCGACAGCCTGCGCGAAGTCCAGACGTCGCGCAGTGTGCGCGAATTGGCCCTGGCCGCCATCGAAGCGGGCGTCGGCCTGGCACAACAGGTGAACAGCCTCGGTCTGGGCGATAGCCACGACTACGCCGCACTGCTGGCCGAGCTGAAGATCCTGCCGCCGCTGGACCACCCGGACCCGGCGCACATGTTGATCAGCGGTACCGGCCTGACCCACCTGGGCAGCGCCTCGGCGCGGGACAAAATGCACCAGACCGGCGATGACACTGCACTGACCGACACCATGCGCATCTTCAAATGGGGCGTGGAGGGCGGCAAGCCAGCAGCGGGTCAGGCGGGCGTGCAACCGGAGTGGTTCTACAAAGGTGACGGCAGCATCGTCGTGCGTCCAGGCGCCGCCTTCCCGGTGCCACCGTTTGCCGAAGATGCCGGCGAAGAACCGGAGATCGGCGGCCTGTATGTGATCGGCCCGGACAGCAAGCCCTACCGTGTGGGTTTCGCGGTGGGCAACGAGTTCTCCGACCACATCATGGAGCGCAAGAATTACCTGTACCTGGCCCATTCCAAACTGCGCAGTTGCAGCTACGGCCCGGAGCTGCGCGTGGGCGAGTTGCCCCAGCACCTGGCGGGTACCAGCCGCCTCCTGCGTAACGGCAAGGAAATCTGGCGGAACGAATTCCTCAGCGGCGAGGCCAATATGTGCCACAGCCTGGAAAACCTCGAGTATCACCACTTCAAATACCGCCAGTTCCTCAAGCCCGGCGATGTGCACGTCCACTTTTTCGGCACCGCCACCTTGTCATTCGCCGACGGTATACGTACTCAACCGGGCGATGTGTTCGAGATCAGCCAAGCCGAGTTCGGCGCGCCATTGATCAACAGCGTCGGCAACAGCGATGCGGCATTCGAACCCGGCCACGTCATCACCCTTTAATGGAGAACCCCATGACCCAGTTCCTCGGCCACAACTACATCGGCGGCCAGCGCAGCGCCAACGGCAGCGTCAAACTGCAAAGCGTCGACGCCGCCACTGGCGAAGCCTTGCCCCAGGATTTCTACCAGGCTACCCCGGAAGAAGTCGACGCCGCCGCCAAGGCTGCCGCGCAGGCTTACCCTGCGTACCGTGTCATGAGTGCGGCGCGTCGCGCGCAGTTCCTGGACGCGGTGGCCGATGAGCTGGACGCGTTGGGCGATGACTTTGTCGAGCTGGTCTGCCGCGAAACCGCGCTGCCGGCTGCGCGTATCAAGGGCGAGCGTGGGCGCACCAGCGGCCAGATGCGCCTGTTCGCGACCGTGCTGCGTCGCGGTGATTTCTACGGCGCGCGTATCGACAAGGCGCTGCCGGATCGCCAGCCGATGCCTCGCCCGGATTTGCGCCAATACCGTATCGGCCTCGGGCCGGTTGCGGTGTTCGGCGCGAGCAACTTTCCCCTGGCCTTTTCCACGGCGGGCGGCGACACCGCAGCCGCACTGGCGGCGGGCTGCCCGGTCGTCTTCAAGGCCCATAGTGGGCATATGGCGACCGCCGAGCGGGTGGCCGATGCGATCATTCGGGCGGCCGAAAGCACCGAGATGCCGGCCGGCGTGTTCAATATGATCTTCGGCGGTGGCGTCGGTGAAGCGCTGGTCAAGCACCCGGCGATCCAGGCCGTAGGCTTCACGGGTTCGCTCAAGGGCGGGCGTGCCTTGTGCGACATGGCCGCGGCACGTGCGCAGCCGATCCCTGTGTTTGCCGAAATGTCGAGCATCAACCCGGTGATCGTGCTGCCCCAGGCCCTCACAGCACGGGCTGAAAGTGTTGCTCGTGACCTGACCGCCTCGGTAGTGCAAGGCTGCGGCCAGTTCTGCACCAACCCAGGCCTGGTGATCGGTATCGCTTCGCCTGCATTCACGGCGTTTACTCAACAAGTTGCGCAACTGATCGGTGATCAACCGGCGCAGACCATGCTCAACGCCGGCACCCTGGGCAGCTACGGCAAAGGCCTGGAAAAGCTTCTGGCGCACCCCGGCATCCAGCACCTCGCGGGCAGCGCTCAGGCCGGTAATCAGGCACACCCGCAATTGTTCAAGGCCGATGTGCGCCTGTTGATCGACGGCGATGAAGTGCTGCAGGAAGAAGTGTTCGGCCCCACCACGGTATTTGTCGAAGTCGCCGACCAGGCCCAACTCAGCGCCGCCTTACATGGCCTGCACGGTCAATTGACGGCGACGATCATTGGCGAGCCGGCCGACCTGCAACAGTTCGCCGAACTCACGCCACTGCTCGAACAGAAAGTCGGGCGCATCCTGCTCAACGGCTACCCGACCGGTGTGGAAGTCTGCGATTCGATGGTGCACGGCGGGCCGTACCCCGCGACGTCCGATGCGCGTGGCACCTCGGTCGGTACCCTGGCCATCGACCGTTTCCTGCGCCCGGTGTGCTTCCAGAATTACCCTGATAGCCTGCTGCCCGACGCGTTGAAAAACGCTAACCCGTTGCGTATCCAGCGGCTCGTGGATGGCACGCCTTCACGCGACGCGCTGTAAAAACAACAATGAAGCAGGAGGTTTCATGTCGCTGAGCGCCGTCACCGCGCACCGTGCGCAATTGGGGGAGGGCCCGTTCTGGGACGTGCCCACCCAGGCCCTGTACTGGGTCAACATTGCCGGCAAACAGGCATTGCGCCTGATGGACGGGCAGTTACAGGTCTGGCAATTGCCCGAGCATGTCTCGGCGTTTATCCCGTGTGAAAGCGGCGATGCTGTGGTGACCTTGAGCAGCGGCGTGTACCGCCTGGACCTGGTCACCGAAGCCTTGACCCTGATGTGTGTGGCCGACCCGCAACCGGGCAATCGTGGCAATGAAGCGCGCTGCGATGCCCAGGGCCGTCTGTGGCTGGGCACTATGCAGAACAACATTGGCGAGCAGGGCGAAGACCTGCCCATCACCCGACGCTCCGGCGGCCTGTTTTGCATTGATGCCGATGCGCAGGTTACGCCGTTGCTGAGTGGCCTGGGCATTCCCAACACCTTGCTGTGGAGCGATGACGGCCGCCACGTGCATTTTGGCGACAGCATGGAGGGCACGCTGTACCGGCATGGGATTCTGCCGAACGGGCAACTCGAACCCGCGCACGTCTGGTTCGGCCCCCATGAACGTGGCGGGCCGGACGGCTCGGCCATGGACGTCGAAGGCTATATCTGGAACGCGCGCTGGGACGGCAGTTGCCTGCTGCGCCTCACGCCTGGTGGTGAGGTGGACCGCATCATCGAGCTGCCCGTGAGCCGCCCCACCAGTTGCGTATTTGGCGGCCCGAACCTCACCACCCTCTATATCACCAGTGCCGCCAGCCCGTTGGATCACCCTTTGGACGGCGCCGTGCTGGCCATTGAGGTTGACGTGCCAGGCAAGCCCTGTCACCGCTTTGCCGGCTAAATCCCGATTTTAAAAACAACAACAAGGAGTCACCTGTATGAATCGTCGTCGAGGTTTGCGTTCCCTGTGCTGCGCCGCTGTGGCGGTTTCGGCCATGAGCCTGAGCGGGCTGCTGCTGGCCGCTGAGGAAGTGAAGATCGGTTTTCTGGTCAAGCAGGCTGAAGAACCGTGGTTCCAGACCGAATGGGCCTTTGCCGAAAAAGCCGGCAAGGAGCATGGCTTCACCGTGATCAAGATCGCCGTGCCCGACGGCGAAAAAACCCTGTCGGCTATCGACAGCCTGGCGGCCAACGGCGCCAAAGGCTTTGTGATTTGCCCGCCGGACGTGTCCCTGGGCCCGGCCATTGTCGCCAAGGCCAAGGCCAACGGCTTGAAAGTGATTGCTGTGGATGACCGCTTCGTCGACGCCAAAGGCGCCTTCATGGAAGACGTGCCGTACCTGGGTATGGCTGCGTTTGAAGTCGGCCAGAAGCAGGGGGCGGCCATGGCCGCCGAAGCTAAAAAACGCGGCTGGGACTGGAAGGACACCTATGCGGTGATCAACACCTTCAACGAGCTCGACACCGGTAAAAAACGCACCGACGGATCGATACAGTCCCTGAAAGAGGCCGGCATTCCTGACGACCATATTCTCACCGCTGCGCTTAAAACCCTCGACGTACCAGGCAGCATGGACGCCACCAACTCGGCGCTGGTCAAGCTGCCCAGCGGCGCGAAAAACCTGATCATCGGTGGCATGAACGACAACACCGTACTCGGCGGCGTACGCGCGACCGAAAGCGCCGGCTTCAAAGCCGCCAATGTGATCGGCATCGGCATCAATGGCACCGACGCTATCGGTGAACTGAAGAAAGCCAACAGCGGCTTCTTCGGTTCGATGCTGCCTAGCCCGCACATCGAGGGCTACAACACCGCGCTGATGATGTACGAGTGGGTCACCAAAGGCACCGAGCCGCCGAAGTACACCGCCATGGACGAAGTGACCCTGATCACCCGCGAAAACTTCAAGCAGGAGCTGGAAAAGATCGGCCTGTGGAAATAAGGCAGTTCGCTTTCCTCGGCAGCCCCGGCAACAGGGCTGCCTGATCGGTGTGATGAGGTGGTTATGCACGCGCAAGTCAATGAACAACAACACACTGCCGGCGCCAGTCTGCGTTTTGACGGCATCGGTAAAACCTTTCCCGCGGTCAAGGCGCTGGATGGCATCAGCTTCACCGCCCACCCTGGGCAGGTGCATGCCTTGATGGGCGAGAACGGCGCGGGCAAGTCGACGCTGCTGAAGATCCTCGGCGGCGCCTACATCCCCAACAGCGGCACGCTGCAAATCGGCGAGCAGACCATGGCGTTCAAGAACGCGGCGGACAGCATCGCCAGCGGCGTGGCGGTGATCCACCAGGAGCTGCATCTGGTGCCGGAAATGACCGTGGCCGAGAACCTGTTCCTCGGGCATTTGCCGTCGCGTTTTGGGGTGGTCAATCGGGCGCTGCTGCGCAAGCAGGCCTTGGCTTGCCTCAAGGGCCTGGCGGATGAAATCGACCCGGATGAAAAGCTCGGCCGCCTGTCCCTGGGCCAACGCCAACTGGTGGAAATCGCCAAGGCGTTGTCCCGTGGTGCGCATGTGATCGCGTTTGATGAACCCACCAGCAGCCTGTCGGCGCGGGAGATCGACCGCTTGATGGCGATCATCACGCGCCTGCGCGATGAGGGCAAAGTGGTGCTCTACGTGTCGCACCGCATGGAAGAAGTGTTCCGCATCTGCAACGCGGTCACGGTGTTCAAGGATGGCCGCTACGTGCGCACCTTCGAGGACATGAGCGCGCTGACCCATGACCAGTTGGTGACCTGCATGGTCGGGCGCGATATCCAGGACATTTACGACTACCGCCCACGTGAGCACGGCGAGGTCGCGCTCAAGGTCGATGGCCTGCTCGGCCCCGGCCTGCGTGAGCCGATCAGTTTCAACGTGCGCAAGGGCGAGATTCTCGGCTTGTTCGGGTTGGTGGGGGCTGGGCGTACCGAGTTGTTCCGCCTGCTCAGCGGCTTGGAGCGTGCGGGCGCCGGTCAACTGGAGCTCTGCGGTCAAGCACTGCAACTGCGCTCACCGCGCGATGCCATCGCCGCGGGCGTGCTGCTGTGCCCGGAAGACCGCAAGAAGGAAGGCATCATTCCGCTGTCCAGCGTCGCCGAGAACATCAATATCAGCGCACGCGGCACTCACTCCCGGTTCGGCTGGCTGTTGCGCGAGGGGTGGGAGAAGGGCAACGCCGACCAGCAAATCAAGGCGATGAAGGTCAAAACGCCCAACGCGGCGCAGAAAATCATGTACCTGTCCGGCGGCAATCAGCAGAAGGCCATTCTTGGCCGCTGGCTGTCGATGCCGATGAAAGTCCTGCTGCTGGACGAGCCTACCCGTGGCATCGATATCGGCGCCAAGGCCGAGATCTACCAGATCATCCATAACCTCGCCGCCCAAGGCATTGCAGTCATTGTGGTGTCCAGCGACCTGATGGAAGTGATGGGCATCTCCGACCGCATCCTGGTGCTGTGCGAAGGCGCACTGCGGGGTGAGCAAACCCGCGAGCACGCGACTGAATCCAACCTGCTGCAACTGGCTTTGCCGCGCAGCCTGGCGAACTGAGAGACGACTATGACAACCCAAGACAACGCGTTGCCCTCGGCGCGCAAACCCCTGGACATGCGCGCACTGCTCGACAACTGGGCGATGCTGCTGGCCGCGGTGGGCATCTTCCTGCTGTGCGCCTTGCTCATCGACAACTTCCTCTCGCCGCTGAACATGCGCGGTCTGGGCCTGGCGATTTCCACGGTGGGCATCGCCGCCTGCACCATGCTGTTTTGCCTGGCGTCGGGGCACTTCGACTTGTCGGTGGGCTCGGTAATTGCCTGCGCCGGGGTGGTGGCGGCGATTGTGATGCGCGACACCGACAGCGTCATGCTCGGTATCGGCGCCGCCTTGCTGATGGGCCTGGTTGTGGGGCTGATCAATGGCATCGTGATTGCCAAGCTGCGGGTCAATGCGCTGATTACCACGCTGGCGACCATGCAGATCGTGCGCGGGCTGGCGTACATCTTCGCCAACGGCAAGGCGGTGGGGGTGTCCGAGGAGCAGTTCTTTATCTTCGGTAACGGCCAACTGCTGGGCGTGCCGGTGCCGATCCTGATTACCATCCTGTGCTTCGTGTTTTTCGGCTGGCTGCTCAATTACACCACCTATGGGCGCAACACCTTGGCCATCGGCGGCAACCCGGAAGCGGCGTTGCTGGCGGGTGTAAACGTTGATCGCACCAAGATCCTGATATTTGCCGTGCACGGTGTGATCGGCGCCCTGGCCGGGGTGATCCTGGCCTCGCGCATGACCTCCGGCCAGCCGATGATCGGCCAGGGTTTTGAGCTGACGGTGATCTCGGCATGTGTGTTGGGCGGGGTGTCGTTGAGTGGTGGGGTTGGCATGATTCGCCATGTGATTGCCGGCGTGTTGATTTTGGCGATCATTGAGAACGCGATGAACCTGAAGAACATCGACACGTTTTATCAGTACGTGATTCGCGGCTCGATCCTGCTGCTGGCGGTGGTCATCGACCGCATGAAACAACGCTGAACCCTTGCCATGTGAAGCTCCAAATGTGGGAGCTGGCAAGCCAGCTCCCACAGTTTTAATCGGCGGAGAACTTGAAGATAGTGTTTTGGGTGTAAGTCTGCCCTGGATTCAAACGGGTAGACGCAAACTTCGGCTGATTAGGCGCATCCGGAAAATGCTGGGTCTCCAACGTGAAACCGCTCCAGTGCAGATACGTCTTCCCCGCTTTGCCCTTCACCGAACCATCGAGGAAGTTGCTGGTATAGAACTGCACACCGGGCTCTGTGGTGTAGAGCTGCAACCGCCGCCCCGACTCAGGATCATGCACTTGGGCAGCCAACTGTTTCACGTCACCCTTGGTATCGAGTGCCCAGTTGAAGTCAAACCCGCCCTGTTTCGGCTCGGCGAACTTGAGCTGCGGGTGATCGTCCTTGATGTGCTGGCCGATCGGCGTCGGTTTCAGGAAGTCCATCGGCGTGCCTTTCACCGGCGCGATTTCGCCGGTTGGAATCAAGGTGGCGTTCACCGGCGTGTAATGGCTGGCATGCAGGGTCGCGACCTGCTTGAGAATGTCACCATTCCCCGCACCGGCGAGGTTGAAGTAGCTGTGGTTGGTAAGGTTGAGCACCGTGGGTTTGTCGGTGGTGGCCTTGTAGTCGATGTGCAGTTCGTTTTTCTCGTTGAGGCTGTAGGTGACCTCGGTCTTCAGGTTGCCGGGAAAGCCCATTTCACCGTCCTTGGACAGGTAGGTGAGGGTCACGCCGACCGAGTCCTTGCCCTTGACCTGTGCGGCCTTCCACACCTGTTTGTCGAAGCCCTGGGCGCCGCCATGCAGTGAGTTGGGACCATCGTTGAGCGGCACCTGGAAGCGCTTGCCGTCGAGCTCAAAGGCACCGCCGGCCAAGCGGTTGCCGAAGCGCCCGATGGTCGCGCCGAAAAACGCCGTGCCGGCTTGGTAGCCTTGCACGTCGTCAAAGCCCAGCACCACGTCGTCGACCTTGCCGTTTTTGTCCGGCACTTTCAGCGACTGCAACACGCCGCCGTAGGTGATCACCGTGGCTTGCATGCCATGGCTGTTGCGCAAGATGTACTGCTCGACGGCGGTGCCGTCGTTGGTTTTACCGAAAGGCTTGTGTTCACTGGAGAGGCCTGCGGCGTGAGCCCCGCCACTGGCGATTAATACGGACATGGCGAGACCTGACAGCAGATAACGAGGGTGCTTCATGGTCGAACTTCCTTTTGTTGTTTTGAGTGGAATAGTTCTACTAATAGCGATATTTTGTCGTTATGACAGCGAATTTATAGCCTTAAAAGCCGTTTTTGCAAAATAAAATAAGACTAATTGAGCGAGGCAAGATGTTATGAGTACTCAACACGCCGTGTATCCCGACCTTGAAGGCAAAACCGTCCTGATCTCCGGAGGTGCCTCAGGGATCGGCGAATTCATGGTGCGGGCCTTCGCCGCCCAGGGCGCCAAGGTGGGCTTTGTCGACCGCGCGCAAAGCCAGGGCGAACGCCTCGCGGCGCTGCTCAGCTCCCGCGGGCACACGGTGGAGTTCGTGAACTGCGACATCACCGACGAGATTGCCTATAAAGCCGCCATCGCTCGTTTCGAACACTCTCTGGGGCCGATCACCGTGCTGGTGAACAACGCCGCCAATGACGTGCGTCACACCCTGGAAGAAGTCGACTCGGAAATGTTCGACAGGCTGATCTCCGTCAACCTCAAACACGCTTTCTTCGCCGCCAAGGCCGTGGTGCCCATGATGAAAAGCGCGGGCGGCGGGGCGATCATCAACCTCGGCTCGGTCGGCTGGATGATGGCTTCCGCCGGCTACCCGGTGTACGCCGCCAGCAAGGCCGCCGCCCACGGCATGACCCGCGCGCTGGCTCGCGAACTGGGGCCGAGTCGCATCCGCGTGAACACGCTGGTGCCGGGTTGGGTGATGACAGAGAAACAACTGGCGATGTGGGTCGACGATGCCGCCAGGGAACTGATCAGCCGCAGCCAGTGTTTGCCGGGCAGTGTGCTGCCGGAACACATCGCCAATATGGCGTTGTTTCTTGCTTCCGATGCGTCGGCGATGTGTTCGGCGCAGAATTTTATTGTGGATGGCGGCTGGGTTTAGGCAGGGCTAGCTAACTTCATAACGACGCAGGCCAAAGGTGGCAGCGGGCTTGAGACGATGGTGTTTATTCGATCGGGTACTGCTTGAAAGCCGGGTGCTGCTCCAGGCGCTCGGCGTGGCGCTTCACGTTGGGAAACGCATCCGCTTTGACCACCGACGCCACGGTTAACTGGCTGAACGACCAGGCCACCGCCGCTGTAATCGAAGCCTGAGTCAGCGCCTCACTCTCAGGCAGTTGTTTTTCCAGCAGCGAATAAGCCGCCAGCAATTGCCCGGTGACACGCTCCAGCCACGGCGCATGCAGTTTCTCGGCCGGGCGCAGGTTGTGCTCATAGACGATCTGCACGCTCTTCTCACAGGCCGCCAGCGCCAGCCCAAGCACATGCAAGTCATGGGCGCGCGCGGCGGGCTGCGGGGGCAGCAGCTTTTTGTCATCCGGGGCGAGGGTTTCCAGGTAGTCCAGGATCAGGCTGGAATCCATCAGCACAGTGCCATCGTCCAGCACCAGGGTCGGGGCCTTGACCACCGGGTTGATCTGCGCGAATTCGTTGAAGGTGCGAAACACCGACAGCGGTTCATGCACGAAATCCACGCCGTACAGCTCCAGGGAAATCGCCACGCGGCGTACGTAAGGCGAGTCCAGCATGCCGATCAGTTTCATGAAACCTCCATTGCTTGCTAGGGGGTGAGCTCAAGAGAGTAAGGGCGCGGGATCAGCCTGCGCAATGGCTTGGCGCTGTTTCATGCCGGGCTCCTGGAGCCCTGGCGGCTGGCTCCAGGTGGCTGGCCGGTGATGCGCTTGAATGCGCGACTGAACGCCGCCTGGGAGGTATAGCCCAGGCGCAGCGCCACTTCTTCGATGGGCATGCGCTCCAGCGTCAACCATTGGCTGGCCAGGCGCATGCGCAATTGTGTCACGTAGCGCAGCGGCGGAAGACCCAGGGTGGCTTGGAAGCGTTCGGCGAACACCGAACGGGAGGTATGACTCTGCGCGGCCAACTCGGCCACGCTCCAATCGCGGCCCGGTTGCTGATGCAGGGCAAGCAGGGCTCCGGCCAGCCGTGCGTCGCGCAACGCTGCCACCAGCCCCGATGCATTGCCGCAGGCGCATTCCACCCAGCCCCGCACGATCATGGCGGCCACCACATCGGCCAGGCGCGCGAGGATGCCCGAGTAGCCGACGCGAGCACTCGCGACTTCGCGCTCCATCACCGCCAGGATCGGCATCAGGCCCGGGTAGCGCTGGCCCTTGGTATCGATCAGCATCAAGGCCGGCATCAGGCTGCCGAGCCCCTGAATACTGCCGATTTCGAACTCCATGCAGGCGCTGAACAGCAACGTATTGGGGGGCGTGTCGGGCGATGCATCCACGGCGCAGACGGTATCGCCCAGCGGAGTGGCGTCAAATCGGCTGATGTCCTGCACAGCGACATCCGCCGTGGACAACAGCGCATGTGCGCCGCCGTGGGAGATGAACACGGCATTGCCTGCCGACAATTCAAACAAGTTGCCGTCGTCGGTGCGCAGGGTGACCACACCTGCGGCGAGGAAGTGGAAGTAGGCGTGCCCGGGTTTGGCGTCGAAGCCCATGCCGAAGCTGGGTCCCGCCTGAATGCGCTGGTACTGCACCCCGCGCAGGCGCATGCCGCGCAGCAGTTCATCGATAAGGTCGGAGGACAGATTGAACGGGGCCGGTGCAGTCATGTTCGGGGTTTTGGTCAAAAACTCAAGGGTTTGCATCATAGATCATCCGGGTTGGCGAACCTAGACTGGCGGTCGCGCTAATTTCCTGAGGATGTCGTGTGATGAATGATTGTGTAGCTCAAGCCTCTATCCGTTCCAAGGCGGAGCCCGCTACCCCGGCCTGGATGGCGGTGTTTTCCCTGGCCATGGGAGTATTCGGGTTGTTGACGGCAGAATACCTGCCGGCCAGCCTGCTGACGCCGATGGCGATGGACCTTGGGGTGTCGGAGGCCCTGGCTGGTCAGGCTGTAACCGTGACGGCAGTGGTGGCGTTGTTCGCTGGCTTGCTGGTTCCCGGCCTGACGCGCGGGATCGACCGGCGCGTGGTGCTGCTGGGGTTTTCCATGCTGATGATTGCGTCCAACGTGTTGGTGGCGCTGTCTTCGAGCCTGGCGGTGCTGCTGTTGATGCGCATCCTGCTGGGCGTCGCCCTGGGTGGTTTCTGGAGTATGGCGGCAGCAGTGGCGATGCGCCTGGTGCCGGCGGCGTTGCTGCCCCGTGCGCTGTCGATCATATTCAGTGGCATTGCGGTGGGCACGGTGGTTGCCGTGCCGCTGGGCAGCTACCTCGGCGATGTGTATGGCTGGCGCAGTGCGTTTGTGGCTGCGGCCGCCGTTGGCGTGGTGACGTTGGCGTTCCAGCTGCTCACGCTGCCACGCCTGGCTCCCACTGGCAGTGCACGGCTGCGCACGGTATTGGATGTGCTGCTGCGCCCTGGCATCGCCATCGGCATGTTTGCCTGCGTATTGGTACACACCGCGCACTTCGCGCTGTTCACCTACATTCGGCCATTCCTGGAAAGCACCACGGGCGTGCAGACTCAAGGGCTGGCCTTGATGCTGCTGGGGTTCGGCGCCGCAAACTTCGTCGGCACGCTGCTGGCCGGTTGGCTGCTGGTGCGCTATCCGCGCGGCACATTGGTGTTAATGCCGGTATTGGTCGGCGTTGCGGCGCTCGCCCTGGTGCTGTTGCCTGCCTCTCTGCCCGGCCAGGCGCTGCTGCTGGCGCTGTGGGGCATGGCCTTTGGCGGGGTGCCCGTGGCGTGGTCGAACTGGGTGGCTCGCGCCGTGCCTGATCAAGCCGAAAGTGCCGGTGGCATGGTAGTGGCGTCGGTGCAGTCAGCCATCGCGGCGGGGGCGGCCGGTGGGGGCGCGATGTTCAGTGTCAGTGGCATTGGCGGTGTGTTTCTCGGCGCCGGGGTACTGATGTTGTTGGCAGCCTTGTTGATTGCGCTACGGGTACACGTGCCGCGCAGTGGCGCCGCTGGCGTACCGCTGCATCTTTGAACCGGCCTTGCGGCTGGGCCGGCATTCACTGTGTGACGCTCCAGCAACGTTTGGTTTAGTCTGGAGCACTACGTCGATCGAAAACGCCTCTGGAGCAGTCAGCATGACCGAGTACGTACCCCCGAAAGTGTGGACCTGGGACACCGAAAGCGGCGGCACTTTCGCCAGCATCAACCGACCGATTGCCGGGGCAACCCACGACAAGGCGCTGCCGGTGGGAGAGCACCCGCTGCAGCTGTATTCCCTGGCTACGCCCAATGGGCAGAAGGTCACCCTCTTGCTGGAAGAGCTGCTGGCCCTGGGGCACAGCGGGGCGGAATACGATGCCTGGCTGATCAAGATCGGCGACGGCGACCAGTTCGGCAGCGGCTTTGTCGGGGTCAATCCCAATTCCAAGATCCCGGCATTGCTGGACCGCAGTGGCGCCACGCCGATTCGTGTGTTTGAGTCGGGCGCGATTTTGCAGTACCTGGCGGAAAAGTTCGGCGCATTCTTCCCGACTGAGCCTGCGGCGCGCGCGGAATGCCTGTCGTGGTTGTTCTGGCAGATGGGCAGCGCACCTTACCTGGGCGGTGGTTTCGGGCATTTCTATGCGTATGCGCCGAGCAAGATGGAGTATGCGATCAATCGGTTTGCCATGGAGACCAAGCGTCAGCTGGATGTATTGGATCGGCGCCTGGCGGTGAGTGAGTACATTGCCGGGGATGAGTACACCATCGCCGATATCGCGATCTGGCCTTGGTATGGCGGGTTGGTAAAAGGGCGTTTGTATGGCGCGGCGGAGTTTTTGGCCGTGCATGAGTACACGCATGTGTTGCGCTGGGCGGATGCGATTGAAGCGCGGCCGGCGGTGCAGCGGGGGCGTAGGGTGAACCGGGTATCCGGGGAGCCTGCGGAGCAGTTGGCCGAGCGCCATTCTGCAAGCGACCTGGATTAAAAGCCTGACACGGTAAGAAATGTGGGAGCTGCTACGCCAGGGGATGGCTAAAAATGTGTAGATACGGGGGGCGGCTGTACGCAGGTTAGTCGACCGGCCGGCCAAGGAACCCGGCGCGCCGGAGGGCGCCCTGCGCACAGCCGCCATAAAACGTCATCGGACCATGCGCCTGTCTGAATCCGGGCGACTAAACCCGATCACTGAATGGGCAGTTAATCGCCTGATCCGTCTGGTCGACCGGCAACTGAGCGGGTCGCAGGGCTAGGGCTTCAACTGCTTCCAGTCAATCGCAAAGCGCGCCAGGTATTTACGCAGTCGATCCGCATCATTGGGCTGGGCCTTGGCCTGGCGCGATACACCGAACAAGCGGCGGCCGGCGTCGGACAGGCTGTCGGATTGCAGGCACACCTCGATTACGGCCTTGAGTTGCAACTGGTCGAACAGGTCCAGGTCGGCGGGCAGCAGGGTGTGCGGCTCGGACAGCCCCCAGGCGTAGCGCAGGCGTTGGATTTCTTCTTCGGCCTGGGCCTCATCGATACGCCCGCTGTCGGCCAAGGTCGCCATGCGGGTGATCGACGCAGACAGCTCGCGAAAGTTACCCAGCCACGCCGCTTCGCTGGAACAGGCGAACGCCAGGTAGCGGCGGCGCGCTTCGAGGTTGAAGCGCACGCGGCGGCCTTGCTCGCGGGCGTGGCGCTCCAGCTCGAAATCGATATTGGGCTCGATGTCTTCGCGCCTGCCCGCCAAGCCCGGCAGATCGAAGGTCCACAGGTTGATGCGCGCGTACAGGTCTTCGCGGAACAGCCCTTCGGCCACGCGCCCGCGCAGGTCGCGATGGGTGCCGGCGATGATCAGGAAGTCGCTGGCCACTTCGTGGTCGGCGCCCATGGGGTAGAAGCGCTTTTCTTCGATGGCTTTAAGCAGCATCGCCTGTTCATCAGGGCCCAGTTCGCCGATTTCATCAAGGAACAACATGCCGCCATCCGCCGCGCGCAGCAGACCGTCGCGCGCGTTTTGTGCGCCGGTGAAGGCGCCCTTGGTATGGCCGAACAACGCCGACATAGCACCATCGCCGCGCAGGGTGGCGCAGTTGACTTCCACGAAGCGCCCTTGCACTTGATGGCGGCTGCGCTTGAGTTCGTAGATGCGGCGGGCGAGAAACGACTTACCCGCGCCCGTGGGGCCGATCAGCAGCATCGGCGCCGTGGAGCGCACGGCCACGCGTTCGATCTGCTCGATGGAGGCGTTGAACGCGCTGTTGCGCGTGGCGATCCCCGACTTGAGAAACGCCAGGCCTTCCAGGCGCTGGTGGGCGAAGCGTGAGGCGATGCGGTCGTAGCGCGACAGGTCGAGATCGATCAGGGTGTGGGTGCCGGTGGCGGGCGCGGTGTCGTCAAGGCGGCGCATGGGCGCGGTCTGGATCAGCCGCGCGGGCAGGTTGCGCGCCTCGGTCAGCAGGAACCAGCAAATCTGCGCCACGTGCGTACCGGTCGTGATGTGGACCAGGTAGTCCTCGTGTTCGGTGTCGAAGCGGTAGTCGGTGGTGAAGTCGTGCAGCGCGCCGTAGACCTCTTCGAAATCCCAGGGGTTGTTCAGCGGCATGGGGTGCAGGCGCACCTCGGTGTGGGGCGAGATCTGCTGGACATCGGCGCGCACCCGCTCGGCGAGGCTGACGTCACGGGCGTCGATGTCGTGGATCAGCTCCAGGCGATCAATCTGCAGGTTGTCCTGCTGGCACAGGCCGACGCTGGGACGCCAGTGATTCCAGCGGTTGGCGCCCTTGCCGACACGATCCAGCTTGGAGCCGATAAACCCGATGGCGACGGTGCGCTTGTGTTTCATGGCTAGACCAAAATATAAGTAACGATATGTGAGGATATGAAGTTGACGATCAGCTTGTCATGGGTTTTTTAGGTGTGAGTGATCAATTATTAAAAATAACGATATAAAACAAATAGATAAGTATTTTTAGAGCGACTTTTAAAAAACTGGCACGCCCGCTGCTATGTCGCTATCAACGCCGCAGAGCCGGCTTTCAAAAAAGAATTGAGATCATGCAAGAGAAAACCTACCAACTGCTGGAAGTCGCCGACGGCAAGCCGATCAAACTCTGGACCCAGGGCGTGCCCGTCGAGCCCGAGGCCCGCCAGCAACTGATGAATACCGCCAAGATGCCGTTTATCTTCAAGCACCTTGCGGTGATGCCGGATGTGCACTTGGGCAAGGGTTCGACCATCGGCAGCGTAATCCCCACCGTGGGCGCAATCATCCCGGCAGCGGTGGGCGTGGATATTGGCTGCGGCATGATCGCCGCGCGTACCACGCTGACCGCCAGCGACTTACCCGACAACCTCCACGGCCTGCGTTGCGCCATCGAGGCAGCCGTACCCCATGGCCGCACTCGCAGCCGTAAAGGCCGTGACAAAGGTGCATGGGAAGATGTGCCGGCCCAGGCTGATCAGGCATGGACGGCGTTGCACCCACGTTTCAAGGCGATTACCGACAAGTACCCGCAACTGGAACGCAGCAACCACCGCCAGCACCTCGGCACCCTGGGTGGCGGCAACCACTTTGTCGAGGTGTGCCTGGATGAAGCCAACCGTGTCTGGTTCATGTTGCACAGCGGTTCGCGTGGCGTGGGTAACGCCATCGGCAACTTGTTTATCCAGTTGGCCCAGGCGGATATGCAGCAACACCTGGCGAATTTGCCGGACCGCGACCTGGCGTATTTCGAAGAGGGCAGCCAGCACTTCGATGACTACGTGGAAGCGGTGGGCTGGGCTCAGGATTTCGCCCGGCAGAACCGCGAGTTGATGATGCGCGCGGTGGTCCAGGCCACACGCCAGGTGATCAGCAAGCCGTTTGAGGTGGCGCTGGAAGCGGTGAACTGTCATCACAACTACGTGCAGAAAGAGCGGCACTTTGGCGAAGACATCCTGGTGACGCGCAAGGGCGCGGTGTCGGCGAAGAAGGGCGAGCTGGGGATTATTCCGGGCTCCATGGGCGCCAAAAGCTTCATCGTGCGTGGACTGGGCAACGAAGAGTCGTTCTGCTCGTGCAGCCACGGCGCCGGCCGCACCATGAGCCGTACCAAGGCGAAGAACACCTTCACCCTGGCCGACCAGATCCGCGCGACGGCCCATGTTGAGTGCCGCAAGGACGCCGATGTGATCGATGAAATTCCGATGGCCTACAAGGACATCGACCACGTCATGCACGCCCAGCGCGAGCTGGTGGAAGTGCTGCACACCTTGCGTCAAGTGGTGTGCGTAAAAGGATAAGAGGGAAATAGAGATGGAAAGGGAAGAACGCCACCCATTGAGCGACGCCATGCGCGCGCGGGTGCTGGAGGAGTTGGAGCGCATAGAGCGCGAGCGCAATGTGACGGTGCTGTATGCCTGCGAATCCGGCAGCCGGGCCTGGGGTTTTGCCTCCACCGACAGCGACTACGATGTGCGTTTTGTCTATGTGGAAAAACCTGACTGGTTCATGCAGGTGGATACGCCGCGCGACGTGATCGAACGCCCGTTGGATGACGAGTTGGATGTGAGCGGCTGGGAGTTGCGCAAGACCTTGGGCCTGTTGCGCAAATCCAACCCCACGCTGCTGGAATGGCTTGATTCGCCGCTGGTGTATCGCCAGGAGGCCGAGGCCACGGCGCAATTGCGTGTGCTGGCCGAGGCGTTCTACAGCCCGCCGGCGGCGCGCAATCATTATCTGTCGATGGCCAAGAAGAACTTTCGCGGCTATCTGCAAGGCGACACGGTGCGGTTCAAGAAGTACTTCTACGTGCTGCGGCCGTTGCTGGCAGTGCGTTGGATCGACCTGGGGCTGGGGCGGCCGCCGATGACCTTCGCCGATTTGTTGGGCACAGTGGATGACGCACAACTGCTCGATGAGGTCGCAACCCTGCTGGTGTTGAAACGCAATGCCGGGGAAGCGGCCTACGGGCCACGGCGCCCGGCGTTACACGCCTACATACAGCGTGAACTGGAACGCGAAGTGCCGGTATTGCCACGCACCCATGAAGACTCCCAACAACTGGACCACTACCTGCGGGGCACGGTCACACGCTTTGCTTAAGGATAAATATGAAACAGGACCTGATTGAACTCGACGGCGCCATCGGCGGTGGCCAGGTACTGCGCAGCGGGCTCAGCCTGTCGATGGTGACCGGGTTGACCCTGCGCATCAAAAACATCCGCGCCAAGCGCAGTCGGCCAGGCTTGATGCGTCAACACCTGACTGCCGTGCTGGCGGCGGCGCAGGTCTGTGGTGCCAAGGTGCAAGGGGCTGAACTGGGCTCGCAAACACTGGTGTTCGAACCCGGGCCGATTCAAGGGGGCGAATACCGGTTTTCAATTGGCACGGCCGGCAGTTGCACCCTGGTGCTGCAGACCTTGTTGCCGGCATTGCTGCGCGCACCCACGGCCAGCCGCGTGACGATCTGCGGCGGCACCCATAACCCGCTGGCACCGCCGGTGGACTTCCTGCAGCGCGCCTGGCTTCCATTGTTGCAGCGTATGGGCGCGCGCATCGAATTGAGCCTGAACCGCTACGGGTTTGTACCGGCTGGCGGGGGTGAGTTAGAGGCGTTTATCCAACCCAGCGAGCTGATGCCGCTGCAGTTGATGCAGCGTGGAAAACTGCTCGAAGCCCGCGCGGTAACCCTTAACGCAGGGTTGCCCGCCCAAGTGACCGAGCGCCAGTTCAAGCGCGTGCGCCAGCGTCTATCGTTTGCTGACACGCAACTGTTCCCGGTCGAGATTGACCCGGAACAGGGCCCAGGTAATGTGCTGATGCTGGAGTACGTCCACGAGCACGTCACCGAAATATTCAGTGCCTTTGGCATGGCCAAGGTGCGCGCCGAAACTGTGGCCGACCAGGCTATCGACCAGGCCAGTGAGTGGCGAGGCACCGACACGGCAGTAGGCGAACACCTGGCCGATCAGTTGCTGTTGCCAATGGCACTGGCGGGTGGCGGCCGTTTCACCACGCCGCACATGAGCGAGCATTTGCACAGCAACATGCTGGTGATCCAGCGCTTCCTGCCCGTGGTGATCGAGAGTCACGTGCTGGAGGCGGGCGGCTTGAAGGTCGAGTGCCGAGCGCGCTAGAGATTCTCCGACGTCACAATCTGCGGCGGTATATACACCCGATGCCGCACCGGATCGAACCCCTCGGCGCTCTGCAACGCCACCATCAACGCCACCAATGCCACGGCCGTCCGCCCTGGCTGCGAGTCCATCACCACGTCAATCAAACCCTGGCTCAACGCCTGGCGCGACAGCTCGGTCGACTCCTGCAAAATGCAACACAGCGCTGGTCGTTTGGGCAGTTGTGCCAGGGCACTGATGATGCCGTCACCGCCGCCGCCCACCACGCACAGCCCGCGCAGGTCGCTGTGACGGCTGATCAAGTCGAGGGTGGCTTCTTCGGTGATGTCGCAGTTATCCAGGTTGATCAGCGGCTCCAACGGCTTGAGCCCCGGCGCGTGCTCGGCGAGGTAGCTGTGCAGGCCTTCGACCCGTGCCTGGTGGCCGAGAAAGCGGTGGCCGCCGAGCAAGATCCCCACGCTGCCTTTGCGTGCGCCGCACGTGCGGGCGAGCAACCAGCCCATGGTGCGGCCAACCACGTGGTTGTCCTGGCCCACATAGGGCTCATCGGCGTGTTCGTGGATA
Organism: Pseudomonas sp. RA_5y_Pfl1_P24; assembly: GCF_963970945.1. Taxonomy (NCBI): domain Bacteria; kingdom Pseudomonadati; phylum Pseudomonadota; class Gammaproteobacteria; order Pseudomonadales; family Pseudomonadaceae; genus Pseudomonas; species Pseudomonas sp. RA_5y_Pfl1_P24. Next base: position 94,197 of record NZ_CAXAOJ010000009.1, on the reverse strand, counting down.
TCCGAAAGCAGGGCGACCACCGGCACGCCGGCTGCGCGGATCTGCGCCAGGCAGGCGTTGATCAGCGGGTGGGCAAAACTGACCACCGCGAGGCTATCGCACTGCACGGCCAACTGTTCGATTTGCGCGACGATGGCGCTGGGCGTGCGATCGATGATGTATTCGAACTGGCACGTAAGGTTGGCACCGGCATGCTGCTCGGCTGCATCGCCGATGGCATGGGCTAGGTTGGCGTAGAACGCCTGGGCGGTGCCCAGCAACAGGATGCCTAGGCGGTAGGTCGGGCGACGTTCGCGAATGCGCTGGCCAATCAGCCGCGCGGCAAAGTAACCCACGGCTTCGGCGGCCTGGAACACCTGTTCGGCGGTGTCGGGATTGACCGGCGCACGGGCATTCAATACGCGGTCGACGGTGGCCACACTCAGCCCGGCCTGGGCGGCAACGGTGGCAATGGTTGGGCGTTTATTGTTGTTCATGACAAGCCCCTTGAGCGTCTTGATAGAAAACTATCAAGCCCCGCTGGGCCTGGATGATAGCTTGATAGGGAATGGATTCAAGGCCTTGAGGGTGATTTAGGCGTTCTCTATCGTGGGTTTCACAAAGCACCTGAAACCACCCGCTTGCGGAGAACAATAACAATGCCTGAACACACCGCTCATCCCGCCCGGCGCGACTACAGCCTCACCGGCCCCGAAGCCGCCCGCGCCTTTGATAAAGGCCTGGTCTCGGCCAGTTGGTATCAGTCGCCGGTTTCCCGAAAACGCATGAAAGCACTGATGCAGCGTCGCGACGGCCCGGCCTTGCTCGACACTGCCATTTGGGTGACCGCGCTGTTCGCCACTGGTTTTGGCGGCTACTGGTTCTGGGGCACCTGGGCCTGCGTGCCGTTCTTCCTGGCCTATGGCGTGCTGTACGGCACCGCGTCCAACCCGCGCTGGCACGAAACCGGCCACGGCACGGCGTTCAAAACCCGTTGGATGAATGACGTGCTGTACCAGGTTGCAAGCTTTATGTGCATCTTCGAGCCCCATGTGTGGCGTTGGAGCCATGCCCGTCATCACACCGACACCATCGTCGTCGGTCGCGACCCTGAGATTGTCGAGCCGCGCCCACCGCGCTTCTCGATGATGTTCTTGAGCCTGTTCAATGTGCCCTTGGCCTGGAAGACGTTCAGCGGCGTGGCGCGCCATGCCGTCGGCAAGATGAGTGCCCAGGAGGCAGACTTTATCCCCGAGTCCGAATGGCCCAAGGTGTTTCGCGCGGCGCGTATCTGGGTCGGTATCTACGCGGTGGTCATCGGCGCCGCCTTGTACCTGCACAGCTGGCTGCCGCTGATGCTGATTGGCCTGCCGAGTATCTACGGTGCCTGGCTGGGCTATATTTTCGGCCTCACTCAACACGTGGGCCTGGCCGAGGATGTGCTCGACCACCGCAGCAACTGCCGCACCATTTATATGAACCGTGTGCTGCGCTTTATCTACATGGACATGAACTACCACCTCGAACACCACATGTACCCGATGGTGCCGTATCACGCCCTGGCGCAATTGCACGAAGAAATACGCGGCGACTGCCCGGCGCCCTACGCCGATCTGTTCGAGGCGTACAAGGAAATCCTGCCGACCATCTGGAAGCAGCGCAGCGACCCCAACCATTTCGTTCAGCGCCCGATACGCCCGCGTGCCGAACCGGCCGCCAATGCCCCCGTGCATGCAGAAGCCACTGCCGGCTGAATGCCTTCCAAGAACAAGAGAAAACGCTATGAACGATCAATGGATCGACGTCTGCGCCGTGGGCGAAATAGACGAAGAAGACGTGCTGCGCTTCGACCACGGGGCGCACACCTACGCGGTGTATCGCTCGGCCGACAATGAATTTTTTGCCACCGCGGGGCTGTGCACCCATGAGAAAATTCACTTGGCCGACGGCCTCGTGATGGACCACATCATCGAGTGCCCCAAGCACAACGGGCGCTTCGATTACCGCACCGGCAAGGCCCTGGGCGCGCCAGTGTGCGTCAACCTCAAGACCTACCCGGTGCGGGTCGAAGCGGGGCGGGTATTGCTCGCCGTCACGGCGTGATGATGAACGAGGCTCTGATTATCGTCGGTGCCGGCCATGCCGGTGGCCGTGCGGCGCTGACCTTGCGCGAAGAAGGTTATACCGGGCGGCTGATCCTGATCGGCGATGAGCCGCACGTGCCCTACGAGCGGCCGCCGCTGTCCAAAGGCCTGTTGCAGGGCACAGCGGATTTGGCCGGGTGCAGCCTGTGCGACAGCGCGCGGCTGGCCGAGCTGGATATTGAGCATATCGCCGGTAATCCGGTGGCTCGCTTGACGCCGCAACACCATCGCCTGCAACTTGCCGACGGCCAGTGGCTGCCGTATGCCGGTCTGCTGTTGGCCACTGGCGGCAGGGCACGACGATTGCCTCAGGCGCAGGCCAATGTGCTTTACCTGCGCACCCACGATGAGGCGCTGGCCTTGCGCAGTGCCCTGAACCCCGGCACGCGGCTGGTGGTGGTGGGTGGCGGGTTTATCGGGCTGGAAGTGGCGGCGACAGCACGCGGCCTGGGCTGTGAGGTGACGGTACTGGAAGCCGGACCGCGCCTGGCGGGCCGGGTGTTGCCGGCGGTTATCTCCCAAGCGCTGCTGGATTTGCATCGTCGCCAAGGGGTGGATGTGCGTTTGAACGTGGCGCTGGAATCCATCCAGGCCGACGCCGTGCTGTTGGTGGACGGGCAGCGGTTGCCCTGCGACTGGGTGGTGGTCGGCATTGGCATGCAGCCCAACATCGAACTGGCCACGGCGGCGGGGCTGGACGTGGGGCAGGGCATTCGCGTCGATACGTACCTGCGCGCCAGCGCACCGGACATCTATGCCGCTGGCGATGTGTGCGAATTCCGCCTGGACGGCCTGTACCAACGCCAGGAAACCTGGCGCAATGCCGAAGCCCAGGGGCGGCATGCGGCGCTGAATATGTTGGGGCGCAATGTGCCGTTCGAGGCGCTCCCCGGTTTCTGGTCCGACCAGTACGATTGGGGGGTGCAAACCGTGGGTGTGATCACGCCGCTTACGGTCAGTCGGCCATTGCCGGGCGGCGGCTTGCTGCTGTTCTACCTGGATGCCGATCACCATCTGCAAGGTGCTTGCGGATGGGCGCCAGGCAACAGCGTGGCCAAGGACATCAAGCTGTGCGAACGCCTGATCTGCGCATGCACCCCGCTCAACGCGACCAGCCTGGCCGACCCCGAGCTGCCCCTCAAACACATCCTGCGAGGCTGATATGCGCCAATTCCTGGTGTTCCAATCCCTGTGGGCCATGCAAACCGAGCCCGGCCCCCTCGAAGCGCAACTCGAGCGCATCAAAGCCGCCGGTTTCGACGGCATCACCGACCATTACTTCAAGCCTGCCGACGTCTCGCGCCTGCACGCCGCCGCCACGGCCAGGGGCTTGCAGATCGAAGGCCAGCTGTTCCCGCAGTCGGTGGATGATCTGGCGGCCGCACTGGACGTAATCAGCCGCTACGGCTGCCACCACCTCACCCTGCAAGCCGATGTGCGCCCGCGCACTCAAACCGAGGCCGCACGGTTGGTCGAAGGCTGGCAGCGCCTGGCCGAGCAGGTGGACTTTCCGGTGCTGCTGGAAACCCATCGTTATCGGCTCACCAACGACCTGCTGTTCACCCTCGACCTGCTGGCACAGATGCCCGATTTGAAGCTGCTGGCCGACCTGTCCCACTACGTGGTCGGGCGTGAGTTGCCCGAGCCCGTTACTGCTGAAGATGACGAGCAGATCCGCACGATCCTGCGTCACAGCTGGGGCTTTCACGGCCGCGTGGCCAGCAGTGAACAGGTGCAGGTGTCGCTGGACTTTCCCCAGCATCAAGCCTGGGTACAGCGTTTTACCGAGTGGTGGCGCTACGGGATCGAAGACTGGCTGGCCCGTTCCGATACGCCGCAAAGCCTGAGCTTCACCTGCGAACTGGGCCCGCCGCCCTATGCGATCACCGGCGCGGATGGGCGTGAGATCAGTGATCGCTGGGCGCAAGCGCTGAAGCTGCAGGTGTTGATTCGGCAGGTGTGGCAGAGCTGTCAGCGGTTGCCTTGAACCCGCTGAGCCGCGGAATGCGGTCTTCAACACAAAGCAATTCAACGCTGGGAGCGGGCAAGCCCGCGCATTAGGTTAGGGTTGGTTTTAAATAGCGTCAGTTCAACTCAGCAACCCGGTACTCACCGCCACAATCAGGAACACCCCCAGCAGCGCGCGATAAATCACGAACGGCCAGGTGGAGAATCGCTCCAAAAACTTCATCAGGCCCCAGATCGCAAAAAACGCCGAGATGCTCGCCACCACCAAACCAAAGATCAAATGCGGCCAGGCATGGGCCGGCATATCGGCATGCAGCAGCACCCACAGTTCTTTCAAACCGGCGAGGGCGATGGCGGGCAGGCCCAGCAGGAAAGAAAAGCGCGCCGCTTCCTCACGTTTGAAGTTGAGAAACAGTGCCGCCGTCAGGGTGGAGCCGGAACGCGACACCCCTGGAATCAACGCGCCAATCTGCGCCACTCCCACGATCAACGCATCCCGCAGGCGCATTTCACTCACCTCCCGGGTGTGGCGTGCACGGACTTCCGCCACTGCCATCAGCACCGCCATGACCACGCAGGAAATCCCGATCACCATCAGCCCACGCAACGGCGAGTTGCAGGCATTCAAGGTCGAAGACAACGCCAGGCCGGCGATGCCGATAGGAATGGTCGCCAGCACAATCGCCACCGCCAGCTTGAACCACCGGTCGTTGTAGTCACCCCGGCGCACCGCGCTGATGCTGCCGGTGGTCACTTGGCGTACATCGCGCCAGAAATAACTGACCACCGCGGCCAGTGCCGCCAACTGCATGGCTGCGGAAAACGCCGAGCCGGGGTCTTGCCAGCCGAGCAGGGCGGGTACTACGCGCATATGGGCGGTGGACGACACCGGCAGCAGTTCGGTAATGCCCTGGATCACGCCCAGGATGAAGATCTGCAGGTAGTCCAGGGAGGCAAAACCTACATCCAGGCCGGCGGTACAGACGTTTGTCAAAATACATGTCCTTGAAAAAGAGCGGCAATTTCGCGGAGTTTATTCGAAATGTTTCAAGGTTTCGGAAGGGGCAACGCCTTTTTGCATTCGGTTCAGCAAGTAGAAAGGTTGGCCACGCTATTGGACTGTGCTCAGGTTTTGTGAACAATGGCGCCCTGCGTTTTTTCACTGAGGGTCCCATGCCTGAAACCACCGTCGAATTGATCCAGACCGGCCCTGAAGAAGCCGAGCTGATCCGCAATCTCTACCAGTATTACGCCTATGAATCCTCGGACTGGGAACAGGAAGATGTCGAGGCGGACGGCCGTTTCTACATTCACGACGAACACCTGGCCCGCTATTGGCAAGACCCGCAATGGAGCGCCAACCTGCTGCTGGTCGATGGCTACATCGCCGGTTTCCTGCTGATCGAAGGCAGCGAACTGCCGGGTATCGACGCTCTGGAACTGGCTGACCTGTTCATCCTCAAGCGCTATCGGCGCAAAGGCATCGGCCGTGCCATCGCCAGCCAGGTGCTGTGTAGCGGCGAGGCGGATTGGCTGGTGCGCTTTTACGACCAGGATGAAGTGTCCCAGGCGTTCTGGCGCAGGGTGCTGGACAACCTGCCGCGCCCGGTACAGGCGATCGAGTTGGCGGATGATCCGCAGTTGGTGAGTTACCTGGTGACACGCGCGGTGTTGCACTAAGCGCGAGGTTGAACTTAAAGCAGGGGGGGGGGCGCCTCAGAGGCTTGTCGGTCAAAATGGTGTTCACCCCCCCGTGGCAGCGGCATCTACTCCGTGCGTAACGCGTTCTGCCTGAACTACCCCAAGGGCACGGTGACCATCCGTGACCTGAACACCGGGGAAGCACTCAGCAGCGAAAGCCCTTACCACTGCCGCTAGACGCTCTAGCTTCTGAACAACGCCTGCTGCATCGCCTGCGGCGGCTGCCCGAACGCCCTGAGAAACGCCTGGCGCATGCGTTCGCGGTCACCAAACCCGGTCTCACGGGCCACCACTTCCACGGGATGACGACTGGTTTCCATCATCGCCCGCGCGGCCTCTACCCGCAGGGACTCGATGGCCTTGGCCGGCGTTTGCCCGGTTTCTTCGCGAAACACCCGGCTGAACTGGCGTGGACTGAGCCGGGCAACATCGGCCAGGGCTTCCACCGAGAGATCATGGGTCAGGTTCTCACGGGCATAGGCCAGGGCCAGTTGTACGCGGTCTGACTTGGGGTCCAGTTCCAACAGCGCCGACAACTGCGATTGTTCACTGCCCCGACGTTGGGCGATCACCAGCTTGCGTGCAATGCGCCGCGCGAGGTCGCTGCCCAGGTCGTTCTCCACCATCGCCAACGCCAAGTCCACCCCGGCGCTCATGCCGGCGCCGGTCCACACCTGGCCGTCGACGATGAACAGCTTGTCTTCTTCCAGGCGGATATCCGGATAGCGCTTGCGAAAGGCCGGCGCGTGAATCCAATGGGTGGTGGTGCGCTTGCCCTCCAGCAAGCCGGCTTCTGCCAGCACGAAGATGCCCATGCACAACGAGGCGACGCGTCGCGATTGGGCCGAGGCGGCCTTGACCAGTTCCAGCAGGTTCGCTTCCGGCAGGCGAAACTCCAGGTAGCCGCTGACGATCAGCGTGTCGTATCCCTGCGGCCGGATCGGTAGGGTATTCACCGAGAACCCCTGGGAGGTCATCACCGCGCCGCCACTTTCCGACACCAGGTGAAACTCATAGGCCGGCTCGCCGCGCAGCAGGTTTGCGCACTCGAACACCGAGCCCAGGCTGAGGCTCAGGGATTGGAAGTTCGGGTAAACCATCAGCGCTACGCTGTGCATCGCATGTCTCCAGAAGCGTGGTAGGGGGGATTGTCGGTGGCTGCCGGGAAAACGGCAACCGACTTTGCCGCATGTCCGGAATCCTTGCGGATCTGACATTGTGCGCGTTTTACCCGGCCCCTAACATTCACCCAACGAACGAGACGACTGGTCTAATCGGACGGGATGAAAAATGAGCCGCGAAACTAAGAGTGCAAGGCAGACGATTCTGGAAAGTGCGCAGCCGATTGTGGGCGCCAAAGGGTTTTCTGCGGTGGGATTGAACGAAATACTTCAAGCCGCCGATGTGCCTAAAGGCTCGTTCTATCACTACTTCAACTCTAAAGATGCGTTCGGGGTGGTATTGCTCGATACCTATTTCGACAACTACTTGAACGGTATGGAACAGCTGTTCAATCAGCCGGACTTAACCCAGCACGCCAAGTTGATGCGCTATTGGCACAGCTGGATCGACAACCAGACCGGCGGCACCGACGCAGGCAAATGCCTTGCCGTCAAACTGGGTGCAGAGGTGTCAGACCTTTCAGAGCCGATGCGCCTGGCCCTGCAGCGCGGCACCGCACGCACTATTGAGTTGCTCGCAATTGCCTTGCAACGCGGCATCGAAGACGGCTCGCTGAAGGTTGCGCAACACCCTGAAAGCCTGGCCCAGCGCCTGTATGCGTTGTGGCTGGGGACCAGCGTCATGAGCAAGATCACACGTACTTGCGCGCCGTTCGACGAGGCGCTGTGGCTGACCCGACACCTGTTGGGCTGCCCTGAACACACTGACACTCACACCTATCGAGGCACTGGAAAATGAAAGTATTAATGGTACTGACCTCTCACGACCAGCTTGGCGATACCGGGCGCAAGACCGGCTTCTGGCTCGAAGAATTTGCTGCACCCTATTACGCGTTCAAGGACGCTGGCGCCGAAGTGGTACTGGCATCCCCGGCCGGCGGTCAACCGCCGCTGGACCCGGTGAGCGACCAGCCGGACTCCCAGACTGAACAGACCCATCGCTTCGCCGCCGACCCGGCTGCACAGCAGGCCCTGGCCAACACACTGAAACTGGAAACCGTCAACGCCGACGCCTTCGACACCGTGTTCTACCCAGGCGGCCACGGCCCGCTGTGGGACCTGGCGGAGTCACCCGTCTCGATTGCCTTGATCGAATCCTTCGAACGCGCTGGCAAACCGATCGGTTTTGTCTGCCACGCACCGGGCGCGCTGCGTCACGTCAAGGCGGTCAATGGCGACCCGTTGATCAAGGGCCGTCGCGTCACCGGGTTCTCCAACTCGGAAGAAGCGGCGGTGGAGTTGACCGACGTGGTGCCGTTCCTGATTGAAGATGAGTTCAAGAAACTCGGTGGCCATTACGAGAAGGGCGCCGATTGGCAATCCTTTGTTATCACAGATGGCCTTTTGGTCACCGGGCAAAACCCTGGCAGTTCCAGTGATGTGGCCAAAGCCCTGCTGACACTCACCGCTTAATTTAAAAAAACCGCTGTATTCATTGGCGACTTTTATAAGTCGCCAATGCTTTAGCACGTCCGCAATTTGGAAAACTTTACATGACTGACAATGTTCTGAGTACGCCGGTGAAACTGGGCCACCACACGTTAAACAACCGTATCGTCCTGCCGCCGTTGACGCGCCAGCGCAGCGCTCAGCCTGGCGACATCGCGACGGACTTGATGGCCGAGTATTACCGCCAGCGTGCCACGGCTGGTTTCATGGTCAGCGAAGGCACGCAGATCGAGCCGCGTGGCCAGGGTTATGCGTGGACGCCGGGCATTTACACCCCGGCGCAGATCGACGGCTGGCGCAAAGTCACCGACGCGGTGCACGCCGAAGGCGGGGTGATCTTTGCCCAGTTGTGGCACGTTGGCCGGGTCTCGCATAACGCGTTGCAGCCAGACGGCGCCGCACCCGTCGCGCCGTCGGCAATCCAGGCGCAGCAGGCCAAGGCCTTTATCGAAACCGGTCCTGGGGTGGGTGAGCTGAAGCAGCCGCCGGTACCGCGTGCTTTGAGCGCTCTTGAGATCGAAGAGTTGGTCGGGCACTACGCCCAGGCCGCACGCAATGCACTGGATGCCGGGTTTGACGGGGTGGAAATCCATTCGGCGAATGGGTACCTGGTCAACCAGTTCATCTCGGCCCACGCCAATCAGCGTGACGATGAATACGGCGGCTCACTGCACAATCGCCTGCGCTTTCTGCGTGAGATCGTTGAGGCCGTGAGCGCCGTGGTTGGGCCGGAGCGCCTGGGTGTGCGCTTCTCGCCCTTGTTCAGTGGAACTGATCAGGATCGCGTGTACATCGGCCTGGTGGAAGAAGACCCGCATCACACCTATATCGAAGCGATCAAGGTGTTGGAAGAGTCAGGCATCGCCTATGTGTCCATCGCTGAAGCCGACTGGGACAACGCCCCAGTGTTGCCAGACACTTTCCGTGAAGCGGTGCGCAGCACCTTCAGTGGTCGCATCATCTACGCTGGCCGCTACACCGTTGAACGCGGCGCTGCTCTGGTAGAAGCGGGGTTGGCGGACTTGATCGCATTCGGGCGGCCATTCATTGCCAACCCGGACCTGCCGCAACGGATTTTCAATGGGTGGCCGCTGAACCCGCTGAAGGCTGAGGGGCTTTACGGTGGGACGCAAGCCGGATACATCGACTACCCGGTGTACGCCGAGTAGCCCTGCGAAGGTGATCCATGTGGGCGCTGGCTTGCCTGCGATAGCATCGACTCGGTTCAACTGAATGACCAAGGTGTCTGCATCGCAGGCAAGTCGAATCGTCGCACCGAAGCTCCCACACTGGATCTTTACAGGGTCAGGATCAGCGTCACTCCACCCGCAACACAATCTTCCCGATATGGTCCCCACCCTCCATCCGCGCATGCGCCTGGGCGGCGTCGGTGTAGGCGTACACCTTGTCGATGATCGGCAGGCACCGCCCGGCGGCCAGTACCGGCCAGATGTATTCGCGCAGTTGTTCGGCGATGGCAGCTTTCTCTTCTTTACTGCGTGCCCGGAGGAGTGAGCCGGTAATCACCGCGCGTTTGCCGAGAATGCTCAGCAGGTCGACGTCATTGGCCTTGGCGCCGCCGAGGAAGCCCAGCATCACCAAGTGACCGTCCATGGCCAAGGCCTTGAGGTTGTTGTTGAGGTAGGAGGCTCCCATGATGTCGAGGATCACATCGACGCCCTGGTTGTCGGTCTGCTGCGCGATGACTTCGGCAAAGTCCTGCTCGCGATAATTGATAGGTTCAGCGCCCAGCTTGGCAATCGCGGCACATTTGTCGGCGCTGCCAGCGGTGGCAAACGCCTGGATGCCAAACTCGCGGCACAGCATCAAAGCGGTGGTGCCGATGCCGCTGGTGCCGCCGTGAATCAGCGCGCGCTGACCGGTGTGCGCATCGCCAAGGCCGAACAGGTTGGCCCACACGGTGAAGAACGTTTCCGGTACGGCGGCGGCTTGAATCCAGTCCATACCCTCAGGGATCGGCAAGGCCTGGCCGGCCGGCACGCTGCAAAATTGCGCGTAACCACCGCCGTTGGTCAGGGCACAAACCTTGTCGCCCACCTGGTATTCGCTTACGCCTTCACCCAGCGCCACCACTTCACCGGCCACTTCCAACCCTGGGATCGGGCTGAAGCCGGGTTTCATCGGGTATTTGCCGGCGCGTTGCAGGGCGTCGGGACGGTTGACACCGGCGGCGTGAACACGGATCAGGATCTCGCCGGGGCCGGCGACAGGCACATCGGCCTGGCGCGGTTGCAGCACTTCAGGCCCGCCAGGGGTGGTGATTTCGATCAGGGTCATTTCTTGAGGAAGCGTCATTTCAGATTACCTGCAGCGATGAGCGTATGGGTTGGGACCGTACCGAGCGGTCGACGGTTCAGCAGGATCATGCCCGGTTCCAGTGCCAATGCGACCACAATGGCCCCGGCGGCGATCATGAACAACAGCGCATGCTGCCCGCCACTGCTGTTGAACAGTGCCGAATAGGCAAAGCCGGAGAGCGCCTGGAACGTCGCGAAGGACACCGTGGCGCGGCTCCATGCCACTTGTTGCTGGTGATGGTTGGGCAGCAACTCATGCACCCGCGCCAGTGCCAGCGGCACGATGCCCGGCGGGAAGGAACCGAGGATCACCGCGAGGGCGGTAAACGAGCCGGCAAACGGCAGCAAGCCGACCGCAATCGCCTGCACCACCAGCGCCCCGCGAATACTCAAGCGGGCCCCGAGTTTATCGACGAGGAACCCGTAAGTCACCGGCCCCGCAATCGCGCCCAGGCCGTACCTTACCCAGATCATCGCGCCGATGTGCGCGCCGTCTCCCAGGCCACGGGCCACGTAATCCACCAGGAACACCATCGCCGGCACCAAGCCCGCCGCCATAAAAGCGTATTGGGCGAACAACAGGTACACGCCAGAAGGTGTCGCTGCGCAAGTGTCTGCTCGTGCCGGTGCCTCATGCAGCTTACCGCTGGGCCATGCGAACCAGCTCGCAACCGCGGCCCTCAGTTCAAGCCTGCTGGTGTGCCGCTCTATTGCCGCGGGCATCGGCATCGGCGAAATCCCGGTGTACACCGGCGAACGTGACGGGCTGGTACGCCTGCGGCCCGACCGCACGCGGCCCTTGCCGTATGACGTGTGGCTGGTGACCCACGCCGATCTGCGCCACACCGCGCGAGTGCGGGTGGTGATCGATGAAATCGTCGCGGCATTTGCCGGTACGGGGGAGTGAGGTCAGCACAGGCTTGCAAGCAGGCGGATGGCACCGTTGACACAATCGACGTTTGTCTCGACCAACAGAGAGCACGTATGAACGAATCAAAACAACAGGACCTGGGGTTGTTGTTTCTACGGGGCAGCGGGGCGCTGTTCCTGCTGTGGGTGCACGGTTTGCCGAAACTGTTGAACTACAGCGAGCAGTTGAAGCTGATCGAGGACCCATTTCATTTGGGCGCTCACATCACGCTGCTGCTGGCGATATTTGCCGAGGTGCTGTGCCCGCTGCTGATCATTGCAGGGGTGCTGGTGCGCCTGGCGTGCCTGCCGATCCTGGCGGTGCTGTTGATTGCCATGCGGGTGGTGCACCCGGAGTGGACGTTGCTGGAAGGGCAATTCGGCTGGCTGCTGTTGATCATTTTCAGCAGCGTGTTGATCGCAGGGCCTGGGCGTCTGGTCGTGAGCCAACGTTTCTCCTGAGCAAAAAAAGGCCGGGCAAGCCCGGCCGAAATAAGGAGAGGGTGGTTCAGGTGTTTCAGCGGGTCAGGAACGCCAGCAGGTCTTCATTCAAGGCCTGGGCATGGGTCACGGCGAACCCGTGTGGTGCGTCCTTGTAGACCTTCAGCTCGGCGCCTTTGATCGAAGCCGCGGCGGCTTTGCCGGTGGTTTCGAACGGTACGATCTGGTCGCCGTCACCGTGGATGACCAGGGTCGGCACGTCAATCTTGGCCATGTCCGGGCGGAAGTCGGTTTCGGAGAAGGCGGTCACGCAATCCACGGTCGATTTCAGCGACGCCAGCATTGCCACCTGCAGGGTCTGGGTCAGCACCCCTTCGGAGACTGTCTGGCCCTTGTTGATACCAAAAAACGGCGTGTTGAAATCGCTGATAAATTGCGCGCGATCCTTCAACAGCCCAGCCTTGATGCCATCGAACACTTCAGTCGGCACGCCCTGCGGGAAATCCGGTTTCTGGCCGAACAGCGGTGTCACCGCCCCCAGCAGCACCAGGCCGCCGACGCGGGCGCTGCCGTGGCGAGCGATATAGCGCGCCACGTCGCCGCCGCCCATGGAAAAGCCCACCAGGGTCACGTCCTTGAGGTCCAGGTGTTCGATCAACTGCGCGATATCGTCGGCGAAGGTGTTGTAGTCGTTACCGGTCCATGGCTGGTCCGAGCGCCCGAAGCCACGACGGTCAAACGCGATGGTGCGAAAACCACGGCTGCTCAGGTATTCCATCTGGTATTCCCACATGTCGGCATCCAGCGGCCAGCCGTGGCTGAACAGCACGGGCTTACCGCTGCCCCAATCCTTGAAGTAGATCTGGGTACCGTCTTTGGCAACGAATGTGCTCATGGAAAACTCCTTGGTGTATAGGCTGGAAAACTCAGGATCACTATTGCCCTTAAGTGTTTCGAGGGCTTGTACGGGTGTGCTTGCTTGGGATTACCAACTGAACTTGAGCTCGACCCCCAGGTAATTGCTGTCATCACCGCCTGCATCGCGCAGGGTCTGGCCGACGTCGTAGTGCACGGCTTCGACGGCGCCGGTGAGGTTGGGGCTGAACACATAGTCAGTGCGCAGTTGCGCGTAGGCGCCGGTCCAGCGATCACCGCTGCCAGCGGTGCCGGCCACCGGCAGGTTGGGCTGGGTGTACACCGCATCGCTGGTGGTTTGCCGCCAGAGCAGGCCGATGGCGGTTTGCACGCTGAGCTTGTCGAACGGTTTGACGGTGATCGACGGCTTGACGTGAATCAGGTTGCTGTAACCGGTGTAGCCCGCCAGGGAAAAGTAGTAGCCGTTGGGAAACAGCGGGTTGAATGTGCCAACAGTGCCATCCCCGGTTTTACGGTCGCCCGAGGCGATGTCCAGTTGCAGGCCGAGGCGCGGCGTCCAGGCCAGGCTGTCAAAGGTGTAGCCGGTGCGACTGCCAGCGGCCCAGGCGCGGATATCCTTGTTGCCCACCGAGCCACTTTGCAGCATCGCTTCGACGTCCCAGTCAAAGCCCATGGCCGCGCCGCCCAGGCGGGCGTCGAACAGGTGGCGGGTTTCGTCGCCGTCCGCGTCCAGGTAGTGCGCCGCGCTGCGTTCATACACGCCGTAGTAGGCTGACAGCTCGTTTTTACCGCCCACCAGCCGCTCGACCCGCACCATGTGGAAGCGTGCGTCACTATTGGATTTGTCGTCGAAGTGCCGCCCGTCCTGATACTGCACCGGCTGGCTGGCAATCCCGATAAAGCGCCAGTTGCTCGTCTCCCAGTCGGCCCACAGGGCATCGAAGGATTGCCGCACATTCGGGCCTTCCCGCGATGAGATGAAGCGCTGCAAGTCGAAAGCGAAATCCTGGCGCCCGACACGTGCTTTCAGCGTGCCGCTGCTGAAGGCATTGACGTATTCGGCAAAGGCCAGGCGCAGGTCGACGTGGTTCTGGTCGGCGCCGCCGATCGTCGTCTTGTCATACGCGTGTACGTCTTCAAGCTGGGTGAACACCCGCCAGTTTTCGTTCAGGTGCAGGTCGGCATGCACCTGGAAGCGTTGGATCAAGTAGCGATCACGCTTCACATCGCGCACGCCAAAACCACTGGCATCGTTCATCTCGAAGCGCTCGCGTAACGTGGCGCCCAGGGACAAATAGGTGAACGGGTTGGCACCTGACAATGGGATGTACTTCCAATTGTCCAGCGGCTGCGTGCGCAGCGCCGGGTTTTGCAGGACCGACCAGTCTTCCTGCCAACGGTTGGCCTTGAGGGTCGGGCGTGTCGCTTGCTCATCGGCGTGGACGCCGCCGGCGAGCAGCGGCCACAGCACGGCCAGGCCCCAGCCTGTGCGACGCTTCATTTTGCCGCGTTGAGCTGGTGAATCTCCGCGACATAGCCGCCCGGGAACTCGACCAATGCGCTGCGACGGCCTTTGCTGTCAAAGGCGGGCACCAGCACTGTGGCGCCGGAGCCGGTGGCCTTGCCCAGCGTCGCCTTCAGGTCAGTCACTTGATAGCCGGTGGTTTCATGACCAAAGGGGTAGGGCAGTTGGCCGTTGGTGACCAGCACCGCCATGCGCCCGAACGGCGACTCGATGTCGACACGACGGTAGCTGCCACTGGCTTGACCGATATCCACGCCAGGCGCGTGCTTGTCATCGGCCAGGACTTTGCCGTGGGAAAAGCCCAGGAACGACTTGATAAAGCGGTCGGCACGGTCGGCACTGAGGTACACGCGGTTTTCCGGCACGGTCTGGAACGCGGGGTAATACGGGGTCTTGGTGTGCCAATAGAGCTGCATATTCACGCCGCCCGGCCACTGCACCACGGCGTCACGCCCGATCGGGTCGGGGAAGTCGCTGACGATCACCGCCGCACCGTTTTCCCGGGCGGCCTTGAGCGCTACGTCCATGTCCTTGACCAGGTAACCGTTGCGCTCCTGGCCGAACGGGTGCGGGATCGGCGTGGTGAAGCCAAACAACGACACCGTGCCCGCCGGGGTCTGCAGCAATTGCGAGGTGGTGCTGCTCGGCACCGGCAACACATTCACCACCACCTGAGCTGTGCTTTTGCCGCCGAAAGTGGCCAGGAAGCTCTGGGCAAAACGGTCGACATCGGCCGGCGCCACATAGACGTGGCTGGTGTCATATTGCGGGGCCACCGCTACCGTGGGTGTTGCCGCAAAGGCACTGCCCATCATGGCCGCGGCCAGCAACGTGACAGCCAGCGATACCGTCCTCACTTTTTTACACATGCCCACTCTCCAGCGTCTTGAGAAAGTCAGGAGCTTAGGGGCCGCGCAGTGACGCGGATTGTATGGACGTGCTCGGTTGAACGATTCAGCGTCGATGCTGGTCATCTGACTTCCAGCATCCGATCACACAGGTGAACGAAATGGCCAAGACCTACAGCTACGCCGCTCAGAACGCCAAGGATTCCCTCAAGCCCTTTACCTTCGAGCGCCGCGCGCCGGGGGCGGATGATGTACAGATCGACATTCTCTATTGCGGGGTCTGCCACTCCGACCTGCACACCGCCCGCAACGAATGGAACAACACCCTGTACCCCTCCGTGCCTGGCCATGAAATCGTCGGCCGTGTTACGGCGGTAGGCGCCAATGTGCAGAAGTTCAAAGTCGGTGATTTGGCCGGTGTCGGCTGCATGGTCGACAGCTGCCAGCATTGTGCCTCCTGCGCCGAAGGCGAGGAGCAGTACTGCGAGAGCGGCTTTACCGGCACCTACAACGGCCCGGTATTCGGCGGCGAAAACACCTTCGGCGGCTACTCCGACAGCATCGTGGTCAAGGAGAAG
This sequence comes from Pseudomonas sp. RA_5y_Pfl1_P24, assembly GCF_963970945.1. Taxonomy (NCBI): domain Bacteria; kingdom Pseudomonadati; phylum Pseudomonadota; class Gammaproteobacteria; order Pseudomonadales; family Pseudomonadaceae; genus Pseudomonas; species Pseudomonas sp. RA_5y_Pfl1_P24. Next base: position 78,280 of record NZ_CAXAOJ010000009.1, on the reverse strand, counting down.
TTCGTGCTGCACATCTCCCACGACGCTTCCAACCTGGCCGCCGTGGCGCCGTTGCTGTGCGCAGGCATCACCACCTATTCGCCGCTGCACCACTGGAAGGTTGGCCCCGGCAAAAAGGTCGGTGTGGTTGGCCTCGGTGGCCTTGGGCATATGGCGGTGAAGATCGCCCACGCCATGGGCGCGCACGTCACGCTGTTCACCACCTCACCCAACAAACGCGAAGACGGCCTGCGCCTGGGCGCCGACCAAGTGGTGGTGTCGAAGAACCCGGATGAAATGGCCAAGGTCGCCAACAGCCTGGATTTCATCCTCAACACCGTCGCCGCACCGCACAACCTCGACGCCTTCCTCAACCTGCTCAAGCGTGACGGCACCATGACCCTGGTCGGCGCCCCCGACAGCCCGCACCCGTCGCCAACCGTATTCAACCTGATCTTCAAGCGCCGCAGCCTGGCGGGGTCGCTGATCGGCGGCATCCAGGAGACCCAGGACATGCTGGACTTCTGCGCCAAGCACGGGATTGTGTCGGACGTGGAGATGATCGATATCCAGGGCATCAACGAGGCCTATGAGCGGATGCTCAAGGGTGATGTGAAGTATCGTTTTGTGATTGATATGGAGAGTTTGAAGAAAGAAAGCCACGCGGCCTGAGACACGCTGCAAGTCCAAACTGTGCGAGCGGCGGTTCGACGCTTCGACTTGCTCGCGAATGCGGTGGATCAGTCAAATCATCAGTGACTGACACTCTGCATTCGCGAGCAAGCCCGCACACATTTGGATCTCCATACATCAGGCAGATACCACTCGCTATTGATCTGCTCTTGATCTGGCTTGTGATCTTGATCTTAGGCGCCCCGTCAATCACGCTCCAAAGCCTTCGTTCGGGCACACCGAGCCTAGGCGAGGTGCCGAGTGGTGGGGCAAGAGCCCTTTGGTGACTTTGGGGCTCTTTTCCAAAGTGACCCGCCGTCAGGGCGAAACCAATACCAGCCATTACCGCAGGAATGGATATGTACTCATTCCAACCCAAGCACCTGGTCGGCCCAAAGGCCGCCTCGTAAACAAGCTCCCTCCCACATTTGTTACATGTGTACTCAGACAATTTCTAACGGCTCAAGGCCGCTGCGGTTTCACCGACGTACCGAAGGTGTTGCCCATTCGCACACTGGTCGCCGCTGGGGTGGCTAAACCGACCTTATTGGGCAGGCGCTTTTCGATGGAAATATTCTGCGCCTCGCGGTTTTTTTGCGTCGCCTTTGTTGCATTCGTGTCATTACCCATCTGGTGGCTAAGGCAGCCATAGTCGGGCGCCTTATAGCCATCCACCGTGACCTCTGCGCAATTATCGGCATGGGCAACCAAGGGCAGGACAGCGCACAGCAACAGGCTGGCGAGGGTTGGTAGCACGTTCATCAGGGCCTCCTGGCGGGCCCGAGGGACTGGGCCGGTAAGGCTGCAAAGTGTAGTGCAGCCGGCTTCTCGTCACCGTGATGTTTTTTTTGCTATCACCGTAACATCAGATTCATAAACTGGCCTCAGGATGACGGTTTTCTAGGGCGCGTCGGCCGTGCAGCGATGCAGAGCAGGGGGTGAACAGGGAGTCCGGAGGCGCGTCATGTGCGTCCTGGTCTTGCTGTTGCTGCTGGCCGCTGGTCGTACGGCACTGGCAGAGTCACCCCTGCTGTCGTTGGACCTGCCTGCGCAGGACCTGGAGCACGCACTGCAAGCCTACAGCCGCGCCACCGGGATGGCGGTGCTGGTGGACCGCGAGTTGACGCGGGGCCGGCGCTCCATTGGGGTGCGCGGGCGCTTTACGGCGCAAGAGGCGCTGGCGATGTTGCTGACAGGGAGTGGCCTGATGGCACGTTATGCACGCAGCGATGCGTTTACCTTGCAGACACCGCAGGTCAGCCAGCCGCCCACCCAGGGTGCGGCGGCACGCAGCGCCGCGCGGATCAACAACAGCTACGCGACGGCGTTGCAACAAGCCATCGAAACCAGCCTGTGCCGTTCGCCGCTGACCCGGCCCGGTAGTTTTCGCGCGCTGGTGCAGGTATGGGTCAACCCCGACGGGGTGATTGAACACAGTCGGCTGGTCAGTTCCACCGGCGATGAACAACGCGATGAAGCACTGGTGCGCCGCCTGAGTGCGGCCCGGGTCGAACGCCCGGCGCCGAGCTCACTGCGCCAACCGGTGACTTTACTTTTGATGCCCGACACAACAGGAACGCGCATGGAATGCACAGTAGCGAAAGGAGCCTCGGGCGGATGAAAAATACCGGGCACAGTCCGATGGTCAGCTTGTTCCTGGCCTCCTACGAAGACTTCAAGGTGCGTTTGCGCAAGCGCCTGGGTTCGGAGGACCTGGCCAACGACGTGCTGCACGAAACCTACCTGCGGGTCGACCGCATGGACGTGCCGCCGAACCTGCAACAACCCAACGCCTACCTGTACCGCATGGCCTTGAACATCGCCGCCGACCGCCGCCAGGCCGACGCGCGTCTGCTCACCGGCAGCGAGGTGGAGGAACTGTTGCAAAGCACCGACGAAGCCCAGGACCCGTCGCGGGTGGTGGGCGGCCAGAAAGAAATCCAATCCCTGGTCAAGGCCCTCTACGAACTGCCGGCACGCCGCCGCAAGATCCTCATCGCCGCGCGCTTGGAAGAAGCCCCGCACCTGGAAATTTCCCAGCGTTTCGGTATCTCCACGCGCATGGTCGAGAAGGAAATCAAGGCTGCCCTGGGCCACTGTGCCAAGCGCCTTGAAAGAAAAGTGATTCAGCGGTTCGGTCCCGGGGCCGGAAAACCGTCTTAGTGTCGAGTCCCTGATAAATCCGTGAGTACGTGCGCGCTTGAATATTTTTAGCCTCTCCACCGCCCGGCAACCCGCCGCCAGCCCCCTGCACGATGAAGCCCGCGACTGGCTGCTCCTGCTAACCTCGGGCCGCGCCACCGTGGCCGACGCCAAGGCCCTGCAGGCCTGGTGCGCGCAGAGCGCGGAACATGCCCAGGCGTTCGAACAGGCCAAGGCGTTATGGCGCGACTTGGTCCCCGCCCTTGAACAGGTGTCGCAACCGCGCAGCTTTGGCCGTCGTGGCTTCCTGGGCGGTGCGATTGCTGCCTCGGCGGCCGTGGTGATGGTCCGTGTCGGCGTACCGGGCGGCTTCGCCGGGCTCACGGCGGACTACCGCACCGAAGTCGGCGAGCAGCGCCAGGTGATGTTGAGCGAAGGGATAAGCCTGGAGCTCAATACCCAGACGCGCATCAGCCGAGTGGGGCAGGGTATTGAATTGCTTGAGGGTGAAGTCGAGGTGCTCGCCCACAGTGCGCAGCCGCTCAAGGTCCAGGCCGGCGAAGGCTGGGTCAGTGCGGCGCAGGCCCGCTTCAATGTGCGCAACACCGACCACAACGTGTGCGTGACCTGTATCGAGGGCTCGCTCTTGGTGGACACCGCCGGGCGCAGCGTGCGCCTGGACGGTGGCCGGCAACTGACCTATGGCAGCGCCGGGGCCAGTGAAGTGACCACGGTAGACACCCAGGCAGTGGTTGCTTGGCGCAAACAGGTACTGGTGTTCAACAATGCCACGCTGGCGACGGTGGTGGATGAGATCAACCGCTATCGACCGGGGATGCTGGTGTTGCTGAACAGAGAACTTGGCCAACGCCGGGTGCAGGCGCGGTTCAGCTTGCAGCAGTTGGCGGGGGTGGCGTTGTTGATTCGCGATGCATATGGGGCCAAATGTACGGAATTGCCGGGTGGGGTGGTGTTGTTGAGTTAGTTCAACGACCTCAACGGCCCCACCACCTGGCGATATTTTTCCACGCCTTGTGGCGTCTGCCGCACTAAGCTGATTTCCAGCCCCTGCGGATCCTCGCGGCGATTACCACTCAACTGCCGCCATCCCTTATCCGTCTCCCACACCCGCACCTGCAAATCACTCACGCCGGTCAACACCACCACGCCATCCTTGGCTGCCGGCAGCGGATAGCGGTCTCGTGCTGGCGTTGCTGCCCGGTATAGCGAATCCCCCTTGAGCCACCACCGAACCCGTTGCAGGCCATCGCCAGCCACTGGGGCGCTGCGGATCACGTCCAGGCGAAAGCCCTTGCTGTCGGAACTGCGAACCGTCACCGCAGCCAGCCCCTCTGTTTTAGCCGCTCCGTCTTCCGCCGCGCTGGGGACCGTGAGTTCAACACTGGCCCGCAAGCTGATATCCCGCTGCATCTGATTCAACGCTCTCAGCAGCACCTCCGTTTGCTCGGTGCTCGCCTGCAAATGCTGATCAGCGCGGGTCACGCTGTCGAGGCCGCGCCAGGCGATCACACTGACCAACGCCATCAGCATGATCGCCACCATCACTTCGATCAGGGTGAAACCTTGCTGGGCGTTGTTCATGGCTGGTTCACCACGCGCATCAAACCGGCGGCGTCGCGTTGCAGGCTGAGGCTGTGTTGCCCGTCGGACAGCACCACGCGCAGCGGTGGGTTGATCCATTCGGCATTCAGCACCAGGGTTTGCCGGGGTTCGATGTTGATTTGCATTGGCGTGCTTTCCCATAACCGTGGGCGAAGTGGGTCGTCGTTTTTAAACGTCTCGATACCTGTCCCGTCATCCCTTTGACGATTGAAACGAAAGCCCTTGGCATCGGCGCGCCAGGTGATGGGGCGGCCGTCGACGTGGGCTTCGGCCTGGGCGACTTGCAGCAGTTGGCTCAGGCGCTCGGCGTCTTTGCGCAGCAGGTGCAGTGGGTCGGGTTTGATCGTGAGGCTGATGGCAGCGCTGGCGATGCCGATGATCACCAGCACCACCATCAGTTCGATCAGGGTGAAGCCTTGCTGTTTCATCGCGCGCTTCCTGGAAAACTGGGGAGTGTGTGAAATAAAAGCGTGCGAATTGACCTGTAGGCTGGTGCGACGGACAAACAGGAGGTCCAGCCCATGACATTTGCCCATCGTTTCACCCTGGCCCATGGCGTGCAGGCGCTAGGTGTGTTGGCCGCACTGGCTGGCCTGGCGGTCTGGACGCCGCTGCTGCTCACCAGCGCCGAATCCCATACGCCCCAAGCCACGCCCCAAGCATTGGCGGCGCGCAGCGATAACCCGGCGCTGCAATGGTTTTCCAATGCGCCGACGGCGCTGCAGGTGAAGGTTACCGGCGTGCTGGCGGGCGCCCGTGGTGCGGTGGCGATCCTCAGTCTGAATGATGGCCCGCCGCGCAGTTTTCTGTTGGGTGAGCGCCTCAGCCCCGGCGTGCGGCTGACGGCCATCGAAGGCGATGGTGTGGAGATAGAACGCGGTGGCGAGAAGCTGCGCGTCAACCTCGACAAGCTGCCGCAGGGGCCTGCGTTGCCCATGCTCACTCGGCCATGACCTGGGTGTCCAGGCGGGCCAGTGGCGGCGCTTCGCGGCTGGCGTCGAGCACCTGCAGGTTGACCTGAAACAGGCGCCCATCGGCGTTGATGGTCTGCTCGCAACGCAGTTTCAAGCGGCCCTGGTCGCACTCGAAGGTTTTCTTGCCGCTGCGCAGGTGCCCCTCCAGGCGCAACTCCGCCAGGCGACTCTGCGCCGCCAGCAACGCGATCGACTTGTCGCGCAACAGGCCGTTGCTCTGGGCCATCAGCCCGGCCACGCGCACGGCGGCGGCCATGGCCACGGCGATGATCGCCAGCGCTACCAGCACCTCGATCAGGGTGAAACCTTGCTCCTTGCGTCGGCCGTACATGGCGCTCTCAAAGCCGGGAAACAGGCCCGCAGACTAGCGCCGGCAGTTGACCGATTGGCGACCGAAACTCCCGAGGATTTTCAATACGACTGACATGTGTTCTTGCAACACTGCGCCACGAATTGCACTCAAGCCAAGGAATGTCGAGATGGATATCGCGCGCCTAACGTCCCCATTGCCAGGCCCTCGCGGGCAGCGTGGCTTCACGTTGATCGAGATCATGGTGGTGGTGGTCATCCTCGGGATCCTGGCCGCGATGGTGGTGCCCAAGGTCCTTGATCGGCCGGACCAGGCACGGGCCACCGCAGCGAAGCAGGACATCGGCGGGTTGATGCAGGCGTTGAAACTCTATCGCCTGGACCACGGCACTTATCCGAGCATGAACCAGGGGTTGAAAGTACTGGTGGAACGCCCGGCGGATGCGAAGAACAACACCTGGCGCGCCTACCTGGAGCGTCTGCCCAACGACCCTTGGGGCCACCCTTATCACTACCTCAACCCGGGCGCCAATGGCGAGGTAGATGTGTTCTCCCTCGGCGCCGACGGCCAGCCGGATGGCGACGGCGTGAATGCCGATATTGGCTCCTGGCAGTTGTAAGGCGCGCCATGAAACGGTATTCGCCCCCAGCGGCGAAGCAGCGCGGCATGGCGATTATCAGCGCATTGCTGATCGCTGCGGTGGTGGCTGTACTGGCTGGCGCCATGCTCACGCGCCAGACCGTGTTCACCCGTCGCCTGGAAGCCGAGCAGTTGCGCATCCAGGGCCAGTGGCTGTTGCAGGGTGGCCTTGAGCGCAGCCGGCAGATGCTCTGGGACGCGCGCCAAAAAGACGTGCTGACCCGCCTCGATCAACTCTGGGCCCGTGCCCAAAGTGGCGTGTTTGAGGGGCGGATCGTGGACGAGCAGGGCAAGTTCAACCTGCGCAACCTGGTCAATCGCCAGCAGGTGGACACCGAGCAGTTGCAGAGCTTCGAGCGGCTGTGTCGCCTGATCGGCGTCGACCCGGCGGTGAGCCGGCGCATCAGCCAGCGGGTGATCGCCTCTTATGTACCCCCCACCCAATACCCGATGCTGCGCAGCCTGGATGACTTGAGCGCGATCGAAGGTCTCGACCCTAACGTGTTGCAGCGCATGCAGGCGTACATCAGCGTGTTGCCGGGCCCTACCTGGGTCAACGGCAATACCGCCAGCGCCGAAGTGCTCAGCGCGGTGGTGCCACAGCTTAGCCTGTCCCAGGCCCATGGGCTGGTGGCCGAGCGTGACAGCGGGCAGTGGTTTATCAACCGCGGGGATTTCGTCAACCGCCTGCGCTTGCCCCAAATCGAGGTGGATTCGGTGCAGGTGGGCATTACCAGTGAGTGGTTCCGCTTGCAGGGCCAGGCGCGCCGTGAGCAGCGGCGGGTGACGATTGATGCGTTGTTGCATCGGCCCGAAGACCGCGAGCCCCGCGTGATCTGGTCGCGGGTGGGTGTATGAAACGCTTGCGCATTGGCTTGCCGCCGCTGGATAAGCTGACCCTTGAGAGCCAGGTGAAATTTGCCTGGCTGGACCGTGGCGTGGTCGTTGAAGAGGGCTACGCAAGCTTGGCGCAGTTGGGCAAGGCCCGCCAGGCAGTGGAGTGTTTCCTGCACCCGCGCGACAGCTTGCTCACCAGCCTGGAGCTGCCACCGCTGCCGGCCGCGAAAACGGCGGACGCCGTAGCCTGCGCCGCGCAGGCATTGATCCTGGGCCCGGTGGAACAGATGCAGGTGGCCCACGGCCCGCGTGAAAGCGATGGGCGCGTGCAGATGGCTTGGGTGTCCAAGGCCGCGCTGGAGCGGCTGGCGCAGGTGCAACTCAAGCTGCGCGGCGTGTACCCGGCGCCCTATGCCTTGCCGGTGGGCACTGCGGCGTTGGACGAAGGCTATCTGTTGACGCGTGACAGCCTGCAACAAGGCGCAGTGCACCCATTGGGTTTGCAGACGCTGGACGTGCGGCTGGTGGATGCGCAGCAACGTTGGAGTGGGCCAGTGCCCACATGGGGGTTGCACGGTCGCCTGCGCCAACCCTCGACGGCCGGATGGGGCAGGGCGCTGGCATGTGTGGCGCTGGCGACGGCCATCTGGACCGTCGGGCTCAACCTGTACGCCGCGCGCCAAGTGCATGAAGGTCAGCGACTCAAGGCCTTGATGAGCCAGCAGGTGCGCCAGGCATTTCCCGAATTGCCGGTGGTGCTCAACCCTTTGCAGCAGGCCCGTCAGCAATTGGCGGCGCGCCAGACCGGCGCGGCCGCAGACCCAGAGCAACGCTTCACCAGCCTCCTGCAATTGGCGGGCAGCAGCTTGCCGTTCATGGTCGGCAGCGTCGACAACCTGACCTTTGAACAAGGCCGCTTGCACGTGGAATTGCTCGCCGACAGTCGTAACCCGACGGCTGAGGGTGAATGGCAGGCGGCGTTGGCCCAGGCCGGCTTCATAGCCACCCGCGATGACCATGCCTGGACCATTGGCCCGGCGCCGGCAGCGGAAAAGCCAGGTGCCGGCGATGAATAAAGTGCAGCGACTGCGCAGCCAGGCCCAGGTGTTCTGGCGCGGCCTGGCCCTGCGCGAAAAACGCATGCTCGGCGGCGCCGGCCTGGTCCTGGCGAGCCTGCTGACCTGGCTCGTGCTGGTGCAGCCCGCGTTGAAGAAGATCGACTACTGGCAGGCCGAAACGCCTAAGTTACGTGCTCAGGCCGCGGCCTTGCAGGTGTTGTTGCAGGACGTCGCTGCGCCTCGCCAGGGCGATGAAACCGCGTTGCGCCAAGCCCTCGATAGCGCCGGCCTGCAAGGCCATTACCAGTTGCAGGCGCTGGCCCCCGGCGGCTGGCGCCTTACCTTCGACAACGCCCCGGCCGATGCGGTGGTGGGCTGGCTGCTGGGCAATGCCCGTTCGTTTTCTCTGGAGGTGTCCGAGGCGCGTTTGCAGCGCGCCCTCGACCCCGTCGATAACTCGGCCGGCACTGTGTCCGGGACCGTTCGCATGGATCAGGCGCTTGGCGCTAAGGAAGCTTCATGAAGTGGTCAGTCCCCCCTTTTCGCATGGTCGCGCCGCTGCTGGTGCTGGCCCTGAGTGCGTGCAGCAGTCAGTCAACCACGCCGTTGCTGGTGGACAGTGAACTTGGCCAACCCTTGGCCGACACCCGCCGCAGCGGTGAGACGGTGTTGGATCGCCAACGTGAACCCGCCCCCCAACCGCCCGTCCAGCACCGGGTTACCAACAGCGCCCGCAGCCACGCCCCGGCGGTGGTCAAGGCACGCAACCCACTGGGCGACCAGCCGGTGCAGCTCAATTTTGTCGACGCCGATATCCAGGCGGTAGTGCGCGCGCTGTCCCGCGCCACCGGCCAGCAATTTCTGGTGGACCCGCGCGTGAAAGGCAACCTCACCCTGGTCAGCGAAGGCCAGGTGCCGGCGCATCAGGCCTACGACATGCTATTGGCGGCGCTGCGCATGCAGGGCTTCAGCGTGGTCGATGTGGGCGGCGTCGCCCAGGTGGTGCCCGAGGCCGATGCCAAGTTGCTCGGCGGGCCGATCTACACGGCCGGCAGCAGCGGCATGCAAACCCGCACCTTTCGCCTGCAATATGAAAACGCGGTGAACCTGATCCCGGTGCTGCGCCCCATCGTGTCGCCGAACAACCCGATCAATGCCTACCCAGGCAACAACAGCATCGTCATCACCGACTACGCGGAAAACCTCGCGCGTGTCGCGCAGATCATCAACGGCATCGACACCCCCAGCGCCATCGACACCGACGTGGTGAGGGTGCAGAACGGCATCGCTGTGGACATCGCCGCGATGGTCGCCGAGCTGCTGGAAACCCAGGGCGCCGACCAGACCCAGAAGATCAACGTGATCGGCGACCCGCGTTCCAACTCGATCATCATCCGTTCCGGCAGCCCGGAGCGCACGGAGCTGGCGCGCAACCTTATCTACAAACTCGACAACGCCCAGAGCAACCCGAGCAACATGCACGTGGTGTATTTACGCAACGCCCAGGCGGGCAAGCTGGCGCAGTCGCTGCGCGGGTTGCTGACCGGTGAAAGCGATTCCGGCGTCAGCGACGATGCCCGTGGCAAGCTCAGCGCCATGGGCGGCAATGGCAAAAACAGCCAAGGCACGAGCAATGCGCAAAACAGCAGTGGCACGCCTACGGGCAGCGGTGTGCAGTCGGGTTATGGCCAGTCCACCGGTTCGACCAGCAGCACTGGCACCAGCGGCACCCCCAATGATCAGGACACCGCGTTCAGCGCTGGCGGCGTGACCATTCAGGCAGACGCCACCACCAACACCTTGTTGATTTCCGCGCCGGACCCGCTGTACCGCAACCTGCGCGAAGTGATCGACATGCTCGACCAGCGCCGCGCCCAGGTGGTGATCGAAAGCCTGATCGTGGAAGTCGGCGAGGACGATGCGACTGAGTTTGGCGTGCAGTGGCAGGCCGGCAACCTCGGTGGCAAGGGTGGGTTTGGCGGGGTCAACCTGGGCGGCAGTGGTGTGAACAGTACGCCTACCAGCAAGACCAGCATCGACGTATTGCCCAAGGGGCTGAACGTGGGGTTGGTCAACGGCACCGTGGATATTCCCGGCATTGGCAAGGTGCTCGACCTCAAGGTGTTGGCCCGTGCATTGAAGAGCAAGGGCGGCACCAACGTGCTGTCCACGCCGAACCTGCTGACCCTGGACAACGAGGCGGCGAGCATTTTTGTGGGGCAGACGATTCCGTTTGTCACCGGCAGTTATGTGACCGGGGGCGGGGGCACCAGCAACAACCCGTTCCAGACCGTGCAGCGTGAAGAGGTGGGGCTCAAGTTGAATGTACGGCCGCAGATTTCCGAGGGCGGCACGGTGAAACTGGATATTTACCAGGAAGTCAGCACCGTGGATGAGCGGGCTTCCGTGACGGCGGGGACGGTGACCAATAAACGCGCGATCGATACCAGTATTTTGTTGGATGACGGGCAGATCATGGTGCTCGGTGGGTTGCTGCAGGATGGGTATAGCCAGAGTAATGATGCGGTGCCGTGGTTGTCGGATATTCCGGGGTTGGGGGCGTTGTTTCGCAATGAGAAACGCAGTGTGAACAAGACCAACCTGATGGTGTTTTTACGACCTTACATTATTCGGGACAGTGGGGCGGGGCGCAGTATTACGTTGAACCGGTATGAGTTTATGCGCCGGGCGCAGGGGGGGGTACAGCCGGAGCGTAGCTGGGCGATGCCGGATGTGCAGGCGCCGCAGTTGCCTTCGGTGGAGAAGGCGATTCCTGGGATGCAGCAGCAGGGGCCTAGGGCGGTGATCAGGGCGGTGCCTAAGTGAGTGTACATATCCGTTGCTGCGGTCACGGCCGCTTAGGGTTCCGCTCTTACAGCGGGTCACTTTTGGCAAACGCCCCAAAAGTAACCAAAAGGTCTTCGCCCCACCACTCGGTGCCTCGCCTAGGCTCGGCATGCCCTCACTCCGGCTTTGGAGCGTGGGCCGCCGCGATGGGCCATCCTTGGCCCAGCGCGGCTAACCCGGCGTCCTGTCGGATTACGGGCACACCGAGCCTAGGCGAGGTGCCGAGTGTTGGGGTAAGAGCCCTTTGCTTACTTTGGGGCTTTTCCAAAGTGAGCCGCCGTAAGGGCGGAACCCTAATCAGCCGTTACCCAAATAATGGATATGTACACGCAAAAAAGGGGCTACCCCAATGAGCCTGCTCCCTTACGCCTGGGCCAAATCCCAACGCATCCTACTGCGCCCCGGCGAGCAAGGCATGCTACTGACGGTGTGCCCCTCAACCCCCGGCTGGTCCATCAGCGAAGTCCACCGCCAGTTCGGCCAGGCCCATCTCCAACAGGTGCGCGACGACGAACTCTACGGCCTGCTCACCAGTGCCTATGCCGACACCGGCAGCGCCGCCGCCGTGGTGGGTGCCGCCGAAAACGAGGTCGACCTCGACCGCCTGATGCAAGACATGCCCGAAATCACCGACCTGCTCGACACCCAGGACGGCGCCCCAGTTATCCGCATGATCAACGCCTTGCTCACCCAGGCCGCGCGCGACGAGGCCAGCGATATTCATATCGAACCCTATGAGACCCATTCCGTGGTGCGCTACCGCGTCGACGGCACCCTGCGTGATGTGGTGTCGCCACGCAAGGCGTTGCATGGCGCGCTGGTATCGCGGATCAAGATCATGGCTCAGCTCGATATCGCCGAGAAACGCCTGCCCCAGGATGGCCGCATCGCGCTGCGTGTAGCGGGGCGGCCGATTGATATTCGGGTGTCGACGGTGCCCACCGGGCATGGCGAGCGCGTGGTGATGCGGCTGTTGGACAAACAGGCCGGGCGTTTGCAGTTGGAAACCCTGGGCATGGAGCCACAATTGCTCGCCCGCCTGGACACGTTGATCCGTCAGCCCCACGGCATCGTGCTGGTCACCGGGCCCACCGGCAGCGGCAAGACCACCAGCCTGTACGCTGCGCTGGCGCGGCTGGATGCGAGTACGAGCAATATCCTGACCGTGGAGGATCCGGTGGAATATGACTTGCCGGGCATCAGCCAGATCCAGGTTAACGCCAAGATCGACATGACCTTTGGCCTGGCCTTGCGCGCGATTCTGCGTCAGGACCCGGACATCATCATGATCGGCGAAATCCGTGACTTGGAGACTGCGCAAATCGCCGTGCAGGCTTCGCTCACCGGCCACTTGGTGCTCGCCACCTTGCACACCAACGACGCGGTGTCGGCGGTCAATCGCTTAATCGACATGGGCGTGGAGCCGTTCTTGTTGGCGTCGTCCTTGTTGGGCGTTTTGGCCCAGCGACTGGTGCGCCGTCTGTGCCCGCATTGCAAGCAGGAAGACCCGGCTGCGCCCGGCACGTGGCGTCCGGTGGGCTGCGCACAGTGCAACCAGATCGGCTACAGCGGCCGTACCGGTATCCATGAATTGTTTTGCGTCGATGACGATGTGCGCAGCCTGATCCACCAGGGCGCCAACGAACAGGACCTGCGCCTGGCCGCGCGCCGTGCCGGGATGTTCAGCATGCGTGAAGACGGCGAACGTTGGGTGCGCAGCGGCGCCACCGCGCCCGAAGAAATCCTGCGCGTGACACGGGACGCCTGATGAATCGCTATCGCTACGAGGCCGCCGATGCCAGCGGCAAAGTCGAGGCCGGGCATGTGGAGGCCGACAGCCAGAGTGCGGCCTTTGCCAATTTGCGCAGCCGCGGTTTGACCGCGTTGCGGGTGCAGATCGAAGGTGGTCAACCAGCAGCGGTGGGCAGCAGCCTGTTCACTGCCAAACTCTCAGACAATGATTTGGCCTGGGCCACGCGGCAACTGGCGAGCCTGCTGGGCGCCAGTCTACCGTTGGAGGCGGCGTTGAGCGCCACGGTGGAGCAGGCCGAGAAAAAACACATCGCCCAGACCCTCGCGGGTGTGCGCGCCGATGTGCGTGGCGGCATGCGCCTGGCGGAGGCGTTGGCGGCGCGGCCACGGGATTTTCCTTCGATTTACCGCGCGCTGATCGCGGCGGGGGAGGAGTCCGGCGACCTGGCCCAGGTGATGGAGCGCCTCGCCGACTACATCGAGGAGCGCAACAACCTGCGCGGCAAGATCCTCACTGCGTTCATCTACCCAGGCGTGGTGGGGTTGGTGTCGATTGGCATCGTGATTTTTTTGCTGAGCTACGTGGTGCCCCAGGTGGTCAGCGCGTTTTCCCAGGCGCGCCAGGACCTGCCGGGGCTGACCCTGGCGATGCTCAACGCCAGTGACTTTATCCGTGCCTGGGGTTGGCTGTGTTTCGCCGGGATCGTCGGCGGTTTCTGGAGTTGGCGCCTGTATTTACGCAACCCGGTGGCGCGTTTGAATTGGCATAGCCGCGTCTTGCGCCTGCCGCTGATCGGGCGCTTTGTGCTGGGCCTGAACACCGCGCGGTTTGCCTCGACCCTGGCCATTCTCGGCGGTGCCGGCGTGCCGTTGCTACGGGCCTTGGAGGCGGCGCGGCAGACCCTGTCCAATGACCGCTTGAGCCAGTGCGTCAACGACGCCACCGCCAAAGTGCGCGAAGGCGTCAACCTGGCCCCGGCGCTGGCGGTGGAAAAGGTGTTCCCGCCGGTGCTGATCCACCTGATCGCCAGCGGCGAAAAAACCGGCTCGCTGCCGCCGATGCTCGAGCGCGCGGCGCAGACCCTGTCGCGGGATATCGAACGCCGCGCCATGGGCATGACCGCGCTGCTGGAACCGCTGATGATCGTGGTGATGGGCGCCGTGGTGCTGGTGATCGTCATGGCGGTCCTGTTGCCGATCATCGAGATCAACCAGCTGGTCACCTGACTGACGAAACCCGAAGCAAATGAACTGCGCCCATTCAGTTGGTTTGCCGACATCCTGGCCGCCACGCCCAACCTCGGGTTCCTCATTCCGTCACATCCCACCCCCCTCGACACACGCCACACCGCCTCCAGCAACCCCGCACTGAAACCTCGCTGTCACCTGCCCCGAAACCGCTCGAAACCATGACCAAAACACCCGAGAATCTTTTTAAAATCAAGGCGTTCCTCCCGAGGTTTTTTCCCACAGCTGTCATCGGAAACTGCGACTTTCTCTCCATGGTTTTCACCCCCGGCCACCCCCGAAACATAGGTTGGGACCGAAGCCATGGCGTCATGCAAGAGCCATCTACCCCAACGTACAAACACGACGAAAGGAGCTTCTTCATGTTTAAGCGCAACGTTCTCGCGGTATCCATGACCCTCGCTGCACTGTGCTCTGCACAGGCTGCATTCGCTGACATCAACGGCGGCGGCGCAACTCTGCCACAGCCGCTGTATCAAACCGCTGGCGTACTCACCACTGGCTTCGCTCCGTACATCGGCGTGGGCAGCGGCAACGGCAAGTCGGCTTTCCTGAACAATGACTACACCAAGTTCGTGGCTGGCGTGACTAACAAGAACGTGCACTGGGCGGGTAGCGATTCGAAGCTGAGCGCGACTGAACTGTCGACCTATGCTTCCACCAAGCAACCTACCTGGGGCAAGCTGATCCAGGTGCCTTCGGTGGCCACTTCGGTTGCCATTCCGTTCAACAAGGCCGGCACCAACGCCGTCAACCTGAGCGTTAACCAACTGTGTGGCGTGTTCTCCGGTCGTTTGACCACCTGGAACGAGATCACCAACTCTGGCCGCACTGGCCCGATTGCCCTGGTGTATCGCAGCGAGTCCAGCGGCACCACTGAGCTGTTCACGCGCTTCCTGAATGCCAAATGCACCGAAGCCTTGCCTTTCGCAGTGACTACCACTTTCTCCTCCAGCTACGGCGGTGGTCTGCCATCGACGGCTGTGGCCGCCACTGGCAGCCAGGGCGTGATGGATGCACTGAACGCCGTAGAAGGCCGTATCACCTACATGAGCCCGGATTACGCGGCGACCACCCTGGCCGGTCTGGATGACGCTACCAAAGTGGCCAAGGTTGGCGGTGTTTCCCCTGCGCCTGCCAACGTGTCGACTGCGATTGGCCTGATTCCAGCGCCAACCGAAGCCCGCGCGGATGGCTCGTTCATCGACGCTACCAACCCGGACAACTGGGTACCGGTGTTTGCTGCCACTGCAAGCGGCCCAGCCACCTTCGCTTACCCATCCAGCGGCTACCCGATCCTGGGCTTCACTAACCTGATCTTCAGCCAGTGCTACGCCGACGCCACCCAGACCACCCAAGTGCGCGGCTTCTTCGCCCGTCACTACGGTGCTTTCGGTAACAACGACACCGCGATCAGCAACAACCGCTTCGTACCGCTGCCAGCCAACTGGAAAAAAGCCGTGCGTGACACCTTCGCCACCGCTTCCAACGCTCAAGGCATCGGCAACACCAGCGTCTGCAACGCCATCGGTCGTCCGCTGTA
The DNA here is from genome assembly GCF_963970945.1 of Pseudomonas sp. RA_5y_Pfl1_P24. Lineage (NCBI taxonomy): Bacteria > Pseudomonadati > Pseudomonadota > Gammaproteobacteria > Pseudomonadales > Pseudomonadaceae > Pseudomonas > Pseudomonas sp. RA_5y_Pfl1_P24. The sequence goes on along the minus strand of NZ_CAXAOJ010000009.1, from coordinate 62,656 downwards.
ACCCACGCTTCAACGACCCGCAACACCGATCAGCAACGGCCTGTGCCGTTGCTGATTTATTTTCGTTAACAGCCCTGCGTGAACTTTCCATGACAGAAGTTCAGTCCCGCGCCTCGCCAACCGCCTAACCCTCATACGTGAGCCTGTCTTGGCCCCAGTGCGATAACAAAGAAGGAAGATTCCAGATGGTTCGCTGCAAATCACCGGTTAACGTCAAAGCCCCCGTGACAGTCCTGCGCCTCAAGCCTTTGGCCCAGGCCATTGCCTTGTTGATGGTGGCCGGTAATGCCCAGGCGGCCACGGCGTTCAGTTCCGGCTGGTTTGCCGACAAGGGCGCGTCTCAGGCAAGCACGGCAGCGCGCACCGGTGCCGGCCAAGTCCCGGGGATTCCTTCGCTGAACCAGCAGGCGCAGGTCAAGCAGCAGTTGGCGCGTTCCATCAGCACATTGAACACCAGTGTCGCGGCGATTGCGGCCCAGCAGGCGGCGCAAGCGGCGGGGCGCCAGGCGGCGTTCGGCCAGGTCTCGAATATCCCCGATGGCTTGGGCAAGGGCGGCCTGCAGGTCGATAACAGCCTGACCCAGGGCTGGACCAACGCCAAGGGGCCCACCCAGAGCCAATCCGGCGGCAAGACCACGGTGACCATCGAGCAGACCGCTGACAAGGCGATCCTCAACTGGGAAACCTTCAACGTCGGGCGCAATACCACTGTCGATTTTCAGCAGCAGTCCAACTGGGCCGTGCTCAACCGCGTCAATGACCCCAATGCGCGCCCCAGCGAAATTCAGGGCCAGATCAACGGCCCCGGCACCGTGATGATCATGAACCGTAACGGTGTGATCTTCAGCGGCACCAGCCAGGTCAATGTGCGTAACCTGGTGGCGGCCGCCGCGACCATCACGGATGACCAGTTCACCCAGCGCGGCCTGTATGTCGACACCAATGGCACCCAACCCACGTTCACCGATGCGGCGGGCAAGGTGGAAGTACAGCGCGGCGCGCTGATCCAGACGCACACTGCCGCGACCTCCACGGACTCAGGCGGCTATGCCTTGTTGCTGGGCAGCGAGGTGGAAAACGCCGGGACCATCATCACTGCCAAGGGCCAGACCACCCTGGCGGCTGGCGACAGCTTTTACATTCGCAAAGGCGTCGGCACGGCGGGCAACGACCGTTCCACCACCCGTGGCAATGAAGTGGCGACCAGCCTCAAGGCTGGCAGCACCTCTGGCAAAGTCACCCACAGCGGCCTGATCATGGCCTCCACTGGCGACATCACCCTGACCGGCCATCAGGTGCAGCAAAATGGCGTGGCCCTGGCCAGCACCTCGGTGGATACACGCGGCACGATTCACTTGCTCAACGCCGCCAGCGACACCAGCGGCAGCGTGACCCTGGGTGAGGGCAGCACCACCGCGATCCTGCTCGACGCCAGTGGCAGCACGGCCCTCAACAGCCAGAAAGACAATGGCCTGATCAAGCTCGACGGCACGCCCGCCAACCTGATCACCGGGCAGTTCAACAACCTCAGTGCGGTGGTTGACCGCACCGACCAGTCGCGTATCGAGATTGTCAGCGGCGGCACTGTGGACTTCCAAAAGGGCTCGATCACGTTGGCCACCGGCGGCCAGGTCGCGGTCAGCGCCGGGCAGCGCAGCCTGGTGCGCGATGGCGCGATGATCGATGTGTCGGGTGCCATCGGCGTCAAGGTGGCGATGGAAGCCAACAACATCAAGATCAACGTACAGGGCAACGAGCAGCGCGATGCGCCGGTCAACCGCGACGGCGGGCAACTGATCAACAATGACGTGTGGGTCGACCTGCGCGAGTTGGTGTTTGTACCGGCCGGCACCAACGGCTACGCCACCGACCGTTGGTACACCGCCGGCGGCTTGCTGGAAGTAGGCGGCTACCTGGGCACCCAGGGCCACACGGTGGGCGAGTGGATGGCCCAAGGCGGCACTGTGACCTTTACCGGCAAGGAGGTGGTGACCCAACAGGGCGCGCAGATCAACCTGTCGGGCGGTACCGTGGATGTGCAGGCCGGTTACATTCAGCAGACCTGGCTCAAGGGCCCGAATGGCCGCTTGTATGAATTGTCGAAAGCGCCGGGGGACATTCTCTATTCCGGGTTCTACAAGGGCTATGAAGACAACAGCGCGCGCTGGGGCCAGACCGAGTATTACTACAACCCGCTGATCGCTCCCCAGCGTCGCTACGAAGCCGGTTACACCGTGGGCCGCGATGCCGGCAAGCTGGTTATCGGCACCGCCAGCGCAGTGCTGGAAGGCCAGGTGATCAGTGACGTGTTCCAGGGGGATCGCCAGACCCAGGCACCGAACATCAACCTCGACGGTTACCAGCAATCCCAGAAAGCCAGGGCCCAGCGTGCGCAACTGATCATTGGCCAATACATTCCGATCTACAACAAAACCACCGGCACGCTGCGTTATGCCCTCAGTGGTACCTCCGACCAAGTGCTGATCGACAGCAACACCCAGGCAATCGCCGACGGCCTGGACCTCGGCAGCGTGCTGCCGCTTGATCGCCAGGGCAAGATCCTGCTAGACAGCGATCAGCTCAATGGCTACCAGTTGGGCGCGGTCAAGGTCGCTGCCAAGCAACAGGTGACCGTCAATGGCGCGCTCAGTGTGGCGGACGGTGGCGATATCACCGTGTTCGGGTCGGGTGTGCAGATTAATGCCAACCTCACGGCCCACGGCGGCAGTATCAACGCCGGCAACATTCTCAGCCAGGTCGATCGGCTCAAGGCCGGTGAGGTGGCGGATACGATCCTGGCCGGTGGTTCGAGTGTGAACGTCGCCGCCGGCGTCAAGCTGGACACCAGCGGCCGCTGGAACAACCTGGCGCTGGACCCGACTTCCAGCGCGGGTGTGGCGTACGTGAACGGTGGCAAGGTGTCGGTGCGCAGTTCCAGCAACGTGAACCTGGCCGCCGGCAGTGTCGTGGATACGTCTTCCGGGGCCACCCTTGGCGTGGATGGCAAGCTCACTGGCGGCAAGGGCGGGAACGTAACCCTGGGCGCGCTCGGTGCCCTGGCCCTGGAGGGTGATATTCGCGGCTATGGCGTCAACGGCGGCGGCACCCTGGCGTTGCAGGCGCATAAGGTGCAGATCGGTGAAAGTGCCAATGCGCTTGGCAGCGACACCCTGAAACTGGCGGGTGATTTCTTCAAAAAGGGCTTCTCGGCCTACGACATCACCGGCAATGAAGGGCTGATCGTCACGGACGGTACTCAGGTGGACGTCAGCCTGCCGGTTTACCGGTTAGGTGCCCAAGCCTCGGGTACGCCCACCGGTAGCGATCCTGCCAGCGTACTGGAGCGCTGGACGCCGCCGTTGTATCAGGAAGACGCTGCCAAAGGCGTGCTGACCCAACGCCGGGGCGCGGGCTTGAGCCTTACCGCCGGCCATGTCAATGCCACCGCCGCGCAACTGGCGACCACGGCGCTCACCGTGGGTCAGGGCGCAGTGATCAACGTGGATCCCGGCCAAGCGATCAACCTGCGCAGCGTCGGGCAATTGACGATGGACGGCACGCTCAATGCCTGGGGCGGCAGTGTGGGCCTGGGCGGCTTGACGACGGCTCCCTCGGAAGCGGTGAACGCCATCGGCCATGGCCGCTCAATCTGGGTTGGCGAGCAGGCGGTGATCGACGTCGCGGCACGCGCGGCGACGGCGGTGGACAACCGTGGGCGCACCTATGGCTTGGTGCGTGACGGCGGCAGCATCAATATTGGCGGCACCTTCGACTTGAACACTGGCCTGGCCAAGGCCAGTGACTTGTTCGTGGTGGTGCGTAACGGCGCGCGCCTGGAGGCCTCCGGCACCCAAGCCCTCATAAACGTGCCGGGGCAGGGCGCCGTGCAAGCGGCCAGCAATGGCGGCAGTATTACGCTGGCGTCGAATAATGGCCTGTACCTGGACGGTAGTTTTGTCGCCAGGGCCGGTGGTGCCGGTGCGGCAGGCGGCAGTCTCAACCTGGCGTTGGACACCCCGTATTACCAGAAAGCGTCCGTCACCGACCGCGTCCTCAAAGTACGTGAACTGGTGCTGGGGCAGACAAGTCAGCCGACGACGCTGGCCGGCACTGCTGAAGACGCTGCCGCCAGCCTGGAGTACGGGCATGCTCGGTTGGGCGTTGACCAAGTCAGTGCGGGCGGTTTCGATAACCTGGCGCTGTTTAGCAACGGCCTGTTGAGCTTTGATGGCGACGTAACCTTGAACATGGGCCAGAGCCTGCGCCTGTACAGCCGTGGCTACGGCCTCAGCGATAACGCAGCGGGGAACTCGCGCATCAACCTTGCGGCGCCGCACCTGCTGTTGGCGGGTTTCCTCGCGCCTGAAGAGACGGGCAAGGATTTGTATGTGCGACCGATACCGGTGCTGCCGGCCCCGTCCCAGCGGGCCACCGAGGCACAATTCAATGCATCCGGCAGCCTGATTGAGGTACGCGGCAATGTCATCTTTGGTAACCGTAGCCACCTGTTCAGGGCGGACAACAGCCAGGCCAGCCTTGAGCGTCGCGGGTTCGATCAGGTCAACCTGACCAGCCAGGGCGACCTGCGTTTTCTCGCCGGTGCGGCCGAGAACGACATCATTACCGGTGTCAGCACGCAGTTGCTGACCCAGGGCGATATGACCTTGCGCGCCGCGCAGCTGTACCCGACCACTGAAGTCAGTGCTCGCGTCATCGCCGGTTACCGTGGGCAGTCGACCACCACTTCCCTTGACCTGGATTTCGATCCGTTGCGTACGCTGACCATCGGCCGCGTGGGCAACGCCGATGCGCCTGTCCCGTATTCGGCGTTTGGCCGGCTGCAACTGGGCGCGGCGACGGTGCGCCAGGGTGGCGTGGTGCGCGCACCCCTGGGGTTGATCGATATCGGCAGCATGGGCAGCAGCGTGGTGCAACTGCTGCCTGGCAGCCTGACCTCGGTGAGTGGCAAGGGCCTGGTGCTGCCCTATGGCGGAACGCTGGACGGCCAGGTCTATAAGTACAACGGCAAGACTGTGAAATTTATCGGTCAGGGAGGTGTGGCCCCACGTGAAACTGACCTGAGTGTCGGGGTCATTCTGGGGGGCAAGTCGATCAGCGTGTTGCCGGACGCCACCCTGGACTTGTCCGGCGGAGGCGATTTGTTGGGTGCCGGCTTTGTGTCCGGGCGCGGTGGTTCCACGGATGCGCGCTACAGCCCGTTGGTGCAATTTGGCGCCACTGGCGGGTTCGTGCTGCCGGGACTGTCCACCAACCCGATCTATGCCATTGTGCCGGGGATACAGCCGGGCGCCGCGCCGGTCGCAGCAGAGGGCGGGGCCGTAACGCCGTTGGTCGGCCAGCAAGTCACCATCGGCGCCGGTGTGCCGGGGTTGCCGGCGGGTACCTACACGCTGATGCCGTCGACCTACGCGTTGATGCCAGGCGCGTTCCGCGTCGAGATCAATGGCCTGGCCGGATTGGGCAGCGGCACCGCAACCACCTTGATGCGCAACGGCTCGTGGGCCACTGCCGGGCAGCTGTCGATCGCCCATACCGGGATCAGCAACAGCGTAGCCAGCCAATTGATCCTGACCTCGGCCGATACCTTGCGGCGCTACTCCCAATACAACGAAACCAGTTACGCCCAGTTCGCCAGGGCCGATGCGGCGAGGTTGGGTGTGCCACGGCCGATGCTGGAGGCCGACGCGAAAACCTTGAAGCTGGCCCTGCGTCCGGGAGGCGGCGCCGAGGCCTTCTCGTTCCAAGGTATTGGGCGCTTTAGCGCCGCATCGGGAGGGTATGGCGGCACGGTGGCCGTGATCGACCGGAGTATGCAAGGGATCGAAGTGGTCGGCGCCGGGCAGGCAGCAACCGCCGGGTTCGCTGGCATCACCTTTAACGCCGATAGCCTGAATGCGTTGGGTGCTTCGCGGCTGATGGTGGGTGGGATGACGGCTGTGGCGTACGGCCAGTCCGGGAACTTCATTTCCCTGGCGGGCGGGGTCAATCGCGCCAATAGCAACGTGATCTTGCGCAATGGCGCAACCCTGGCTGCACCGGAAGTGTTCCTGGTGAGTGACACCGGCTCGATCGTCGTGGAGCAGGGTGCTTCCATCAATACCCTGGGGCGCGGTAATGCCAGCTACGATGCCCGCGACGGCTATATCTACCAGGTGGCCAACATGCTGGCGGTGTCCAATGGCCTGCTCAATGTGATCAGTGCGCCCAAGGTGGGCAGTGTGATCAGTCAGGGCATCAACATCGGTGCCTGCAGCAGTGGTGTGTGCAGTGGCCAGACCGGGCTGTACTCCAACGGTAGCATCGTGGCCCTGACCGACAGCACCTTTCAGCTCGGCGACCAGGTGCGTTACGGCACCCGTCATTTGAACCTGGGCGTGAACACGATCAACCTGGGCAGCGCGGACGCCCTGGCCGCAGCGGCGGCGGCCAATCGCTTGCCGGCTGGGCTGACGCTCAGCCAGGCGCTGCTTGATCAATTGCTGCGCGGCGATACGCAGTTCGGCGCACCGGCCTTGGAAACCCTGCAGCTCTCGGCCCGCGACGGGTTCAATTTCTACGGCAATGCGGTACTCGACACCTATGACCCGCTCACCGGCAAATCGCTGCTGAGCAACCTGATGCTGTCCACCCCGGCCCTGTACGGCGCCGGTGGCGCCAACGACGTGGCGACGATCCACACCGCCAACCTGATCTGGCTGGGCGCGATCACGGCGCCGGGCGCGGTGGTGGCGGGGGGAGCGGGCACCGGCAGCGGGCGCCTGGAGGTCAACGCCGAGCGGATCGAGTTCGGTTATGGCGCCTTTGGCCAGCCGAGCAACGTGAAAAGCTTCGACCGCCTGGCGCTGGGCTTTGCCAACGTCAGTCTGAACGCCAGCGAGCGCATCACGGCCAACCATAAGGGCAGCCTGTCGGTGTACCAGAGCCAGGGCGCCTATGACCCGATCAGCGGCTTTCAGTACAGCGGCGGCAACCTGACTATCCGCACGCCACTGATGACCGGTGAAGCCGGCTCGGTGAACGTGATCAAGGCGGGCGGTGCGATCGACATCGGCGCGTCCGCCGGCCCGCGTGGCACGGCCAGCGGCCAGGGTGCCGAACTGTCCCTGCAGGGCGACAGCATTCGGCTGGCCAGTGCGGTGGTGTTGCCCAGCGGCAAAGTCAGCCTCAGCGCCCGTGGTGATGTGGTGTTGACCGATGACGCGTTGATCGACGTGGCCGGTCGCGCCATTCCCTTCAACGACGTGACCCAATACGGTTGGGGCGGCGATGTGCTGTTGGACAGCCGCAGCGGCAATATCCTGCAGGCGGCGGGTTCGACCATCGACCTGTCCGCGAAGAACAACCAGGCCGGCAAACTGCGCGCCGTGGCAACAGACGCGGCCGGGGGCATCGTCGACCTGCAAGGCAAAATCCTCGGCAGCAGCAGCGGCCGCTACCTGGCCGGCGGCACTTCAATGCCGTACCAGGCCGGCACCGTGGAAATCCAGGCGCAACGCCTGGGCAGCAGCGGCGCCCTCGACCAACAGTTCGCCGACCTCAACCAGCGCCTCAACCAGGGCGAAGTGTTCGGCGCGCGCAGCTTCCAGCTCAAGCAGGGTGACCTGACCATCGGCAACGGGCTCAAGGCCGGCACCATCAGCGTGTCGGTGGACAATGGCAGCCTGCGCGTCAATGGCCTGGTGGACGCCAGCGGTGAGCGGGTCGGCAGCATCAACCTGGCCGGCAAAAATGGCCTGACCCTGGACAGCACGGCAGTGCTCGACGCCCATGGCAGCAAGCTGCGCGTGGACAGTTACGGCAAGATCATCGACGCGCCGAACCGCGCCATGGTGGTATTGGGTTCCGGCACCGGCCAACTGATCCTGGCCGATGGCGTGCGCATCGACCTGCGCCACGGCACCGACGGCACGGCCGGCAACGATGGGCGCAATCGCGGCACCCTGGAGCTGAACGCGCCACGGTTGTTCAACCCGGACGGCAGCAGCAATGACATCAATATCGATGCCAGCGGGCGCCTGACTATCCAGGGCGCGCGCTCGATTACCCTCAACGGCATGGCCACCTACGACGATGCCCCGGAGAAAACCGACCCGACCGCCAGCGGCAGACCGTATCAGGAGATCACCCAGGGCTACCTGGATGGCAAGCACGCCTTGAGCGAGGCTTTTATCAATGCCGCGCTGCTCAATAACGATCTGTTGCAAAACAAACTCGCCGGGTTGAACAACGCCACGTATGCCGATGCCTTCCACCTGCGCCCAGGCGTGGAAATCGTCAGCAAAACCCCGGACGGCGACCTGGTGGTGCAAGGCGATCTGGACCTGTCCGGCTACCGCTATGCCAGCCTCAACCCCAACAGCCAGAAGAACAACGCGGTGTATGGCAGCGGCGAGTCCGGCAGCCTGACCCTGCGTGCCGGCGGCGACCTGAATATCTACGGCAGCATCAACGACGGTTTCGCCAAGCCGCCAGTGTCCGAGGATGACAAAGGCTGGGTGCTGTTGCCGGGTGTCGATTTCAGTGGTGGGACTATCGTGGTGCCGGGCAATGGCGTGACCTTGGCCGACGGCACTGCCTTCCCGGCGGGCGCCACGCTTAACTACGACTTGCCGATCAAAGGCTTGACAGTGGCTGCCGACACGCGCTTGCCGGTGGCCGCGACCTTGGACCAGGACCTGGTGCTGCCCGCCGGCAGCGTGTTGTCGGCGGATGTGCGCGATGCCGGCGGTAACCTGCTGTTTGCCGCCGGCACCTTGCTCAGCCAGGCGCAAACCCTGGTGGCGGGCACACAACTGGGGGCCGGCACGTTGTTGACGGAGGGCACGCGCCTGCAAGCCATGATCTGGCCCAAAGGCGTGCCGCTGCCCACCGTGCACGGCGCAACGCTGAGCAATAACATCGTCTTGCTCAGCGGCACCAAAGCCTTGCCGAAGGGCGGACTGATCCCCGCAGGCACCGATGTGAAACTGCCCAACGGGGCGACGTCGGTGCAACTGCGCGTCGGGGTTTCCGGCGCCGCCGGCCAGGTGTGGGCGATCTCGCCGATGCTGGCCGAAGGCACTCAATCGTGGTCGTTGCGCCTGGTGGCGGGCGCCGACACCGAGGCGGCTGACAGCCGTATCCTGCAAGCCCACCCGCGCAGTGGTGACATCCACTTGGCGGATAACCACTACGGCATGTTTGCCAAGGAAATTCCGGCAAAAGGCGTGCAAACCTGGACCGCCCAGGCAGTCATTGATATGGGCTTTGCCGGTGTGGTCGTCAAGGAGGGCGAACCGATTGATCAGGCGGTACTCGATGGCTTCGGGCTCGGTTCAATCGAGGACTTCTGTGCCGCATCGCCGGAGTACTGTAAGCCCAAGGTCACCTATGTATTCACCCAGTACGCTGTTGATCAGTTGGCAAGTCAAGGCATCACTGTGGTCGTCAATACCGAGATGACCGATGCGTTTTTCCAGAGCATTGAATACCCGACTGTGGCTGAGGTGTGTGGCAGTGCGCCTGAGTTCTGCCTGTTGAAGGCGGACAAGGAATACGCCGCCACCCCTTCCAGCACGCGATTCAGCGTCATCCGCACTGGCACCGGCGACCTGGAATTGTTGAGTGCGGGCAGCCTGAGCATGGATTCGTTGTACGGCGTCTACACGGCCGGCACCTCGTCGACCGGCACCTTTGCCGGCGACCCTTATAACCTGCCCAAGGCGACGCCGACAGGCGCTGACCCGTCCAGTAAAACGGTGCTGAGCGACCCCGGCAGCTTCTTTGAACAGTTCGTCAATGGCTCGCCGACCAGCCTGTATCGGGCCTGGTACCCGGAGGCAGGGGGCAACCTGACGCTGAATGTCGGAGGGGACCTGACCGGTCATATCACCAGCCTCACCGCGTTGAGCCCCACGCGCCCCAACCCCAAGGATGCCGGGGTGGACTCCGCTGCCGTCGGCAATTGGTTATGGCGCCAGGGCAGTAGCGATGTGGCGACGGGCGGGCAAGCTCAGCCGACGGCCTGGTGGATCAATTTCGGCAGCTACACCGCAACGACGGCGGCGGACAAGATGCTCGGCTTTACCGGCTTCGGTGCCCTTGGCGGCGGGAACGTGGATGTCAACGTCAGCGGTGATGCCGGCGTGTTGAACACACTGGGCTACAGCACCAGTCATGTCGAGGCTAACCCGCATAGCCAGGGCTTGGTGCTGGCTGTGGGCAGCACGGGCCGGGTCGCCAGCGATGGCAGCCTGCAACTGACCGGTGGCGGCGACCTGCGCGTGCGCATCGGTGGGGCACTGAACCCGGCCAGCGTTGCCGACACCGCTGACCATCGTGATGGTGTACTGGTCAACCTGCGAGGTGACGTGCAATTACGCAGTGCTACCGTGGGCAGTGTCGACGTGATGTATGGCAGTAGCGCCAACTTCCAGAGCCCCGGCGAAACCCGTGCCTACGACCCACTGGTCGCGACCCGTGGGGCGGCTCGCGGCGGAATGACCCTGGTGCCGGGCGATGCTACGTTCAATCTGCAAACCCTGGGTGACCTGGTGGTGCAGAACGTCGAAGACCCGGGGCGAGTCGTACTCTCCCACCTGTCCCCCTTCGCTCAAGGGGCTGAACAGGGCACCGGTACCAGTTGGTTCACACTGTGGACCAAGGGTACGTCGATCGACCTGTTTTCCCTGGGCGGCAACCTCACGCCCTTCAGCCGATCCGACGCGACGGCCGATTTGGCGGTGGTCTATCCATCGATCGTCAGGGCTACGGCAGCCGGCGGCAGTCTGTATTACGGTAAAGCGGCGCAGACGCAGGTGAATGGCGACGACAACTACAGTTACCCACTGCTGTTGGCGCCCGGCGAAAACGGCCAGTTGCAGTTCCTGGCCCAGGATTCGATCTACGCCGGCGGCATGACCGTCAGCCAATCCGGGACGGCGCAAAGTACTCTGGCAACGCCTTGGCATCCGGCGTATCAGGGTCGCATCGGTAACACGGTGAAGGCCAGCAACCTGTCGGTTAACGGTAACTCGGGCAGCCAGCCGTTGTTTGTGTACGGGCCGGGGACGGCCACGCTGTCTCCCGGTGGCAGTGCTGAACCCGCACGTTTTTACGCGATAGACGGGGATCTGGTCGGCGTCAGCAGTGGCCGCGTGATTGCCTTCAGTGCAGCGGCGGGCAGCTTGCATGAAGGCCAGACCTGGTATGAGGGCAATGGACCGGTCTGGATGATGGCTGGACGCGATATCGTCAGCAGTGGTCGCCGCTTCGGTCAGGAGTCGACTGCTGTTGTGGACATACGCACCCAGGACAACCTGATCCTTCACAACAACCTCAACGAAATCTCCGTGGTGTCCGCCGGCCGCGACATTCTGTACAGCAACTTCCAGGTCGCCGGGCCCGGCCTGCTGGAACTGTCGGCGGGGCGCAATATCCTCCTGACCGGTTCCGGGGCGTTGGGCGAGTCCAGCGTGACCAGCCTCGGGCCCCTGTTGGCCGGGGATAACCGTCCTGGGGCGAGCATCGTCATGCAGGCGGGCGTCGGTCCCCATGGGCCGGATTACCGGCGCTTCGTCGAGGCGTACCTGAACCCCGCCAACCTGGCGCAGCCTGGCGAGTCGATTCAAGGCAATAAGGTCGCCAAGACGTACGAAAACGAGCTGGTCACCTGGCTCGCCGAGCGCTTCGGTTTTGTCGGCGATACCGAGCAGGCACGCGCCTACTACGCGGCGCTGCCCGCCGAGCAGCAACGCGTGTTTGCCCGCGACCTGTACTTTGCCGAACTCAAGGCCGCAGGGCGCGAGTACAACACCGACGGCAGCGTGCGCCAAGGCAGCTACCTGCGTGGCCGCGCCGCTATTGCGGCGCTGTTCCCGGACAAGGACGTGGCCGGCAACCCGATTACCTACAAAGGCGACATCACACTGTTCGGCGGCTCGGGCGTGCACACCAACTTTGGTGGTTCGATCCAGATGCTCACCCCAGGCGGCCGCCAGACCTTCGGCATCGAAGGCGAGGCGCCCCCGTCGACGGCGGGCGTGATTACCCAAGGTGCCGGTGATATCCAGCTGTACTCCATGGGCAGCATCCTGCTTGGCCAGAGCCGCATCATGACCACCTTCGGCGGTTCGATCATGGGGTGGACCAGCGAGGGCGACATCAACGCCGGTCGCGGGTCCAAGACCACCGTGGTGTATACGCCGCCCAAGCGTGTCTATGACAACTGGGGCAACGTCGGCCTGTCGCCGTCGGTGCCGAGCACGGGCGCGGGGATCGCGACCTTGAACCCGATTCCGGAAGTGCCGGCGGGGGACATCGACCTGATCGCACCGTTGGGCACCATCGACGCAGGGGAGGCGGGGATTCGCGTATCCGGCAACGTCAACATCGCCGCGTTGCGCGTGGTGAACGCGGCGAATATCCAGAGCCAGGGCAAGTCGTCCGGGGTGCCGGTGTCGGCCACGGTCAACACGGGGGCCATGAGCTCGGCCAGCGCGGCGGGGGCAGCGGCATCGCAGGCGGCGGAAGACGCGGCGCGCAGCCAGCAGGCGGCGGCCAAGCAGGGCCGGCCTTCGATCATGACGGTGGAAGTATTGAGCCTGGGCAGCGAGCCGTTGCCGCGTGAACCGGAACCGCAGCAGAAAAACTCTGCCTACAACCCCAACAGCCCGGTTCAGGTGCTGGGCGCGGGGCCGCTGAGCGAACAGGCGCGGGCGCGGTTGACGGATGAGGAGCGCAAGCAGATCAGTTTGTAAGGCTAAGGAAAGGACCTCTCGATGTACCGTTCGGGGCGATCAATGATCGCCCCTTTTTTTCGGGCGTTTCTCGGTCGGCTGTGGGGCCGGCCTCCCTCTGAGTGTCAGGCTTGCAACACCCGCCTAATGATCATCCTTGAGGGTCTTGAACGCCTCGATGCGTTTGATCAGGCGAGTGTTCTTCGCGGAGTCGGCGCTGCCGAACAGGAAGGAGAAGTCCGACGCCAATTTGGAACCACCGGCAATGGCCGCGTACTGGTGGCAGTCGTTGCAGTTCTCTGTCTGCACATAGGTTTCCAGGGTGGTATTGGCGACGGCAACACTTTGATCGCTGACAAACGGCCCATAGGACAGCGGCGTCTTCACGTTCGGCCCAGGGCCTGGATCGTTAGGTGCGTTGGGCGTTTTAGACCACAGCACGTTCACCAGTTTGTAGTACTGGAACACTGATTGGCCCTGGGTCTGCTGGGCGAAGGTCTGCTGCACCGCCGTGTTTAACGCTTGCATGTCCTCAGGCGTGGCATTGGCCCGTGTGGCCTGTACCGGTTGGTTAAATGGCGTGCAGTTGGGCGGCGTGTGGGTGGCGTCACATTGCACGCGGGCGACGTTGGGTGTGCAGGCATCACCGGTGCAGGCCGGGTTGTTGAAGCTGTAGCCCTGCGACGGTGTAGCGCCGCCGTCAGGCACGTTGTCGACCTGCTCGAACGTGGTCCAGATGAAGTTCGGCTGGGTCTGGGTCTTGTTGATGATATGCAGGCCCACCAGACCCACGACTTCCTGGGTGCATTGCAGCGTGTCAGGGCGTTGCAGCCAGGCGACGGTGGTCAGGTAGCGTGCGTACAGCTCGGGTTTGTGGGTGAGGACGCGCCAGGCCGCCTTGAGTTCCAGGGCGCCCAATTCTTCCTGGGGCAGCGCCTTGGCCGGCAGCTCACGCACCAGCTTGCCCGCAGGCAACGACAGGCCGGCGGGGTGTCGGTTGTCGCTGTTCTGCGCCACGATCAATTGATTGGCGGCGTCGTACAAGCCGTTATTGACGATGTAGTCGAACTCGGCCTTGCCGACCTTGCGCTCGAAAAACACCAGGTTGCCCGACTGGTCCGTCAGCCAGCCGCCGGCGGCTTCCATGATCGAATCGGGCAGGGTCACCTGGGTGCCGCTGGACAGGTGGAAGCGGTGCTTGCGGTTGATCGCGCTTTCCGACGTGGCGGTAATGAATTTGCGCGCGCCGGTGGAGAGCGCTTTCAGGTTGCCGGTGGCGGTGCAATTGGACGGCACCAGGGTTTCCACGCCCCAGCCGGTCGGTTTGGGTGCACCGGGCAGGAAAATGTCGTTGGCGTCCTTGTAGCTGGCCCACACCGGCGCGTTGCTCATCGGCTTGCCGGGCGTTTGCGGCACGCCGAACTGTGCAGCGCTGCTTTGCGTGTCTGGCTCGCCCGCCAGGGTCGGGTCGGCCGGCCAGCCGGGATTGACCGGCCAGTTCATGGCGATGAACAGTTGCCAGCCGAAACAATTGAGAAAGTCCTGCTCGGTGCCGAAATTGTTCACCGGCAGGAAGCCCCCACTTGCGGGGTCGAACACCAGTTGCTGGACGCAGGTCTGCGCGTCCGAAGCGCTGGCCGGTGGCGGCGCCACCAGTGACAGCAGGGCGCCGGCCAGTAACGAGAAAACATTCAAGCGAGCCCGACACAGCGGGCGAGGCCATCCGTACATGATCGCATTCCTTGCTCAAGGCTTAAGGGGAGCCGCCCACGCCAGGCATGGGCGGCAGGGACCAGTCAGGCGCCTGGCACCAGCGCAAGGCCGCTTTCCCATGGGTGTTGGGCCGCGCTGGGGTTGGCGGCTTCGCTGGGGTTCAGCGCCCGCACGCTGACCAGCCCCGGCGCAGCGTTGCCGCTGACGTTGACGGTCATGACGTAGCCTTGCGTGCCGCCACTGTCGGTCTGCCCGGGAATCGCCGAGGCATCCGGCAAGAACTGCGTGACCTGGGCGCTGATCCCCGGGTTGGAAAACTGCACCCGCGCATCCGCCACGGTGGTGTTCGGGTCTGCCCCTTGCACCACCAGCACGAACTGAGCTGAGCTGCCGGGTGCAAAACTGGCCGGCAAGTCACTGGGTGACTGGCCGTAGAACAGGTCCAATGGCAGCAGTTGCACGGGCCAGGGTTGGGCATCGGTGTTATTGGCGGCCACGCAGTCGCATTCCTTGGGCGTGGCGGTCAACGGTGCTGGCGTCACGCTCAAGGCGACATTTAATTCGTTGGCAATCACCCACACGTAGTCGATCGGCGTGCCGTTGATGGTGATGTCATTGATCGAGAACCCCGCGCTTTGCGGCACCTCGAACACCGCCTGCAAAATCTGGTCGGAGTTGTTCGGGCCGGTGCCGGCAGTGCCACGGGTGACGCGCCAGTAGCTGCTCACATCCTGGCCTTGAGGGCCTTTCCAGGTGCTGAAGGATTTCGGCTGTTGCAGGTACAGGCCGATGGGATTGGTCAACGAGATCAGGTTTTTAACCGCGGCCTGGTTGGCGGAAAAGCCGATATGCGGGTCGGAGTTGCGATAGTTCTGCCCGTATTGAGCGCAACAGATCAGGTTCTGTTGGTTGCCGCTGCTTTGGATCGGCCGAAGGATGGTAGCCGCGGCCGCCAGGTAGATCTCGGCACTCAGGGTGTTGGGCCCGGAGGTCAGGTGCATCGCGCCGCCTGAGACGCCCGGTATACGCACGGTGCCGGCGTTCCATTTGTTGACGGTGTCATAGGCGGGCCGCCCGGTGGTTTCATCGATCACCGGGTCACCGGCATTGCCGGTCGGGCCGTTGGCGGTGTAGCGCAGGTACAGGTCTTCGAGTTTCACATGCGGGTCGACGTACGCCTGGTACAGCCCCAGCACGGCATTTGGGTCGATGTTCCACATGGTCAGGAAGTAGGCCGGGTTCTCGCTGGTGAACATGATGCTGCGCATGTTGCCGTCGGGGTCGCGGGTGATGGACCACTCGCAATACTCATCCAGCCAGCCCCGTGGACCCGAGGGCGAAAAATCGGCATAGGGGCCGTGCCAGTTGATGGACTTGCACAACACTTTGGGGATCTGCAGTTGGGTTGCCGCCGGGTCCGGGTACAGCGAATAAAGCGTGTTGTTAAGGGTGATCTGGCCGTGATCGGTCAACTGCATCACCTGGTCCAGGGTCATGGCCGTGCCGCCCAGTTGCGGAACCACGGCGGCGCCATTGTTGTAGAAAAACGTCCACAGTCGATTGGGGAAGGGCTGCCAGGTAATGGTCAGCGGTGTCTGCGTGCCGTAGCCGCTTTCCAGCGGGTTGTAGTAGCCCGAACGCGGTGCGTCATTGAGGTTCGACCAGGGGTTGCCGATGACCGACATTTGGGTCCAGCCGGTGACGTTGTTGTTCCAATTGGTTTCGAAGGTCGACAGCTGGTCCTCCAGGCCCAGCTTGTTGTAGTCCTTGGGCGCTTGTTCGGCAGGGGAGGTGAATTGGGTGAAGGGCGTGCTCATGTGCGTTCTCCAGCAGGGGTAGTGGTGGAAGTGGAGCAGCAACCGGTTCCCGGAGCGGGGCCGGCGGAGGATTGGCGTGGGTCGTCCCACACCAGTTGGGCGATAAAGCCAGGCAGTGGCGTGTACGCTTCGGGCGTCAACACCTGGCCGCTATCGGGGTGAGTCACGATCAGCGATAAATGCGCCGCGTCAGTCGGGGCAAGGTTCAGCGCCTTGACGGCGCGCGCGGCATTCAGTGCGCGGGAGACGCCCTGGGTGATGCAGCGGCCCTTGTCGTCCACCAGGCCCATGCCGATGCGGCTGAAACGCCCGACGTAATGCGGGTTGTCGGCACTCGCGTGCTGCGCCGTGGCGTCGGGTTGATTGAGAAAGACGTCGATCAGGTACGTGTCGTGGGTGCAACGCACGTGGTCGAACACCACCCAGGGCCCGCTGCCGGCCGCTTGCGCCTGGCAACAGGCCGGAGCCGTCGCTTTGGCTGCGCCGAACTGCGGGGCCACCGGGGTGCCGTAGTCGTAGCCGATGTGCCGGCTGTCCTGCGCCATGTCTCCCAGCGTGGTGTAGCGCCAGGCATCGGCGCTGGTGAAGGTCACATCGTCGGCCTGGGCCCCGGCGAAGGGCTGCAGCAGACACTGAGTGGTGTACTGCGCCGCCGGATTGGCGCGAATCCAGACTTCGAGCATGCGGTCGATATTGGCGTGATACGAGCAGAACACCGGGTCAAAGGCGGTGTAGGCGTTATCGGCCATGTCGCCACCGATCCAGCCGTGATAGTTGTCGTGGGGTTGCTCGTAGAGCCCGTCGAAGTTCAGCGCACGGTTGGGGTACAGGTTGTCGGGTTGCGGCGGATTGAAGGCGGTGATGTTGGCCCAGGGATAACCCGGCACACCTTGGGGCTGGCTGAAGGTGGTGAACGCGAGCGCATCGACCACTTGCTGCTGGAAGATCCGGCTCATGCCATACAGCTGGGTCCGCTCGGCGCGAAAAGCCTCGCCCTGGGTGTAGAACAACGGGTTGCGTTGCACGTACAGGCATTCCACGCCCGCGACGGGTGCCGTGGCGCAGACCTTTGAACAACCATCCTTGGCCGCTGCATAGCGCAGCGGGTTACGTCGCACCTCGCTGGTGTGCGGGTGCACATAGGTTTCATCAAGGAATGCCTGGGGTAAGCCGGCTTGGGGGCTGCCGTCTACACTGGCGTCTGCGGCCATCCAGTCCCAATACGGGATCGCGCAGTCGATCAACGCTTCCAGGTACAGCAAGTAAGCGCGATGCCACAGGGCGAAGGCCTCTTGGTAATGCAGGCACCAGTTTGTGTGAATGTAGGCGTAACGCTGCCAGGGCGAGCCGCTGTCCGGGTCGCCGATGTGCATCAGGTCATCCAGCTTGGCGCGGTACAGGTTCAATTGCTCTGGGCTCAGGGCGCGGATGTCCTGGCGTACGCGTTTAACCGGGTGCGGCAACGCCGGAGGCGGGATGCGTTCGGCCAGGTCAAACGGCGAAATGCTGTTCAGCCGCCACCCCTGGTTGACCCACAGCCGGAAGGTTTCCAGGGCGTCGATCGGCCAGAATTGCTGCTGGTCGGTGGTCAGCGGCATGTTGCGCGAGGCGAGGTGCTGGTAGATGGTTTCCGACCAGGCCTTGACCGACGCCGGGTCTTCCAGGAATACGTCGTAGGCATTCATGCAGCCCACCCAGGTGGCCGCCACGGCGGCGCGTTGGGCGGCGGGCACCCAGTAGGGTGCACTGAAAAGTCCTTGGATATCAGCGGTCCATGTCGGTTTCGCGACTATCATAAGATCCCTCTCATGCCGCCCTCAGGCCAGGTGTTGGCGGGGCTGCTAAGCTGAATCGATGTTAACTAGCCACTGCGCAGGATTTGTGCAAATTGGCCCGTCATTGCGACGGATTCATTGCATTTTTCAAGGACGATTTGGAACCGATGACAGACGCCATGGATTTGAAGATCCTGGGCAAGTTGCAAAAGGATTGCGACCAGAGCCTGGAGTTGTTGAGTGACAGCGTGGGGCTGTCGTCCACCAGTTGTTACCGGCGGATTCGCCGCATGGAAAGCGTGGGGGTTATCAAGGCTAAAGTCGCCGTACTGGATGAGCGCAAGCTGGGGATCCATGTCACGGCGTTTTTCCTGATCAAGCTGGACAGGGACAGCAAGGATATTGACCGCAGGATGCAGCAGATTCTCGCCAGTCGCCCGGAGATTCAGGATTGTTACTTGATGACCGGGGAGTTTGATTTTGTGATGGTGGCCAAGTTTCGGGATGCTACGGAGTACACGGAGTATATCTATCGGTTTATGGAGACTTATCGGGATATTCCGATTCGGACTTATTCGTCGACGTTGGTGGTGCGCACGGTCAAGAAGTCTTATGAACTGCCTTTGCAGGGGGTGGGGTTTCTTGGTGGGTGAGTGCATAGCCGTTTCTGCGGTAATGGCGGCTTATGGCTCCGCTTTTACAGCGGGTCACTTTTGGAAAGAAAGACCCAAAAGTAACCAAAAGGACTTCGCCCCAGATCAACAGCAAAAGCGCGGCGGGCTTACCCGGTATTGTGTGGTCGAACTCGGTCAAAACGGTGGGAGCGAGCAAGCCCCCCACCTTTTTATCGATTTATACCTGATAAGGTTCGGCGACTGTCAGGTCGCCACGGGACCGAAAGTACGCAGCCTCTTCAGAGCGCAGCCAATACCGCCTCAAGCTTTTCCTGATCTCGCGCAAACTGGCGAATGCCTTCGGCCAGCTTCTCGGTCGCCATCGCATCTTCGTTGGAAGCCCAGCGAAACTGCGCCTCGTCGATGGTTTGGCGCGGCTCGCCCGTCGCCCCCAGCACCAACTTGCGCTCCAGCGGGCCGTGGTCTTCATCGAGTTTTTGCAGCAATTCGGGGCTGATGGTCAGGCGATCACACCCGGCCAATTCCTCTATCTGGCTGAGGGTACGAAAGCTGGCGCCCATGACCACAGTCTTGATGCCGTTGGCCTTGTAGTAGTTGTAAATCCGCGTAACCGACTGCACGCCCGGGTCTTCGGCGCCGGTGTAGTCCAGGCCCGTGCTTTTGCGGTACCAGTCGTAGATGCGGCCGACGAAAGGTGAAATCAGGAACACCCCGGCATCGGCACAGGCCGCCGCCTGGGCGAACGAAAACAACAACGTGAGGTTGGTCTGGATACCGGCTTTTTCCAGGCGCTCGGCGGTGCGAATGCCTTCCCAGGTAGATGCCAGTTTGATCAATACACGGTCGCGGCCGACGCCGGCTTTGTCGTACAGCTCAATGAGCTGGTTGGCCTTGGCCCACAGCGCGTCTTCGTCGAACGACAGGCGCGCGTCGACTTCGGTCGAGATGCGACCTGGAATGGCCTTGAGGATGCCGCAGCCTACGGCCACCGCAAACTGGTCGCAGGCCAGGCCCAGGTCACCCTTGGACAGGTCGACCGAGTGACGCAGGATGTCGCCGTAGTGTGCGATAGCCGAGGCTTTGAGCAGCAGCGACGGGTTGGTGGTGGCGTCGACCGGTTTCAGACGGCTGATAGCCTCAAGGTCGCCCGTGTCGCAGACCACCGTGGTGAACTGCTTGAGTTGTTCGAGCTTGGATGTCATGAGCGGTCGATCTCCATAATGAGTTTAGTGATTCAAGGCCTGTGCGGTATCCAGGTCGGTGATCAGGATGTCCAGGTAGCGGCCCTTGAGCGCACCTCGAATCGCCTGGACCTTGTTCAACCCGCCGGCCAGGCCGAGCACGCGGTGGATCGAGCGCAATTTGGGCAGCGCCACCGACACCACGAATTCTTCGTCTTCTTCCAGTACCGGCTTGCCCTGGGCATCGAAGTAGCGCAGGCAGATATCACCCACGGCACCGCGCTCGGCCAGCAGGCGCATGTCTTCGGTGTAGTAGTTACCGCTGTTGCGCAGCAGTTGCGAGGGTTCCAGGTCGCCGATGCCGACAATCGCCAGGGTGGCCAGGCGCTGGGTGAGCAGCGTGGCTTCAAATGCGCCCTTATGGCCGACGCCGCCCAACAGTTGTATCACGTCCTGGGCCGCCTGTTTGCCCGGCTGCGCCTGCAAGCGGCCAACCATGGCGCGAAGGGGGCTGCTCCACGACGAAATACCGATATGCTCCTGGGACGCCAGGCTGGTTCCCAGGTGACCTTGGCTTCGCCGGGGTACCTGCCGGGCTCGTTCACGGAATGTGTGGAGGGTGTGATTCCGCATTTGCAGCGCAAGGGGTTGTTCCGCACGGCGTATGAGGGGGCGACGTTGCGCGAGCACATGGGCCTCGCTGATCTCACACGCTGAACTCGGTCAATGTGGGAGCAGGCAAGCCAGCCCCACAGTTCTATCGGGGTGACCCTCAGTCCACGCAAATCGCCCGGCCGAGCTTGCCTTTTTCCACCGTCGCCGAGCAGCCAAAGTGGCTATTGTCCGCTTGGCAGGTGCCGCTGATCGGCGTGCTGCCAGTTTGGGTGGTGACACTGGTCTGGCACTCGCCATCACACTGACTAGAGTCGGTACACGCCTTGCCTGCATCCTTGTACGGCGTGATGCATTTCCAGCTCTGCAACTTGCCGACTTGCTTCATCGTGCCGCCGCCTGCCAGGCACGTCGACGCGGCGGAGTCTTGCGCAGGTGGCGTAGTAGGCGCTGTTGAAGTGCAAGCCGATACCAACAGCAGGGCGGCCAGGCCGATCATCAATTTCATGCAAAAGTCCTCATTGGGTAAGCGCAGCGGTGCAGTGTACGGGCAATTGGACTACTTTGATTGACGAGCGATCCCTACCCGGTACTTACCCATGCTCGCGTTATGGAAGCGGTATTTTGCCTTGCTGGAAAACGATCTGAGCACACAGATTTTCGACAACGTGAAAAACCTGCTGGTGTGCGTGCTGTTGTTTGCGGCAGGGACCAATACGCTCGTGAGCCAGCAGGACCTGTTTATCGGGGTGTTTGCCTCCAGCGTGGCCGGCTGGGGGCTTATTGTGCTGTCGATGCTGTTGAGCGTCAGCGATGGCATCCGTCGATTGGCCAAGCTGCGTTATCACCTGGCGCTACAGCTGTTGTTGATCCTGGTGTATCTGGTGGTGGCCGAGCGGGTGGTAGAGATTGTGTGGGGCTTGCGCGCGCATTGAAGTATCCTCCGCGCCCCGCTTATCACTGATTCAAAGACAGATGACAGGACAAGACATGCAGGCGCTGCTGGACTCGATCCTTGACGAAGTTCGTCCATTGATCGGCCTCGGCAAAGTCGCCGACTACATCCCCGCGCTGGCCGATGTACCCGCCAACCAGATCGGCATCGCCGTGTACGGCAACGACGGCTCAGCCTACCGCGCCGGTGACGCCGATACGTTGTTCTCGGTGCAGAGCATTTCCAAGGTGTTCAGCCTCGTACAGGCCATCGACCACGGCGGCGAAACCATCTGGGAACGCTTGGGCCACGAACCGTCCGGGCAACCGTTCAACTCCATGGTGCAACTGGAATTCGAGCGCGGCCGCCCGCGTAATCCGTTTATCAATGCGGGCGCGCTGGTGATTTGTGACATCAACCAATCGCGCTTTGCCGTACCAATCCTGTCAATGCGCGACTTTGTACGGCGCCTGTCCGGCAACCCGCAGATCCTGGTGAACAGCGTCGTCGCCGACTCCGAAGCCCAGCACGGCGCGCGCAACGCGGCCATGGCCTACCTGATGAAGTCGTTCGGTAACTTCCACAACGACGTCGACGCCGTACTGCACAGCTACTTCAACTACTGCGCGTTGCAGATGAGCTGCCTGGACCTGGCCAAGGCCTTCAGCTTCCTCGCCAACGAGGGGACCAGTGCCCACAGCGGCGAGCAAATCCTGACGGCGCGCCAGACCAAGCAGGTCAACTCGATCATGGCCACCAGCGGGTTGTATGACGAGGCGGGGAATTTCGCCTACCGCGTGGGATTGCCGGGCAAGAGCGGGGTCGGCGGCGGAATTGTCGCGGTGGTGCCGGGGCAGTTTACGGTGTGCGTGTGGTCGCCGGAGCTGAACGCGGCGGGGAACTCGCTGGCGGGGATGAAGGCGTTGGAGTTGTTGAGTGAGCGGATTGGGTGGTCGGTGTTTTGAGGTATCGGACGGGAAGTACGCATATGTTGGTTCGCAAGCCGGGTGTGAGGACATGGGACACACATTGAGGTAAAGTCGACTCTGCGTTCGACGCTTGAGGTGATCTATGCTAACCGCCATTGATCTGCCCCTGTCCTGAGCCGGAGACCAACATGTCACGTAAAAAAGTTAAGCCACAAATCACTGAGGCGCAGATTCTTGCACAAGAGTCGAGTATTCCCTCTATTGCAGCCAAGGCATTCTTGGATCGACGGTCCACCCAGGCGCAGATTCAGGCTTGAGCACCACCCCCCGCGTCCGGATGTTCGCCTGACCGAACGGGAGTGGAAAGAGCACGTTCAACTCGAAAGTTCCGGCTCATTTGCTGGTGAACTACATCAACCCTGATGCAATTGAGTTGAGCATCCGTGAAACGGGGGTGTTTGAATTTGCTGCGTTTGGGCTTGATCAATATGCCATTCGGGCGATTCCGTTCTTGCGTGGCCATACATTACTTTTAAAATTCCCTGATTCTCTTGCCAAGCTCGAAGACCTGATCGTGGACGGCGATCAAATCGCTTTTCCCTCACGACAAGTCGACTCTTACATAGCGTCTGCGTTGTCTGACTTTATTCGAGCTTCCTTGGTTGAGGAGCGGGTGAGTTTCACGTTCGAAACCGTCATGTCAGATAGCAGCAAGATTGAGCTGCTGCGGCAGGCAAAAGCCGCGGGTTATAGGGTATACGTTTACTACGTTGCTACTGCAGATGCCGATATCAACGTAGCGCGGGTTGCTTACAGGGCATCTATCGGGGGGCATGATGTTCCTGCAGACAAGATTCGCTCTCGCTACAAGCGGTCTTTGGAGAATCTTTTCGAGGCCATATTGCTTTCAAACAGAGCTTATATTTTTGATAACTCGCAAGATGGCGAGCTTAGATTCGCTCAGCTTGCTGAAATTACCGAAGGCGAGGATATCGACATCGTTTCGGACACGCAGCCGGCCTGGTTTCAACACTACGTAATCGACAAATTGACGTAGAGGGTAAGAGGTTGTCCTTTACGTTACTTTCTCATCGACTCAAACCCTGCGCGGTTTTACAAATAAGTCGATCATTAAATAGACCGCCCCGGCTGTGATTGCGATATCGGCAATATTGAACACGCCGGTATGCGTAGGCCCTACATTCAGCACCATGTAATCAACGACATGCCCATCCCGGAAAACCCGGTCGATTAGGTTAGCAATGCCACCCAACGCAATCGCATACAGCGGCAAGACCTTACGCAGCGGTTGGCTCCAGTTGGAAAGCGACCACCACATCGCCCAGGCCACCACTACCGCCACGCCGACGATAAAGATCAGCTGTTTTACCTGCGGCGGCAAAGCCGCGCCCAGGCTCAGGAAGGCGCCCGGGTTAAGGCTCAGTTCCAGCGCGAGGTTGATGGGGCTGGCGCCGATTTTGAAACTGTTGGCTTGCAGTGTAACCAGGGCCAGTAGTTTGACGAGTTGGTCTACGGCGATAAAGGCGATACCGGCGAGGAGGGCGAAGGTGCGGCCTCGCAGTAGGGGGGACGTGCTCAAGCGGTAACTTCCTGTTTGGGGGCGGTCGATAGAGCGCCCGAAGATAGCTCAGGCGCTCTATCCCGTCCATCTTCAAGCCGCCGGGTGGGCAACGTCCAATGCCTTGTCGACCAGCAGTTGCACACCTTCGAGCATGCGGCAGATACCCAGTGCGACGTTGCGTTGAGCACCGTCGATTTCAAAGGCTAGATGAGTTGCAATGTCGTTGATGGAGGCCAGGTCCTGGGAGGCGTTGACCAGCAGGGTTTCCGTGCCTAAATCGGTGCGGACGGTGAAGAGTGTTTCTGGGGGATTTGGACTGTCTTTGATCATGGTGAAGCTCCTTTGTAAATGGAGCTGCCACGATTCGCGGTCAACCGAATTAGGGTGGCAGCTATACGCGGGTTGACCGACCGGCCAAAGAAGCAAAACCGGCATACCCGAAGGTATCCCGCGTACAACTGCCGCGACACAATACATCAGGCGTAAAAAAAACGCCGAAGATCGGTGTAGGTGCAGTTGCTCTTTGAAGTCGGACGGTCAAATCCGGTCGCTGAATTGGCAGCGACGGCAGAGAGGTTAGTCAGCGCACTTCCGAGCGACAACCTGAAACGGTTGTGAGAAATATCCGAGAATCTGGGGCGGAGTGCCAGCTCCCACATTTTGACTTTCATTGCTCTTTGGGATTTATGTGAGTCCCAACAAAAAATGCGCCCCTCGGGGCGCATTTTTTTGTGGTCAGCTATCGCCTATTCAGGCAATCGCGTCCCAAGCCCGATCACCGTTCTCGTCTTTAATCCGAGTCGGCAACCCCATCACGTCCAGCGCTTTCAGGAACGGCTCAGCGGGCAGTTCCTCGACGTTGGCCATGTGCTTCACATCCCACTCACCGCGCGCTACCAGCAGCGCAGCGGCTACGGGGGGAACGCCTGCGGTGTACGAGATGCCCTGGCTGTCTGTCTCGGCAAAGGCTTCTTCATGGCACGCCACGTTGTAGATGAACATCTCACGCGGCTGGCCGTCCTTGGTGCCTTTGACCAGGTCGCCGATGCAGGTCTTGCCGGTGTAGCCCGGCGCGAGCGAAGACGGGTCGGGCAGTACGGCCTTGACCAGTTTCAGCGGCACGACTTCCAGGCCTTCGGCGGTGGTGACCGGCTTCTCGGAGAGCAGGCCGAGGTTTTTCAGTACGGTGAACACGTTGATGTAGTGTTCGCCGAAGCTCATCCAGAAGCGCACGTTGGGCACGTCGAGGTTTTTCGACAGTGAGTGCACTTCATCGTGGCCGGTGAGGTAAAGGTTCTGCGAACCGACGACCGGCAGGTCGTCGGTGCGTTTGACTTCGAACATGGTGTTGCTGGTCCACTGGCTGTTCTGCCAGCTCCACACCTGTCCGGTGAACTCGCGGAAGTTGATTTCCGGGTCGAAGTTGGTGGCGAAGTATTTGCCATGGGAGCCGGCATTGACGTCGAGGATGTCGATCGAGTCAATGCGGTCGAAATGCTGTTGCTGCGCCAGCGCGGCGTACGCGTTGACGACACCTGGGTCGAAGCCCACGCCAAGGATGGCGGTGATGTTCTTCTGTTTGCACTCTTCCAGGTGGTTCCATTCGTAGTTGCCGTACCACGGCGGGGTCTCGCAGACCTTGCCCGGCTCTTCGTGGATCGCGGTGTCGAGGTACGCAACACCCGTGTCGATGCAGGCACGCAGTACCGACATGTTGAGGAACGCGGAACCCACGTTGATGACGATCTGCGATTCGGTCTCGCGGATCAGGGCCTTGGTCGCTTCCACGTCCAGGGCGTTCAGCGCGAAGGCCTGGATGTCGGCGGGAACCTTGAGGCTACCCTTGGCCTTGACGCTGTCGATGATGGCCTGGCATTTGGAGATGTTGCGCGACGCGATAGCAATACGACCGAGTTCGTCGTTGTGCTGCGCGCACTTGTGGGCCACCACCTTGGCGACACCTCCTGCACCAATGATAAGAACGTTCTTTTTCAATTGCTTTATCTCTCCTTTATCCGCCAGCTTACGAAAGGCTGGACAGGTAGTCGTCGTAACCAAATTCACGAACCACTTCGACTGTACCGTCGAGTTGTTTCACTACGATGGACGGCATTTTCAGGCCGTTGAACCAGTTTTTCTTGACCATGGTGTAGCCCGCGGTGTCGATGAACGACAGCCGATCGCCGATGGCCAGCGGACGATCAAATTGATACTCGCCGAAGATGTCCCCGGCCAGGCAGGATTTGCCGCACACCATGACGGTGTGTTCACCCTCGCTCGGTGCCAGCTTGGCGTTGAGGCGATAGATCAGCAGGTCCAGCAGGTGGGCTTCGATGGAGCTGTCTACCACGGCGAGGTTTTTGCCGTTGTAGAGGGTGTCGAGCACGGTCACTTCCAGGGAGGCGCTGTTGGTGATTGCCGCTTCGCCCGGTTCCAGGTAGACCTGCACGCCGTACTTCTCGGAGAACGCCTTCAAGCGCGCGCAGAACGCGTCCACGGCATAGTCTTCTCCGGTGAAATGGATGCCGCCGCCAAGGCTGACCCACTCGACCTTGTGCAGCAGCGCGCCGAAGCGTTCTTCGATGGTGCCGAGCATTTTGTCGAACAGGCTGAAATCGCCGTTCTCGCAGTTGTTGTGGAACATGAAGCCGGAGATCTGATCAATGACGCCTTCGATCTTCACCGGGTCCCATTCGCCGAGGCGGCTAAACGGGCGCGCCGGGTCGGCCAGGAGGTAGTCGGAGCTGCTCACCTGCGGGTTCACGCGCAGGCCACGGGTCTTGCCTTCGGAACGTTCGGCAAAGCGCTGCAGCTGGCTGATCGAGTTGAAGATGATCTTATCGCAGTTGTCCAGCATCTCTTCGATTTCATCGTCGGCCCAGGCCACGCTGTAGGCGTGCGCTTCACCTTCGAATTTCTGGCGGCCGAGCTTCAATTCATACAACGACGACGAGGTGGTGCCGTCCATGTACTGCTGCATCAGGTCGAACACCGACCAGGTGGCAAAGCACTTGAGCGCCAGCAACGCCTTGGCGCCGGACTGCTCGCGCACATAAGCAATCTTCTGCATGTTGACCAGAAGTTTCTGTTTATCGATGAGGTAGTACGGCGTTTTGATCATTTTTGAGAGCCTGCGGCGGTGCCTGCCAAAAAAGGACACGCATTGTGCCCGCACTTGGATCAGATCGAAAGGTTAGTGGGCGGAATTTGCTGCCCTTGGTTTTCAATAATACCTGCGGAGTATGACCATCTATGGGCATACCCCACATTTTGATCTGTGTATAGCAAGTCAGGTGCCATCAAACTGTCATCTCCTTACCGCCGGAATGCCACATTCTCCCGGTACTGTCCTCGCCAATGAGATCGATCTCAAGCGAGTAACCATGACTGACCTGAAAGACGTTGCGCGCCTGGCTGGCGTATCCCGCGCCACCGCCGCCCGCACTTTTGCTTCCCCCGACCAGGTGCGCCCGGCGACGCGTGAGCAGGTGTTTGCCGCCGCCCGCGAGCTGGGCTTTCGTCCTAATCTGCTGGGTCGCCAATTGCGCCTGCAAACCACCCAGTTGATCGGTGTGGTGGTGCCCAACCTGCTCAACCCGGTGTTCGCTGAACAGTTCCAGGCCATGGAGCGCGCGGCACGTTCGCGCGGCTACAGCCTGTTGCTGGCGACCACCGACTACAGCAGCGAGCGCGAAAGCATTGTGGTGGAAGAGTTGCTCCGCCAGCGCGTCGACGGCCTGGTGCTGACGGTCACCGATGCCGAAAGCAACGTCGTGCTCAGTAGCCTGAACACCGAGAAAACCCCGTTCGTATTGGCCTATCACCAACCGAGCAACCCCAATTACAGCGCGGTGTCGGTCGACAACCGGGCCGGCATGGCCATGGCCACGCGGTATTTGCTCGAAGCCGGGCACCGGCGCATCAGCATGGTCGCCGGCCCCGCGTTGCAATCGGACCGCGCTCGCCTGCGCTATGCCGGCTACTGCGATGCCATGCAGGAATACGGCCTCAAGAGCCGTCCGGTGATCGAAATGCCGGCCCACACCCAGGCTGAATTCGCCGCCATCGAACCTTTCCTCCACGGCGACGATGCACCCACCGCCTTGGTGTGCTCCAACGATTTCCTGGCGATCAGCCTGATCGCCGAACTGCGTCGCAACGCCTGGAACGTGCCCCAACAGCTTTCGGTGATGGGCTTCGACGGCATCAGCCTCGGCACCCAGATGCACCCGACCCTGTGCAGCGTGGTGCAGCCCATTGCGCTGTTGGCCAGCACCGTGATTGACCAACTGCTGGCGCAAATCGCCGGCAATGCTCCGACGTCCCATTGCCTGCCTTGCCATATACGGCCTGGCGAAAGTACTCAACCCTACGAGGAGACCCTTGATGCGCGCACTCAGTAAAACCCTGGCAGCCCTGTTGCTGTGCGGTGCGGCCAGCGTGGCCCAGGCCGCCGAAACCGCGATCTGCTACAACTGCCCGCCGGACTGGGCCGATTGGGGCACCCAGCTCAAGGCCATCGCCGCCAGCACCGGCGTGCAGGTGCCGCTGGACAACAAGAACTCCGGCCAGTCCTTGGCGCAGTTGGTAGCCGAAAAAGCCGCACCGGTCGCCGATGTCGTCTACTACGGCGTGACCTTCGGCCTGCAGGCGCAAAAAGCCGGCGTGGTCGACACTTACAAACCCAAGGCCTGGGAGCAGATTCCCGCTGGCCTGAAAGACCCGGCCGGGCATTGGTTCGCGATCCACTCCGGCACCTTGGGCATCATGGTCAATGTCGACGCGCTCGGTGGTTTGCCGGTGCCGCAAAGCTGGGCTGACCTGCTCAAACCGGAATACAAAGGCATGGTCGGTTACCTTGACCCGTCCAGTGCTTTCGTCGGCTACGTGTCGGCAGTGGCGATCAACCGCGCCATGGGCGGCGACCTGGACAACTTTGCCCCGGCCATCGATTACTTCCAGAAGCTCGCGAAAAACGCCCCCATCGTGCCCAAGCAAACCGCCTATGCGCGGGTGCTGTCCGGCGAATTGCCGATCCTGGTGGACTACGACTTCAACGCCTACCGCGCGCGCTACAAAGACAACGCCAACGTCGCCTTCGTGATTCCGAAAGAAGGCAGCATCAGCGTGCCCTACGTGATGAGCCTGGTCGCCAATGCACCACACCGCGCCAATGCCGAAAAAGTCCTCGACTTCGTGCTGTCGGACGAAGGCCAGGCGCTTTGGGCCAAGGCCTACTTGCGCCCAGTGCGGCCAATGAAAATGCCGGCTGACGTGGCCGCGCAGTTCCTCCCGGACAGCGACTACGCCCGTGCCGGTGTGGTGGACTACGAAAAAATGGCCGCTGTGCAGGAAGCCTTCGCTGCCCGATACCTTAACGAGGTCAAGTAAGTGGCCGCATCGGCAAGACATGCAGCCTGGGCGCTGGCCCCGGCTTTTGCAGTACTGCTCGCGTTCTGGTTGTTGCCGCTGGCACACCTGATGATGCTTGGCGCCGAGAGCCGCGACAGCAGTGGCAGCGGCTATTGGCAGGTGCTCAGCAGCGCGCAGTACCTGGGCAGCCTTGGGCAAACCCTGATCCTGGCGGTGGTGGTGACGTTGGTCGCGTTAGTGATCGGCGGCATCAGCGGCGTATTCCTCGCCCGACAGCAGTTCTTCGGGCGCTCGGCGCTGGTGGCGTTGCTCACTTTTCCTTTGGCCTTTCCCGGCGTGGTGGTGGGCTTTCTGGTGATTCTGTTGGCAGGGCGCCAAGGTCTGTTTGCCGCCCTGGGCCTGCAACTGGCCGGTGAACGTTGGATCTTCGCCTACTCGTTGGCGGGGCTGTTTGTGGGCTACCTGTACTTCTCGATTCCGCGAGTAATTCTCACGGTAATGGCCGCCTGCGAAAGCCTCGACCGCAGCCTGGAGGAGGCCGCGCATTCACTGGGCGCAGGGCACTGGCGCGTGGTCTGCGACGTGATCGTGCCCGGTTTGGCACCCGCGTTGGCGTCCTGTGGGGCGATCTGCTTTGCCACGTCCATGGGCGCTTTCGGCACCGCCTTTACCTTGGGCACGCGGCTCAATGTCACCCCGGTGGCGATCTACAATGTATTCACCAACTACGCCAATTTTGCCGTCGCCGCTGCGCTGTCGGTGGTACTCGGTGCGGTGACCTGGGCGGTGTTGCTGCTCACGCGACGCCTGGTGAAAAACGCGGGGACGGTGCTGTGAAACGCTCATCGCTGTTTGTGATTCAACTGCTGTTCACCCTGCTGGTGTGTGCCTTCATGCTGGTGCCGGTGCTGATGTCGTTGCTGGCCGGGCTGACCCGCAACTTTTTCGTGGGTGTGTCCAGTGGCTTGACCTTCGATTGGGTTATTCAGGTGTGGCAGGCCTATTCGCCGACTGTGTGGCTGTCGCTGCAGTTGGCCTTGGCCTGCGCGGTGTGCGTCTGTGTCATCGGTGTGCCGGCAGCCTACGCCTTGGTGCGCATGAACAACCGCTTCAGCCGCGCCTTCGAAGAGTTGATGGTGCTGCCGGTGGCCATGCCCGGCCTGGCGAGTGCGCTGGCCTTGCTGCTGACCTACGGCCAGTTCGGCAGCTTTCGCAGCAGTTGGCTGTTCATCCTCGTCGGCCATGTGCTGTTCACTTTGCCGTTCCTGGTACGCCCGGTGATGGCGGTGATGCAGCGTCAGCAATTGCCGGTGCTGGAGGAGGCGGCGGCCAGCCTAGGTGCGGGGCCGATCAAGCGCTTTTTCAGCGTGGTGGTGCCCAACTGCCGGGCGGGGATTCTGGCGGGTGTGCTGATGGTGGTCACCTTGTCCCTGGGTGAATTCAACCTGACCTGGATGCTGCACACGCCGATGACCAAAACCTTGCCCGTCGGCCTGGCCGACAGCTACGCCTCGGCGCGTCTGGAAATCGCCAGCGCCTACACCCTTATCTTTTTGCTGATGATCGTGCCGCTGCTGATTGCACTGCAGGCCATCAGTGCCCGTTTGTCCCGTGGAGAGCGTCGATGACCGCTATCACTATCTGCCTGCAAGGTTGTCGCAAGGCGTTCGCCGATGGCACCGTGGCCGTGCATGACTTGAACCTGACCGTCGAAGGCGGCGAAACCCTGGCGATCCTTGGCCCGTCCGGCTGTGGCAAAACCACCACGCTGCGCCTGATTGCCGGCTTGGAGCGCCCGGATGTGGGCCAGGTGTTTTTCGGTGACCAGAACGTGACCCGCCTGCCCATCGAGCGGCGCGATGTGGGTATGGTGTTTCAGAACTATGCGCTGTTTCCCAACTTGGATGTGGCGGGCAATATCGTCTACGGCCTGAAAATTCGCGGCATGTCGGCACCGGAGCGCAACAAGCGTTGTGAAGAACTGCTGGAACTGGTGGGTTTGCAGAACCACGGCAAGCGCAGCATCCATGAACTCTCCGGCGGTCAGCGTCAGCGCGTGGCCTTGGCCCGTGCGTTGGCGCCGCGCCCCAAGGTTTTATTGCTGGATGAACCTCTGGCGGCGCTGGACGCGCAACTGCGCGAACGCCTGCGCAGCGAGTTGAATGAACTGCTGCGCGGGCTCGGCATTACGTCGGTGTTCGTCACCCACGACCAGGGTGAAGCCATGGCCCTGGGCGATCGCATCCTGGTGATGGAACACGGTCGCGTCGCCCAGTTGGCCAGCCCACGGGACATCTACCAGAAACCGGCCAACGCCTTCGTCGCGGGTTTTGTCGGCAACCTCAATGCGTTCGCGGTGATTGAGCCGTCGGCCCATGGCTTGAAAGTCTGCGGCGGCGAGTTGCCGTGGCACGAAGCCAACCTGCCGGGCACGGTCTACTGCCGCCCCGAACACCTGCGGGTGATGGAGGGCGAGGGGCACCTGCACGGCCATCTGCTGGCGCAGTTTTTCCAGGGCGCGCAAAGCCGCCTGTTGGTGGATGTCGGCGGCCCGCAACCGCTGTTGGTCGACAGCAGCGACAACCAGCTGTACGCCGTTGGCGCGCCGATTTCCCTGGCGGTTGCGCCGCACATGTTGTTCACCCTGAATGCTTGAGAATCTATTGTGAATCGTCCGTTTCTCGTCGCGCAGATCAGCGACTTGCACCTCAAAGCCGGCCAGCGCCTGACTTACGGCGTCGTGGATACCCTGGGTGCGTTGCGCCGCGCCGTCGACCACTTGAACGCCAGCCACCCACGGCCCGATATCGTGGTGATCAGCGGTGACTTGGTGGACTTCGGTCGCGCCGATGAATACGCCGTGCTGCACCCCGAACTCGCACGCCTGCACATGCCCTGCTACCTGGTGCCTGGCAACCATGACACACGCGGGCCATTGCTGGAGGCGTTCCGTGACCATCCTTATTTGCCAATGTCGGCAGATGGCCCGTTGGACTGGGTGGTGGACGAGTATCCGCTGCGCCTGATCGGCCTCGACTCCACCATTCCCGGTGGCCATGGCGGGCAGTTGCTGGACAGCCAATTGCAGTGGCTCGATGAGCAACTGGCGCGGCGTCCTGGTGCACCCACCTTGCTGATCCTGCATCACCCGCCGTTCATCAGCGGCATCGGCCATATGGACCGGGAACCCTTCATCAACGCCGCCGGCCTGGAGCAGGTCGTCGCACGCCATCCGCAAGTGGAGCGGCTGTTGTGCGGGCATCTGCATCGGCCGATGCAGCGACGTTTCGGCGGCAGCTTGAGTTGTGTGTGTCCCGGCACGTCTCACCAGATCGTGCTGGATTTGCAAGAAGCGGCGCCCGCGCATTTCAACCTGGAGCCGGCGGGCTATTTGTTGCATCGCTGGGAGGCGCAACAAGGTTTGATCAGCCATAACGGCGTGTTCGGGGACTACCCGGGGCCGTACCCGTTTTATGACGCTCATGGATTGATTGACTGAGGTTTTACGGAGGTTCACTTCGCGCAACTAAGTCGTAAACGTTAGTTAACGCACCGGCCAACCCGAGTTTGTCCGCGTGCTTCCTGCTGCCCATTATTTGCGCCCGGAACTTGGATTCCGCGCCGGAGTTCGTCCTGATGAAAGCCACTTTGAATATATTAAGCGTATTGACCGGCGGCCTGGGCATTGCCCTGAGCCCCTTGGCTTCGGCTGATTTCTTGAGTGACAGTAAAGCCAACGTGAGCATGCGCAACTTCTACTTCAACAACGACAACCGTGACGGCGCCGCCGCACCGTCGAAGACTGAAGAGTGGGGCCAGGCGTTTATCCTCAACTATCAGTCAGGCTTTACCGATGGCACTGTGGGGTTTGGCCTGGATGCGGTCGGCATGCTCGCCCTGACCCTCGACAGCGGCGCCGGCCGCCATGTGGGCAGCTCGATGTTCCCCAACGACGACGGTAAGGCCGCCGATAGCTGGAGCCGTGGCGGTGCCACCGCTAAGGCGCGTTTTGCCAAGACCGAGGCGCGCTACGGTTACCTGCGGCCGAACCTGCCGATCCTGGTGAGCAACGACGGGCGCCTGTTACCGCAGTCGTTCGAAGGCGGGCAAATGACCAGCAAGGACATCGACAACCTGACCCTGGTCGGCGGCCAACTGCAACACACCACCGGTCGAGGCTCCAGTGATCGCAGCGGCCTGGCCGCGGCGGGTGGCACTCAGGAAAGCAATAAATTCAACTATGCCGGTGCCGACTACCAAGTAACCAAGGACCTGATGGTCCAGTACTACTACGCCAACCTTGAGGATTATTACCAACAACACTTTGCCGGGCTGATCCACGTGTTACCGCTCGGCGAATACGGCTCGCTGAAGACTGACCTGCGTTACTTCAAGACCACGTCTGACGGCAAAAACAGCACCGTCGCCGGTCGTGCCGAAGGCTACAAACTTGGCGGTTATACCAAGAACGGCACCGGTGAAATCGACAACAACACCTGGAGCGCGGCGTTCATCTATTCTCTGGGCCCACACGCGATTACTGCCGGTTACCAGCAAGTCTCGGACGACAGCAACTTCGCCCAACTCAACCAGGGCGGTTTGGTGAATAAAGGGGAGGGTGGTTCCAGCCTGTACCTCTACACCGACCGCACCGTGCAGACCTTCATCCAGGCCGGTGAGCGCACGGCGTTTGCGCAATATGCCTATGACTTCGCTTCGCTCGGGGTGCCTGGCTTGAAGGCGTCGCTGATGTACTTGAAGGGCGAGCATATCCTCACCACCAGCGGTAATGACGCGAGCGAGTGGGAGCGGGATATTGCCCTGGATTACGTGGTGCAGAGCGGTACGTTCAAGAACGTTGGGTTTGGCTGGCGTAATGGGGTTTCGCGCAGCGAGGTCGCACGGGATCAGGACCAGAATCGGCTGTTCGTGAGTTATTCGATTCCATTGATGTAAACACCTTCCAAACACCGCGAAACCCAATGTGGGAGCCGTCGAGCCCCAGCGAGGCCGCGATGACGGTGGCACTGCCGATAGAGATGCCGCCTGACATACCGCCATCGCAGCCTCGCTGAAGCTCGACAACTCCCGCAGTTTAATCTGAAGGCGCAACGTAGACTGTGCCCGTCTCAGTCGCCCTTCAGTGCCTTTGCGTGCGTTGCCGTGTCATCCGCCACTTGGTGAAAGCCACAGCGAAGATAAAACGCTGCGGCTTCGGGTGTATCAGTCGACAGGCGAACCGATTGGAACTGCGCGCGGGCATGTTCCAGCAGCTGTTGCACCAGTGCTTTTCCGACATTGCGACCGCGTATGGCGGGCGCAACGTAAATGCGACGGAGTCGTCCCGTACCTGAAGGTGCATAGGGGTCACAGTTAAGGCCGCCGATTGCAACCAGTTGCCCTTCACGAAATACGCCCAACAGGCACTCGCCCGGTTGGTCGAATTGGTTGGCGTGGTCGTCCCACTCGGTAATCAGGCGCGTCAGGAATCTGAAACCTTCAGCGAAGGCCTGCGCTTCCAGCACGCGGATTTGCTCTGGAAGGTGTTCCAGTTTGCGTATCGAGAACTCTCCGTTGAGCTGACTCACAGGAGCTGTCCGCGAAGCCAAGGAGCCTTGGAGTCGGTGCAACTGTGCACCTGGTTCTCTGCAGTGAAAGATGTATCGAGAGTGCCCAGCGCAATCGAAATCCACTCTGGGTACTGCCCTTTGGCGTCGCTCCAGAACAGTGATGATCCGCATGCTGAACAGAACTGGCGAGTAATACCCGGTGACGACTCATAACTTTTCAGCGCGTCCCGCAAAGCAATGATAGTCACGGCTGATTGGGGTGCGCTGGCATATGTGGCGAACGCTGCACCATGACTTTTCTGGCACGTTTTGCAGTGGCAGTGGGTGACGGCCTTGAGTGATGTCGAGATCTGATAGGTGACGGCGCCGCAGAGGCAACTGCCTTGAGTCGTTGCATCCATGTGGGTTCTCTTCCTGTCGGTGCCGGCACGATAACCTGAAAAAACCTCAACTCAAATGTGAGGGCCGCCCGCTCACTACCTATCGAGGCTCAACATGAGCAAATCTTGTGATCATCTCGAATAAAATGAGTTTGTCTCACTATCTGCATCTGCCGACAATGGCTCCATAAATATTGACATTGGAGTTGTAAGTCATGGCAGTCGCTCATTCCCTGGGTTTTCCGCGCATTGGACGCGATCGTGAATTGAAAAAAGCGCAGGAAGCGTTCTGGAAGGGCGAACTCGACGAAGCCGGCCTGCGCGCCGTTGGCCGTGACCTGCGCAAGACCCACTGGGACTTGCAAAAACAGGCCGGCATTGAACTGCTGCCAGCCGGTGACTTCGCCTGGTACGACCAGGTACTGACCCACTCACTGATGTTCGGTGTGATCCCGGAGCGGTTCCGCCCGGCGGATGGCAACGCCACGTTGCAGACCCTGTTCGGCATGGCCCGTGGTGTCAGCGACAGCTGCTGCGGCGGTGCCCACGCCCAGGAAATGACCAAGTGGTTCGATACCAATTACCACTATCTGGTGCCTGAATTCAGTGCGGATCAGCAGTTTCACTTGGGCTGGGAGCAACTGTTCGAAGAAGTCCAGGAAGCCCGCGAACTGGGCCACAACGTCAAGCCGGTGGTGATCGGCCCGCTGACTTACCTGTGGCTAGGCAAGGCCAAGGGCGGCGACTTCGACAAGCTCGATTTGCTTGACCGTTTGCTGCCGCTGTACGGCCAGATCTTCCAGCGCCTGGCAGAACTGGGCGTGGAGTGGGTACAGATCGACGAGCCGATCCTGGTGCTGGACCTGCCGCAGGATTGGAAAAACGCCTTTGAACGTGCCTACAACCAGATCCAGCGCGACCCGTTGAAAAAGCTGGTGGCGACTTACTTCGGTGGCCTGGAAGAGAACCTCGGTTTGGCCGCCAACTTGCCGGTGGATGGCCTGCACATCGACCTGGTGCGTGCGCCGGACCAGTACCCGACCATCCTCGACCGCCTGCCGGCGTATAAGGTGCTGTCCCTGGGCGTGGTCAACGGCCGTAACGTCTGGCGTTGCGACCTGGAAAAGGCCTTGGCTACCTTGCAGCACGCCCATGAGAAACTGGGTGATCGTTTGTGGGTTGCGCCGTCCTGTTCCTTGTTGCACAGCCCGGTGGATGTGGGCCGTGAAGACAAATTAGATACTGAGCTGAAAAGCTGGCTGGCGTTTGCCGTGCAGAAGTGCGCTGAAGTCGCCGTGTTGGCACGTGCGGTCGACGCGCCAGAAGCGCCAAGCGTACTGGCGGCCCTGGCTGAGAGCCGCACCGTACAAGCGGCCCGCGCCGCGTCGCCGCGTATCCACAAACCTGCGGTGCAAGCCCGTGTGGCTGCGATCACCGCCAAGGACAGCCGGCGCCCGTCACTGTTTGCCCAGCGCATCGAGAAGCAACGTGCCGGCCTCAAACTGCCGCTGTTCCCGACCACCACCATCGGTTCGTTCCCGCAGACCGCGTCGATTCGCCTGGCGCGTCAGTCGTACAAGGCTGGAAAACTGAGCGAAGCCGAATACGTCGAAGCCATGCACAGCGAGATCAAGCACGCCGTGGAGGTGCAGGAAAACCTCGGCCTGGACGTGCTGGTGCACGGTGAAGCCGAGCGTAACGACATGGTCGAGTACTTCGCCGAACAACTGGACGGCTATGCATTCACCCGCTTCGGCTGGGTGCAGAGCTATGGTTCGCGCTGCGTGAAACCGGCGGTGATTGTGGGCGACTTGAGCCGCCCGAAAGCCATGACCGTCGAATGGATACGCTACGCCCAAGGCCTGACAGGCAAGGTGATGAAGGGCATGCTGACCGGCCCGGTGACGATGCTGATGTGGTCGTTCCCCCGCGAAGACGTGAGCCGTGAAGCGCAGGCCCGTCAATTGGCCCTCGCCATTCGTGATGAAGTGGTGGACCTGGAAGCCGCCGGTATCAAGATCGTGCAGATCGACGAAGCCGCATTCCGCGAAGGCCTGCCGCTACGCCAGGCGCAGTGGCAGTTTTATCTGAATTGGGCCACCGAAGTATTCCGCCTGTGCGCCTCGGGTGTGCGTGACGAAACCCAGATCCACACCCACATGTGCTACAGCGAATTCAACGATGTGATCGAAAGCATCGCGGCGATGGATGCTGACGTGATCACCATCGAGACTTCACGTTCGGATATGGCGTTGCTGGATGCGTTTGAAGCCTTCGCTTATCCGAATGACATTGGGCCGGGCGTGTATGACATCCACTCGCCGCGCGTGCCGGATGCTTCGGAGATGGCCAATCTGTTGCGCAAGGCGGCGAAGCGGATTCCGGCGGAGCGGTTGTGGGTGAACCCGGATTGTGGGTTGAAGACGCGAGGTTGGCCGGAGACGGAAGCGGCATTGATCCACCTGGTGACGGCAGCCCGTCAACTGCGCGCCGAACTGGCCTGATTCCTGAGTCAAACACAGTCAAAAATGTGGGAGCGGGCCTGCGTCAGGTCAGAGGTATTTGAGCCAGGCCAGGTCCCGGCGTCGCGCTTTTAGCCCGGCGAACCAGCGCACTGGCAGGTAGAGCGCCAGGGGCAACAACAGCGCCATTAGCCATATCGCGCCCATGCCGTCGAACCCAAAGTAGTTGCCATGGTTCAGGCCAAACAACGCCACACACGTGACATACAGCACTTTCAATACATACAGATGCAGTAAATAAAAGAACATCGGCGCAGCCCCGAACGTGGCGAGCACGCCAATCCAGCGTTTCTGCCCCGCACGTTCGAACGCCAGCAACAGCAACAACCCAATCCCCAACGTCAGCGCCAAAAACAACAGCGATGGCGGGTACTTGGTGACGTTGAAAAAGCTCATCAACATCTGCACGCCACTGTCATACGCCTGCCAGGGCTTCTCGCCATAGCCATTGGCCGTGCGCAATACCACAACCCCCCCCAACGCACCCACACCGCCCAACAACAGATAACGTCGGCGAAACGCCGGCTGCATGCCATTGGCAAACAGCGGGCCCAAGCTGTAACCCAGGGCAATCACACCGATCCACGGCAGCACCGGATAAGTGGTGCGCAGTCGCAGCGAGTCGCCCACTTCGATCCAGTTGCGCTCATGCAGGATTGTCCACGGAATATGCAACGCCGAACCCGCATCGAAATGCAGCCCATCCAGCAGGTTGTGCCCGGCAATGATCACCACCGCCACCCCGATCAACAGCGGGCGCGGCAACCAGACCAGCGCGGCCAGGGCGATCATGCTCACGCCAATCGCCCAGATCACCTGCATATAGATCACGCTGGGCGGC
Organism: Pseudomonas sp. RA_5y_Pfl1_P24; assembly: GCF_963970945.1. Lineage (NCBI taxonomy): Bacteria > Pseudomonadati > Pseudomonadota > Gammaproteobacteria > Pseudomonadales > Pseudomonadaceae > Pseudomonas > Pseudomonas sp. RA_5y_Pfl1_P24. Next base: position 24,055 of record NZ_CAXAOJ010000009.1, on the reverse strand, counting down.
AGCTGGAAGGTCCAGGCGAAGTTGACCAAGGTAAATTCCAGTACCACCAAGAACAGCCCGCGCTTGAACAGGAACGCCGAGACATCGCGGCGGCCCTGGTATTTCTGGCCGTATAGCCAGGCCGACAACCCCGTGAGCAATACAAACACTGGCGCGCACAGGTGGGCGAGGGTGCGGCTGATAAACAGTGCGGGCTCGGTGCTGTCGATGGTCATCGGGTCGCTGACCTGTCGGTGCAGCAGGAAGGTTTCGCGCACGTGGTCCAGCAGCATGAACAGGATCACCAGGCCGCGCAGGGCGTCGATGGAAAGCAGGCGTTGGCGTAGCGGAACAGCATCGGTCATGGGCGGGGTCACAGGGAGGGGTGGAAATTTGGCGTTATCTTATAACATTAATCCGCGCGTTGCCGCGATTCGTTGCTCCCACATTGATCCTTGGCGTCCTATGGATTCTGGTACCTTCAGCGAAATCGCTGTGTAGGCCCCTCACCATGACTACCCCACAATCCGTCATCGACTTCTGGAAACAGGCCGGCCCCAAACGCTGGTTCGCCAAGGACGACGCCTTCGACGCCACGTTCCGCGACACCTTCCATGCCGCCCACCTGCAAGCCGCCCGCCGCGAACTGGAAAGCTGGCTGGACTCGGCCCAGGGCGCGCTGGCGCTGCTGATCCTGCTCGACCAATACCCACGCAATACCTTTCGTGGCACCGCGCACATGTTCGCCACCGACCCGCTGGCGCGGTTGTATGCCGAGCGCATGGTGGACGCTGGGCTGGACCAGCAGATCGACCCGGCGTTGCGTGCGTTCTGCTATCTGCCGTTCGAACATTCGGAGGACCCGGCGGATCAGCAGCGCTCTCTGATCCTGAACCAGCAACTGGACGCCAGCACCTACCATTGGGCCAAGGAACACGCTGAGATTATTCAGCGCTTCGGGCGCTTTCCCCATCGTAATGAGGTGTTGGCCCGGCAGACTACGGATGAGGAACGTGCATTTCTGGACAGGGGCGGGTTTTCCGGTTAGCCCGGTATTCCGCCGAGGAATGCCCCCATAAAAACAGCGCATTGTCTTTCTCGTCGTACATCTCGTAGCGTGGAGTTCCATTCAAGGAGAGCCGTTATGAGCCAGCGTCCGTTGCGCCTGTATGTTGATCATGTGTACACCAGCCCTTACGCGATGTCGGTGTTCGTGGCCTTGAAGGAAAAGGGCCTGGCGTTCGATACGCTCACCCTCGACCTGGACGCGGCGCAGAATCAGACAGCCGACTTCGCCCAACTGTCGCTGACCCAGCGCGTGCCGACCCTGGTAGAGGGTGATTTTGTGCTGTCGGAGTCTTCGGCGATCACGGAGTACCTTGAACAGGCTTACCCCGAAACGCCGGTATACCCGGCCGACCCCAAGCAGCGGGCGAGGGCGCGGCAGGTGCAGGCGTGGCTGCGCAGCGATTTGCTGACGATTCGCCAGGAGCGTTCGACGATGGTGGTGTTCTATGGGCAGAAAATGCCACCCCTTTCATCCGTGGCTGAAGCTGGCGCTGCGAAGTTGATCAGTGCGGCACAAACGCTGTTGGCAGGTAACCCGGCGTACCTGTTCGGCGAGTGGTCGATTGCGGACGTAGACCTGGCGGTAATGCTCAACCGCCTGATCCTCAACGGCGACAGCGTGCCCGCCGAACTGGTGGATTACGCGCAGCGCCAGTGGCAGCGGCCATCCGTACAGGCGTGGGTCAATCAACAACGCCCTGCACTGTAGAGCGTTCAGTGATGTGCAAGACGCGGCGGTCGAGGTCTTCCCAGTCGGCCATGCCCAGTACCCGCGTGGTATTCAAACCACGCAGGTAACCGCGTAGTTGCTGGGCGCTGGCCGTGACTTGTCCAGCATCCGCCGCGTCATCCTGCAGTACGTTTTCATAGTCGGCCAGGTAATCGGCGACCCGCTCGCGAAACTCCGGCAGGACGGCTTCGCGGATGCGGTCGAAGGTTTTCTGGTGGGGCTTCATGGCGTGGTCCTTATAGGTTTTATCAGTGCACTATCGGTTCAGATAATAGTCACCATCACGGATCGCAAGTTCTGTTTTTGCAGGAAAAGCGGAAAATCCCCCCATCGAGACGCTGTTCAAGGAAATGCGTGATGAGGACATTTATTCAGCTTGTTTTAATGATGCTGATGCTTGGCGCGGTCGCCGTGAACAACGTCGCACTCGCCGATGATAGCCATTTGCTACCTGTCGTCATTAGCGTAGACTCCCTGCGGCACACGCAATCGGTAGGTGTGTTGTTGAGCGATAACACCCGCGACAACCTCAGCTACCTTGAACGCTATCACGACATGGCCTTGAATGGCGCCAAGGATGCCCTCGACGTGCGTATCCGCCAGGCGTTCGTCAACAGTTCCGACCCGGAATTGGCCATTGATTGGTTGATGAACTCGCTGCAAGGCAGTTTTTTGTCGGTGACTGTCTACGACAACCTGGATGCCCTGGTGCAGGCTCACCCCGATGTGGTCGTGATGCTCGATACCCATAACCAACTGTTGACCCAGCGTAATGACCAGGTCGAGGCGCGTTTTATTGCGCGGTTCTATGACGCGAACCTGCACTACATCGCCAAGGCCGAAGGTTCGGTGCACAAGCAGGTGCCATCGGTGTGGGTACGTGACAAGGCCGCGCCAGAGATTGCCGCGCAGATCGAGCGGCCGCGCGATGTGCAACTGGATGCCTTGAAGCAGTTCGATGCGTCGCTCAAGGCATTAGTCCGTGCGGGTTGATGTGAACCATTATTTTTATAGGCAGGAATTTTTCATGCGCTTTTCTTTCGCCCCGGGCTTGGCCTTTGCTTCCCTGTTGCTGGCCGGTTGTGTTTCTGCTCCCAACGCACCAACGCTGACCCTGCAAACCAGCAAGACCCCCGAGGCTTATGTGCAATGTGTGTTGCCCAAGCTGGCAAAGCACGGGATTACCGCCACCGTGACACAGGGCTCGCGCCACGCCAGCGTGTTGTTGACCAGTAAGATTGCCGCTGACGATGTACTGGAAGCCTACAAGTCCCAGGAGGGCGCCAAGGTGTTCTTGTATGAACGCAAGCCGCTGGCGTCGACGATTACGCCGTCGCGGTTGGAGCTGGCTGCACAGGAATGTAAGTAACACACGATCCCTGTAGGTGCTGGCGAGCCAGCGCCCACAGTTGGATGTGTGTAGGGCTTAAGGTTTGGCTTCGTTGCTGAAGTTGTTGACCGTCTTGATCAGCCCTTGAGCCGCCAGCGCCACCAATTCCCCCCCTTTCTCTACCGTCGCCAGCGCTGGGTCCGAGCCCATGCGCCCATCTGGGAAACGCGCGCGGAAGTCCAGCGCTTCGCGGATCGGCCCGGTGTTGGCGATTTGCGGCGAGTAGTCGGCAGTCTTGATCGAGTCCGGGTACGCCCACTGCGTCACCGCGATCTCCGATGGCGTGGCATGGCTGCCATGGCCCACTGGAAATTGGCGCTGAGCCAGCTCACTCACGCCTTCCAGGTCCCACCAGTTCACCAGTTTCAACGCAAAACCGGCCGGGCGGCGGGCGAAGCTCGCTTCGGCGTACAGCTCGGAAAACGCCGCTTCAATCGTGGCGATATTGCCGCCATGGCCGTTCAGGAACAGGATCTTCTCGAAACCATGCCCGGCCAGCGAACGCACCCAGTCGCCAATTGCGGCCATGAAGGTGCAAGGGCGCAGCGAAATGGTACCGGGGAAGCCCAGGTGGTGCTGGGCCATGCCGATATTGAAGGTCGGGCCGATGAGGATGTCGGCATTCTTTTGCGCCTCATGGGCGATGATTTCCGGGCACATCCAGTCGGTACCGAGCAGGCCGGTGGGGCCGTGCTGCTCGTTGGAACCGATGGGGATCACCACCGTGCGGCTGCGCTCCAGAAACTGCCCGATCTCGATCCAGGTGGATTGGTGTAGAAGCATTCGACGCTCTCTTTTTTATCTATGGGGACAGGCTATCCGCCACGGATTGTACGACTACTCGCCACCTGTTGGGGTTTGCAATTGAGGTACGTCGAGGACTTCAACCAGCGCTGGTCGGGGTACCACGAAAACATGAACTGCCCATCCTTGAGTTTATCCACCACTTGGCGCGCCACCTGAGGGCGCACGGCCGGGCAACCCTGGCTGCGGCCGATACGGCCTTCGCGCTTGCTCCACAACGGGCTCACGTAGTCGGCGGCATGAATCACGATGGCGCGGTCGCGGGCCTGGTCATTGAAGCCCGGCTCCAGGCCATCCATGCGCAGTGAGTAACCGTGGGTGCCCAAGTAACTCTCCTGGGTGCGGAACAGGCCCAGGCTGGATTGGTGACTGCCTTCCAGGTTGGAGAACTGCGTGGCGAAGTTCTCCCCGGATTTGGCGCCATGGGCCACCAGGTCGCGCAGCACCAGGGTCTTCTTGCGCAAATCGAAGATCCACAGCCGACGGGCGGTCGAGGGCTGGGAGTAATCAATGACGGCCAGGCGATCGGAACGTTCCTCGCCGTTATTGACCGCGCACTGCACCGCGTTCAGGGCGCTTTTCAAGACAGTGGGATTGAGTTCTGGAGCCGAGCGCGCAAGGCTGCTATACAAGGAAAGAGAAATCCCATTGGCGGCGAGCGCAAAATTGCTCAACGTAACCAAGGGCATGGCGATCAGGCCGAGGCGGCAAAGAAAATTCAACATCTACAGTACATTCCCCCGCTGTGGATTGGAGCTAAGACAATTGTTCAAAAAACACGCATGTTACTTGAGCATTTGCCTGCTCGTTGCACCATTGGTCGCGACAGCCGACGCGCTACCGGTTGAGCCGTTGCCGGTGACCACGCCGGCGCCGGTCGATCTGGCGCCCGTGCAGCAGGCGTTGGCGCAACTGCTCAGTGTCTGCCCAGGCCTGGCGGCGCAGATCGATGCCGTCGGCCAACTGCGCCTGCAAGCCTTCTACCAACAAGAGGGCAATGCGCCGTTGTGGTCCGCCGAAGATCGCCGCCAAGCCTTGCACACCCAACTGCAAATGCTCGCCGATGACGGCCTGAACCCCACCCACTATAGCTTGCCTTCGGCGCACGCCACGGCCAATGTGCTGTGCAGCGATATCAGTATCAGTCAAAGCTACCTGCAAGCGCTGCAGGATCTGCACTACGGGCGCCTGCAGCAATCGCGCTTCGAACCGTTGTGGCATTCCCAACCGCCCACCCGCGATCCCAACATCGAAGTGCTGGCCTTTGCCGCCACCGGCCTGCAAGACATGGCCCAGGCGTTTGACCAGGCTCGCCCCAGCGCGGACCTCTACCGCAGCCTGCGTAACGCCTATGCCACTGTGCGCCAGCAGCCGTTGCCCCATTGGGACCCGGTCGCCAGCGGCCCACTCTTGCGCCCCGGCATGGAAGACCCACGCGTGCCGGAACTGGCGCGACGCCTGATCAGTGGCGGCTACCTGGCCAACGCCTCCAGCGGCAAGCAGTACAACGACGAGCTGGTCAAGGCGGTCAAGGCCTTCCAGCTTAGCCATTCGTTGCAGGCTGACGGCGTGATCGGCGCCGGCACCTTGGCTGAACTGAATATCAGCCCGGCGATCCGTCGCGAACAACTGCGCATCAACCTTGAACGCTTCCGCTGGCTGTCCCAGGACCTGGAACCTGAAGGCGTGCTTGTCAACGTCGCCGCCGCGCAACTGAGCGTGTACCAGAGCGGCATCCCGGTGTGGCAAACCCGCCTGCAAGTGGGTCGCGCCGAACGTCAGACGCCACTGCTCAAATCGCGCATCACGCGGCTGACGCTCAACCCCACCTGGACCATCCCGCCCACCATCATGCGCGAGGACAAGCTCCCGGCCATCCGCCTCAACCCCGAATACCTGCGCCAGCAAAACCTGCAAGTGCTCGACGCTGAAGGCCACCCGCTGGCACCGGAGCAAATTGATTGGGCACGCCCCGGCAATATCCTGCTGCGCCAGGAAGCCGGCCCGCGCAACCCGCTGGGCAAGATTGTGATGCGCTTTACCAACCCGTTTTCGGTGTACCTGCATGACACGCCCAGCCAGCCACTGTTTACCAAAGGGCCGCGGGCGTTCAGCTCGGGCTGTGTGCGGGTCGAGCAACCGTTGGTGCTCAGGGATTTATTGGTAAGCCCGGCCGAACGCGCCCGCACGGATGAGCTGCTGGCGACCGGCGTGACCCATGAGTTCAGGTTGGCCACACCGGTGCCGGTGCTGTTGGGCTACTGGACGGTCGAGGTCGACCGCCAGGGTGGGTTGGTATACGCGCCGGATATTTATGCGCGGGACCTGGTGTTGATAAAGGCTATGGGGAGTGTGCTCTGAGGGGCCCGCTCACTACAAAGACTCTTCTGCCATAGAAGTGAGACTTGTCAAAATCATTGCAGTTGCCTGATCTGGTGCCATGAAGGCGGTGTCGACCGTCAGCGGTGCTTCATTCCAATCTTCGTACTCATGCACCAGAACCGACGCCCAGGTTGGAGGCACCAGGCCGGCAATGTCCCCCGCACGGGCTTCTACCCGCCGTTGATGTTCCAGCCTGTCTGAGCAAATCACCCTGACATCCAGCAACGCCCGCTCTGCCGTTGCCGCCACGGTCTTCCACGCCTCCCGACTTTCCTCGACCGGGTTCACGCAGTCGGCTACCACGGTGTGACCCAAGCGTAGATTGCTCAACGCCAGCGCATTCGCCACGCCATAGCCGCTGGTGCCCACATCGCTCGACAACACACCCGCCTCGCGGATCGCCTGTTCAATCACGTCGATGCGCAGGTACACCGCGCCGATCTGGCGCGCCAATGCCTGGGCAATCGTGGTTTTGCCGGTGCCGGGCAGTCCGCTGAAGACAATTAACATGCGTTGCTCTCGATGGGGTTGGGCCCGTTCAGAGTATCCTTCACTCTCCCCGCAGGTCGACCACTGGACAGCCGATGCCCTTGCCGTTCGTAAAAATGCATGCCCATGGCGATGATTTCATGATCGTTGACCGCCGTGGCCTCGACGATCCGATCACCCCGAAAATCGCCCGCCAGTTGGGTAACCGCCACACCGGAATCGGCTTCAACCAACTGGCCGTGCTGCTCGACTGTGAAGACGCCGCCGCACGCATCAAATTCTGGAACCCCAACGGCACGCCATTGGCGACCTGTGGCAGCGCCACCCGTGGTGTGGCCGACCGTTTGATGCATGAGGCCGGCACGGATTCGGTGGTGCTGCGCACTGACCGGGGCCTGCTGACCTGCGCGCGTGCGCCGGGGCGGCAAGTGTCAGTGAACATGGGCGAACCTTCGCTGGAGTGGTCGGCAGTGCCGCTGGCTGAAGCCATGGACACACGCACCTTGCCTCTGGAAGGCAACCCGGCGGCGTGCAGCATGGGTAACCCCCATTGCACGTTTTTCGTGGAAGACATTGCTGTTATCGACGTAGCTGCCCTGGGCCCGACGCTGGAAAATCACCCGCTGTTCCCGGCCAAGACCAATGTGCATTTCGTGCAGGTGCTCGACCGGGGCCATATCCGCCTGCGTATCTGGGAGCGCGGCGGTGGCGTGCCGTTGGGTTCCGGCTCGTGCTGCTGTGGGGCGGTGGTCAACGGGATTCGACGTGGGTTGCTGGATGCCACGGTGCAGGTGCAATGCGACGGCGGCACGGTGACCGTGCACTGGGCAGGCGAGGGCGGTGTGGTGCTGACGGGCAGTGTGGAGCCGGTCATGCAGGGCAGCGTCTACGTGCCCTGAAACTCCACGGTAAACGTGGTGCCGAGTGTGGCACAGGAACTCACCGCCACATCTCCGGCGTGTACCTTGGCCAACTCGCGCAAGATATACAGGCCAAGGCCCACACTGCGTACATCGCTGCATTACCGTGATCGGCTGTTGCAGGTCGCCATAGGCCACGCTGTTGGCCACCCGGTTGCCGATGATCTGCTGCACGCGATCGGCGCTCAGGCTGGCTTCGGCGCTGCCTTCGGGGTGAGGGGGGCAAGTCATGGCTGACGATCGCCACCATTTGCTCGGCAAACAGTGCGCGGCGCTGTTCATCTTTGGCAAGGCCCGCGGCGGGATCGGGTCAAGCTCGGACGACGGTTCACACTCGAGTGCCAGCAGCTCCAGCTCCGGCAGTAGCTCCTCCGGCGCCGGTGGTTCCAGCGGCGGCGGAGCTTGCGGAAGCTGGTAGTGGCTGCCGCTAATCGCCAGTGGCATTCACCTCAAGATATTCGCGATGATGTCGATAGGATCTCATCGCTCACAAGGACAGTCCTCCCGATGAAACTGCTGAAACTCGCTGCCGTATTGACCCTCCCACTGCTCGGCGCCTGTTCCGACTACCACTACAAAAACTACCAGGGCGACTGGGCCCCGGAAAAAATTCACTCGGTCGACCTGTCCAACAACGCGCCGGACGCGGTGCTCGTGTACTTCGACACCTGGCGCGAGCGCGAGCTGGGCGTGCCGTTCCACCGCCTGGTATTGGCCGTCGAAGTAGATGGTCAACCGCTGCCCGGGGCAGGACGTCGCTCGATCCTCGACGTCAGCGGTGAGCAAGCCCTCAAACTCACGCCGGGCAAGCACTCGCTGCGCTGGTGCAACGTGTCGATGAACGCCCTGGGTACTGGTGGCGCGTTCTGCAACAAAGGCGCGGACGACGTCGACTTCAAAGCCGGCCAGCGTTACGTGGTGACCTATCGCCTGACGGCCAGCACCAAAGGTATCGGGCCTGTGGGGCCGAACTACAGCACTGAATACCGCACCTATTCGAGCATCCGGAACCTGGACACCCAGGAAGTGATTTTTCCGTTGCCGGGTGAGGAAGAATAACCCCGCCGGTGCGCGTCACAACACCTTAGACAGAAACACCCGGCTGCTGCCCTGCGGTTCGCACGGTATCTCGCCGAACCGCACCCAGCCATGCTTCTCGTAAAACCCCGGCGCCTGGAAACTCAGGGTATATAGCATCGCGTTAGCACAACCCCGGCGCCGGGCCTCATCTTCGAAGGCTTGCAGCAACTGGCTGCCGAGCCCTGTGCCGCGCAGCGAATCGGGCAGGTGGAACAGGTCGAGGAAGGCCATGCCCAAGGTGGTCTTGCCGGTGATGCCGCCGAGGATTTGCTGGGTGTCGGGGTCCTTGATCAGCACCGTGAGCAAGCGGCGATCGTTGTAGCCGGTGATGGCTTCGTTGAAGGCAGCGAGGCCATGGCCCAAGATGCGCTCTGCGTCGGGGTTGGGTTGGTCGCTGACTTCAATACGCGGTGCGTTCATCCCTGGAGCGCCATTTCCATTTCATGCCACGCCATCCCACCGTGATCCGACGGCGAAGGGCGCACATAGCGATAGCCCATGCGCTCGTACAGCGGCACGTGCCGCTCCTTGCACATCAAGTGAATCGTCTGCTTGCCCATCCCGCGCATGCGCTGCACAAACTCGGTCATCAACGCCGTGGAATACCCCTTGCCCTGATGCGCCGGGTCGACCACCACCGACATGATCACCACATTCGGCGCCTCGGCCGAATGCCCCACCAACTCCTTGAATGCCTCGTCCGACATCACCACGTTATGAGCGCAGCCGCAGTTGATAAAACCTACCACCTCGCCATCGGCTTCCAGAATCAGAAAGCCCTGCGGATACTGCGCAATGCGCGTGGCGATTTTTCCCAGGGTGGCGGCTTCGTCGCCTTCGTAGGCGGTGGTTTCGATCTCGAAGCAACGCGGGGCGTCAGCGGGGAGGGCGTTGCGGAAAGTGAGTGCGGGCATGGGGTGTCCAGGGGGTGTTGAGCGAAAGGCCACATCATAGGCATCAGGCAAGATCACTGCCAGTCATGCTGCCGCCTTCGCGGCCTCGCTAAAGCTCGACGGCTCCCACAGGGGACTGCATCGCCTGTACAGTTCGACGATCAAAATGTGGGAGCTGTCGAGCTTTAGCGAGGCTGCGAAGACGGCGGATTATGGAGGGAGAGTGAAGTGCTGGAGATAAAACGGGCTACCCCGGAGGATGCGCAGGTGGCGTTCGACATCCGTTTGCAGGCCATCCGCAGCCAGTGCATCGGCGCTTACACGCGCGAGCAAATGATGCTGTGGACGAGGGGAAAGGCCGAGGATGGCTACGGCGTGCTGATGGATAAACTGTTTTACCTGGGGCAGGTAAACGGTCAGGCGGTAGCCACTGGAATGCTCGACTTGGACAACAACGAAGTGGGCGCGCTGTTTGTACTGCCCGAATTCACCGGGCGTGGGTATGGCAAGGCGATGCCCAATCACCTTGAGAGCGTGGCGCGCGAGCTGGAGATTGAAACCGTGGTGCTGGATGCGACGTTGAACGCAGCGACGTTCTATCGAGCCTGCGGCTACGTGGGGGACAAGCAGGCGATTTACCACTCGCCCTCGGGGTTAGCGTTAGTGTGCATCCCGATGACAAAACGGCTGAGCGCCTGACTGAGCACGGTTCCCGATGTGGGGGCTGGTTTGCCGGTGAGTCAGGCGACGAAAATGTTGGGAATGCTGCCGCCTTCGCAGCCGCGCCGGAGCTCGACAGCGCCAATGTTCATCACATCGACCGAAAAGCCGCGCGCAACCGCGCAATCACTGGGTAGATTGATTCCCCCTGGACCTGCGGCGGCGTAATGCTCTCGCCAAATTCGCGCCACACAAACAGCGTCAGTTCGGCCCCGTCGGTCAGGGCCCGCGCGGGAGGCTGCGCGCCAAAACCCTGCAGAACCCGATATCGCTCATCCCGCCAAAACGCGTCCTCCACCCAGTCGTACACCGGGATGAAATGAAAATGCAGCGGGAATCCCGGCATGTGCCCATAGCGGCTGATGTACAGCCATTTCGGCTTGAACTGCGCCTCCATCACCCGTTGGATCTTCGCAAGCAAACCGCCCAACTCGGCCAGTGCCGCTTCCGGCATCTCCGCCAGGGAGTGGATTGGCGCTTTGGCACCCAGCATCAGGTACCCCGGCAATGCGGAAGCCACGTGATGGTTGAGGCGCCAGTGTTCGGTTTGGTGGAGGACGAAGGCAGGGTCGATCTGCATAAGCGTATCCATGGGAGCAGGACCGGCAGAATACCTGTATCCCACAAATGCGGTCGATCTGTGTCTATCGCACGCGGCACCAGGTGAATAGCCTCAAAGGCTTTCAACCACCACCGAGCCCACCATGGATCTCACCGCCGTCCCCTTTGGCACCACCGATTGGTCCACCCTCGAACCCAGTATCCACCCTGGCGTCACCGGCAGCGCCTTGTGGCGCACCTGTCACTTTGGTACCACTCGGGTGCGCATGGTCGAGTACACGCCCGGCTACCTGGCGGATCACTGGTGCTGGCGCGGGCATGTGCTGTTGTGCCTTGAAGGCGAGTTGCACACGGAGCTGGAAGATGGCCGCCAGTTCACACTGACAGCTGGAATGAGTTACCAGGTGGGCAATGACATGGAAGGGCATCGCTCATCGACGGGCGTCGGGGCGAAGCTGTTTATCGTGGACTAAACCGTCATTCTCCTTAGGCGCGAGCAGGCTCGCGCCTACGGTCTTCCATCAATGCATCTTGCTGTGGTCCATATGGCTATGGTCCATGCCATCCAGCCCACGCGCCTTGGCGTTGACGTCGACAGTCTGCTTTTCACCCTTGGCATTTTGCACGGTGAGGGTCAGCGGCACCTGGTCGCCTTCCTTGATCTGGCCGGTCAGGCCCATCAGCATCACGTGGTAACCGTTGGGGTCTAGGGTCACGGCTTTGCCGGCAGGCAGTGCCACCGAATCCACCGGGCCCATGCGCATCACGTCGTCCTTCATGCTCATTTCATGGATCTGCACGTCCTTGGCCACGGGCGAGGCCACGCTCAGCAGTTGGCTGTCGCTGTCGGCCGTGACGGTCATGAACGCACCGCTGGAAGGCTGGCCCGGCACGGTGGCGCGCACCCAGGCGTCGGTCACTTGCACCTGGGCGCTGGCGTGCGCTGCGAGGCCGAGCAGGGTCAGGCCGAACGTCAGGCGTTTGAGGTGTTGAACGGCAGTCATTAGCAGACCTCCATGACGGTGAGCAGGTCTTCTGCGCACTCTTTAGCGGTAAGGGATGCCCGCAGGCCCAGGCGCAGGTTGCCACGGGTATCGAACACGAAGCTGGTGGCGGTGTGGGACAGGGTGTAGGTGTCGCCGGCGGGGATCTTTTCATAAAAGATGCCGAATTCCTTGGCGGCCACGGCGATTTCTTCCGGGGTGCCATACAGCGCTTCGAAGCTGGGATCGAAGGCCTTGACGTACTTGTCGAGAATCTCGGGGGTGTCGCGTTCCGGGTCCAGGGTGATAAACACCACCTGCATGATTTCGCCGTCGCGGCCCATCAGCTTCTTGGCCTGGGCGGCACGCGCCAGGGTGGTCGGGCACACGGCCGGGCACTGGGTGAAACCAAAGAACACCACCGGCATCAGGCCACGATACGAACTGAGGGTGACGGTTTCGCCGGCGGTGTTCTTGAGCTTGAAGGTGCGACCCATGATCTTGTCGCTCAAGTCCTTGCCGTACTTGAAGTTCAGCTTGGGGCTGTAGTCACAGCCGCCCAGCAGGCTGCCCAGGCCCAGAAGGCCCATGCCGGTCAGCACTTTGCGGCGGGTGAATAGCGTACTCATCGACGGTGCGTCCTGTGAAACGCCTGCATTGCTCTGGATCTACACATCAGGCTTTGAAAAGGAGTAAAGGAGGAGGGCGCCAAGTCTACCAACCCTGGCGGCGACACGTAATCTGCGACGTTCTGTCACAGGGGCGTGCCGTGCTTCATCCTTTTGTGGCTCTGGTGGTAGAGTCGCCGCCATGAAATTGAGCCACCCCGACCGTTCACTGATCGCCTGGGCCCTGTACTTTTGCGTGCTGATGAACCTGTTCGTCTGCGGTTTGGGTCATGGACAGATGATGGGCCAGACACTCAATGGCGTCGGCGGGGCGTTCTGTTCGGTGGATGGCAGCCAGGCGCCAGTTTCCGACAACGGGTTGGGCAGCCCGTCTTCCAGCAACATCTCGAACTACTTTGCTTGCCCAGTTTGCAATGCGTTGACGCTTGCGCTGGTGTTTCTGGTCGGCCTGGCCTGGCTGTTAGGCCTGGGACGAACGCCACGTCCGGCCCATGAACGACGCAACAAGGCGCCGCCGCGTTATTCCTGGCCCTCGGCGAACCCCCGCGCTTCACCTGCATTCTGACGTCCGCCCCGGGGCCTCCTGAAACCAGGAGGCGCTCCATCGTCATGACTGTGAGTGCGTTTCATGAACCTCCTACTGCCTGCAGGCGCCAGCCGCCTGGTCAGCAAGGCGTCCCGTCGCCTGCGCGCGGAACCTGTTCCGCCTGAATACCCCAGTAATTCGCGTAACTTCGTGCATCTGGATGCGCGCCTTTTGCCCTATTGGCACACCCTGTTCGATATCTGCCCGGCGCTGCTCAAACTCGACCCGCCCGAGGGCCTCAACCTGTTTCGCAGCTTCATGACCTGGGCCTATCGCAACCGGCCGCCGCTGGATTGGACCTACCACTTGAATGTCTGCCGCTGGCTGCTGGGCTCGGTCTATGGGGCGCAGATCGATGATGAGCCGATCGAGGCGTTCATGGCGGCGGCGGCCGCGGGCTGGGTCAATACGGACGAAAGCCAGGCCCAGGGTGTGGTCCTGGCCTGGCAGTCGTCGCGGGTTTTCGATTGGAAACACGCTCAGCGTACCGGGACCGAGCACCCGGCGCTGCCACCGCCACCCTGGGATTTTGCCTGGAGCCCGTTGAAAGCGTCGTGTGACTTCAGTGGGTGGTTGCCGGTGCCTTGAGCGGCTGCCGAGCGCGTCCCAACAGCTCCGCCTTGATCTGCATCAAGGCGCGATGCCGATCAAGGAGGTCGGGTGTGAGCGTCGTCCGCCGGTAAGGAGTCGCCTATGGTCGAGCCTTTTCCGCTTCACTCCAAGCACCCGTCACCGGTCACGGATGAACCGTCAACTGCCTGTGCGGGGTGCTTCCTGGCTGTCTCTATGGCTATCGGCGGGCTTAGCCCGCTTGCTCGGCGGTCTGTCGGTGGCTTTGGTTTTTTTGTCGCTGTCTGAGGGGCTGCTGGGGTAGGTCCCAGGCGGCAGGGCGGAACCGGCGTCTCTGTCGCCAGTCAAGGCGTTAGCGGCAGGCTCGGGGTTATCACCAAAGGCGGCGAGGGCGGGGCCGGCGAGCAAGGCTGAGAGGCCGACGATAAGAAAAATCCGTTGGGACGATCTGGTCTGCATGACGCAATCCCCTATCGGGTGGGTACATCCAGAAACAGCCCCGAAGCCTGGATCACGTCCAGGCTTCGGTCATGCTCCGATCAAGCCGCCATTGGCTTGGCCGACTGCGCCTTTTTATGCGCGGCCTTCATGGCTTCCATTTCAGCGCCCAACTCTTCCAGCAGCGCCTTACCCAGCAGTTTTTTAGCCTGGGGGAACATCTCGGTTTCCTCTTCTTCGATATGGTGCTCCAGCAACTCCTTGACCACTTTGACGCGGCCGGAAAACTCTGTTGTCGAAGGCTCAGTCTGCTTCAAGTCAGGCAGCACCAGCGAGTCGACGGTGCGATGCTCTTCCTTGGCTTCGTGGTACATGATGTCCTGTTCCTTGCCACCGGCCTTTCTGAAAGCCGGGTACAGAATCTCTTCTTCCAGCTTGGTGTGCAGGCTGATTTCTGCTTCCAGCTTGGCCAGTAGCTCAGTGCGCTTTTTAACCCCGCGTTCGGTTGACTCACTCAATTGAGTCAACAGGGCCTTCACGCGTTCGTGGTCGGCTTTAAGCAGGTCAATGGCATTCATGGGTGACACCTCACGGGAGAATCAGGCGTGTCGAATTGCACGCCTCGTCTTGAGGAGACATTGCATCAGGTGTACCAAGCTGAGCCTTTTCTGAATATTTAAATAAATCATGCGGTTAGCGGCTAGATAACGGGCCGGTTGTCGTGCAGCTTGCATGGTTGCCTGCGTGGAGGGTTGCATTCCACCATGAATGGCGGGCGTATTAGCCGTTGCAGGTAATTTAAATGAACCCTCAGCGCCGATGCTTGACCTAATGCACAAGACCTCAGGAGGTGACTCATGCAATTAGAATATATCTGGATCGGTTTGGCCGTGATTTTGCTGCTCGCAGAACTGTGGGCGATTAACGTTGTGTTGCGCAGCACGAGTGGCTGGGAGACTAAGGGGTTGTGGCTGATAATCCTGATCTTTGTGCCGCTGTTTGGGTTGATTGCATGGGCAATGTTCGGGCCGAAACGTGAGATGCCCGAGCAGCATCGAGGCTAAAACAGAGGTAAAAAAACAGGCGCCCATTGGGCGCCTGTTTGCGTTCAAAGCCACCTGTTCAGCCTGCGACAGCCTTGGCAATCGTGTCGTTGAACGCCGGCAAGTCGTCCGGCATGCGCGAGGTAATCAGCGTCCAGCCATTGGCTGTGCACGTCTTGGTCTCGGCATCGACCCAATCCGCCGCGCCGGCATTGACCAAGTCGGTGCGCACACTCTTATACGAGGTCAGGGTCTTGCCCTCGATCACGCCCGCATCGATCAGAGCCCATGGTCCGTGGCAGATCGCCGCCACGGTTTTACCCGCCGTGACGAATTCGTTGATCAACGTTAAGGCAGCTGCATCCTGGCGCAAGGTGTCGGCATTGACGGTGCCACCGGGGATTACCAGGGCATCGAAGTCCGCCCCGGACAGTTCGGACAGCTTGGCGTCCGACTCTACGGTGCGGTCCTTTTCGGTGTCGCCGACAAACGTCTGGGTGGTGCCGCCCTCACTGGATCCATGGGTCACCGTAGCGCCAAAACCGCGCAGCGCTTCCAGGGGCTTAAGCAGTTCGTCGCGTTCGATACCCGTGTTGGAGGTGATGATGAGGATGTTCTTGCCGTTGAGTTGCGAGCTCATGTTCGAGTGCCTCCTGAGTCGTGGGGTTACTTGGCGTATTTGGCTTGCAGATCCTTGGCGGCCTTCAGGTGAGCTTCAAGGGTTGGCAGAGTCTTGGTGGCGAAGGCCTTCAACTCGGCATTGTCCGAAGACATGGATTCTTTCTTGAACAGCTCGACGGTTTTTTCATGGGCGGCGACCTGATTGTTGGCGTAGGCCTCGTCAAACGATTCGTCGCGCATTTCCAGGATGGCTTTCTTAGCCTTATCCGTCAGGGCAGCATCATCCGGTACTTCGATGTCGAGCTTTTTAGCCAGGGTCGCCAGTTCCTGATTCGCCTTGGTGTGTTCAGTCACCATGTGTTGGGCAAAGGTCTTCACATCAGCCGAACTGCTCTTTTGCAGGGCCAGCTTGCCCGCTTCGATTTCGGTGATGCCACCTTCGGCCGCATTGTCGACAAAGCTATTGGACGTTGCCGCCATGGCGATCGAAATTGAGCCTGCAACCAGTACGAAGGTCAGGCCCATTTGTTTCATTAACTGAGTAGTCATGGTGTGGCTCCTTAAAGGTGGCGTGATGCCGTTACCTGAGTGTTGAGGGGGTGGCTGTGCAAAAGGTTTAATTTAATTCGCGCTTATTTCGCCAGTGGCCGTGCCCGGTTGAATTCTTGAACTATCGAAATTCAGTGGCCTCTGCTGCTTAGGTGCCCGCGGATTTTTGCGGGCTGGAACTGCCAGGAGATTGACCATGACCGATCACAAAAACGCTGACAAAACCCCAGACCCGATCAGCTCAGAAAACGTGCAGAAAGGCATTGAACAGCCATCCAAGGGGCAGACTCTGGACCGTCCGAACCCCAAGACCGAAACCATCGATAAAGTGCTGACACCGACTTCGATCAAAGAGACCGAGCGCCAGACCGATGCGATTAACGAGCAGGCCGACAAAGCCGAGAGCAAGTTGGGGCACTAGCCATGGCTCGGGCGATTACCGCGCCTGAGTTGGGCATCGAGCTCAAGCCTGACGATGACGCTAGCCTGTTCAAATGGTTTATCGCCAGCTTCTTGATGGGCAAGCGGATTCAGGCGCCAATCGCTGCGCAGGCCTACAAGGTGATCGTTGAAGAACAAGGTCGCGACACTGCACGCAAGTTGCAGCACTGCACTTCACGGGAATTGGTCGTCATGTTAGGGCGTGCTCACTACGTGCGTTACGACGAAACCACCGCGCAGCGCTTGCTGGACCTCAGTGCCAAGCTGAATGCCGAGTACGCTGGCAAGCTCACCCAGATGCGCAGTGCCAGTAAAGACCGCCAGGCGTTTGAAAAGCGCCTCGGGGAATTCGACGGCGTAGGACCTAAAACCATCGAGATTTTCATGCGTGATGCGGCGCCGGTGCTGTTTTAACCACGTCGCTTTTTGTGGGATGCGCGGGCTGGAGTTTACCGCGTGAGCATTGGCCGGCATTTGTGGCCGAGGGCACGCATTTGCAGCGCTATGCGTCACGCTTCAATGCGGGTGCTTGAGCCGCGTTACGCTACCTGGCTCGCAGCTGAGGTAATGTTGCAGGATTTTGAAATTGGCAGGGTTGCCGCTGATCCTGCTGTGATTGAAACCGGAGCCTTGCCCGGCGGTTGGCGGGGCGTGATTTATTGGCGCCTGCATGGATCACCGCGTATCTATCACAGTGCTTATGGCTCTGAGCGAGTGCAGGCATTTGCGCAGGCATTGGTTCAGGCTACCAACGCCGGCACTCCCACGTGGTGCATCTTCGACAATACCGCCAGCGGGCATGCGACGCCCGACGCCTTGTCCCTACTCGACCTCTACTCGCAACACTTCCAAGCCTAACTGCTCATACGCCTCCACACTCGGCACATGCCATTCGGTAATCAGCGTATGAATGCGGCTGCAGGGCGCCACCACAAAGGGCTCCACCGCACCGAGCTTGTCCGCCATGGTCACCGCCACTACATGGGAGGCGCTGTCGAGCAAGGCTTGCTTGACCGCCACTTCATCAAAATGCAGCGAGCTGATGCCCACTTGCGGATGCAGCGCGCACACCCCGGTAAACAGCAGGTCGGCCTTTATGCTTTGGATAAGGCGCACAGTTTCGTGGCCGTTGGTGGAGAGCGTCGCGGGGTTGAGTTGGCCACCGGTGAGGATCACTTTTACATCGGGGTGGTCGGCCAATGCGATGGCGATCAAGGGCGACGTTGTGACCACGGTCAGGCGAATCGAGCGGGGTAATGACTGCGCGATCTGCAGCGTTGTGGACCCGGAATCGAACAGCACGATCTGGCCATCTTGCACGCGGTCGGCCGCCAGTCGGGCGAGGCGGCGCTTGGCCTCGTTGGTTTCGCCAACGCGGGTGAAAAAGTCTTTGCCAGTGTCCTTGGGCCGAGGCAGGGCGCCGCCGTGCACGCGTTGCAACAGACCGGCGGCGGCGAGTTCGCCGAGGTCCCGGCGGATGGTGTCTTGGGATACGGCAAAGTGGTCCACCAATTCCGAGGCGGTGACTTTGCCGTCGCGTTCCAGCAACAACAGGATCTTCTGTTTGCGCAAAGAAGGCAGGTCAATGGCGTGATGAGTGTTGTGCATGGTTTTGCGTCATTTTGCGTGTTTATGCAAGATTATGCGTCTGCCGATATAAACGCAATGGCTGGTTGAGCAGCCGATGGGCGGTTACTCTCACTGTTCAGTTCAGGGAGAGGTGACTTAGATGTCGTTGATTACAACCATCGAAGATTTACGCAAGCTCGCGCAAAAACGTGTCCCACGGATGTTCTACGACTACGCCGACTCCGGCTCCTGGACTGAGAGTACCTACCGGGCGAATGAAAGCGATTTTGCCAGCATCAAATTCCGCCAGCGGGTGGCGCGCAATATCGACGAGCGCTCGATCCGTGCCAGCATGATCGGCCAGGACATGGCCATGCCGGTGGCGCTGGCGCCGACCGGATTGGCCGGCATGCAGCATGCCGATGGCGAGATCCTGACCGCCCGCGCGGCTGCCGCGTTTGGCCTGCGCTACACCTTGTCGACCATGAGTATCTGCTCCCTGGAAGACATCGCTGAACACGTCGGCCAGCCGTTCTGGTTCCAGTTGTATGTGATGCGCGATCGCGCTTTTATCGAACACTTGATCGAGCGCGCCAAGGCTGCCGGCGTGGATGCGTTGGTGCTGACCCTCGACCTGCAGATACTCGGGCAACGCCACAAGGACTTGATCAACGGCCTCTCGGCACCGCCCAAGCTGACCCTGCCGAATATCCTCAACATGGCCACCAAGCCGCGTTGGGTGATGGGCATGCTGGGCACCAAGCGCCGTGGTTTCGGCAATATCGTCGGGCATGTGAAAGGTGTGGCGGACATGAGTTCACTGTCTTCCTGGACGGCCCAGCAATTCGACCCGCGCCTGAGCTGGGACGATGTGGAGTGGATCAAGAAGTGCTGGGGCGGCAAGTTGATCATCAAGGGCATTCTCGATGTAGAAGATGCGCGCCTGGCTGCGAGTTCCGGCGCCGATGCACTGGTGGTGAGCAATCACGGCGGTCGCCAGCTGGATGGCGCGCCGTCGAGCATCAGCCAACTGCCGGCAATCGTGGAGGCGGTGGGAGAGCGTATTGAAGTGTGGCTCGACGGCGGCATTCGTTCTGGCCAAGACGTGCTTAAGGCGATGGCGTTGGGTGCAAAGGGCACCATGATCGGTCGGCCGCATTTGTATGGCCTGGGTGCGATGGGCGAGGCGGGCGTGACCAAGGCACTTGAAATCATCGCCCGTGAGTTGGACGTGTCGATGGCGCTGTGTGGGTATAACGATATACGCGATGTGAATCGCGAGATTTTGTTGCCCGGCACATTTCCAGAAAACTTTTATTGAGCAAAAAAAACGTAAAAATATGAAAAGAGTTGTCCACGAAAACCGTGGGTATCTCTGTGGATAACTTTGCGAAGCCCCGACAGGGTTGGCGATTTAAGCCAAGATCAATATTTGATCAACTTCTGACTTGGCCCAGCATGGGCTGGGTTTGCGCTTGACAGGCAAGCGCGAATCCAGTGCCGGAATGTGTTTTCAAGACTCGCCGTTGCGGCCTGTGGCGTGCGTGACAACCTGGGGTGGCATCTTCGCTTGCATCAGTTTGTCCAACGCCTGGCCATAACTGCGACCGCCCAGGCTCATGCTGTTGTTATGGCTGGCGCCGGGTACCAATAACAGCCGTTTGGGTTCCTGGGCGGCTTCAAACAATTGTTGGCTGAAACGCGGCGGCACGTAGCGGTCGTCTAGGCCATGCACCACCAGCAACGGCATATGGATATCGGCAATCTTGTCGATGGAGTCGAATTTCTGCGACAGCAGCCAGCGCACCGGCAACGAACTATTGGCCACCGCCGTGGCTACATCTGCCAGCGAGGTAAAGGTGGATTCAATCACCAAGCCGCGAACTGGCAGTGGTGTTTGTTTGCCTAACTCGGCGGCCAGGTCGATGGCCACCGCGCCGCCCAGGGAGTGCCCGTAGATCAGGCGTTTGCTGGGGTCAGGTTGCAGCACCTGGAAGCGTTCCCAGGCAATTCGAGCGTCTTCATACACGCTGGTTTCTGACGGAAGCTCGCCGTGGCTCTGGCCGAAACCGCGGTAGTCGATGGCCAGCACCGAGTAGCCCAGGGCGTGCAATTGCTCGATGCGAAACAGTTGCCCGGTGAGGTTCCAGCGTACGCCGTGCAGGTAGAGGATCGCGGGTGCGTCCTTCTTGTCCGCCGGGTACCACCAGCCATGTATGTTCTGCCCCGATTTGAAACTGGCGGGTTTGAGTTCGAACTCCTGCACGGCCTTAGGTAAGCCGCTGTACCAGCTGGCGGTACCTGGCTCGATGCGAAACACCAGTTCGCGTTCCTTGTGCTGCAGCACGGTGCACCCCACCGGCAGGCCTACGATCAACAACGTCATGCACAACAGCGGAAACCAGCGCAGGC
This sequence comes from Pseudomonas sp. RA_5y_Pfl1_P24, assembly GCF_963970945.1. Lineage (NCBI taxonomy): Bacteria > Pseudomonadati > Pseudomonadota > Gammaproteobacteria > Pseudomonadales > Pseudomonadaceae > Pseudomonas > Pseudomonas sp. RA_5y_Pfl1_P24. The sequence goes on along the minus strand of NZ_CAXAOJ010000009.1, from coordinate 3,198 downwards.
TCAGGCGCGAGAAAAAACGAGAGGGCATGAAGTTTCCAGAGAAAAGGTGAAGCAGGGTTTTTACCAGATGGCCCACACAGGCAGGAATTAATTCGACAGCCGTCCACGCGGATTGCTTGCAAAGTGTTACAGCATTGAACAATGCGTGCACGGATTGTTAGGGTGGGGCCGAACAGGAGAGCAAGCACATGGATTTCACAGGCAAAACCGCAATCGTCACTGGCGGCGCACGCGGGTTGGGACTCAGCTATGCACGGGCACTGGCCCAAGGCGGCGCGCAAGTGGTGATCAGCGATATCGGCGCCGACAACGCCGGCTCAGGCAGCGATGCCTCGGTGGTGCAGTCGGCGGCAGAGGCCTTGCAGGCCGAAGGCTTGACTGTTATCGGCCATGGCGGTGACTTGTCCACGAACGAGGGCTGCCAACAACTGGTTGCGTTCGCCATCGAGGCATTCGGCCAACTCGATATCCTGATTCACAACGCGGGCTGGGTGGGTTACCAGAACATCGCCGACATCGACGTTGCGTTCCTGCAACGTGCCATGGATATCAACCTCTACGCACCACTCTGGTTGTGCAAGCACGCCTGGCCGCATCTGCTGCGTTCATCTGCGCCGCGCATCCTCCGACCGCGCCATGTATGCGCAATATGAACAGACCGGCCTGGTGGCCTACAGCGCAGGCAAGATGGCGCAACTGGGGATGATGAACGCGTTGAGCCATGAAGGCTTTGATGCGGGGATCAGAGTCAATGCGATCTCGCCGGTCGCCAAGACGCGCATGTGGGGCGTGACCGAAGAACCGGATGAACTCAAGCCGGAGTGGGTGACGCCGGGGGTTGTGTTCCTTGCATCAACGCAGTGCGACGACACGGGTTACATTCTGCGCGCCAGCAACGGGCAATTCACCGCCACGCGCTTTACGGAAAATCCCGGTGTGGAATACCCCCGTGATTTGGCCCGAATCAAAGCCCGAAGCGCAGAAGAAGTCGCTGCCGCCTGGGGTCGCATCAAACAAACGCAGACACTTTCTTGAGAAAACCGATCATGGATAACAGCCCCGTTCGCATCACCGCAGAAGAGACACTCTCGGAAAACTGGTACCTGCTGAAAAAATACAGCTTCGACCTGCGCCGCCGCGACGGCAGCTGGCAAGCCCAGACCCGCGAGGTATACGACCGCGGCAATGGCGCGACCATCCTGCTGTACAACCGCGAGCGGCGCACCGTGTTGTTGATTCGCCAGTTTCGGATGCCGACGTTCGTCAATGATTACCACGGATACCTGATCGAAGCGGCGGCGGGGTTGCTCGACAATGCCAGTCCCGAAGAACGTATTCGCCTGGAAGCGGAAGAAGAAACCGGTTATCGCGTGGGGCATGTGGAGAAGGTTTATGCGGCGTTCATGAGCCCGGGCTCGGTGACGGAGCGGATTCACTTTTTCATCGGTGAATATCAACCGGGGGATCGGGTTGGCAGCGGCGGCGGGCTGGAAGAAGAGGGCGAGGATATCGAGGTGCTGGAGCTTGGCTTTGAGCAAGCGCTGGCGATGGTGCAAAGCGGAGAGATTGCGGACGGGAAGACCATCATGCTGTTGCAGCATCTGGAGTTGCGGATGTTGAAAGAGGGATGGTGAGTCAGCTTTGTCTGGCGAACAGGTCTGCCGTGGTTATCACGCTATTGTAGTGAGCAGGCTTGCCCTGCGCTGGGCTGCTGCAGAGCAGCCCCACAACAGGCGATGCCTAACCACCTGAAGAAACTCCATTACCCTGACTGGGGCCGCTTCGCAGCCCAACGCGAGCAAGCTCGCTCGCCACACGGTTCGTATAGGTCTGAAAGTTTAATGTTATTTCATATTTATAAGGAGGAACTTAGTCGAATTTCTCGTAATCTTCTGCGCCTAATGACTTTAACCACTTTTTAAAGAAATTAATCTGTTCTTGTGGGTCGTTTGTGAGGTTGTTTTCTTCGTAATCAAATAGTTTGACTATGTCGTTCTGGGTCGCTTGTTTACCTAAGGTTATTTCATATGCGACGAGACCTGCGCTCATTTGTGAGGCCATTCTTGACGGCATGACGTTTATTTTTGCGCCTTTACACAGGAACGTTATGTGAGGGAACTCTGACCTGATTTTTGCTAGGCAGATATAAATATCTTTACCTTGATAAATTTTTTTAAAATTATCAGCTTCTGAAAAAGTCATGATTAGCTTGTCTTGATCATACTTGACTGTAACTTCCGTGCGTTTATTGTCGATGACTGCTTTTATTTTTTGGATTTGCATTTTATTTCCTGTTCGGGTTTGGTATTGAATACCCTACGTAGCTGCCGTCAGGCTTCACAAGTGTTACACCCAAAACATCTTCTGGATGTATTTTGTGGTGGACTGCGAATTCTTTTTCGTTAGGAAATGGATTTGATTTTCCGAGTTCCAAACTGACATCGTGTCCCGATATGCTTTTTATAACATATAAATATCCTTGTCTCGTACCGTACCCAGTTGCGAAGTCGGTTGCGGCGGCCCTAGAAGGCGAAGTGCTTATGAAGTTGCTCGGAGGATCGTTGCTATTTATTGCGTGCAGATACAGGTCGTTGCTTTCCCCCTTGCTTTTGAAACCCTTTGCAAAAACTTCATCCGGATGCTTTCTGTCCCCTCGAAATAAATAGTCCTCGTCATCAGTTGTTTGAGGTGGTTGAGGTTCTGCTTTATTGGTTTTTGCTTTCGCGGATGGTTCATCAACGGTAGTAACAGGTTTACAGATACCCCCACCCGGACATGTGTTCAAGCCCAGCGGATCTATCCACCCCGTGGGATTGGGCACGTACTGGTACGCATTGATCCCACCCGCCAGCTTCACCGGATCCGGCGTCAGGTAGCGGCCAACATCCGGATTGTAGTAGCGATGGCGGTTGTAATGCAGCCCACTTTCCTGGTCAAAGTACTGGCCTTGGAAGCGCAGCGGGTTGTCGACTTTTCCTATGTCCAGGCGGCTGATTTCGCCGTAGGCGCGGTAATGCGCGGACCAGATGATTTCGCCATCCGGGTCGGTGAGTTCCTGTGGGGTGCCGAGGTGGTCGAGTTGGTAGTGGTAGGGCTTGGTGTCTTTTGGGCCGAAGCCTTCCAGCAGCGCCAACGGACGGAAGCTGTCGGGTTCGTAGAGGTAACTGCGGTGGCGGTCCGCGTGGTGTTCGGCGATGA